>CAZKXW010000024.1:0-48082 GCA_964556745.1 uncultured Anaerolineaceae bacterium
CGCCTCCCCCCACGACGACTCCCCCGACTCCTGACCTTTGCGCCCTTTGCGTCTGCTCTGTATATCCCCACCCGTCTCCGTATGATCTTGGCGTCCTTGGCGTCTTGGCGGTTCAATTTCGTCTTTTCTTCTCTTCCTCAGATCGCCGTCAGATCGATCATCCCCTCCCCGTACACCTTCCCCGGTTGGATGACCACTGGCGCGCCCGTCTCCACCGTCGCCATCAGATCATACGTCGTCGCCCCCGTAATCCGTACCGGGACGATCTCCCCGACCGGCACTTCCCCCTCTACCAGCACATAGCCGTCGATCTCCGGCGCATCGCGGTAGCTCCGCCCCAGGCTGATGAGACCACCCGCCCGGCCCTCTCCGTCCTCGCTCTGGCCGTGGCCTTCCACCAGAATATCCAGCGTCTTCCCCACCAGCGCCTGATTCTTCGCCAGACTGATCCCCTGCTGGAGTTCCATCAATGCTTCCCAGCGCTGCTGCTTGACCTCATCGGCCACTTGATGCGGCAGCGCGGCGCTCGGCGTCCCAATCTCGAATGAATACTTGAACGCCCCCACCCGGTCGAACTCAAGGTCGCGCATGAACTGGAGCAGACCTTCGAACTCCGCGTCGGTCTCCCCCGGATACCCCACGATGAACGTCGTCCGCACCGCCAGACCAGGGATCATCGCCCGCAGCTTCCCGACCGTCTCATATACCCATTCGATCTTGGCCGGGCGCTTCATCCGCAGCAGTGTATCCCGGTGACCGTGCTGGAGCGGCATATCCAGATACGGCAGAATTTGCTTGTGCTTCGCCATCGTCTCCATCAGCCGCGGTGTAACATAGCCGGGATAGGCATACATCAGCCGAATCCACGGCACATCCGGCGCAGCCCCGACGATAGCCTCCAGCAGATGCGCCAGCCCATCCTTCAGCCCCAGATCATACCCGTAATCCGTCAAGTCCTGCGCGATCAGGATGATCTCTTTGACCCCTTGTTCATGAAGCTGAACCACCTCGCGCGCTATCGACTCGATAGGGCGGCTCACCGCCGTTCCCTTGATCTTCGGGATCGCGCAGAACGCGCACGGACGCCGGCAGCCATCGGCGATCTTGACGTAGGCGCTGGCCCCCTGTACGCTGGCTCGCACGACGCCGCGCTCATCCAGTCCGACCGTCCGTGCCTCCATCGGCAGGTGATACAGCGGTTCGGGGTGCTGGCGATCCCGCAGCCGGGTAATCAGATCGAAGATGTCCATCCATCGCCGCGTGCCGATCACCCCGTCCAACCCTGGCACTTCCTGCACCAGATTCGCCCCATACCGCTGCGACAGACAGCCCGCCGCGATCACCATCTGGCCGCTGCGCTTATGCTCGACCAGATCGCGCAGCGCGTCGATGCTCTCCTGCTTGGCTGCGTCAATGAAGCCGCAGGTGTTCACGATCAGCACTTCGGCTTGTGCGGCGCGTTCGACGCCCGTCATGTGATTCTGGTGCAGTACTTGGGCGATGCTTTCACTGTCCACCGTGTTCTTCGAGCAGCCCAGGCTCAGCAGGTAGTATTTATCTTTGCGAGACGCCATCGGTTGGTTGATCCTGTTGTGTTGGGAGCGCCATTATAACGGCTCACTCTTCTGAAAACACCCCCGCCCCTTGCCCAGAACCCCCTTTCAAACGGACTTTGCGGTTAAGATTTTTTACCCAACCCCTCCGTATGATCTCTGTGTCCTCTGTGTCTCTGTGGTTCAATTCTTCGCTTTTCTCGGTGTTCTCTGTACCTCTGTGGTGGATTTCTTATTCCCTCCGATTTTATGGCGCAAAAGTAGACAAAATGTCACCCTAACCCACCCATTTTGTGCTATCCTGGTATTAGGAGCAGCAAACTCCCTCTCCCAGCCAGCGAAACGAGCGTTCGGGAAAGGCCAGGAGTGAGGACTGCCCGCTGCACCTTCACAACCTATCAAATGCGACTATCGCATCGCAGCGTTGTGGCAAGAATCGCCCAGTTGCACCTGCACCGACTGCAACAACCGTTCCTTACATGTAAGGCATTAGCCCGGAATTGCCGCAGTTTCCGCAAATCGTCCGGCACGGACGACTTTTCCCACGATTCTCACAATTCTCATGTTTTGAACGATTCTCATTCTTATCATTCTTATCATTTCTCTCATCGACTTGCATTTTTCTATCAATGATAAACTATGAAATATTAAATTTTATTCTCTCGCTAACACAAATGACATGGACGGCGCTGACGCCATTGCCGCCACAAAACCCGGTATTCTTCACCGCTCAGGCTGTCGGCTCCGCGTAGGGGCGACCCAGTGGCTTGCCCGCTCACCTTCAGGGTGAGGACAGCAGAGGATGTACTGATGGGAAATCCAACGCAAAGGCGACTCAGCCTAGGGGCGACCCGGTGGGCCGCCCACGCAGCTTTGCAAAGGCCCTGATGACAGCCCCCTCAGCCCGGAGGCATTCTGCGGAAGATGTCCTGGAAGTAGCTTTCGAGCGGCTTGAGTGCGGCGGCTACCGCGATGAAGTGAGCCGCGAAGTCGTCGCGCAGCAGATCATCGTCGGTCAGGGCGTGGCTGGCCAGAAACTGCTTGTGCTTGAGCAGATCGATGGCCGGGTGATCGGCGCTGTAGCCTTTGGGCGGGGTCTTGAGGCGCTCGCCTCCTAATGCGCCAAAGTAGCGGGTGAAATCCCGCGCCGCGATGATCTTGCGGAGTGGAGCCGCATCTTCCGCGATAGCCGCCCGGATAGCCTTAAGCTGCTCCGGCGTCGGATCGTAGACCCCGGCGGCGATGAACGAACCGTCGCCTGGCTCGATGTGCAGATAGTAGGAACGGCCTGTGGACTTGCGCCCACCGTTCCCGATGACGATGCCCATTGCTGTCTTATAGGGCGTCTTGTCCTTGCTGAAGCGCACATCCCGGTGGATGCGGAACAGGCAGTCCCTCGGTGTCGTCTTGCCGAGGTCTTCCACATCGCCAAATCCGCCGATGATCTCCGCGACCAGGGCTTCGACCGCTGCCCGCGCCACGTCATACCGCTTGCGGTTGTCCTCAAACCACTCGCGGTAGTTGTTGAAGCGCAGATCGGTCAGGAAATCGAGCGTGGCCTGGAGTGACTGCGGCATGGTTTTACCTCATTCGATAGCGCCCTGCCGTCCGTTATACACCAGTCCCCCGCTGGCGGCGAATGCGCGGTAGACGGCGATGGCTTCATCGCGCAGGACGTTATCGACCACCTCGATGCTCCGGCGCTTGAGTTCCTGCATCCAGTTGGGATGGATAGGGCCTTCATCGAAACCGGTGATTTCTTCGAGTTCTGGGCCGCTGCCCGCCGTGACGAGCGATCGCACGCCCGACCAGACCACCGCGCCGTAGCACATGGCGCACGGCCGCCAGTTGACGACGATCTGGTGAGCGGGCAGACCTGGCGCGCCCAGGTCCCAGGTGTTCAGAATCTGCTGAGCGACCGAAAAGGCCATAATCTCGGCGTGCGCCGACGAACAGTTGGAGGCGACTACACGGTTCACGCCGATGACGACTAGACGGCCGCTGTCGCGCTCGAAGATGCCAGCGGCGAATGGGCCGCCCGTGCCGTTCTCAAAGTTCAGCCGGGAAAAGCGAATGACCGCAGCCATGCGCTCTTCCAGGCTAGGAAAGTAAGTCGGTAACCGCGCCATCTCGTCGATGGCCCACTGTGGCAGAGAGAGGCTGAAACCGGTCTTTTCGAGCATGGCATTGCTTCCTTGTGGTTAGGTTATCCCGGCGGTTTGGTCGGCGGCAGACCTTCCTGGGTAACGCGCGGTGGCAGTACCGCCGTCTGCGTCGGCGTGAGCGAAGGTTGCGGTGTGTCGCTGGGCGTCGGCGTAATCGATGGCGTCAGGGTAACAGTTGGAGTCGGTATCGGTGTATCGCTGGGAATGGGCGTCGGCGAGGGCGTGAGCGTCTGGGTTGGCGTCGGGCTAGGGCCAGGCGTGGGCGACGGCGTGAGGGCAGCGATCGTCGCGCCGACATCGATGTTGGCCTGCGGCAGCGGCGTAGCGGTGAATTCTGAGGTCGGCTCGAAACCAGGTCCCGAACTGACATCTACTCCAGTCCGTGTGAAGACCAGATCCACGCGCTGCCCACGTCCGCCGAACACGGGCTGAGGCTGGCCGTTGTAGATTACGCTCAACGCTTCAGCGTTGGCGGCGTTGATGGTGACGTTCTCCTGGGCGGAAAACTCCAGGATTTCGCCCGGTCGGGCGATGCCTTGGTAGCGCTGGACACCATCCGATGAAGCCCGCAGCCAGGAACGCTGCGTCAAGGTCACGGTGACGAGGATGCCGGAACCGCTGAAGTTTTGCTGGACGAGCGCCAGTGGAGTCGGCGTTGTAAAAGGCGTCAGCGTGGGCGCGATCCGGGTAAACGTGGATGTCGGCGGAAGCTGGCCGAGGATGTTGGTATCGGCAGCGCCCAAGCCGAAGTCGCCTTGGCGGGGTTGGCCGAGAAGCTGCCAGACGACAAAGACGATCACCGCGATGGAAGCCGCGGCGGTGAGCAGCATCAGCACGCTGTTGACCAGCGCCCGGCGGCGGGTCGGGCGATCCAGCACGACCGGGACAGCCGGCAGCGAAGGATTGGTATCGGTGATGCGGCGCGGTGCTGACGGACTATGAACAGCGGACGGTCCTTGACGGCGGCTGCTCCGCCGCCGGGGATGGGCAGCTTCCTGAAGAGCGGATTCGTAATACGCGACGACGCGCTCTTCATCCAGGCCGAGGAAGCGGGCATAGTTGCGGACGAACCCGCGGATCTGCACGGTCGAAGCGTCGGAGAAGATGAACTGGCCCTGCTCGAAGGCTTCGAGGATGCGCTGCCGGATCCGCAGGGCACGCTCGGCATCTTCGAGCGTCAGTTCCTTCGCTTCACGGGTTTCACGCAGATAGCGTCCGAGCGCCTGTGAGTCCACCTGACCTGCTCATCGAAAAACAGACAGCCCCGTACACGGCGGTTTGGCCGGGCGGGGCTGCCTGCGCATCACTGGATCGAGGATGGTCTATTCGCCCGCTGGAGCCGGAGCCGAGTCAGCTTCCACCACGGCGGCTTCTTCGACCACCGGGGACGGAGCCGCTTCGCCGGACTGCTGGCGAGCCAGATAGTCTTTGAGTTCATCTTCCCGGACGATCACAACCTTCAATATCGGCGAGGTTTCCGTACCCAGACGAACAGGAATCATGAACGTGCCGACCTCGCGAAGCGCCTGCTGACTGATGCGGCGGCGGTTGATGTCGATGCCCGTTTTGGCATTCAGCGCTTCAGCGATCTCGGTGGTTGTGACCGAGCCGAAGAGCTTGCCCGTATTGGCGGCGCGCCGTCCGAAAACCAGTTCCACCCCGTCGATCTGGCGGGCAAGATCGTTCAGGCGGTTCTCCAACTCGGCTTTGCGGGCAGCGGCGGTTTCCCGCAGTTTCTCCGACCGCTTGAGTTCGTTAGGGGTGGCTTTGACGGCTAGCTTCTTGGGGATCAGATAATTACGCGCGTATCCATCGGCCACATCGACTACTTCGCCGGCCACACCCTGCTTATACACATCGGCAATGAGGAGTACCTTCATCTCGAAAACGTCCTTCAATCAAACCGGTTCCGAGCCGGATTTCGCCCGAATTTAAGGCTTTCATTATAAACAGGGCTGTTCGCCTCTGCCAAGTCCGAGTTCGGCGGGGCATGAGCAGGGTATAATGCCGCGAGATATCGCACAGCAAACAAGCTGAGAGAAAACGCATTGAACAACTGTCAAGATACCAGGAAGGCCAGCATCGGACCTGGAACGGCAGCGCTGGTACTGGCGTTGTGCCTGTTCACCTTCGGAATGAGTGGGCTGGTGAGCCGTTCAGTCTTCGAGCGGCTGCCGCACCTGGAGGATGAACTGACCTACCAGTTCCAGGCGCGGGTGCTGGCGCGCGGGCAGATCGTTATTGAGTCGCCGGAACCGGCCCGGCCGTTCTGGCAGCCTTTCGTCCAGGATCGGGATGGGTTGCGCTTCGGCAAGTATTCGCTCGGTTGGCCGGGTTTGCTGATGTTTGGCGTGCTGATGGGTCAGCTGTGGGTGGTGAATGCTTTCCTGAGTGCGCTGACGGTCGCGCTCGTCTACCGGCTGGGGTACGAAGTCTTTGACCCCGATACCGGGCTGTTCGCGGCGGCGCTGACGGCTTTCTCGCCGATGGCACTGCTCCTCAATGGCACTCTGATGAGTCACACGGCGGCGCTCTGCACGGCAGTGCTTTTCCTGTTCGCTTATTGGCGTCTGGAGCGATCCCCTCGCTCCCTGCGCTGGGGTTTGCTGGCTGGGACTGCGCTGGGGCTGACGCTGCTGATCCGGCCGCTGGCGGCGGTTGCGCTGGCCGCGCCCTTCATGGTCTGGAGCCTGATCCGGTTGGTAAAGACCGTGAATAACCAGAGAGGGCGACTGTTCCGTGGGTTGGCGGTCCTGTCGCTAGTGACGCTTGGTCTGGGATCACTGATCCCGATCTACAACGCGGCGGCGACGGGCAATCCGGGGCAGAACCTATATCTGCTGACCTGGCCTTATGACCGGGCGGGATTTGGTGAGGGTTACGGCCGCAGTGGGCACACCTTGGAAAAAGGCGTGCGTCAGACCCGCTGGGACCTCTCGCTGACGGCGGCGGATTTGTTTGGATGGCAGATGGGAACCATGTTCGGGGCCGATGGACAGATTGATCCGGCGCTGCGGCAGCATCTCCGCAATGACGCGGTGTATTGGCCGAATGTCGGCTTGAGCTGGGTGCTGTTGCCCTTCGGTCTGCTGGTCGGACTGGGGCAGCGTTGGTGGCTGTGGGGCATTTGGCTGGCGGCGGGGGCAGCAGCCTTCATGTTGACCACCAACCTGCCCGTCGATACCCTGCGGAGTCGCGATTTCGCGCTGCTCTGGATGGGCGCAGCAGCACTGTGGTGGGTAATCCCGTTTGGGTTTCTGATGTCGAGCAATTCATCGCTGCTGCGACACGAAAGGGAACGCCAGACCTGGACATGGCTGCTGCTGGCGGTAGCGTTGGGGCTGGTCGGCCTGCACATCACCTATTGGGTTGGATCGCAGCGCTACAGCACCCGTTACTATTTCGAGGCACTCGCTGCGCTGGCGCTGCTGAGCGCCCTGCCGCTGAGCTGGCTGGCACGGCAGATCGGGCGCTGGCCGGTAATCATCCTGCTTGCCTTTGCATTAGGATACAGTCTTTATGCCTACAGCACCCCACGCATTGTGGCGCTGTACCGCTTCAACTGGGTCAGCCCGGCGCTGATCGAAGCTGTCGAGCGGCGGCGCGTCAATGACCGTCCGGTGCTGGTGATCGTCAGCGGAACAGATGTGAAATGGCGCTCCTATGGCAGCCTGATGTCCAGCACCGGGCCATTCCTGGACACGCCGATTGTAGCGGCTTGGGACAACCAGCAGGAAGGGGTGCGAGCAGCAATCCTGGCACGCTTCCCCGACCGCTTGGTGATTGAGATGACGGCAAACGGCAACCAAAGCTGCTTCGTCGATGTGCCCACAGAGTGCTACGGCGAAGGGATAGACTATGGGCCGTAAGATGATCGGTGGGTAAAACATACATTCAGATCTGTTAAAGCCGGTGTAGCATGATCTTAAAGCAGATACGCGAGGACGATCATGCCGCGCAGAATCATTGTCGGAATCGCCGCCTTCATCCTGATCGGCTTCATTGTCATACAGATTATCCCGGTGGGGGACTTCATTAGCGTGCTGAAGCGCGATCCCAATCCACCTGTGACAGCGGTGGTCGCCTGGGACTCGCCACTAACCGAGCGGATGGTTCGTCGGTCGTGCTTCGACTGTCACAGCAATGAGACGGTTTGGCCGTGGTATTCCAATATCGCGCCGTTTTCGTGGATCATCACACGTGAGGTGAACAAGGGCCGTCAGGCAATGAACTTCTCGGAAGATCCGCCGGAGTCCTTCGATGTCGATGATATCCAGTGGCATATTTATAACGACATGCCGCCCTGGGTGTATCTGCTGTTGCATCCAAATGCCGAGTTGACTCAGGCCGAACGCACCCTGATGGTGAAGGCGCTGACGGCGATGTATGGACGTGACGGTCAGTCCGACATGGACGGCAGTTAGCCCGGCATCCGCACCGGTTGCCCGGATTCGGCTGACTGGTATGCAGCCTCAACGATCTCGACTGCGCGGAGTCCGTCCTCCCCGGTGACCGAAGGAGTACGGTTGTCACGGCACGCGGCGATGAACTCGGCCAGCATACCGGCGTTGGCGTCCGATCCCCAATAAGCGAACTGTGGCCGACCAACACGGTGGCTGTAAACCGTCATGGTCTGCTTGAAAGCGTCCATCACAGCCAGACCATTCTCCGCCACAATTTCCAATTTCAGCCCACCCCACGTCGGATAGTAGGCCGGCTTGCTCCACGAGCAGTCGATGCTGGCGAAAGCGCGGTTGGCAAAGGTCAGCATGACCAGCCCGCCTGTTTCCACCTGGACTTTGCCCGCGTGTAGGATGGTGTTAGAGGCGGCATAGACCTCGATCACTTCCGATTCCCAATACCAGCGCAGCAGGTCGGCCAGATGGACGATGTGGTCGGTCATCGCGCCGCCGCCAGCCAGCGCCTTATCGACGAACCAGTCTCTCTTGAGGAAGAGCAGGTTGTTAGCTTGATGGAACTCCGGCAGCGCGCCCTGGTTGGTAGCATTGCAGCCGTAGATGCGTCCCAGTTTCCCTGAACGCATCAGCGTGTTGATTTCCTGCGCCGGGCTGCTGAAGCGCATTGGGAAGGCGGTCATGAGATGCACGCCCGCTCGTTTGCACGCCTGGATGATGACCTTGGCATCGGCGGTGCTGGTTGCCAGCGGTTTCTCGCACAGGATATGCGCCCCGGCTTCAGCCGCCATCTGGACGAGCAGCAGATGCCGGGCATTCTCCGAGCAGATGACGACCGCCTCCGGCTTTTCGGCCAGCAACGCAGCGTAGGTCTCGAAGACGCGCACGCTGAATAGAGAGCCGAAGTAGCGGGCGCGTTCGAGGTTGTCATCGGCGACGCCAAGGACTTCGACGCCAGGCATCAACTGAAGGATGGGCAGATAGGCTTCGGCGTGTAGGTGGGCAAAGCTGAGGATACCGACGCGCATCACTGCACCTCCTCGATGCGGACGGGACGTCCGGCGCGGGCGGATTCGATGGCGGCCAGAGCAATGCGCAGCGCAGCCAAGCCGTCCTGGGCGGTCACACGCGGCGTGGCGGCCTTCCCAGTCAGCAGATCGCAGAAATGCCTGATCTCAGCTGTATAGGGGTCTTCGGCCAGTGGACTAGAGGGCAGGCCGACGGCAGGAGCATCGCTGCCGGGGGTGGTCTTCAAGTGGATTTCGAGCGGCACGGAACTGCCTGCCGGATGCTCGATCAGCCCGGCATCGCCAGCGATCTCCAGCGCCGTGCGGAACATCCCAGTGGGATACGCCCAGGCTCCCTCGATGTTGCTGAGCGCACCGTTGGTGTGCTTGAGGATGGCGAGGGCGTAATCTTCCGGGGCAGTGGGGTCAAGGCCGCGCACACTGCGGACATAGACGCTTTCGATCTCGCCTGCTACCCAACGAGCATAATCGAAGTCGTGGATCATCAGGTCGAGGATCAAACCGCCGGATCGAGCCGGATCGAGGAACCATTCCACGCGCGGATGATACGCGCAGCGGGTCAGGCGCAGCACCGCCACCTTGCCGATGTCTCCGCGTTCGACCGCGGCCTTTGCCAGGGCATACTCCGGGAAGAAGCGCACCACGTGAGCGACCAGCATCATCACGCCAGATGCTTCGCAGGCGGCGATCATCTCCTTGCCCTGCTGGTAAGTCCGCGCCAGCGGCTTTTCACAGATGATGTGTTTGCCGGCGCGGGCGGCTTGCAGCGCCATCTCATAATGTAGATCGGTCGGCACGCAAATATCTACCACGTCAACGGACTCGATTAGTTCATCCAGTGATGCGACCGAACGGCTGTGATAGCGGTTGGCAAGCTGTTGGGCAACCCGGTCTTCGAGCGAGCGGATGCCCACCAATTCGACCGGGAGCGTAGACCAAGCGGCGGCATGGGTCGATCCCATGAAGCCGCTGCCGATGAGACCCACTTTCAACATTGCAGCTCTTCCTCTGGCGAACAGGCTATTTGACAGCTCCAGCTGTCAGGCCGGCAATCAACTGGCGCGAAAAGATGATGTACAGCAGCACTACCGGGATCGCGGCCAGCGTCAGCGAGGACAGCACCGCGTTCCAGTCGCTCACGAACTGTCCCAGGAAGACCTGCGCCCCCAGGGTGATGGTCTTGTTGCGTTCGGACGGAGCCAGGATCAGCGGGAACCACAGGTCGTTCCAGATTGGGATCATATTGAACACCATGACTGTGCCGATGGCCGGGCGGATGAGCGGCAGTGTCATCAGGTAAATGCGGTACTCGCTGGCTCCATCCACGCGGGCAGCGTCTTTGAGATCACGGGGAATCTGACGCATGAATTCGCTGAGGACAAAGACCGCCAGCGGCAGCCCCATCGCCGTATAGACCAGGATCAGGGCGGCCAGCGTATCGACCATTCCCACGCCGACGATCAACCGCAGGATGCTGACTGTGCCCAGTCGGATTGGAACCATGATGCCCAGCGCCATGTACAGGCCGATGAGCCGGTTGCCGCGAAAGTCGTATTCGGCCAGCGCATGGGCAGCCATCGTCCCGCTCAAGAAGATCAGCACGAGTGAGGCCACGGTGACGATCAGGCTGTTGCCGAAGTAGCCGGGGAAGTTAGCGCGACCGAGGACGGTCTCGTAACCAACCAGGCTGAAGGTCTCGGCGGTGGGCAGCGCATACGGCTGGCGGAAGATAGCATTGCGCTCCTTGAAGGAGTTGTTGACTACCAGAACAACCGGGAAAAGCGCCAGGCAGGTATACGCGATCAGCGCTGCATGCGCCAGTGCGATCTGGATGGAGGGCAGGCGGCGGGGTAGGAGCAGTGTCGTCATGGTCAATTCTCGACGCGCAGCAGTCGGCGCTGGAAGATGTACAGATAGATGAGGACGCCCGCCAGAATGATGAGGAACATCACCCCAGCCACAGTCGCGCCCATCGTCGGGCTGCCCAGTTGAAGCTGGAAGCCGAAGAAGGTGCGGTAAAAGAGTGTGCCGAGCAGATCGGTGGAGAACTCCGGCGAGGCAAGCGCGCCCTGCATGGTATACACCAGGTCGAAGGCGTTGAAATTGCCGACGAAGGTCAGCACGGCCACGATGCCGACCGTCGGCATGATAAGCGGCAGCTTGATGCGCCAGAAGACATCCCACCCAGTCGCGCCATCCACGCGGGCAGCCTCGACGATCTCGTCGGAGATGCCGATCAGCGCGGCCAGGAACAGCATCATGGGTACGCCGATCCACTGCCACACCGATATCAGTGAAATCGCCGGGAGGGCTGTCTCTGGTACGCCCAGTAGCGGGCCTGGGTTGATGCCGATTGGCTGGAACAGCGAACGCCCCCACAGCGGGCTGAGGATCAGTTTCCAGATAAAGCCAATGAGAACAACGGACAGCACCGTCGGGGTGAAGATCAGCGTGCGGTAGATACTGCGGCCCCGGATGAAGCGCGAACTGAGCAGAGACGCCAGAAAAAGAGCAATCGGATTTTGTACCAGCATGTGGATGGCAAAAAAGACGAAATTGTTGCGGAGCGCACCCCATAGACGCGGCGCCCACAGTTCATCGGTGAACAAGCGTGTGTAATTGCTAAGGCCGACGAAAACTTCCTGCCCCGTTTCGTTGGGCGCGAACAGACTCAGCCGCAGCGAATCCACCAATGGGAAAATCATGAAGGCGGTATAAATCAGGATCGCCGGGGCGAGGAAAACCACAATATGCCAGGGAAAGGATTTTCGGTTTGAGTTCATATACAGCAAGCTCTATTTGGGGTGGTCGAAGGATCGGGGCGGCTCAATCGAACCGCCCCGACGGTGTAACTATCTACTTCAGTCTCGCAGCACTGTCTCTACTTGGGCATCTGCGGCTCGTACCACTTCTCCAGGCCAGACTGCACCATGTCAGCAGCTTCCTGCGGGGTCATCGCCCCGTTCAGGACGGCGGCGCTGGCAGCCCACAGATCGTTCTCGTTGTTCGGTTCACCACGCGAGAGAATCTGGTAGGCGGTGCGGATAGTGGACTGGCATTCCTGGCGCCAGCTCACGAATTCCTGGGCAATTGGGTCTTCCAGAGTGATCGGGAAGTTGGACAGCGAGAAGAAGCCAGGCAGCGCGTTCGAGTACAGGTTGGCGAACTCTTCGGTCGCCATCCACGACAGGAAGGTGCGGGCGGCTTCGGCGTTCGGGCTGGCGGCATTCATGCCCATGGCGATGTCGGTATGGTCGCTGATGTAGCAGGTTTCCTGCCCATCCGGAACCGGCGGCTTGAATGCGCCCAGAGCGAAGTCAGCCTGCGCGTTGAAGGTCGAGATATCCCATGAGCCGGCAGGATAGATCGCGCCAAGACCGGTGGCGAACATCACCTGCGAGTCCGGGTAGGCCTGGGCTTCATAACCGGCAGGCAGGTAGGGCTGCCACTTCGCCAGCGCCTCAAACGCCGCCAGGAAGCCGCCTTCGTTGTACTTGGCAGTTCCAGCGATCAGACCCAGACGGCCTTCTTCACCCATCCAGTAGTTCGGGCCGATGTTCTGATAGCCCATCGTGGCCGATTCCCATTGATCTTTCGTGCCCATGACCAGCGGATCGATGCCGGCAGCCTTGATCGCGTCCAGCAGGACGAAGAACTCGGATTCGGTAGCGGGTTCCGTCCAGCCATTTTCGGCGAACATGTCGGCGTTATAGATGAACCCGTGGATGACCGAGGCCATCGGCACGCAGAAGACATCGCTGCCATCGTCGGTGATCCAGGCGCTCTTGGCGACATCGCCGAAGTTTTCCATGCCGGGCAGGTCGTTCAGCGAGGCCAGGTAGCCCTTCTCGAACAGACCCAGCGAGACATCGAAAGGACGGCAGGTGATGAGGTCACCGGCCGTGCCGCCTTCCAGCTTGGCGTTCAGGGCAGCGTTGTATTCCGTTGGCGGGACAGGTGAGAAAACTACTTTAATGTTAGGATACTGCGCCTCGAAAGCCGGGATGATGGTATCCTGCCAGATGGTCAGGTCGTCATTACGCCAGCTTTCGATAGTCAGGGTGACGGCATCCTGCGCCTGGGCGACGCTGACCGTCAGGACCAACATCAGACAGAAGATCAACAGCTTCTTCATTATTCAAGAACTCCTCAACGCTTTGAGAAACGATCACACTGTGTCCGCTAGGAGCACATAGCATGATTGTATCGCAATTTTCGGCTTCGGACGCAATCCGCGAAGACTTGAGACGAAATGGATTGGTTTGATTGTCCGAATCGCATCGAAACCCGGCTATAATGAAATAGTTCTTGTTAGTGCGGGAATGTGCCATCCTTAATCGAGCAGTGTCGTCATGCCGCCTGACATTCACGAGTTGGAAGCACGTCTGCAAAAAGCCTCGTCGGATCATGATCGCATCGATGCGGCGAACGCGCTCTGTGATCACCTCACCGAGGTTGATCCACAGCGGGTGTTCAGTCTGGCTGCGGAGGCGCAGGCTCTTGCTGAGAAGATGGCCTACCCATTGGGCGCGGTCATGGCGCTGCTCCACCAATCCTGGGCGGCGCATCTAACGCGGGATTACGTGACTTCGGTCAAGTGGGCGCTTCAGGGTTTAGAAATGGCCCAGCGGCATCGCTTCCCCCAGCAGGAGGCCGATGCGTTAAACATCCTGGGGGCGAACTACGATGTAGTCGGGAACCGGCCGGATGCGCTGGAAGCTTTCCTGCAAGCTCTGAAGATCAACAAAGAAATTGGCGACGATGCCAAAGTCTCCGGCGCGCTGACCCGTGTCGCTCTGGTCTACAGCGAACTTGACCGCACCCACGAGGGGATTCCCCTGTTAGAACAGGCCATGGAACTCGATCGCCAATCGTCGAAAGTGTCTCCGGTCAATCGGGCGATTACCATGACGACAGCGGCGCGGTTGCATAATCGAGTTGGTCGGTATGAAAAGGCGATTGAACTGGCGCGGCAGGCTTTTACGCTGTTGGATGCAGCCGGCTTCATCAGTGGGGCGGCTTCGGCCATGATCGTGATTGGAATCGCCCACGCGGGGATGAAGCAGTCGGTTCAGGCATTGGAGGATTGCCAGAAGGCGCTGACAATTGCCTTGAGCAATCCCGATTCGCGCTTTGAGGCGGGCGAGGCCAACCGGGAAATCGGCCAATTGCTGATCGAAATGGGACGGTCACAGCAGGCACTGCCGTATTTGGAGAGGGCACTGGCGTTCTTCAGCGAACTGGATGTCTGGCCCGACATTTACAAGACCCACCAGATTCTCTCCCGCGCTCACAAGATGCTCGGCCAATACCAGGCGGCGCTGGAACACTTTGAGCAGTTCCAATCGATCAAAGAACGGGTCTACAACGAGCAGGCCGATCTGCGGCTGAAGACGCTGCAAGCGGTCTATGATCTGGAGACGGCCAAATTGGAAGCCCAGGCGCAGACCCTCCGCAACCAGACGCTCCAGAAGGAGATCGACCAGCGTGAGAAGCTCATCGCCGATCTAGATGCCTATGCCAGCAACGTGGCGCACGACCTCAAGAATCCCATTGGAGTCATCTCAGCCTATAGTTCACTGCTCGTCTCCGACCTTGAAGGCCAGATCAGCGCCGAGGACTTCAAGCTGCTCAAGCGCATTGAAACGACTGCCGATACGATGGAGCGCATCGTCAACGCGCTGCTGAGCCTGGCAAAGCTGCGCCGCGAGCATATTCGCGCACAGGCCGTGGACATGAATGCCATTGTCAGCGCGGCGGAACAGCGGCTCCAGCCGATGATCGATAAGTTCGCCGCCCACCTCACCGTGGATCGGTCGCTGCCGCCGGCGCTGGGACATGCTATCTGGCTGGAAGAAGTCTGGACCAACTACCTGAGTAATGCCATCAAGTATGGCGGTTCGCCCCCAGAAATATCCATTGGCGCGACCATATTAGACGAGACGACTGTGCGCTACTGGGTGCGCGATAACGGCAGCGGCGTCCCGCCGGAGTTGCAGTCGAAGCTGTTTGCGCGCTTTGAGCGGTTGGGGCAGCAGCGCTTCATTGGCCACGGGCTGGGACTGTCGATTGTCCGCGAGGTCGTCGAAAAGCTGGGCGGTACGGTCGGCGTCATCAGCCAGGGGGAAGTTGGCAAGGGAGCTATCTTTTTCTTCACACTTCCGCGCGCCCCTGAAATACGCCGGACACAGGTGAATGCGGCGGTTGCACAGCCGACATCACCATAGGATCATACCATGATACAACCGGTACAGACGGGCGCTCTACTCCTCGACGACATCCGTTCTACCCAGCCCCGGCCAGGACAGATCGCCGTCTGGTGGCTGGGGCAAAGCGGCTATGCCTTCAAGACAGCCTCGGTCACCTGGTGGATCGACCTATACCTCTCCGAGCATCTGACGCTCAAGTATGCCCAGACCGATAAACCCCATATCCGTATGACCGAGTCGCCCCTGCGTGGCCACCAAATCACTGATGCGACCTGGGTGTTCGCCAGCCATCGCCACTCGGATCATCTCGATCCGGGCACTCTGCCCGATCTGATGCGGGTGTCGCCACATGCGCGGCTGGTGCTGCCGCTGGCGGCCGTCGATCACGCCGTCGGGCTGGGACTCCCGCGCGAGCGCTTGATCCCCACACGCGGTGACGAGACCTTGACCGTTGGGCCGCTGACCGTTCACAGTATCCCTTCGGCGCACCCGGAGTTCGAGTACAGTGCCGACAAAGGCTACCCCTTCCTCGGTTACATCTTCGAAGTAGACGGTCTCTGTATCTATCATAGTGGCGACACGCTGGCCTATGCCGGACTGGCTGAGCGGCTGAGCCTTCACGCGCTCGATCTGGCCTTCCTGCCGATCAATGGGGCAGGCATACCCGGCACGCCCGGCAACATGAACAGCGCCGAAGCGGTTGCTCTGGCTGGGCATGTGCATCCGCTCTTGGTCGTTCCCTGTCACTACGATCTGTTCAGCTTCAACACCGCCGATGTTTCCGAGTTCGCGCGGTTGGCGGAGCAGGCGGGTATTCCTTACCGTGTGCTGCGTCCCGGTGAGAAGTGGTTGTGGAACCGGGACTAATCTAGCGGCGGGGAAACCCCGCTCGTGGTATAACTTCCCGGAAAATGGGATTATGTCGCACCCAACCGGGAGATTTTTTCATGTCCTTTCTACAACAGGAAATCGCCGAACAGCCGGAGGTGATCAGCCGCCTGCTGCATCAGGAAGCCGAAACCGTCCGCAAGATCGTCAGCGCCATTCGCGAATTTAACCCGACCTTTGTCTCAATCGCGGCACGTGGAACCTCCGATAACGCCGCCCGCTATGCCCAATACCTGCTGGGCATCCATGCGCGGTTGGCCGTCGCGCTAGCAACCCCCTCGATCCACACCCTCTATGGCAGTGCCCCTAATTTCTCGCGGGCGCTGGTGATCGGCATCTCGCAGTCCGGGGAGGCTCCCGATGTCGCCCAAGTGGTTCACGATGCGCGGGCGCAGGGGGCACTGACAGTGTGCATCACCAACTACCCGGACTCGCTGATGGCGCAGGCAGCGCACTTCCATCTGGCGCTGCGCGCCGGTGAAGAACAGAGCGTTGCTGCCACCAAAACCTATACAGCCGAACTGACCACCATTGCCATGCTGGTCTCGGAACTGACCGGCTCCCCTGAGCTGCGTGAGGGACTGAGCCACATTCCGGCGCTGGCGCGTCAGACCGTGGCCTATTCCCAGAGCGTGATGGACTGGGTGGAACGCTACCGCTACATCGACCAGTTCGTTGGCATCGGGCGCGGCTACAACTACTGCACGGCCATCGAGGTCAGCCTGAAGGTGCAGGAACTCTGCACCGTGCCAGCCCATGGCTACAGCGAGGCCGATTTCCTGCATGGGCCGGTGGCGGTGGTGCAGCCCGGTTTCCCGGTCATGGTCGTTGCTCCCACGGGCAAAGCCTCTCCCCCCATCCGCGAGTTTCTGGCGCGGGTGCGGGATCGCCGAGCGGAGAGCTTGGTCATTTCCGATGATGTCCAGGTGTTGGGCGGGGCAACAAAGGGGATGCGGCTGCCGGCCAACCTCCCGGAATGGCTCAGCCCGATTGCGGCGGTGATTCCAGGACAGGTCTTCGCCATGGGATTAGCGGCCGCGAAGGGCAATCCGTTGGACAAGCCCATTGGACTGACGAAGGTGACACGAACGCGATAGTCGATGACGCCAGTAATGAACCCTCACTCGCCCCAAGCCAGTCCCGCCGTCTACCGGAAGCGGCTGACCTTTCTTGTCGGAGCGCTGGTGATCATCCCGATTGTCCTCAGTTGGCTTGTCTATCTCGACCAGGCGGAACAGTTGGCGGCAGCCGCGGTGTCCGCCTACCAGAACACCCAGTTGGACATGGTACGAACGGCGGCGACTAGCATTCAGATCACAACCAGCGACATGCTGGCTGCTGATCCGGAGCGTTCCACGGTCGAACTGGCCGGGTTGGTAGAGCGCAGCTTCATCGAACCGCTGCGCCTGTTGAACAGCGGCAGCGCCTGGATGTTCACGCCTTCGACCGGTTTCTTCAAAGGCCGCATCATCCGTTCAACCGAAGACTCCCGTGCAAATATTGCTCACTTGTTCGAGGATCAGCAGTCCCAAGGTGCGGCCGAGTATGCGGCAGTGGTCAGCGGTGTTATCGCTGGGCAGCAAGGTATCAGCAGCTTCGTTTGGGATTCGAGGATAGGCCGCGAACTCACAGCCTGGACGCCTTTCATTGTCAATCGGCAGGTCTGGGTAGTGGGAATGTCTGTTCCCTTTACAGAAGTGCTGGCCGCCAGCGGCGCTGTTGAGGTGATGCGGCAAAGCCGAATCGTCCTGAGTATGGCCACCATTGCTGGCGTGGTCTTTGTGATACTCTGGTTCCGGGAAAGCCACCGCCAGACCGGGCTTCTTGCTGACTTCCAGGAGAGCGAGGCGCGTAACCGCGCCACCCTTTCGGCTATTCCTGATGCGCTCTACCGTCTGGACGCAGGCGGCCTCGCGCTGGATGTGGTTCCGGCCAAGCAGTCATCTCCGGCCAGCATTTCGCGCAAGCTGTTCGGCCATCGCATCCAGGATGTGCTGCCGGAGGATATCGCCCGGCAGATCCAATTGCACATCCGGGCGGCGCTGCGGAGTCAGGATGTGGAAACCGTGGAATATACGTTGGGGACAGACGCTGCCGCACGCCAGTACGAAATGCGGATTTCGCCGATCAGTACCACCGAAGTCATCGCCATCGTCCGCGACATCACCGAGCGCAAACGCGCCGAGCAGCAGTCCCAGGCGCTGCGCTTCGAGCAAGAGCGCCTGCGAATCGTTTCTGATTTCATCCGCGATGCCTCGCACGAGTTCCGCACGCCGCTGTCGCTGATCAATACCAAGTTGTACCTGTTCGAGAAGTCGCCCGGCCCCGTCGAGCGCAAACAGCACGCTGAGAGCATTCAGGCGCAGGTGGATGCCATCACTCGGCTCATCAATGATATGGTGCTGCTCACCAGCATCGATCAGCAGACGACCTGGAAACCAGAAGTGATCGAGATGAATATCTTCCTGCGTGACCGGTTGCAGCAGTCACGCAATCGCTTCGACGACAAGAATATCCGGCTGACCTATACGCCCTCGCAGACAGCCGTTTTCGTGGTCGTCCAGCGTGATCTCTTTGCACAGGCTTTCCAGAATGTGTTGGACAACGCCCTGCGCTATACCCCACCCAATGGCTGGGTGCAGGTCTCGACCCGCCAGGAAGGAACCCGCGCCGTGCTGGAAATCCGCGACAGCGGCATTGGCATTAGCTCGGAGGACTTGCCGCGCATATTTGACACCTTCTATCGGGTGGATAAAGCCCGCTCGACGCGCGGCTTCGGCTTGGGGTTGCCCATTGCCCGTAAGATCATCGAGCGACACAATGGCATCATCACCGCCGAAAGCGAACCAGGACGGGGCAGCACTTTCCGTATTGCCTTGCCAATCGCCGATCCGACGCTGATGGCTTTAGGCCGTCCGGTTCAGTCTCCGCCGAACAACAGCGTCAGCAGTATCCCGCCGGACACCACATAGCCAATCACGGCCATCGTCATATCGCCATTGGTATACAGTAACGTCGCGCTGATCAGCAGTGCCGCGAACACCGTCGCCCGTGTACCTCGCCGTCCCTGCGTTTCGATGCGTTGAAGCTGCTTGCGATAGGTCGGCGTCGGCGTGACCCGCACGGTCAGGTCGCCGCGTTCAAGCTGTCCCAGCACCGCATCGACCTGCTGCGGGACGGTCACGGTGCGGTTGATGAACACCCGCCCGACTTCGGCCAGAGTTTGCAGCGCGTTGCCATTGAAAAGACTCTGGATGATCGGCAGCCCCAATGGGTCGGTGAGCGCCCCGCCGGCGCTGCCTTCCCGTAGCGTCTGGGCGATCATCTTCTGGGCATACGGGCCGAGTTCCTGCCAGGGGTTGAAGTTCGGGTCGAGACTGGTCGCCATACCGCTCAGAATGCCCATCGCACGCCCCAGGTAGATGAAGTCCTGGGGAACCTGGAAGGGCATAGCGTAGAGCAGATCGTTGAATTCTTTGCCGAGTTCGCGGGCATCGCTGTAGCTGAAGCTCTTGATCTCGGTCATGCTCAGGCCCCAAACCTGATCGAACGTCGCCTTTGTCGCCTCGACGATGCGCTCGGTATCGGCTCCCGGCATCAGGAAGCCCAACTCCTCGTAGCTCTTGACCAACCCGTCAGGGTCGCGCTTAACGATGGAAATCAGTGTATTGATCAGCCCTGACGCCAGCTTAGGCGTGAGTGTCCCGGTCATCCCAAAATCGACAAAGATTAGGTAGAAAGGCCGCCCATCCTTGCCGTACTGCCGCGTGCCGTTCTCATGTGGCAGCGGGTAGACGAACAGGTTGCCAGGATGCGGATCGGCGTGGAAGAAACGCTCCTCGAAGACCTGCCGCAGATAAGTGTCCATCAAGCGCTTCGCGACCGCCTTGCGACTAACTCCTGCCTGTTCCAGCGCGGCATAGTCGTTGATCTTGATGGTGGTGACATCTTCGATGGTCAGCACCGAGTCGGTCGAATGTTCCGTGTAAACACGCGGGATGTAGACTCCCAGATCATCGGCAAACATCTGGGCGAAGCGGATCGCGTTGCGGGCTTCGTGCTTGTAAGAGATTTCCTCCAACAGCACACGCCCAAACTCCTCGGTCAGGGCCCCCATATCCGCCCGGCGGCGGATGAAGCTAAACTGGTTGGCGACCCAGGCCACGATCCGCAGCGCCGCCAGATCGGTATAGACGATCTCGCGGATGCCTGGCCGCTGCACCTTGACCACAACCTTCTCGCCATCCAAAAGCTGCGCCCGGTAAACCTGTCCCAGCGAGGCCGCCGCGATGGGATCAGGCGCGAGGTACTTGTACCGCAGTGCAATTGGGCCGAGTTCCGCCTCGATCACCTTGCGAATCTGGTCATTCGGCACGCTGGGGACTTCATCTTGCAGTCCCGCCAGTTCACGGGTGATCTCTTCCGGCAGCACATCCTCACGGGTGGAGACGAACTGCCCCAGCTTGATCATCACCCCGCCCATCAGGATGGCGAAGCCCCGGAATTCCCGCGCATACACCACGAAGCGCCCAGTGCTGCCCCGATCTACCCGCTCCTGGCCGATCACCCTGGGCATCAGATAATGCCAGAACAGCACCCGTGCAAACAGCAAACCGGCCCACCACAACGTTCGGGCGAACCGGACTTGCATCCGCAGTGAGCGCCCCCGGCGGATCGCCTCCAGTCCGCGAGCCGCTGCTTCTGGCTTATCCTCTTCTTTGGCGTGGAGTTCACGGCGCTCCCGGTGGATAGGCGCGGCCGCGCCATTCCGCGACGACGTGGGTTGATCCAGCCGCATCAGAAATGCGGGTTCGAGGTTGTCTTGCGTATCGGATAGCTCAATTTCGACGACCGGGGCGGCGGGACTATGCCCGTTCGCGCTGCGGCTGCCGTTCGTCCCGAATGAAGCGAATTCGGAGGCTGGACTCTTCAAATCTGGCATCGCCAATCTCCAGGTCCCAGAGGGCATAGGGCAGCACGATATTCCGCCTGTAGGGGCCGACCCGCAGCGTTAGTTCATCGCGCGAACGGTACAGATCCATATCTTCTTTGCTGGCAAAGGGCAGGGGAACGTTCAGGATGAAGGTGCCGTCTCCCTGGCTGTCAATCGTGTGCGTGCGCCCGTCGAACAACTTCTGCGCTGGATTCTGATCCCCATAGAGCGCCTGCGCCAGCTTCCGCAGCGTCTCCAACCCGCCGACTTCCTCGCCGAAGAGCGGCGCTTTGAACAGCGGCAGTTCACCGAACGCTTCGTGGATGTATTCCAGGTTTTGCTGCTGGTTGGCCTTCCACATGCTGAAGTAGGGATCGTTCACCTCTGGCGGAATCACGCGGTTGCACAGGATCGCGTCGGTGGCATAGCCATACAGGTTCAGGTAGGTGTAGGTGCGCTGCGTTTCCTTAATGACCATCTTTTCCGGGTTGACCACCAACCGGATGCTGCTCATCTCCGGGTCGGTCAGCAAACGCCGCACCGTATCCAGCGTGGTAAACAGATTCTGCACCTGTGTCCAGGCGTCCTCTTCCGGGACAGCATCGCCACGCCGCATCAGCTTAGTGATCGGGCGGATAACTTTTGTAACCCCGCGCGTGAGCGTCAGGATGCGCTCAAACCACCAGCGGGTTACGTCTGGCAGACTCAGCAGCCGGAGGGTCTCTGCCGTCGGCGCGGCGTCTACCACCAACACATCGAACTGCTTATCCTGGACATACTTGTTGATCCACAGCAGATGCGCGCCTTCTTCCAGGCCGGGTAAGATAGTCACTTCCTCAGCGACGACATCCTCAACGCCTTGCCGGGTGAACAGCGCCACCATGTACTTCTGGAACAGACCCCAGTATTTTTCCATCGAGTAGCGGGCATCGACTTCCTGCGCCCACAAATTCGGATACACTTCCACCGGCTCCGGGCCGATAGTCTTTTCTAGAGAATCGGCCAGGCTGTGTGCTGTATCGGTGCTGATGACGATGGTTTTCAGCCCCATCTCCGCGCAGCGCAGAGCTGTCGCTGCCGAGATGCTGGTCTTGCCGACGCCACCTTTGCCGGTATGTACGATAATTCGCATGGGTCGCCCTCATTCCTGATTTACGCTGATTATACACGAGCGGAGTCTCGACTCCGTTCTTCATTCATGTACGTATAATCTGCTCCGAGGGTGTCAAAGCCGACCGAAAGGCTATAATAAAGTGGAGGATCAGCAGTCAGGGAACGGCCTATGCTCACCAGGATCGAAGTCCTCAACTACCGGGCGCTCCGCTACATCAGCCAGTCGTTGGAACCGTTTCAGGTCTTGATTGGCCCGAACGCCAGCGGCAAATCCACTTTCCTGGATGTGATCGCGCTGGTGGCTTCAGTGGTCACAGCAAAGTCTGTTACGGAGATGATCCGGGATCGCGCTCCTGATATTCACGATCTCACCTGGATGCGTTCCTCGAATGCGTTTGAAGTCGCCGTCGAGGCAGTTGTCCCAACCGAAACCGGTTCACCATCCAGGAATGTGCGCTATGAATTCCGCATCGGGGTCGATGAAGAAACCAATGAACTGGCGATTCTGGCAGAAACGCTCTGGTTCATCAGCCATTCTGTGAACTCGAACGGAAGGCATCAACTCGCTTTCCCAGAAATCCCTGACGTGCCGGAACGGATTACCGTCGGTGAGAACAAGCGAACTCCTGCAAGCTGGCGAAAAATCGTCAACAAAACAGCCGCAGGCAACGACTATTTCAAGTCCGAAACCACTGAATGGAACAACCAGTTCAGATTGGGGCCAAAGCGTTCCGCGCTCGCCAATTTGCCCGAAGACGAAACTCGCTTCCCGGCTGCAATCTGGTTCAAACGTTACATCAGCGAAGGGGTTCAGCGCATCATGCTCAACAGCGAGGCGCTGCGGAAGGCCAGCCCGCCGCAGGGTCCCCGCGCCTTCTTGCCCGATGGCTCGAACCTGCCCTGGGTCATCTATAACCTCGAACACAACCATCCTGACAAACTTCAGGAATGGATCGCGCATGTGCAAACCGCGCTGAACGACGTCCGCGCTATCCGCACCGTGGAGCGACCAGAAGATCGCCACCGTTACCTGGTGATCGAATATGACACCGGACTGCAAGCGCCTTCGTGGATAGTTTCGGATGGGACGCTGCGGCTGCTGGCGTTGACCATCCTGGCCTACCTGCCCGATTTCACCGGGATTTATCTGATTGAAGAGCCTGAGAACGGCATCTATCCCCGTGCAGTCGAGACGGTCTACCAATCGTTGAGTTCGGTCTATTCGGCGCAGGTGCTGCTGGCGACGCATTCCCCCATCGTACTGAGCCTCGCTCAACCCAGGAACATCCTTTGTTTTGCCCGCACCCCAGAGGGAGAAACCGATATCGTGCGGGGCGATAAGCATCCTGCGCTGGCGAACTGGCAGGACGATATAAGCCTGGACACCCTGTTTGCCAGTGGGGTGCTGGGATGAACGAATCGGTGAAAGATATCGTCTTCCTCGTCGCCGATAAAGATATGGAGAATGCTCTCAACGGAATGCTTGTGCGCCCAAAGAGCCTCGGCATTCGGTCGCTTGAATACAGCATCTTTGTGCATCCCCGGCGCGATCCCGGCTGCCGGACGGAATGCGTCCGTTTTTTGAGGCCTTTTGCCCGGCAGTTTCGTTATGCTGTGGTACTGTTTGATTATCAGGGTTCCGGTAAGGAAAAACATAGTCTCGAAGCATTGCAGGCTGAACTCGAAGCGGATCTGGCGCGAAATGGTTGGGAAGATCGTGCCCGAATCATCATCATCCAGCCGGAATTAGAAGCCTGGGTCTGGAGTGACTCACCACAGGTTGATTCCATCCTGGGATGGAAGGACTCTCCAACAAACCTCCGGGTCTGGTTGCGCGAAAACGGGCTGCTCGAACAGAATGCAGTGAAGCCCCAAGACCCGAAAAAAGCAATGCTCCAGACGCTTCGGGAGATCAGGAAACCGTTATCCTCCAGCCTGTTTCGACAAATCGCTGAGCAGGTCTCTTTGAATCGCTGCCAGGATGCAGCCTTTATCCGGCTGCGCGAGACGCTGCGAGCCTGGTTTTCGGTGGGTTGAACGACTCATAGCCGTCGAAATCATCCCTTTCCACCTGTTTGACATCTCGCCTTGCCCACCGTAGACTCGTCGGAAAAGTGCCCTGGATAATCCCTTTTCTGACGAGGAACCCCCATCATGAGTAGATACTTCATTGGTATCGATGTCAGCACGACCGCCTCCAAAGCCCTGGTCATCGACGAGCAGGGCACGGTAGTCGCCTCCAAGAGTCACCCCCACGACCTTTCCACCCCGCGTCCGCTCTGGTCGGAACAGGACCCAGAGAACTGGTGGCAGGCGGCCAGTGCCTCGCTGCGCGAAGTGATGAAACAGATTCCGGCGGATCAGGTCGCAGCGGTCGGCCTCACTGGGCAGATGCACGGCCTAACCCCGCTCGACAAAGATGGCAAACCCGTCCGACCGGCCATCCTCTGGAATGACCAGCGCAGTGGGGCGCAGTGTGCCGCCATCACCGAGAAGATCGGTGCCAAGCGCCTTTACAAGCTGATCGGCAGTATCCTGCTGCCCGGCTTCACCGCCCCCAAGATCATGTGGGTGCGCCAGAACGAGCCAGATGCCTACGCCCGCATCGCCCACGTTCTGCTGCCGAAGGACTACGTCCGCTACCGCTTGAGCGGCGCGTTTGTAGCCGATGTCGCTGATGCCTCCGGCTTCGGCCTGATGGATATCGGTATGCGCACCTGGAATGACGAACTCATCGCTGCCTACGATATCCCCCGTGCTTGGCTGCCTGCCCTGTGCGAGTCGCCGGATGTCTGCGCCCACGTCAGTGTGGAAGCCGCTGCCCAGACGGGACTAAAAGTCGGCACTCCCATCGTCGGCGGCGCGGGCGACCAACCCGCTGCGGCCATCGGCATGGGTGTTGTCGATGAGGGGATGGCGAGCCTTGCCATCGGCACATCCGGTGTCGCCCACGCCATCGCCAAACGCTATGCCCCTGAACCTGACGGCCGCCTGCATACCTTCTGCGGCCCAATGGCGGGGACGTGGCTGCACATGGGCGTCATGCTCAGCGCGGCGGGTGGCCTGCGTTGGGTGCATGACGAATTCACCCCCGGCCAGAGCTACGACGACCTCAACCGCATGGCCGAAAGTGTGCCACGCGGATCGCTCGGTCTGCTCTTCGCGCCGTATCTGACGGGCGAACGCAACCCGCATCCCGATCCCTTTGCGCGTGGCGCATTCGTCGGCTTCACGCTGCGCCACGGTTTAGCCCATCTGGTGCGCTCAGCCATGGAAGGCATCGCCTACGGGATGCGCGACCAGTTGGAACTGCTGCGTTCGCTGGGCGTCAATCCCGCCGAAGCGGTTGTTACCGGCGGCGCAGCCAACAGCATCGTCTGGCGGCAGCTCACCACCGACATCATGGGCATCCCGCTCTACACCATCAACACCAACGAAGGCTCAGCCTTCGGCGCGGCGATCCTGGCCGCTGTCGGCGCGGGAGCCTACCCGGATGTCCCGGCCGCCTGCGCCCAGATGGTTCGCAAAGTCGATGTCATCCAGCCTGACCCGGCCGGCGTTGCCGAATACACCCGGCTGTATCCGGCTTTCCAGGGCCTCTACCCGGCGCTGAAAGAAACCTATTCCGCCCTGGCCCGTTTCGAGGGGCTGTAGTCAGGCACATCATCGATAGTGACAGTAACAAGCTCTCCCTAAACGATTGTCCGTCTGCCAGATTGCGTAGAGATCAAGGCGATGACACGTCTGCTGCTGGTCATGGCTCTGGCACTCTCCTCCCTGCTGCTGATGGGCACAGGCGCGGCGCTGGCCTGGGGGCAGTCCTATGCCATGCCAGATGATCCCCGCGCGGCCAGCCTGGATCACTGCCAAGGCGCGCCCTGCCTGCTGGGGATTACGCCCGGCACGACCGCCTGGCCGCAGTCCAGCGAATCTTACGCCGCGCTGCGCTTCAGCGACTTCACCCCCAAGCGCCTGACCGTCGAACTCGCTCCTGGCGGAACTGCCGAGATGTACCGTTCGGTGAATCAGATCGCCATCGGCCCCATTTACATCACCTTGAAGCAGCCGCTGGCCGTGGGTTGGCTACTGGCACGGTACGGCCAGCCCTGCGGCATCACTTTCTATCGATACCAGAGCTTGATGACCATCCGTTATCCGTTCCTGCTGGCGAACGCACTCCTGGAGGGCGACCGGCTCCATTCCCGTTTGCCCGTCGTCAGCATCACCTATGCCGATCCGGCGATGCGTTCGGAAATCCAGACCGATCTCTGTGTCGATAACGTCACCGATGGCGCTCGTAACCGCCAGTGGCACGGTTTCGCTCCGGTCTGGGTCTATATGAAATGGGATTAAGAGAGAACGCGCACCTAGACCTTTTCGGCTTCGTCCAGCACTGCCTGTGCTGTGAGCGAGTCGGTTGCCAGTGCCTTCACGTAACCACCCCGGATCGCGCCCAAGATTGAGCGCTGCTTGAGGAGTCCGCAGGCCACCGCCACTACATATGGTACGCGCTTGAGGTCATTCAGGCTCAGCGCAATGACCCGGTGGTTGATGTCGAAGTCTCCGTGCCCGTTGATGTTGAAGTGCTTGCCGGAGCTTTCGCCAACCGCCCCCTGCGCTCGTAGTTCTTGGAGCTGCTTCAGCGTGAGGTGTCCTGCCCGCAGGAAGCTGGCAGCTTCTGGCTCTGTCGTGCCGATCCCAACCAGCGCCACATGGGCTTTACGCGCCAGTTCCAGCGTCGCCTTGATCGTCGGCTGTTCCATAAACATATCGCGTACCGTCTGGTTGTCCACAAACAGCGGCGCATGCAGATAGTGGTACTGCCCGCCTAACTTGTTCGCCAGCTTACGCGCCAGTTCCGGTCCGTCCGTGTCTGAAACTCTCGATCCTACCGAACCGATCATCTGCACTACCTGGACATGCATCACCGGATGCATTGCCATCGCTTCGACGGCCGCAGCTACACCTGTCCCCCAAGCGATTGCCAGGATGTTATCCGGCCGCAGAATCTCGTCCAGATACCACGCCGCCAGTTGTCCAGCTGCTGCGAGCCGTTCATCCGCATCGCCGATGTTCGAATCGACGATCATGGCCTGATGCAGGCCAAATCGATCCTGGAACTCACGCTCCAGGCTGGGAACCGTCGGAATGCGTTTGTGAATGCGGATTTCGACCAGGCCTTTTTGCTTGGCCTCTTTGAGCAGACGCGAGATATTCGACCGTGACGTATTCACTAGATCGGCGATCTGTTGTTGGCTGTAATCATGCTCATAGTACAGCGAAGCCACACGAGTCAGGAGATCATCGCGGTTCTCGGAATACATCAGGTATTCGACTCGCCCTGCTGACAACAACAATCCGTGCAGCCCACAGATACACCTCTGTCATTGATCCAACGACGCATTGAATCATATCGTAAGGACAGGCTTCTCCTCGTCTGCCCGTTCCAATATTTTACCCTTTTTCTTGGAGGTACTGGCGAAAACGCTCATCGACCGCTTTCATCTTCTCGACCTTCGGTGTCGACCGCCCTCCAGCGAAGTCGGATTCCAGCCACACATCCAGAATCGCCTTCGCCAGTTCTGGACCGATGACGCGCGCGCCCATCGTCAGCACTTGGGCGTCGTTGCTCTTCCGCGCCCGTTCCGCCGAATACGTATCATGACACAGCGCCGCCCGCACACCGGGAATCTTGTTGGCAGTGATGCACATGCCGATCCCCGTTCCGCATACCAGAATGCCCCGGTCGCACGAACCGTCCGCCACCGCTTCCGATGCCTGTACCGCGATATCGGGGTAATCCACCGGATCGACCGAATGCACGCCGTAGTCGGCCACTTCAATTCCCTTGTCCTTCAAATGCTGACGCAGGACATCCATCAGGGGCAGTCCCGCTTCATCGCATCCCAATGCAATCCGCATGATAATCCGCCTTTACTCTCTACTACCTTGATAGTAAGTCAGATCGAACAGTCGATCAATTGCTGTCTTGAGCGCCGGAAACAACCCGGCGTACACCTCTCTGAACAACCGGTCATAGATCGCGTGGGTCTTGTCATCTGGCTCGAAGCTGCGCTCCGTTGAGGTCATCGCGTCTGCCGCAGCCTTCACCGTGGGATACCACCCGGCGGCATAGGCCGCTAGGATGCCCGCCCCCAGGTTGGTTGCCTCGGTCGTGCTGGCCCGCGTGACCTTCCGCCCGGAAATATCCGCCACGATCTGACACCACAACGCGCTGCGCGATCCGCCGCCCATCAGGATGAACTCGCCGATATGTTGCCCAGTCGCTCGCTCAATACCCTCGATCCCCAGGCGATGTTCGTAGGCGATGCCTTCCATGATCGCTCGGTAGAAATGCTCTTTGCGGTGCGCCCCCGTCCAACCGACGGTGATCCCGGTCGCACGTGGGTCCCAATACGGCGGCATCACCGTACTCCAGTAAGGCACGAGCATCAGCCCCAGCGAACCGGGAGGCAGCTTGGCCGCGGCCAGTTCCAGAACCTCTTCGCGGGAAACGGGCAGCCCCAACCGGGATGTATCTGGCCCGAAGTTTTCCACAAACCAGTTGATAGTGAATGTGCCGCCACCCAGCACCTCTTCCGGGACGAACGCCCCGGCAATCGGAGAACACAGGGTGCGGAAGGCTTTATCGGCCACATAGCTGTCAGCGTGCGCCCCGGAGACCATCGCCGTGCCCAGATTCAGGTAGGCTTTGCCCGGCCCGGTGATGTTGGCCCCCAGTCCAGCGCTCTGACCATCCCCGGCCCCGGCCACGATAGGCGTTCCTTCCAGCAGGCCGCACTCTTGCGCGGCCACCGCCGTCACCATCCCCAGCACGCTGCCAGGTGGCTCGATCTTGACGAACTGCTCTGGTCGTAGGCCGATCTTGCGGATCACATCCTCCGCCCAGTCGCCTTTCCGCATATCCACTACCCCGAACGGATCAGCGCAGGGAAGGCTCGTCACCCACTGCCCCGTCAGCTTCGTCACCAGGAAGCCATGGACATCCACGATCTTGTATGCCCGCGGCAGCACCTCTGGTTCATGCTGCTGGAGCCACAGGAACTTCGGCAGCGACTGTTTCGTGGAGGGGCCTTTGCCTGTCAGGTCGTGTAGGGCGTCGTTCCCAAACATCCGGTCGAGATCATCGACCTGCGCGGCGCAGCGGTCATCCAGCCACAGGATCGCGTTCCGCAGCGGGCGGCACTGCTCGTCCACCGGCACGAAGCTTTCGCGTTGATGGGTGATGCTCATCGCCGCGATGCGCTCTGCCCCGACCTGCGCCGTCAGGCCGCGCAGCACCGTGCACAGCGCGATCCACCAGTCTTCCGCTTTCTGTTCGTAGAAGTTGGGCTGTGGGGAGATGAGTTCAAAACTAGCGCGGGCTTCCGCCACAATGCGCCCGTGCCGATCCCAGGCAATGCCTTTACAGGCCGTCGTACTGCTGTCTACACCAATAACGAGGTCTTTCACGGCGTTCAAGGTTCGTGCAACCTCTTTTCATAAACAAAAAGAACACTTCTACCCAGCTATTTTACCCTGACTTTTCATCTCTCCTCCATGCGATGCAGAGGGGATGGGGCTGAGGATGTATTTCTGATCCCCACTTGCCAGGATTGAGTCCTCAGCCAGTTGAACGCGGAGGCGGCGATGCGCCGGGGACCCAACCCTGGTGACTGCTGACCAGACAGAATGAGGAGGGCGGCGGAAACCGCCCCCTCCTCGCTGCAAACAGAAACTAGACCTCGTTGATCGCGTCTTCGATGAAACCCGCGATGGCGTCCAGCGACGCCTTCACATCGACCGCCTGGCCCGCAACCGCCGCGGCCGTCATATTGCCCAGTTCGGTCGGGATCGGGCCGCCCGTGCCGGAGGCCGTCGCCCAGCCGGGGAAGTGCGGCTCGGTTCCCATCCGTTCCTGGATCGCCTTGAGGGCGGCCGGGAAGTGACGGGTGGTCAGCGGCGTGACCTTGGCGCGTTCCAGAACAATCGGAGCCTCGAAGGCGCTCAGACGGATCGGCGTGTTGCTCGAAGCCGCCGCGGCCGTCTGCACCGGGGCGCTGGTCGCGTACTGGAGGAAGATCCAGGCCGCATCCGGGTTCTGGCTGTACTTCGACAGACCCATGCATGAACCACCCTGATGGCCAATGGCCGGGGTTTCGTCGAAGCTGCATTCCTCTTTCGGACGCAGTGCCTTCTCGACCGGCAGGTCGGCTGTTTCCCACAGACCTTGGGTCGGTGAGTTGTCGCCGTCCAGTCCGGGGAAGAATTCTGCCCAGGAAATCACATTGGCGCCGACGCCGGCAACCATTGCGCTGCCCTGTCCACCCCAGTCCCAGGTGGTCACGCCCGATGGCACATACTTAGCCAGTTCCAGCATGTAGTTCGCGCCGGCGACGCCGTTCTCGTCATTGATGACGACCGTGCCGTCCTTGCCGGTGTGCGATCCGCCATGCGACCACAGCCACGCGGTCCAGTCGCACTGGAGCGCATAGTGACCGCTCTGCCACTGGCCGATGTAGCCGCGGATTTCCGAACCGTCAGCGTTGGTTAGCTTAGCTTCATCGATGGTCTTGACTGCCGCCAGGAACTCGTCCATATTCGTCGCTGGCTTCAGACCGAGCTGATCGTACACATCCTTGCGGTACATGTAGATGAAGATCGGAATGTCGAAGGGCAAGCCGACCAGACGACCGCCATACGAAGCCAGCGCTGGCAGCAGCTCCGGCACGAAATCATCGAAGTTGAAGTCGGGCATATTCAGGTCGCTGCCGTCCGCCAGACGGGCTGACGGATCGATGGTGTCGTTTACGAAGCGGCCAACCCACGCCTGATCCATGTAGTAAATATCGTTCTGCGCGGATTCCGTGGCGGTGTCCTGCACCAGCTTGCTCAACACCTGATCCAGAGGAATCTGTTCCCACACAACCTGGATACCTGTCAGGTTCTGGAAGCTGTTCGGATCATCGGCGTCTGTCGCCAGCGCGCTGATAATCTGGCTCGGCGCCGTCGATTCCGAAGAAATACGCACCGTCGTCCCGGCAAAGCGGCCGCCGACTTCCTTCAGCCAGGTGATCTGCTCTTCGCTCAGCAGTGCGCCGCTGGTCTGCGCCATCGGGCGAGCGACACGGCTCTTGGCATGGGTTTCCATCCGCATCAGGCCGGCGGCGCTGAAGCCGAAGCCAGCCAGACCGGCGCGGCGCAGGAACTCGCGGCGGCTGATGCCACCCTTGGCCAGTTTCCGGGCCTGCTCAGCAACATAAAGTCTTTGTTTGCGATCGCGCTCGTTCATTCTCAATCCCCTATAGTTAAATTGTGGACACACGACGGACTGGGTGACTGCCTTCTGGCAATCTCCAGGCGACTAACCTGGCGGGAGACTCACATCACCCCCTTTCCCGATATCAACTCTGGTTGCTAGTTGCTCTAGCCTCGGACGGCACCCAGGGTCAAACCACGAATGAGGTAACGCTGAACGAACAGTACAAAGATGAACACGGGCACGATCGCCGCCGTTCCGGCCGCTGCCATCATGCCCCACTCCGTTGTTCCCGCCGAGGCGTCGTAAGTGCGGATCGTCACCGGTACGGTCTTGAGTTCCGGTGTCCGCGTCAGATACAGCGAGAACAGGAATTCGTTCCATGAGAAGATGAAACACAGGACTGCGGCGGCGGCCAATCCTGGCGCAATGTAACGGATGATGATCCGCCAGAATGCGCCGAAGCGCGTGCAGCCATCCACCATCGCTGCGTCGTCCAGGTCCTGCGGGATGTCGTCGAAGAAGCTCTTCAGGAGCAGTGTAGCAATCGGCAGGTTAATGACAACATGAGCGAGAACCAGTCCCTGTAAGGTGTCATACAGATTGATGCTCTGGTACAGAATGAACAGCGGAAACACCACCGCCACGCCAGGCATGAACCGCGTCGACAGGATGAAAAAGACAATGTTCTGTTTGCCGCGAATTTGAAACCTGGACAGGGCATAGGCCGTAAAAGTCGCCACCGATATCACGATGATTGTGCTGAGTCCGGCGACCACGACGCTGTTGACGATGCGCGGGCGAATATCGTAGCCTTCTGTTCCGGCCCCGCCAACGCCGGAAGGATTGCCGATCTGCTCCAGAATGACGTCACTGTAGGAACGTCCTCCGATCACTACACTCCACCAGGCGGTAGTCGTTTCAGGGATGTCATAGCGCGGAGGAACGGTAAAGACAAACTTGTAAGGGACAATCGACAACCGCGCCCAATAAAAGATAGGAAACACAAATGCCAGTACGATCAACCCGCTGACAATCGTCAGGATGATTTTGTTGATGAATTGGCGTCGGTGTAGTCTCCGAAGGTGCTGCCGGTTCGCTTCACGTTGTGCATCGGAAATAACAACTTCAGTCATGTCAGTATATCCACATCAATTATTGAAGAGATGATCTGAATGAGGCCAATCACTTACCACTTGAGCCGGAAGACTTTCTGGTATGTCCACGCAGAAATCCAACCCAGCAGCATGATGACAACCCCAATGGTCGCGCCGTAACCCCATTTCAATTGATTGAAGGTCATCACCGAGTTGTAATAACTCATCGACTCGGTGCGCCCGGCGGGACCACCGGCCGTCATAATGGCGATGTAGTCGAATACTTTGAGCAGATCAACCAGGCGAAAGAGAACAGCAACTGTGATGACGCCGAACAAGAGGGGGATCTTAACGCGCGTAAGCCGCTGGAACCAGTTGGCCCCGTCTACTTCTGCTGCTTCCAATACTTCGGTGGGCATCCCCTTCAGACCAGCCAGGATGATCAGCACGAAGAAGGGTGTCCACTGCCAGATGTCGATCAGCAGCACCGCGATTAGGGCATAACGTCCTGACCCGCCCAATAAGGGTTCTTCCTTTTGCAGAATCCCAAAATCGTAGACGTAATAGGACATGATTCCGAACTCGGAATGCATCATCAACCGCCCCATCAATCCGGCGACGGCAGGAGCGACTACCATTGGTAATATGATGAGTGTCTGCATCAGCCCAGACGCCCACGGTTTGGCATCCAGCAGTAGCGCCACCACAAGCCCCAGCAGTAGCTGTACCACCAACGCGACGGCCACATAGGTGAATGTCACCGCCAGCGCATTTCCGAATCGGGGATCGTCAGTGAACAGCTTGATCCAGTTCTGCACATCGCGGTCAACCCACACTTTGCGCGAGCCGCTGAACTCGAAGAAACTGCGATAAACATTGAAAACCAGGGGATAGATGCTGTACAGGAACAAGAGAAGGACTGCCGGGCTTAACCAGAAGAGCGGGTTTTCGCCCGACCAGAACCGTTTGCGCGGTTTCTCTGCATCGACGGGAACCGCTTGCCGGCGGGGCAGTGCAAATCGGGCCATGCGCCCATGCCTCCACAAACAACTCTAAAACACACACTCTTCACATGAAGAGATTTGTTGAAACTTTTCACAAACGTGCAAACCCTGCACTGATGTGAAGAATATATTGCGTTTTATGGAGCCTGTCAAGTAAACCTGTATCACCGTTAAGATGAGCGTTTGGAGAGAAAATCCGGCCTCATGACCATCCCAGACCGTTGCTTGACAACCCCCAGAGGCTCCCTTAGAATCCTGTAAAATGTGACCGCTGTTCACATTTGTGCAATTATATACATTCGACTCATCAAGTCAAAGAAGGCAGCGACATGGCGATCATCGCAGTAGTTGGTGCGGGCGTGATGGGCACAGCCATCACCTATCCGGTCGCAGATAACGGTCACGAGGTGCGCCTCGTCGGGACGCACCTCGATGATGACATCATCTTGAGCTGCCTGGAACAACGCATTCATCCCCGCCTGCGCCGCCCCATCCATGAGCGTGTCCAGCCTTTCTATCACACCGATATCCCCAAAGCCGTTGCCGGCGCGGATGTCGTCCTGCTCGGCGTTAACTCGCGCGGCGTGCACTGGGTCGCCGAGGCGGTCGGCCCCTACCTGGAGCCAGGTCAAATCGTCATGATGATTACTAAAGGGCTGGAAAGCAGCCCTGACGGCCACCTCCAGATTCTGCCCGATGTGATCCGGGAAAATCTGCCCGCTTCCATCCGCGACAAGGTGCATTATGCCGCTGTCGGTGGGCCATCTATCGCCGGCGAACTGGCCGCCCGCCGCCATACCAGCGTCGTCTTCGTCTCCCGTGAGGCAGCAGTGGCCGAGCGTCTGCGCTCCCTCTTCTCCACTCCCTACTACCACATTTGGACTTCGACCGACATCATCGGCGTCGAAGTCTGCGTGGCGATGAAGAATCCCTACGCTCTGGCCGTCGGACTTGCCGCAGGCGTCCTCGAACGCCAATCGCCCGATATCGCCAACGCCCACATGCACAACTACGCCGCTGCTATCTTCGCCCAGGGCTTGGCCGAAACCGCTATCCTGGTCGAGAAACTCGGCGGCGGGCGCGAGACTGTCTTCAGTCTGCCCGGCGCGGGTGATCTCTATGTCACCACCCAGGGCGGCCGCAACTCGCGCATGGGGCGATTGCTCGGCAAAGGTATGTCTTACAGCGACGCCGTCGAAGAGATGCCCGGCGAGACCATCGAAGGCGTTGATGCGGTCATCGCTGTCATGCCCGCCATCGAAGCCATGATCCAGCGCGGTGAAATCACGCCCGATGCCCTGCCGCTCTTGCGGGAACTGCACCGCATCGTCACCCGCAACGCCCAGGTCGAGTTCGATTTCAACAGCTTCTTCAGCAAACTGCCCTTCAATCCACCTCCAGCCAGTCAATAATGTGAAGCGAGCGGCGAGTTGCTTATCAGGAGAGTTCCTGCCCGCCGCCCAAGCAGAGGTCAATCTACTTTTATGGACACACCCTTTCAGATCACGCCCGAAGTCATCCGTCGCTACCACGATGTCATTGAATCACTGGGGCCGGAAGTCCTCAAGCAGATGCTCCAGGATATGCACACCATCCGTGCCTTCGAGGAACGCGCCGAGCAGCTTTACGCCCTCGGCAAAGTCCACGGCACGATGCATCTGTCCATCGGCCAGGAAGCCACCGCCGTCGGTGCATCCAACGCTCTTAGGGACGGCGACTATCTGCTCAACCACCATCGCGGTCACGGCCACTGCCTCTCATGGGGATCGGATGTCAACCGCATGATGGCCGAGTTCATGGGCAAAGAAACTGGTTACTGCCGCGGACGTGGCGGCAGTATGCACATCGCCGACATCGAGTCCAATAACCTCGGTGCCAACGGCATCGTCGCTGGCGGTGTCCCCATTGCCATCGGTGTCGGCCTCAGCATCAAGATGCGTAAGACCGATCAGGTCTGCCTGGTCATCTTCGGCGATGGCGCCGCTAACGAAGGCGCGCTCCATGAATCGATGAACATGTCCGCCATCTGGAAGCTGCCCGTCATCTACCTGTGCGAGAACAACCAATACGCCATGTCGATGCCTGTGCAGAAAGCCTTCACCGTCGAAAATATCAGCACCCGCGCCCACGGCTATAACATACCCGGCGTCACCGTCGATGGCAACGACGCTCTGGCTGTCTACGAAGCCATCGATCAGGCCGCTGCTCGCGCCCGCCGTGGGGAAGGACCGTCCTTCGTTGAATCCAAGACCTATCGCTATAAGGGCCATTCCAAGAGCGACCGTCAGGCTTATCGCACTCGCGAAGAAGTCAACGAGTGGATGGACAAGCGTGATCCGATCAAGCGCTTCAGTGCCCTGCTTGTGACTGCGGGTATTCTCTCCGAAGCTGAAGCGGCCGCCATGCGCGACTCCAGCCTCCGCATCATCGATAACGCTGTCGAGTTCAGCGAGAACAGTGCCGATCCCGATATAGCTGCCATTCTGGAGGGCGTCTATGCGTGAGATTACCTACGCCGAGGCGCTCCGCGAAGCCCTTCGGCAGCTCATGACCGCCGATGAACGTGTCTTTTGCATCGGCGAAGACATCGGTGTCTACGGCGGCGCCTTCGGAGTCACCGCTGGCCTGCTGGACGAGTTCGGCCCGCAGCGCATCATCGATACCCCCATCTCCGAAGCCGGCATCGCCGGAGCCTGCGTCGGCGCGGCCCTGACCGGGATGCGCCCCGTCGGCGAGATGCAGTTCATGGACTTCGTCACCCTGGCGATGGAGCAGTTGGTCTTGCAGGCCGCCAAAGTCCGCTTCATGTTCGGTGGCAAAGCCAGCGTCCCGATGGTGCTGCGGATGCCCGGCGGCTCCGGCACAGGCGCGGCCGCCCAGCACAGCGAAAGCCTGGAAAACTGGTTTGTCCATATCCCCGGCCTCAAGGTCGTCATGCCCAGCAGCGCCTACGATGCCAAAGGACTGCTCGTCTCCGCTATCGAGGACAACAACCCCGTTATCTTCGTTGAACACAAGCTGCTCTATAAGACCAAAGGGCCGGTTCCCGAAGAACTCTACCGCGTGCCACTCGGCCAGACCAATGTGATTCGCCAAGGCAGGCACGTCACCGTCGTCGCCACCTCGGTGATGGTCAGCCGCGCCCTCCAGGCGGCTGACGAACTCGCCAAAGAGGGCATCGAACTGGAAATCGTCGATCCGCGCACCCTCAAGCCGCTGGATGACGCTCCCATCATCGAATCGGTCATCAAAACCGGCCGTGCCCTGGTCGTCCACGAAGCCGTCGAGATGGGCGGCTTTGGCGGCGAGATCGTCGCCCGCATCGCCTCCAGCGAAGCCTTCGACTACCTGGAAGCCCCGGTGCGCCGTCTGGCCGCGCTGGATATTCCCATCCCCTACAATCGTGAACTGGAACGTGCCACCGTCCCACAGGTCGAAGACATTGTCCGTGAAGCTCGCAAGCTCGCTCAGGGCCAATACTAAAGCAGGGAATCGATTATGCCCGTCCCGATCATCATGCCCAAGTTTGGCTTCACCCTCGAAACCTGCGATATCGTCCAGTGGCTTAAAGCCGACGGCGATACTGTCCGCGCCGGTGATCCCATCTGTGAAGTGACCACCGATAAGGTCAACATGGAAGTAGAAGCCCCTGAAGATGGCACGCTCATCGGCCTGCGCTACAAACAGGGTGATACTGTCCCCGTCACCGAAGTCATCGCCTATTTGCTCCGTCCTGGCGAAGCGCGCCCCGCCGATCTCAGCGCGGCCACCCAATCCGCTGCCTCAACCACTGTCCCAGCATATGAGCCAACCCCGTCACCTGCCGCTGCCCCATCCGGCGTGACCGCTACGCCAGTTGCCCAACGCCTCGCCGAGTCCGTCAACCTCGATCTGACCCAGGTCAAAGGCACTGGTCCCCACCAGCGCATCACCCGCCGCGATGTCGAGGCTGCTCTGGCGGCTCCCGCTGATGCGGTGGGCAAGCTCCGCGCCACGCCCGCTGCCCGTTACATCGCTGAGCAGCACGGCGTCGATCTGACCACGGTCACCGGAACTGGCCCGCGCGGGCGCATCCAGGCCCACGATGTCCAGGCCGCCCGCCAGACCGCTCAGGTCGAAACCGTCTGGCGTCCGCCCACGCCCAGCCTGCCCGTGAGCACTCCAGTCCCGACCAGCCCCGACGAACCGACCCGCGTCAAGCTGGAAGGGATGCGCCGCACCATCGCCCTGCGCCTCCAGAAGAGCTTCCAGACCGCGCCGCACATCTTCTTTGAAGCCCAAGTGGAAACCACCGCCATTGATGCCCTGCGTGCCCGCCTCAAAGCCCGGAACGAGAAGCTCTCGGTCACAGCTCTGTTGGTCAAGGTCTGCGCCTCGGTGCTGCTCCGCCATTCCTGGCTGAACGCTACCATCGACGGTGAGGAAGTCGCCCTCTGGCCCACCGCCAACATCGGCATGGCCGTTGCCCTTGATGCTGGTCTGATCGTGCCCGTCATCCATCACGCCGAACGCCGCTCCCTGCGCGAGATTCAGACCGCCGTCGATGATCTAGCCGGGCGTGCCCGCAGTGGCGCTCTCAAAGTCCCCGACATGATCGACGGAACCTTTACCATCAGCAACCTGGGCATGTACGGTGTAGATCGCTTCACGGCTATCATCAACCCCCCTCAGGTCGGCATCCTCGCTGTGGGGCGGACACAGCGCCTCTTCGTGCCCGATGAGCATGACCAGCCCGTCCTGCGCTCCTTCATGAGCATCACACTCTCCGCCGACCACCGCGTGGTCGATGGTGCTCAGGCCGCTCAATTCATCCAGGACCTCCGCCAGGTCCTCGAAGAACCCGCCCTCATCTCTTGGTAGCCCGCTCAGCGCGAATCCTCCCTGCTTCGCAGGCAGGGAGGGGCCAGGGGTGGGCAAGTTTTTGTGCCACTCAATGCGTATAGGGATTTTCGTCGTGGGGTGTGATGCTTCCTCACTACGGACTGCCACCCAATTTATACTGCTCTATAAACAATCAACTATAAACTATTCCCCCTCGACCATCCCCACGAACCGCCCATACGCCTCCTCCCAACCCATCCCCCGCCGCGGATCGTACCGCGCCGGTGGCAGACTCGTTCGCACCACCGTCCGCGCCTCATCCAGCCCGGCCAGTTCCCCTCGCCCAATCAGCTGCGCCAGCCCATTGCCCAACGCCGTCGCCTCCACCGGCCCGGCCAGCACCAGCCGCCCAGTTGCATCCGCCGCCATCTGGCACAGCAGCGGATTCTGTGAGCCGCCCCCCACAATGTGGATCACCTCGACCGGCTTGCCGCTGGCTCCCTCCAGCTGCTCGACTACCATCCGGTACTTTAGCGCCAGACTCTCTAACACGCACCGCAGAGTCTCGCCCACCGACTCTGGCACGGCCTGACCCGTCCGCTCGCAGAACGCCCGCACCCGCCCCGGCATATCCCCTGGCGGGAAGAACCCGGCCTCATCTGGGTCGATCAGCGACCGGAACGGCGCGGCCGCCTCGGCCTGCTTCAGCAGTCGCTCGTAATCGGTATCGATCCCCTGCGCGGCCCACGCGACCCGGCACTGCTGCACCAGCCACATCCCCATCACCATCTTCAACGGGCGGAACGTCCCGAATGCGCCGCCCTCACTCGTCAGGTTGGCCGCCATTGCCGCCGGATTGATGAGCGGCTGGCGTGTCTCCACCCCGAACAGGCTCCATGTCCCGCTGCTGATGTAGGCGTAGTGCGGTGTCTCCGCCGGGACGGCCACCACCGCGCTGCCGGTATCATGGCTGGCTACCGCATACACTGGAACCTCCCGGTATGCCCCGATCCGCTCGCCCGGATGCACCACCGCTGGGAACATTGCCGTCGGGATGCCCAGCGTCTCCAGCGTGAGCCAGTCCCAATCCCCCGCCAGCGGGTTATAGCACTGCGTCGTCGTGGTGTGCGTGAACTCGGAGAGCTTCTCGCCCGTCAGCCAGTAATTCAGCAGGTTCGGCATGGTCAGGAATGTCCGTGCCGCCTCCAATTGCCAGGGCGCATCCTGCAGCACCGCCGCCAGTTGGTACAGCGTGTTGATGACGTAGAACCCGATCCCACCGCTCCGCTCCCACAGCGTTGCCCGCGGCACGCGCGCCAGCACCCACTCCATCATCCCCTCGGTACGCCTGTCCCGCATATGTACCGGGTTGCCGATCAGCTTGCCGTGCCCATCCAGCAGACCGAAATCCACGCCGAACGAATCCACGCCGATCCCGTCCACCGTTTCGGCCAGTGCCTTGCCCAGCCCGATCTCGATCTCGTGCCACAGCCGCAGCGCATCCCAATACAGCGTCCCCGTGACCGTGACCGGTTGGTTTAGGAAGCGGTAAACCTCGCTGCTGCTGATCCGCCCACCGTCGAACGTCACCCGCATCACCCGCCCGGACTCATTCCCCAGATCGACTGCCGCCAGCGTCGTCATCATCGCCTCGCCTATCCAGAATCAAAACTCCCCCATTTCCGGGGGAGTATAGCGCAAACCTGCGCCACAGGGCCTGAACCGCGACCTAGCCAGTCACCAATACCTGTTTGAGGATCGCTTTGATCCGCTCCAGGTATTCGCCCTGTGTCCAGCCGCGTTCCAGGGTCAGGTGTTCCCAGTTTTCGATGCTGATCGTCGCCCAGAGGAAATCGGCGGCCGTTTCCGGCGTCCATCCCATTGCGAGTACATGATCGCGTTCCGAACATCGCATGATTGCCAGACAACCGTTGTAGAGATCGGCCATCTTCATGTCCCAGGCCGTCGCCGCGTCAGGATCGACCGAGCGAGCCACCAAAAATGCTCTGGCGATCCCATAGGTATCGCGGACAAATTGGCCCCAGAAATCAACCAGTGCGTCGATCCCCTCCGCTCCGGATTTGCCGAACACTGGCGTCAGGCGCTCTTTGAAGTGCATTACCTCTTCGACGTAATCCAGTGTCGCTTTCAGCAGGCCGACCCTTGAAGCGAAATGCAAATACACCGCCTGCCGGGATACGCCAGCGGCTTTGGCGACATCTTCTATGCGGACACCCTGACCCTGACGTTCTTCAATCAATCGCCAGGTTTCTGCTAGGATGCGTTGAGGGGTGGGAAGTTGGGGACTTGACATGGTGTCAAGTTTGCCACAAGCTTTACATCATGTCAAGTTTACACGATGTAAAGTTTGGCCTGAACCCATCGAATCAGTTGAACCGCGGAGGATTGATCCATGTCCGATACGCTCCAATCTCGCCTAGATGCGCTGGCCGAACAAGTTCCTGGTCAGGTGGGATTCTTCGCCCGCCACTTGCAAACCGGCTCTATCGTCGAACGGGCGCCAGATACCCCGCAAGCGACCATGAGCGTCGGCAAAGTCTTTCTCCTGCTGACCTATGCCGAGGCCGTCGCCCAGCAGCGGATTGATCCGAGTCAGCGGGTCGTCATGGAGGCCGGGGATATCCTGCCCGGAACGGGAGCGCTGCGTTACTGTGCACCTGGCCTGGCGCTGGCGCTCTCCGACCTGGCAGCCCTGATGATCGCCCATTCCGACAATGTAGCCGCCAATCTGCTGCTGCGGGCGTTAGGCGGACCCGATGCGGTCAATGCTTACCTGGATCGCGTGGGGATACACGCGGCCCGCTGCCTCTCGCCGATCTTCCAGGGAGATTTCAGCGTCAGCACACCCCGCGCCCTGACCGATGCCTATGCCCTACTCGATGAGCGCTACGATGACGCCGCCGCACAGGAGTCCCGCGCGATTCTGACGCGTCATCAGGACCTGGAAGGCATGAGCCGCTATCTGCCCTGGAGCCCTCACGCTGCCGACTTCGGCATCGATCTGCCGCTCAAAGTCTATAGCAAGAGCGGACAGTTCCCCGGCACACAGATCGAAGCCGGACTATTCATCACTGCGCGGGGTTCCTACGTGGCAGCGGCCATGTGTACTGGCATCCCGGATCAGCGAATCAATTCGCCTGCACCGGGATCGCAGTTCCTTGCCAACTTTGGACGGCTGCTCTATGAGGCCTGGGGTACGTAGACGAAACAAGAAGAGGGACAGGGGCGCTGCATTTTCGCGCCCCTGAAACCATCAGCAGCGAGCGTCGTGACAATACAACCACAGAGGAAATACCGCATGACCCCCGTAGCAACACGGCTATGGCGTGTCCAATTCACGCCGAGTTTCCAGCAGGTCTATTCTGACCCCTTCTTCTTCTTTTTCTGCTGGCTCGCGCTCAGCTTATCCAGCGGGCTGTCCTTTTTCTTCTTGTCCGCGCCGAGTTGGCTCAGCGCGTCTTGGAGCTTATCGTTCGCTGATGGGCGATCCTCACGCTCGTCGCGCTCGTCCTTCTGCCCGACCATCCCGGCCAGCGCCTCGCCGATGCTCCCCTGGTTCGGCTTCTGTGGTTGTTGAGGCTGTGGTTGCTGCGGTTGCGTTCCTGGCGCGCCGCCCAGCAGTCCGCCGAACATGCCCATCAGGTCATCCAGCCCCATGCCCCCCGCGCCGCCTTGACCACCTTGGCTGCCGCCGAGCAAACCACCGAGCACGCTCCCCAGATCAGGCAGACCGCCGCCCTGACCCGGTTTATTCGGTCCCGATGCGCTGCCCAGCATATCCATTACGATGTTCATCAGGCCCCCTGCGCCCGCCTGAGCGCCTTGACCGCCGCCGAGCATTCCACCGAGCAAACCGCCGAGCAGATCGCCGCCCTGTCCACCTTGACCACCAGAACCGCCCATCAGGCTGCCGACCAGCCCCATCAGATCGCCTGCGTCCAGTCCCGACTGATTGCCCCCTTGGCTGCCACCGCCGAGCGCCCCGCCCAGCAAACCGCCCACCAGATCACCGACCAACCCGCGCGATTCGGCTCCGCCTTGGGGCGCAGCTCCGCGCATCCCCGGCACACTGTCGCCGCTGCTGCTGGCCGACTGCCGCCGCTTCTCGATCTCCACCAGCGCGGTCATCACCTGCCGGGCTTCCTGGTCAGAAACGTTGTACTTCTGCTTGATTGCGCTCAACACCTGCTGCTGATCCATAACCATCCCTTTCCCCAAGCGGAGTTTTCGATCTTTGCCTGCGCATCGGAGCATCCCTCACCGGTATGCTCGCCTATCATATTACGACAGATTACCACTCTCGACCACCCCCATAACGAGTGATTGCGTTGAATCACCCCATCACCGCCACAGAGGTCGTCGGGGTCGAGGCAGCAGGCGGCGAGGTGGCCTCAATGGCACGGGCCAGGTCGCTCAGGGGATGCACCCCCGCATCCAGGGCGTGGCGGAGGTAGGCCTCCAGGTCATCCACCAGCAGATAGAGTTGGGCGCGGAGCAGCCCGGTCGGGATTGGCGCTGTCCAGCAGCCAGATGCTCCCGGCGCGAGGCATCAGGCCGAGGACGGCATCCCCGGCCAATCAAACTCGGTCATGCCGGGGACACGCAGCGCCGCGTTCCTGGTCGTCCACGTTCAAGGATGGTCTGGATCATGGCAGACCGCCTTATGAGGATCGCGGCGGAAGCTGGCCGATCAGGATGAGGGTATAGCCGCCGTAAGTATGCCCACTGCGGCTGGACATCTCCAACGTCATCGGGTCGGGCGAACCGGGAGCCAACATCAGTCCGGCATCGGAACGATCCGGCTTGAGGTTCAGGCCATCGCCCTCGTTGAGCAGGAAGCTGGCTCCCGTGAAAGCGGGCACACTGGCGCAGTCCCCGCGTCCGGCATCATCGCAGGCCAGACCACCATCCGACCAGGAGAGAAAAGGATCAAGGCGGCTGTCCGGGTTGGCGACCATGTAGACGCTCAGCGTGCTGGTCAGCGCGGCCAGCGGGCCAATGCGAACCTCCACCATATCCACATCGTCTTTGGGGTCGATACGGAAACCTTCGATCAGCGCTACCCAAGGGCCGGGCTGGTCGTTCAGACTGCCGATGGTTAGCGTAATGGTTCCCATGCCGTCCGCGCCGGTCAGCCCGAATTGAGAGGCTCGGGCGAGTGTGGCTTCGGTGATAGTCTGAGTTTCCTGACCGGGGAGCGTGAAGGTATCGCCAATGGTGCGGAGAGCATCGGTGTTACACACTTCAAAAGGTTCACCGGTATCGGGACGGTCAAAGCTAACACGGATCACCGGGCGGAAACCGTCGCTGCCGTAGACAGTCAAGCGGTAGCGCAGGCCGGGAACAGGATCATCGGCAAACTGGAGGGTCGCGGCGGTGGTGGCTTCGGCGTTCTCACAGCGGAAGGTCACGTCCTGATAGGGGTCTTCCGCCGGGAGCGGAGCCGGATTGGCGCGGCGCAGCCGGAGCGTGTACGCGCCTGTAGAAAGGCCGCTCTGGTTGCCGACGCGGGTGGCGACGATGGTATACTTGCCCGTGCTGGGCGCAGTGTATTCAAGTGTGACGGTTGAATCGGGCAAGCCGGCATCACTGCGGGCGACGAGCGTGCCGGAAGAATCCAGCAGGCCGATGAGCGGCTCCAGGCCATTCTGGGACTGCATGTCGATCACCAGGATATCGCCCTCTTCGGCATCGAGTACCCACCAATCGTAAAAGGCTGCTGCGGTAATGGTCTCTTCGACGGTCTGGTCATAGCGGATGTCCAGCACCACGGGCAGGTCGGTATCCTGAGCCGCTGTGATAGCCGCGCCGGTCAGCAGCAGGGTGATGATGAGCAGAAGCTTTCGCAGCATGGTCGCTCCCCGTTCAAGTGGTCAATCCCTTCCATAATACGCCCATGCGGGCTGAAGAATCAAAAGGGCAGCCCAAATGGGACTGCCCTTCTGGATGTCGATGGTTCGACCAAACTACTTGAGTTCGACCACCGCGCCTTCGGCTTCCAGCTTGGCCTTGGCATCGTTGGCCGCGTCCTTGCTGACGCTGTCCAGCACGGTCTGGGGGGCACCTTCGACCAGATCCTTGGCTTCCTTGAGACCGAGGTTGGTGAGGGTGCGGACGACCTTGATGACGTTGATCTTCTTGGGGCCGCCATCCTTGAGGACGACGGTGAACTCGGTCTTTTCTTCTTCCGGTTCAGCCGCCGCAGCCGGAGCAGCTGCGCCAGCAGCAGCCATCATCACGGGAGCGGCCGCCGCGGCGGTGACGCCCCACTTCTCTTCGAGCATCTTCTTCAGTTCGGCGGCCTCCAGGACGGTCAGCGCGCTCAGTTCTTCGACGAGTTTGTTCAGATCAGCCATGATTCCATTCCTCTATCTGGATGTTTGGTTCTGATAAGTTGAGATGGGTTCAGGTCAGGCCGCTTCCTGCTTGGAAACATACGCCTGAAGCACCTGAGCCACACCGGCGACCGCGCCGTTGAGCGCACCGACGATACCAGCGGCGGGCTGGGCGATGAGTCCGGCCAACTGCGAGCGCAGTTCGGGCAAGGTCGGCAGACTGCTGACCGCATCGACCTGCTTGGGCGTCAGGACCTGACCGGCCATAATACCGCCCTTGATGCTGTACAGGTTCTCGAAGTCCTTGGTGAAGCCAAGCGCGATCTTCGCAACGGCCGGGAAGTTGGCTGCGCCGAAGATGACACCGGTTGGACCAGCGAGCAGGTTCTCTGGGACGGGCCAGCCTGCGTTCTTGAGGGCAATGCCGAAGAGCGTGTTCTTGGTGATGACGTAGGTTCCTTCGACCTCACGCAGTTTATCGCGCATGCCGTTGACCTGGGCGACCGAGAGGTTTTTGGTTTCGACCATCACGATGCCCATAGCCTGACCGAGAAGCTCACCATACAGGGCAACGAGTTCTTCTTTGCGTTCACGTGTGAGTGCCAAGCGCCATATCCTCCTTTCCTTGAAGAGTCATCCGGTTCCCGGAACACGGGGGCGCGGACGCGATGGCAACAAAAAAGCGGCTTCGCGCATGACGAGGCCGCCTCGGGGTTTCCCGGTGGTGGGGTTCAATCCTCGCCTCGGCAGGAGATTAAGCGCGGAGCGCGCCTGCTGTCTGCGGCTGAAGCATTTTCTGCTGTCGGAGCGGATTGTAGCAAAGGGGGGATGGAGCGGCAAGGGTGTGTTAGACTGAAGGGCAGACATCGTTCACCACAGGACAGACCTGCTATGAACCCGGAACCATCGGCCACTGCCCTCGCATCGTCCCGGCAACGCTTCACCTGGCCGGGGTGTATCACCGCCGCCCTTATTACCCTGATGATCCTCCTGGGATGCGGCGGGGCATTCATCGGGATTGGAGGGCTGATCTTCCCGGATATTGCTAACTTTTCGGCGCGGCTGATCGGAGGGATCACTGGACTGCCTGTGCCAGAAACCCAGTCGGTGAGCGGCGATCCGGCGCGCTTCGACCCTATCGCTCAGTACGACGCAGTGGTGGCTTTTGCCGGAGTGGGAGCGCAGCTGGTGGAGTTCAGCGCTAACTACGTGCAGTCCGATGGGACGGTCAACCTGACGGCAGCGAACTATGCTCCTTGGGTGACGTACAAGTTCGTCCGTCCAACCGATCCACCAGCGAACGCGCCGCCTATCGGGACGGGAGGGAACAGCGGTGGGGTGTGGTACGAACCCATCGAAGTGAAAGCCTACCAGGTCGGTCAGCGGCGGCAGACGTCGGTGTATTCAGGGACAGTCCGCTTCCGGTTCCAGTGGGTGAATATGGGGCTGACACGGCAGGTGGACGACAAGACGACCTCAGTCGGGACGATTCTGGAAGCGCCACGCTGCTCCCTGGCTGATTTGTGGGACTATGCGCTGAGCCAGGACACCCCGGCCGAGGCGGTGGCGATCATCCGGTACGACGCAAGCGGGTACGACTTCTCGATCAGCAGCACACCCTACCAGTTCCGGTTTGGTCGGGACTGCCAGCCGCAGTAATCAGCCGGAAGCTTCGGTGCGGCGCTGAGCAGCCTCCAGGGCGGTCTGGAGACGCTGCTGCTGGAGGGTGGTGGTCAGATCGCCGCGGGTGCGTTCGAGGACGCTGCGGACAATATCGGTCTGGCGGCGCAGCCCTCCTGTGAGGGCGTCGGGAAAATCGAACGTAACCAACTCATCGTAAATGTCGTCCATCGCCTCCAGAAGGCGCTCGGCTTCAGCGGTATCGGCGGTTTCCCGGCGGAGGATATCGAGGATGAAGCGGCGGAGTTCGGTAGCGGCTTCGGCCAGACCGTTGAGGTAGGCTGCCTGATCGACGTGAAGTTCTTCAGGGGTAGGCAGCAGCTGACCACGAACGATGGCATAGGTGCAGAAGGCTTCGACGACCTCTTTGAGGGCATCCTGGGTATAGCCGGTATAGTAGAGATCAGGATAGGCGGCGACCCCGGCGCGGAGTTCATCCCCGGCGGCGCGGGCAAGGGCAAGCTTGTCCTCGGCGCGATCCCACTCACGGCGATGGATGGCGCGAATGCCTTCGGCACAGTGGCGGATCAACTCACGGGAGCGGTTGATGGCTTCGTCGCGGGCGGCGTTCTTGGTGACGAAGGCGGCGCGGATGGAGTCGCTGATGGCGGTGAGGTTATTCATGGGGCGGTTCGTCCTGAGGGGCATCGGGGTTTTCGCCCTGGCGGATCGTTCCGAAAAGCTGGTCGGCGAGGGAAGCGGGCTGAGACGGGACTTTGATCTCGCCGTGGACGGCCTCGAAGCGGGCGAGGTTAGTGGAGAGAGCTTGCAGGAAGAGCTTGGCGTTGGTGGGGGTCATGACGATGCGGGACTGGACGCGGGCACGGGGGTCATTGGGGAGCATCTGGACGAAATCCAGGACGATCTCGCTGGAGGTCTGGCTGACCACAGCCGCGTTGGAGTAGATGGCGGTAAGGGAGGCGGGCATCTCCAACTGGATGCGGCGCTGGTTGGGCGGCTGCGCGGGCTGTTGGGGTGTGGTCATGCGTCATTCTCCAAGGTGGTTGGTTCAGGGGAAAGGATACCGCATTTCGGGAGTGGGCGGGAGGGGGGAGTAGTTTGTAGGGGGAAGTTTATAGTTTATAGAGAAAGCTGATTTATATTAGTGATTATATTATCTTAATGCAAATGTGGTTGTGATTTATTACGAATGTCGTCGGTGCCGTCCGTGTCATTTGTATCAGTGCGCGGGGGAACGTTCATAGTTGATAGTTTATGGTTAGCGTTTAGTGGCACATCCGGCACATTCTGTCCTCATCCCCCGGCCTCTTTCTTTTCAGGGGCAGGTTTTTTCATGATCCTCACCCCCAACCCCCTCTCCATGCAATGGAGAGGGGGCTTAAGAGGTTAGAAAGGTTCAATCGGTGGGCATGAACTGACGCCGGGCAAAAAATCTACCCTTGAGAACTGCCCCCTTCTGCCGAGGGGAGAAGGGGAAAAACCTTCCGGGGGCGTCCCCCGCAGCCCCGTGTTGTTCTCGACGATTTAGCAGATGCACCACTAAAACAGCGGCGATGCGAGAAATGATAAGAAAAGTAAGAATGAGAATGTGCGAATCTTG
>CAZKXW010000025.1:0-48038 GCA_964556745.1 uncultured Anaerolineaceae bacterium
GGTTTTCACACCCTGGGCGACGGTCAGCGCCTGATCCAGGTCCCACAGGATGTCGTCGATGTCCTCCAGTCCGACAGCCAGGCGCACATAATCATCGGTGACCCCTGTGGAGGCCTGCTCTTCAGGGCTGAGCTGCTGGTGAGTGGTGGTGGCCGGATGGATGGCCAGTGAGCGGGCATCGCCGACGTTCGCCAGATGCGAGAAGACCTTGAGGTTGTCGATGAAGGTCTTACCGGCAGCGCGTCCGCCCTTGATGCCAAAGCCAATGACCGCGCCCGCGCCTTTCGGCAGGTACTTCTGAGCGCGTTCGTAACTGACGTGGCTGGGCAGGCCGGGATAGTTCACCCAGGCGACAGCCGGGTGCTGCTCCAACCAGCGGGCGACGGCCAGGGCGTTATCGACGTGGCGCTGGACGCGCAGGGGCAGCGTCTCCAAGCCGATGAGGTTGAGGAAGCTGTTAAAGGGAGCCTGGCAGCCGCCGAAATCGCGCAGGCCGACGACGCGAGCGCGGATGATGAACGAACTGGGGCCGACAAGATCGTGGATGACTGCGCCATGATAGGCTGGTTCTGGCTCGACGATGCCGTCGTGACGGCCGCTGCCTTTCCAGTCGAACTTGCCGCTGTCGACAATCGCGCCGCCGATGCTCAGGCCGTGGCCACCGATCCATTTGGTGGTGGAGTGGAGGACGATATCGACACCGAAGTCGAAAGCACGCCACAGGTAGGGGGTGGCGAAGGTGTTATCGACGACGACGGGCAGGCCGTGGGCATGAGCGATCTCGGCAATGGCCTCGAAGTCGGGGATTTCCAGCTTGGGGTTGCCGATGGTTTCGAGGTAGATCAGCTTAGTCTTCTTATTGATGAGCGCTTCGATCTTCTGCGGATCTGCGCCTTCGACGAAGTGGGTAGTGATCCCCAGGCGTTTGAGGCTGTGGAGCAGCAGGGTATAGGTTCCGCCGTAAAGGGCGCTGGACGAGATGATCTCGTCGCCGCTGTTGGCGAGGGTGAAGATAGCGAGCGTCTGGGCAAACTGACCGGAGGCGGTTGCTAACGCGCCGATGCCGCCTTCCAACGCGGCGAGGCGCTGCTCGAAGACATCGGTGGTCGGGTTCATGATGCGGGTGTAAATGTTGCCCGGCTCCTGGAGAGCGAACAGCGCTGCCGCATGATCGGTATTACGGAACTGATATGAGGTGGTCTGATAGATGGGCACAGCCCGCGATCCGGTGGTTGGATCGGGGTTGTACCCGGCATGGAGGGCCAGGGTATTGAAGTGCAGTTTCCGCTGATGTCCATTCGCGCTTGCCATGGGTGCTTCTCCTCGTGGGCAAGTCGTACAGGAATATTGAGACTGCCGAAAACCAAACTGTACGATTTAGCTTCCAACAGTCAGCCCTTTCCACAGGCAACCTACCCAATGGGGTAGATAAGAGAATGGAAAGTGCTGACGGGTGACAGCTAAGCAATCAGATCACGTCCAGCACCCCCTCCATGAAGGCTGCCCGATCTTCCTGAAGTCGCCAGACGCGCATTTCGGCGGCCTGGCCGGACTGCACTGAGGTGATGATATAGGTGAAGTTGGGCAGGGCGTGGTCGCGGTCGTAGATCGAAGGCACAGCGGGCGAATCCGGGTGGCTGTGGTAGTAGCCGATCAGCGTCAGGCCGCGTTCATCAGCCTGGTCTTCCAGCCGCGCCCAGTCCTGGGGAGTCATGGCGTAGCGGTGATACTGTTCTTCGGCGGCGAAAACATTTTGTATCTGGATGACATCTTGAAGGTGGAGAACATCACCCGCAGTTGTGCCCAGCAGGAATCCGCCGCCCTCGTTCGGATAGCTGGCTTCCATCTGCTCGATGATCCGCTGCTGTAAGGCTTTGTCCAGGACTGCGCGCATTATTTATCCTGTTCTTGTCTTGAGGAACAAAAAGAGCCAACCGGTTGGGTTGGCTCTGTCTGCATCTGGTCTTGCAGGCGGCTGTGTGTTACTCAGCCGCGCCCATCACCCGTCCCGGTGAAAATCGAATAGCTGCACATGTCCATACAACACATGCAGGAACACAGTTCAATCATCATGGGGCGGGCAGCATAGGTACGCATGGTCGTTAGACTATCATGGTTTTCCAGAGATTGCAAGCAGTTCATGGCGCAGAGCAGGATGACTGCCTGTGAAAGCCTGATGGTCGGTTAGGCTCCTCCCTGCTCGACCCTGGTCGGATAGTCCGGCGTGGGGATGCCCTGCTGGCCGAGCAGCATGTTCAATTGTGAAGCGTGGCCGTGAACATGGCGCAGATTGTAAATGAGCAGTTCCAGGAAACGGACGTCACCCCACCCAAAGCGGCAGTGACGCTGGGCGGTTTCGTCGGTCATCTCCTGGATGGTCACCTGACATCTGCCGCGGCAGTCAACAAGATAGGACAGGAGTTCTTCCTTGGTATAGACCCGTTCGGGAAGGGGGCCGTGACTATCCTGCTCGATGAGCGTGAAGGGGGCCGGAGGTAAGAAACCTTCCTCTGCGCCAGTCAAATAGAGGTCAAGCCAGAACAGTGTGTGATAGGCAACATACCAGAACTGTGAGAACTCCGGTTTGGTATCGGGTGTCTGCCACAGGGAAGCGCACCAAAGGTCATCAGGGCAGGCGCGCAGCGTCTCGGCGAGATAATCTATCGCGGCTCCAAACTGCTGCCAGATCGCTGTCTTGAGGGCTGCATCCATGTTGGAATCCCTTTCTCCACATCATCAATGGCGGTTTGCAGCCATCTGATCATGTTGGTAGTACAAAATGAACCACTTCAAGAGACGACATACTCTACCATTTACTGGCTGATATAACAAATGTTCTGATGCTTGAGCGATGGTGCCACACTCGCTTTGACGAGGGGATGTGTACGCGCTTAGAAAGTCAGGTATGAGAATCGAATGGTCAATTGATTGGCTCGCGGGCGAATGTTATACTCCGGTAAACAAGAGGCACACCGGACTCTTGTGCCGGAATTATGAGAGCTTCTCCGAGTCATCGACGCCGCCTAAGTTAGTGTGCTGCTGATGCCCATTGTGGGCTTGGTTTCGTGTCCGTCAGCCCCATCCTGTAAGGAGTATTATCATGGCTGAACCCGTCAAGAAAGGCTTAGAGGGGATTGTTGTTGCCGAGAGTAGAACCAGCCTGGTCAACGGCCAGGAAGGGAAGCTGGTCTACCAGGGGTATCCAATTGAAACCCTGGCCGAAAATGCGCTCTTTGAAGAAGTTGTCTTTTTGCTGTGGAATGAACGGCTACCTAACCGCGTCGAATTGGAGAACCTGCGCTCGGCGATTGCCCAGGGAGCGGTACTTCCCCAGGGCATCATCGACCAGATGAAAGCTTACCCGAAAGAGGCCAATCCGATGGCAGTGCTGCGGACGGTCGTTTCCGCGCTGGCCTTCTATGACCCTGACAGCGAAGACAACAGCGTTGAGGCCAACCGCCGCAAAGCCATCCGGCTGACCGGCCAGATCACCACCGCCTGCGCGGCCTGGAACCGTATCCGCAAGGGACAGGAACCGATCGCGCCCCGCGCTGACCTGAATCTGGCGCAGAACTTCGTCTACATGCTGGAAGGCAAAGGGCCTGACCAGACCGCCAGCGATGCCATCAATGTCTATCTGGTACTGCTAGCCGAACATGGCATGAACGCCAGCACGTTCGCCTCGCGCGTGACGGTCGCCACTGGGTCGGACATGCACAGCGGCATCGTCAGCGGCATCGGCACGCTGAAGGGGCCTTCGCACGGCGGCGCGAATGCTGAAGCAATGAACATGTTTCTGGAGATCGGTGATCCCAGCAATGTCGCCAACTGGTTCAAGACCAACATCAAGGAAGGCGACCGCCGCATCATGGGCATCGGACATCGCATCTACAAGGCGCTCGACCCCCGCGCGGCCATTCTGGAAGAACATGCCCGCCGCCTAGCGGAAAGCTCCGGCAACCTGAAGTGGTTCCAGATTGCGAAACAGCTTGCCGATACTGCCCGCGCTGACTCGTATTTCATCGAGCGCAAGCTGTATCCGAACGTGGACTATTACAGCGCTATCGTGCTGTACACGCTGCATATCGACGTGGATATGTTTACGCCGCTGTTTGCTATGTCGCGCGTCGCGGGGTGGTCGGCCCACATCATGGAACAGTTCGCCAACAACCGTCTGATTCGGCCTGACCTGACCTATACTGGTCCAATGGATCTGCCCTGGGTCCCGGTCGATCAGCGTTAAGATCGCGAATCTGGGATGTTCTCAAGGAGTATGCCCCGGCATACTCCTTTTGATTCAAAGCTCCTGCAACAGTCTGAAGCAGATTTGCGTATAGCCTTTCGACGAGAAATAGGCCGCTCGACAGCCTGTCGGGCTGATCGTGTTGTGAAGGAGGGGGTCGATGCTCCCCGTCAATACTCTGCATCCGGTTCGCAAGCCGATGTATGTCACCTACGGCCTGATCGTGGTCAACGCATTGGTGTTTCTGTGGCAGTTGACGCTGCCACCAACCGATCTCTACCGCACTTACATGGCGCTGGCGCTGGTTCCCTGTGAGGTGGCGAGCGGCGGACTCAACGGCGAGGTGCTGCTGGATACGCTGCGAAGTCTGTTCATGCACGGCGGGTGGGTGCATCTGGCAGGGAACATGACCTTTCTATGGATATTCGGACGTAATGTCGAAGAGTACTTCGGCCATGTCCGCTTTCTGGTGCTGTATCTGGTATGGGGGGCGCTGGCAGCGGCGGCCCAAGTGATCGTCACATCTAACCAGTGCATCCCGAATATCGGGGCCAGCGGCGCGATTGCGGGCGTACTGGGCAGCTACCTGATCCTGTATCCGGGTACGCGCATCCGCGTTCTCATCATTTGGTTCCGCTTCTTCCCGCGCTTCTATAACATCCCGGCGCTGGTGGTGCTGGGCTACTGGTTCATCCTTCAGTTGTTCAATGGCCTGCTCGCGCTGAACACCGAGACGCTCGGCGGGGTCGGCTACTTCGCGCATATCGGCGGCTTCATGGGAGGATTGGCGCTGGCCTTCATCTACACCATGTTCAACCCGCCGCCGCGCCGCGTCACCTACGTGGATTGACGGTCTTTTGAGGTTTGGGGAGTGCGGCGGTATAGTCTGGGCGTCCTGTCGCCTGGAGGAGATACCACCATGCTCCCGCTGTATGACCTCAACCCAACGCGGCGCGTGCCTTACATGACCTACGTCCTGATCGGGATCAACGTTCTGGTCTTCTTCAGCCAACTGATGCTCTCGCAGCGCGATCTGACGCAGGTGTTCCTGACGCAGTCGATTGTGCCCGCGTCCGTGACCACGCAGCCTTTTTCAGTCGATACGATCCTGGATTTTGTCCGCAGCATGTTCTTCCACGGCGGGTGGGCACACATCCTGGGGAACATGCTGTATTTATGGATTTTCGGCGACAATATCGAAGATCGCCTCGGTAGAATCCTGTATATTGTTTTCTATTTCACCTGCGGCATCGCGGCCGGAATCGCCCAAATTCTGATCGACCCGCGCTCGCCGATCCCGCTGGTGGGAGCCAGCGGCGCGATTGCCGGGGTGCTGGGGGCATATCTGGTGCTGTTTCCAGGGGTGAGGGTGCGCGGGCTGATCCTGCTGGGCTATTTCAGTCGTTTGATGGAAATCCCGGCGCTGTACGTATTGGGGTTCTGGTTTGTGATGCAGTTGTTCAGTGGGGTCACTTCGCTGGGGGTGGATACACAGAGCGGCGGGGTGGCCTTCTTCGCGCATATCGGCGGCTTTGTGTGCGGGGTGGCGCTGGCCTGGATATTCGTGCGGCTGACCCCGCAGCCGCCGCCGGTGGATCGCCGAGAGTGGGTGTATCGGCGCAATCAGCGCCGTCTGTATTAAGCGCAGAAGCGCAGCTCAACGGCCGCGCTTCTGTTGCCTTTCTGATCCTCGCGCAAAAATCAGCCTATGTTCCGCCGGAGAGTACGGCCGCCTCGCTCGGAGGGGATTGGCTCACATCGCCCATCCGATCATGCGAATGAGATCACCGCGCGAGATGATGCCCACCAGTTTACCCTGGTGAACCACGGGCGCGATGTCCAGGTTGTACTGTACCATCACCCAGGCGACATCGCTGACAGCCTGGGTATCTTCTACGCAGATGACATCGGGGTTCATTACATCGGCGGCGCACAGGCCGAGCAGGGCATCGTCTTGCTCGTGGCCAGCGAGCGCATAGCTTCGCGCAAAGACATCCCGCTGGCTGACCATCCCGATGACGCGCTGTCTGGCATCGACCACGGGCAGACTGGTTGTCCGGGTGCGGTTCATCTGGTGGATGACGTCCTCGACCGGGGTGTCCTGTTCGAGAACAGCGACCGGCTCGCTCATCAGATCACTGGCTTTCATGGGTTTCGCTCCTTGGTGGGATACCCACCGCCTGACCGCCTGAACTAGAAGTCGAAGATGTCGTCCAGGAACGATCTGCGCTTCTTTTGCTTGTAGCGATCGTCGTCGTAATCGCGGCGGTCGTCCGAACGTTCACGGTATTCCTCGCGGTACTCGCGGGGCGGTTCGCGGCGTTCGACAGGGGTTGGCGCTGAGGCCGTCGATTGACCGCTGCGTTCAATGATCTTGTCGAGTTCACCCCGGTCGAGCCATATCCCCCGGCACTTCGGGCAGTAGTCGATCTCGATTCCCTGGCGATCTGACATAACCAGATCGCTTCCATCCACTGGGCATTTCATATGTGACTCCGTTTCACTTCAGGCTCGTTTGGAGCGGTCGTAACGTGGCTCGCGGCGCTTATCACGACGAATCCATTCGATTTCACTGTCTTCAGTTTCGTCGCCGAAGACTGCTTCGGCTTTGCTGCTCCGGGAAGAACGCCGCCGTTCGGCGCGGGAATAGTCCTCGTCCCATGCTTTGAGCCATATGGGAGTCCGTGACAGGCGTTTCAGGAGACGTTCTTCTTCTAAGAGCGCATCGTCAAACATCATCAGCTTGTTGACCTCATTATCTTTACGATAGTTGTCGATACTCATGGGGTAGGGCGCAGTCCTTCCGCGCCCCACCCGGTTCAAAGTTCACCGGAAACTGCCGCGCATCCGCAGGCTAGATTTCGGCGCGGCTGCCGCGCCAGCTCACTGCCTCGGACATGGCGCGGAGGCGGGCAATGCGATCCGCGGTCGGCGGGTGCGTGCGGAACAGACTGATTAAGCCGCCGCCCATCATCGGGTTGACGATGTACATGTGCGATGTGGCCGGGTTGACGTGCATGGGCTGGGCCAGGCGGCTGTGCTGCCAGTTCTCCAGCTTTTCCAGCGCGCTCGCCAGCGGCAGTGGATCGCCCAGGATGCGCGCGCCACCTTCATCGGCGATGAACTCCCGCGAGCGCGAGATCGCCATCTGGATCAGCAGCGCGGCTATTGGGGCCAGGATCAGGGTCAGCAGCCCGCCTACGACTCCACCGGGGCTGTCTTCATCATCACCGCCGCCGAAGCCGCCAAAGATCATCGACCACATGGCCATATCGGCCAGCATCGAAATCGCGCCGCCGATGGTGGCCGCGATGCTGGAGATCAGCGTGTCGCGGTGCTTGATATGGGCCAGTTCGTGGGCGATCACGCCGGAGAGTTCATCACGGGTCAAAATCTGGGTGATGCCCGTCGTCACGGCGACCACACCTTTTTCTGGGTTGCGGCCGGTGGCGAAGGCGTTGGGCATCGGACTGTCGATCATATAGACACGCGGTTTGGGCAGCTTGGCGCGTTCGGCCAGCACCGCCACCATGCGGTGGAGTTGTGGCGCTTCCGCCTCGCTGACTTCCTTCGCGCCGCTGAACTTGAGCGCAATGCTGTCCGAGAACCACCAGGCTCCCATGTTGAGCGCGATGGCGAAGATGAAGGCGATGATCATGCCGCTGGTTCCGCCCAGCGCCGAGCCAATCATCACCAGCAGGCCGGTCAACAGACCGAGCAGCAGAACTGTCTTTACTGAATTGGCTTGCATACGAACTTCTCCCTTGTCATTACGCTAAGCCATACCATCACATCAATCCAACCGAACATAACCAATGTGTTTGCGTGCCAGTCACGCCCTTATCGCAGGACATCGCGCCGGATGAGGAGTTTCTCCAACTCAACCCCCCAGAACACGATGGTGCTGAGGACGAGACAGATCGCCAGTTGTTCCAGCGTCAGCGGCGTGGTGTTGAAAATCTGATTGAAGAACGGCGTGTAGATGGCAATCATCTGAAGGATGATGGTCACGGTGACCGCGCCAATCAGCACGCGGTTGCCGAAGAAGCCGACCGAGAAGGTCGATTCCCGGTGCGAGCGCAGGCCAAGGGCGTGCCCCATCTGGGCAATTGTCAGGAAGATGAACACCATCGTGTTCCAGGTGTTGGCCTGGTAGGTCGGGACACCGTTCTGGTAGTTGCCGAAGGCCCACATCCCCAACAGCAGACCGCTCAAACCCATCAGCAGCCCGACAATGACAATGTGCCGCGACAGACCGCGCCCGAAGATGCTTTCATTGGGAGCGTAGGGCGGGCGGTTCATGCCGCCGCGCTCGGCTTTCTCCACGCCCAGCGCCAGCGCCGGGATGCCGTCGGTAATGAGATTCATCCACAGGATTTGCAGCGTGGTCAGCGGCAGACTCATGCCTGCCACTAACTGCGAGGCCAGCAGCACGAACAGTTCGCCTGTGTTGCTCGCCATCAGGTACTTGACGAAGCGGCGTACGTTGTCATAGATGGTGCGGCCTTCTTCGACCGCGCTGACGATGGTGGCGAAGTTGTCATCGACGATGACCATATCCGCAGCTTCTTTGGAGACGGCTGTCCCAGTGATGCCCATCGCCACGCCGATGTCGCTGCGTTTGAGGGCAGGCGCGTCGTTCACGCCGTCGCCGGTCATGGCGGCAATGTGGCCTTTGGTCTGGAGCGCCTGAACGATGTTGAGCTTGTGTTCTGGTGAAACGCGGGCATAGACCGAGACTTTTTCGACCACGTCCTCAAGCTGCTTCTGCGACATCTGGCTGAGTTCGTGCCCGGTCAGGACGGTGTCTTTCTCGCCTGCAATGCCCAGGTCGCGAGCGATATTCAGCGCCGTCAGTGGATGGTCGCCGGTAATCATCACCGGGCGGATGCCGGCGGTGCGGCATTTTGCCACCGCGTCGCGAACCTCTGGACGCGGCGGATCGATGATGCCGACCATGCCGACGAAAATCATGCCCTTCTCGACCGTCTCCGGCGTCCAGGAGGCCGGCAGTTCTGGCAGGCGGTGCAGGGCCATACCGAGAACCCTCAGCCCCTTCTGGGCCAAACCATTGTTGGTTTCTTCAATCCGCTGGCGGAGTTCTGCATTCAGCAGCGTAGGCTGACCATTGACCCATACTCGGTCGCAGACTTCCAACAGACTGTCCACCGCGCCTTTGGTGAAAGCGATATAGTGCCGGTCTAACTGGCCGAGAAGCTGCTTGAGGTAGACTTCGATGCCCTCTAGCGGCTTGACATCCTCATTCAGGCGGTGCGCTGTGGTCATGCGTTTGCGTTCCGACGAGAACGGAACCTCGCCCACGCGCGGGAAGAGTTCATCCAGGTGAGGCTTGGGGATGCCGAAGCGAGCTGCCGCGATCACCAGGGCGCCCTCGGTCGGGTCGCCGACAGCTTTGAAGGCGTCCTGTCCTTCGGTCTCCAGGATGGCGTCATTGCAGAGAGCGTTGCCTGCCAGCAGGAGCGCCTGGGCAGTATCTTCCGGCTGTGGGACGCCGCCGCCATTCATGCCGCGCAGCGATTCGCCGCGCTGGAGGACGTCGACCAGCGGCGCGGTCTTGCCGAAGACATCGACGACGGTCACGGTCATCCTGTTCTCGGTCAGCGTGCCTGTCTTATCGGAGCAGATGGTCGTTACCGAGCCGAGTGTTTCCACAGCGGGCAGCTTGCGGATCAGCGCCTTGCGGCGGAGCATTCGCTGCGCCCCCAGTGCCAGCGCGACCGTCACGACTGCGGGCAAACCCTCCGGCACGACAGCGACGGCAATCGCCACCGCGTTCAGCAGCACCGATTCGGCTTGCGGATCGTCCGCCGGGGGCACAATCGGCTGCCCGGTGATGATGCCGATGAGGAAGGCAATGGCCATCACCACGCCCGCCACGATCAGCAGCGCCTTGCCGAGTTCATTCATGCGGCGCTGAAGCGGGGTGGATTCGTTCTCGACCGACTGGATCAATTCGGCGATGCGGCCAAGCTGGGTATTCATACCCGTTTCGACGACGACGGCCGTACCGCGCCCGTAGGTCACGGATGTGCCCATGTAGAGCATATTAAGGCGGTCACCGAGCGGCACATTGGCCTCATGGAGGACACACTGCTGTTTCTCAACGGGCTGCGATTCACCCGTGAGCGATGCTTCCTGCACCTGGAGGTTGGCCGACTCGATGATACGCGAGTCGGCTGGGACCACGCTGCCGGCCTCCAGCAGTATCACATCGCCGGGGACCAGATCACGCGCGGCGATGTCGATCACCTTTTCCGCGCGGCGGACGCGCACCAGCGGTGCGGCCATCTTCTTGAGCGCGGCCATTGCCTGTTCGGCACGGTATTCCTGTACCACGCCCAGCACGGCGTTGAGGACGACAATCGCCATGATGGCGATCACGCTGTCTACTTTGCCTAGTACCAGCGAAATCATGGCGGCGGCAATGAGCAGCAGCACCAGCGGGTTGGTCAGTTGTTCCCAAAGGATAGCGAGCGGGCTTTTTAAGCCTTTTTCGACCAGTTCGTTCGGACCGAATTTCTGGAACCGGGTCTGAGCTTCGCTCTCAGAAAGTCCTGCTTCAGGCGTGACGGTCTGATGACTCAACACCTGTTGAATATCGAGCATGTGCCAGTTGGTAGCGGTTGACTGGGCCGATTTGTGATTGGTCGTGGCTGATTTGGTGAGCATTTGTATTCGCTATTCCTGGTGTACAAAAAGACAAGGCCGACAAGCCCCACCGGACTCCCCTCGTATTGGGTGAGTTCAGAGGGAATGCCGGCCCACACTGCGACCCGTTTTAACTTCTCGTAACGTTTCGCTTGGTCTGCCGAAATCCGGTCGTGAAAAAGTCCAATCATTGGATTGGACTTGTAGCCACTATAGCATGGCTTCAGGAGTGTCTAACCCCTCATTTCTGGGGGGTGATGGCTTTTTTGATGAAAGTTGTATGAGAAGCGAAGGATCAAGAGAACTGGCTGGAGAGATCAGCATCGACCGTCAGGACGATGATGCGTTCGCCGGTCTTGGTACTCATGTCGGTGTGCAGGCTGATGAGGTTGCAGCCGGTCACTTCGCGGACAATATTTTCTAGCAGCGGACGGGAAGTCTCGAAAAGCTGGCGGCGCGTTTCCTTGACCAGCGTTTTGCCTTCGGGTTTTTCGGCCAACTTGTACTCCGCCGGCGTGAGGATGCCCTGTAAGCGCACCAGGATCATATCGTGCAGTAAGAAAGTGCGGGCATCCACTGGGCCGCGACCCAGGAAATCCTTCTCGAACTTGATGATGGCGCGGGTAAATTCGGCTTCGGCCTCGCCGCGCGTCTTTCGTTTCATCGGAGTCTGTCCGTTTGTTGGATCGAGCTGGCTTTGCTGACTCTGATTGTAGCATCAGCCTGCCGACCCAACAACGTGGGAAAGCGCCCAGGTTTGCGCCGCGCCCCAGCGCTCGGATTAGACACATCAGGCGCGGGATTTGAGCGGTGGCGATGCTTTGCGGATTATCCAGGTAGGCTGCGGTGGGGCCGGGACGCGGGCGAGCTCTTCCGGCGTGCGGGCGCGGCGGCGGGCCAATTCCAGCCGCAGACTTTCTTCACCTTTCCGCATTGCCCAGTGATGGTTAGCCGAAAAGACTGGCTTGAACAGCCAGGAGAGGTGGCGGAGCAGCGGCTTCTCCGCCTGGATTTTCCAGTCGTAGATGATGTTGACGAAATCGCCATCCTGCTCGAACGTCCAGATGCCGCGCCCGACGAAATCGCCAACCGCATCCAACCGCATCCCCTGGGGCGGATTGACCTTGCTGACGGTGAACTGCCAGCGCAGGGTATAGGGCAGCCAGCCTTTGGTGTACAAGCTGATCTGCCTGCCCAGACCATCCGGCTGACCCGGCGCGATCTCCTGCACGTCCAGGTAGACCGACGGCCACCAGCGTATCAGATCGGTTGCGTTACTCAGAATGTGATAGATTTCCTCGCACGTAGACTGCATCCGCCAGACGGTGATGAAGTGATAGTCCTGGCTTGCCATGCCATGCCTCCTCCAAATTATGCCGCGTATTGATTCGGAGTGTAGGGCCGGCAGGGGGTCGATCACCAGATCAACCACTGCTCACTTTTTGCTCACTTGATCTCATGGTTCCAGAGAATCTCGGTAACGCGGCTGATGCCGCTCTTGAGGTGACGCCTGTAGCTGGAGAAGGGCAGGTCAAGGATTTCGGCAGCCTGTTCCTGGGTCGGGGCGGGCTGGAAGTAGGTATGATACAGCGAACGGTAAAACTTGGCTTCGCGTGGGGAGTGCTGTAAGGATTCGGCAGTCGTGCGCAGCAGATCGCGCAGCGCGGCGGCACGCGCCTCTTCATCGGCATTCAGGCCGCTGGCTTCCATTACCAGCTTGGAGCGCAGCAGTGGATTGCCATAGAGTACATCCGGGCGGGAATAATCGCGCAGCGCCGCCTGTACCGCTTCGGCGAACTCGGTCTCACTCAGGACGATGACCTGTTCGACGGGCGGCGGTGGGGTGGTATTCGCCTGGGTATTGATCTCACGCTCGCCCATGAGTTCTAGCCAGGCGATAGGCGGGACGATGCGCCAATCGTGGCCATAAACGCCGTAGCGCCGCCCATCGACGGTGAAGTCCACCTGCGGCAGCCGCGCGAGATCGGCATAAGAGAAAGCCAGCATCCAGAAGTCCGGGTCGGCGCTGGGCAGGAATGTAAAGGCCAGTCCGGGCGTCGAGAGATAGTGGCGCACCATGCTCAGGAAAATCTGCGTCTGAACCGGCGACACTTCCTGATAGGTGTCTCGTTCCATCCAGAAGCGAAACAGCGTCGCGGATTCACCTGGACGCAGCGCGGTATTGTTCTGAAGATAGTTCCGCGCTGCCCGCACCGCCGGATCGAAAGCGATGTCGTCTGGTGTAGCACGGTGCAGCGCCAACATCATTACGAAGCCAACGGGCTGTCGCTCATTGTCTCGCATGACAATGACGGTGTCCGGCTGGCGCGAAAACCAGTACGATGCCATCCGGGCCGAGTCCTGTCCTTCGTGCTTCTGGACGATGGCAGTGAGGATGGGGATGTCCGAGGGCTGAAGCGCATCAGCGATGACATTGGCGCCGGACTGCCACTCGAAGTACGGCTTGACCAGTGGATTGTCGCGGTGCAGGAAGATGTAGTCCAGCAGCACCCGCTGCTGCACCGGGCCAGCGGTTTGTAAGAAGCGCTCGAAGTAATGCTTGCGGGCACGTTGATGCAATTGGGCGTAGCGTTCCGGGTTGCGCCAGCGCAGGTCAGTTGCCAGCGCCTCGCGGGCCAGATCGTGTGGGAAGACGCCTTCCGCGCCGGTTTCCATGAAGGACAGGCTGCTCAGCCAGACGAACAAATCATGCGCGTCATCGACATCGAGCATAGCTGCCAGCAGCGACTCGGTCATCAGCCGCACGAGTGAGCAGGCTTCCAGTGCCGAACGGTGCTGCGTCCCTGGCAGTTTCTGGACGAACTTGTCGAGCAGCGCGCGAACAACATCCGGCATTTCGTCCGGTTGGAACTGGATGTCACGCCGCTGGGCGAAGACATCCGCCACCAGCGACAGTGCCAGGGGATGGCCGTAGGTGAAGCTCAGCACGGCTTTATGCTGCTCGCTGGGAACCTGCCGTCGCACCAGATAATCCAGGCTGTCAGTGGAGTTGAGGTTGCGGAGCGAGATGACCTGCATCAGGCTTTGCCAACCGGGATCAGCCCGCCAGGCCGCCGCCGGAGCATTTCGACCGGCCAGTACCACCAGCGCCGATTCCGGCAGTGTGGGCAGGAATACCTCGCGCAGCCAGCCATCCAACGGAGCCAGGGCTTCGTAAGTATCGATCAGGATGACGTAGCGCTGATAGGTGGCCAGTTGAACCAGCAAATCCTCCTGGCTTGAACTGCCTACTGCCCGCGCCAGCGCCTCAATGAAGGCCTGGGGCGCGGGTTCGGTGCTGCGAACGTCCAAGTAGGCGCTGGGGACAGTTTCCCGTTCACAGATCAGGGCGAATTCTTGCAGCAGAGTCGTCTTGCCGACTCCGCCTGGGCCATACACATGCAGCACATGCCAGGTCGGTTGCGCGGCTCGCAGGGCCTCCTCAAAGACCTGTTTTTCGGCTAAGCGTCCTACGAATCGAGCATGTCGCGCCGCGCGCAACCGTTCACCGAGCATGTTCCCCGCCCCGATGCCGATGAGTAAGGATAGACAATCTCCCCACAGGTTCTATTGTAATGGATGATGAACCCGGATCAAAATCAGCCTGAAGCCGGATCAGTATGTCTCCCACACTGGTTCGCCGCTGAGGATGCGACGAAGCTGCCGTGGGAAGCGTGTGCGGCTGATGGGCTTGCCGATGAAGCCATCGAACCCGGCCGCCATACACTTTGGAATCTCGGTGTCGGCGTCCTGTGCGGTGACGGCAACAATAAGGACGCCTTTCAGCCGCTCTTCGGCACGGATTTTCTTGAGGACCTCGTAGCCATTGGTCTTCGGCAGATTGAGGTCCAGAAAGATGATGTGTGGGTGGGGGCGCATGGCGAGCGCCAGTTCGACGACGCCTTCGCCATTGGTATTCATATATGCTTGCAAACCCAGATGGCGCATCATCACACCGATGATTGCCATACCCCCCGCATCATCTTCCACGGCCAGGGCACTGTATTTGCTAAAATCGATCTCCGCAGATTGGGCCACTTTCCAGACTCTTTCTCGAACGGGATGAAAAGGGAAATCCGGTTGATGCCAATCCAACAGACAGCTGTACTACTCACTCACGATTGTAACGCTGCTCGTCGCATATACAAGTTATCCCGCAAGATCGTTGTGGTAGTTGCAGCATTTCTAACGTCTCTGGGGGGATGCAGCCTGATGTGGGATGTGGAGCCAATGATCAAACCGGTCCCGACCGAGACTCCGGTTATCAGCGAGTCGCCAGTTAATGGATGGGAATCTCTGGCTCCAGGATTGGAACGACGCATCTTGCAACCGGATGTCGAGTCGATCAGCTCACAGCTCATCGTAGTGCGCATCGATCCGAGTCAATTTCGCTTTCGCGCCCACTACCGCTCAGGCCAACCGCTGCGGACAAGCGAGTGGGCGGAACTGCTGCCTGATGCTGCCGTGATCGTCAACGCCAACTTCTTCGACCCGGAGAACCGCATTCTTGGACTGCTGGTCAGCGATGGCGTGGTCTATGGCAGCAGTTATACCGACCGCGGCGGGACTTTTCTGGTGCAGGGCGGTGTGGCACGGGTGCGCTCTAATCTGCGCGAACCCTATCAGGGCGAGGCACTGGAACAGGCTGTCCAGGCCTTCCCCATGCTGGTGCTGGATGGATTGGCCGCGTTCCAGACCGACCGGCAGGAATTCCCCTCGCGGCGAACAGCCATCGCCCAGGATGACCAGGGCCGCATTCTGCTGATGGCAACCCCTTTCTTCGGCCTGACTCTGCAAAGCTTGAGCAGCTATCTGGCCGACGCTGGATTGGGCATCCTGACGGCGCTGAATCTGGATGGCGGCGGCTCGACCCTGATGGTGCTGGGCACGGGCGCGGAGCGCGAGGTGAGCGTCGCCAGCTTCGACGCAGTTCCGGCAGTGCTGGCCGTGTATCACGACATGCCGTGATGGACTGTCGGTTGGTCGCGGCGGATTTTGGAGTTATTGTTAGTTGGCCTATCAAACACAAGAGAGAATTGGAGATCGAACCATGCAGAAGTGGGAATACCTGGTGGTCTACGTGCAGGCCCCAGAACCCAATCCGAATGGGGGCACGCTGCGAGTCGATGAACATCTCAAGGCCGACAAGTACACCGAACACCTCAACAAGTATGCCAGCGGAGGGTGGGAACTGATGCACTTCGAGTGGGACGGCGACCAGGGCGCGCGGGCGGTCTTCAAGCGGCCGAGAGGATGAGCGCACTGGTGAACAAAGCCGACTTGCTCCGAGAACTGGACAAATCCCGCGGCGAGATGGTCGCTGTGCTGGAACTGGCCGACTCCGGGAACGAAATCTATCCCGGTTGGACGCTCCGGCAGGTACTCGCCCATCTCACCGGTTGGGATGAAGCTGTGACGGCTTCACTACAGGCATTCCTGGAAGGCTCAGACGCGGCTATCGCCTCGTACCGGGGGATCAATGAGTACAACGCCCGTTCAGTGGAAACGCGCGCCGCCCGGAGTTATGAACAGACCCGTCGTGAATGGGAGGCTGCCCGTGTGGAACTCCGGGCGGCGCTGGAAGCCATCCCGGAGACACAGCTTGACACCGAGATGACCTATCCCTGGGGTGCGCGCGGATCGCTCCGTGGCTTGATCGGTGTGATCTATTCCCACGAGGAGGAACATGCCGAAGAAATCCGCGGCTTGCTGCGAAAGGGAGAAGGCTCTGGCGGCGTCTAAAGGGAGGTTATCTCATTTACATGGTTTCAAGAAGGGATAATATGAGTTCAAAGTCGCGGTCACGCGCGAAGTCCAAGACACTCCCCAACCGCTGGCTGATGACCGCCGCGGCAGCAGTGGTTCTGGTCACAGTGCTGGTACTGGCATCAGGATCGTTGAATCCGCAGTCGGTTCCGGCCACTAAGGGCACGCTGCCGTTGGAGATTTCCGTCTCGCAGGCGGCGACGATGCGCGATCAGGGCGCTTTCATCCTGGATGTCCGCCAGCCAGAGGAATGGGATGCGGTACACATCCAGAACGCGACACTGATTCCATTGGGCGAACTGCCCAGTCGCTTGAGCGAAGTGCCGCGTGACCGCGATGTCGTGGTCGTCTGCCGCTCCGGGAACCGCAGCCAGAGCGGGCGCGATATTCTGCTTCAGGCGGGCTTTACCCAGGTGACGAGCATGGCCGGTGGGATGAACGACTGGGCGGCCAGCGGTTACGCCACGGTCAGCGGTCCATAGACCGCTTCCAATCTGAGGCATTCACGAGCGAGGGGATCAGGCGATTCCCTCGCTGCGTTTGGGACTTAATGCTCAGCCAAGTGGGAACACAGGGCCACGAGTGGGGGTGGGTTCCGTCGGGATGACTGGCGGCATGGTCGGATCCGGCGCGGTCGTGGGCGGTGGTTCGGGTGTCGGGGGAACGGGCGTGTTGGTGGGTGGTTCAGGAGCATTTGTCGGCGGGACGCTGGTGTTGGTCGGTGCTGGCAGAGGGGATGGTTCAGTTGGCGGGCGAGGAATGTCTGTCGGGGGATTCTGTGGAATCGGCGGCGGTTCGTACATCACGGTGGGAACGTCAGTGGGGATTGGATCTGCCGTTGGTTGAGGCGTTCGACGAGGCGCAGGCGTCGATTCTGGCGACGGGGACACTGTGGGTGTTGCCGAAGGCGTGCTGGTAGGCTTGCTGCTGAGCGGTTCCCGCGTGGTTCGCGGGCGGCTGTCCATGAAGAGGTCGTCGCAGTCGCCAAAGGTCTTTACTTGCTCATCCAGCACATAGGCTAGGTGATTTCGCAGAAGGACGCCGATCCAGTTCGGTAGAACCTCTTCGACCTGTGCCGTTTCATCGCGTGTCAGACGATCAATAGCAGTTTGCCCAAAGGACGGCTCGGTATAAGCCACTGCAAAGGGTTTTCCATCCTCTACCATTGCCTGGCAGGGCACGCTGGATACATCCTGGGACCTAGAAAGCAGTATTGGTGTGGGGCTGATTGTAGCTGATGGCGATGGAGAAGGGCTGGGAGATGGCGAGGGTGTTTTAGTCCATGTGGGTTCTTCGGTCGGCGTCGATGTCGGCGCTGGTGTATGTGAGGCCGGGACTGGGGATGCCGTAGCTTCCGGTGTATTCTCTGGAGCCATGGTAGCAAGTGTTTGAACAGGTTCTTCCGTAGACTGCGAAAGGAAGATGATAGTAGCCTGGAGCTGTTCATTGGCATCTGCCTGGAGCTCGACTTCTCGCAGTGAGAGGCCAATGGCTATGATGCCAATAAGTGTCGCCAGGACGAATCGTATCCATTCCTTTCGATCATTTGTCGAACCCTGTTTGACGATTTCCTTGAGCAGTCCACGGGTGTTCTGGGTATATTGTGTAGGCTGTTCAGTCAGTATTACGTTGATTTCTGACAGGGGATGCTTGGTGTAGTCTACATAGATTCGGCGCAAGCTCCGGTTGACTTCGGCGAAACTGGTGATTCGATCACGGCGGCTTTTCGAGAGCAGTTTATTAACTAGAGTTTCCAGTTGAACTGGGATATCTTGCCGGAGTTCGTGCAGCGGTCGGACAGGGTTCCGTCGTAAGGAATTCAACAATTCCTGTTCGGCTGTATTGGGTGTAATGGAAAGTGGATGTTCGCCTGTCAGTAACTCATATATCGTTACTCCAAAGGACCAGATGTCTGTCTGGACATTGGGTTTGATTGTATGGGTAGCGGATTCAGGAGGCCAATACTGCGGGGTTCCGAAAACGAAGCCTTCTTGTGATATGCCGCGCATGAGTTTGCCCGTAGGCAAATATGCCACGCCAAAGTCCGCCAGCTTTGCAACCCCAGCGTTCGTCAAGAGGATGTTAGATGGCTTAAGGTCACAGTGAATGACACCACTGTCGTGGGCTTCCTGGAGCGTGCCTGATAATGCATAGGCAATGCTCACGACCATGCTGACCGGAAGCATACGAAGAGGCGCTACCTTCAGCATCTTCCTGAGCGAATTATCAATGTATTCCATGATGATGTAGTAAGAATCGCTGGCCCGGTCTTCTATGAAGTCAAGGTACTCAACCACGTGGGGATTGCCCTTGAACTGGCTTAGTATCGCGGCTTCCTGCTTAAAACGATGGATCAGGCGCTGCTTGTCAGTCGTATCATTTGCTACCAGCTTCAGCTTCTTGATTGCGACCTGAGTCTGTGTCTTCCGATCAAATACGCGATACACCACAGCCATGTTACTGTCACTGATTTGCTCGATAACTTCGTAGCGCGTGGCAATCAATTCTGGTTGCATGGGCGTATTCGGTGATGTCAATAGGACAAAGGATCGATTTCGGGGATTATAACTATAGTTTGTGACAAGTCACCACAAGGTGAGGAAATCGTTATCTTTGTGTCGAAACAAAAAGAGCGCAGTCAAACTGCGCCCTGGAAATACACGAGGCAGGAAGAACAGGACGCTATGATTTCGGGTCGATCCACACCGGTAGGTGGCCGAGGGCGATGATATTCTGCCAAGCCGCGCGGTCGCCTTCGGTGAAGATGGCTGCTTCGGCCACCACGTTCGCCCCCGCCTTGCCGAGGATCAGCCGCATTCCCTGGAGCGTGCTGCCGGTCGAGATGACATCATCCACGATGACGACGCGCTTTCCAACGACGGCCTGTCGATCCTTCTCGTCCAGGAAGAGCGTCTGCGGCGCACCCGTCGTGATGCTGAGCGTCTCCGACTGGAGCGCATCGCCCATGTAGGGCTTATAGGATTTGCGGAGGACAACATACGGCAGGTTGTTCAGCCTCACCGACAGGGCGTAGGCCAGCGGAATCGACTTGGCCTCGGCCGTCACCAGCGCGTCGGGTTGATGCGCGGCGATGAGCGGAGCAAGCTGTGCGCTGGCTGCTTCTACGAATTCGGTATCGCCGAGAATGTTGAGGATGGCGATGCGGATGCCCGGCTTGATCTGAAACAAGCGCAGCTCGCGCTTGACGCCGCCGACTTCAACCGCAAATGTTTCAGGGTGTTCCATAAACTTATCTCCCTTGCCGTTCAAAAAGGTTGTCACCATTAAGGTTGCGTTATAGCGCGTGGCGGGCAGGTTGTACAGGTTCAACCGCTGGTCACAGGTGGCGCTTGTGGCGCGATTCGTTGAACCCTATAATATAAAAGTAGCCCGTTGTTAATCTGGAGGTCTACATGGCTGGCAATACCAACCGCACTCGCTTCGCCTTCTTTAAGGGTCGGATCGTTCCGATTGAAGAAGCGCAGGTCAGCGTGATGACACATGCGTTCAATTATGGAACCGGTGTTTTTGGAGGACTGCGTGCTTACTGGAATGCGTCTGAAGAACAACTCTTCATTTTCCGCCCCCATGACCATTTCCGGCGCTTTGTTCAATCCGCCCATCTGATGCGGATCGAGGTGCGCTATACGCCCGATGAACTGGTGCATATCCTGTGCGATCTGCTCCGGGCGGAGGGATTCCGAGAAAATACCTACATTCGCCCGCTGGCCTACAAATCGACCGAGGTTATTGGCGTGCGGCTGAACGATCTGGATGATGACGTCACTATGTTTAGCCTACCGTTCGGCAGCTATGTCCCCAACGAAGAAGGTTCGCATGTCTGCTTCTCGGCCTGGCGTCGCGTAGAAGACAACGCCATCCCCGCCCGTGGCAAGATCGTTGGAGCCTACGCCAACTCCGCGCTCATCAAGACCGATGCGCTGCTGTCTGGTTACGACGAAGCCATCGTCTTGAACGAGAACGGCCATGTCTCCGAGATGAGCGCGGCCAATATCTTCGTCGTGCGGAACGGCGAGGTCATCACCCCGCCGGTCAACTCCAATGTACTGGAAGGTATTGTGCGCCGTTCGCTGATGCAGTTGTTCCACGACCAGATGGGTATCGAAGTGATCGAGCGCGATATTGACCGAAGCGAAGTCTATATCGCCGACGAAGTGTTCATGTGCGGCACAGGCGTGCAGGTAGCCGCCATCACCCAAGTCGAGCATCGGGACATCGGCACGGGCAAAATCGGTCCGATCACCCAGCACATCCGCAACCTGTTCTTCGATGTCGTCAGCGGCCGTGTACCGCAGTACCGCGACTGGCTCACTCCTGTTTATGTGCCGGAACCCGCCCGCGCCTGACCGCAGCTCCTCAAAACAAAACCGGGGTGTCGATTGATGCCCCGGTTTTCCCCCATGAAAAACGCTAAGTCTTAGCTCAGCGCGAATACTCTGCCGATATAGTTCTGCTCACGGGCGTATTCCATGAGCGATTCACGGAAGCTCGGGTGGGCAATGCTCACCAGCGCGTGGACTCGTTCGGAGATCGTGCGGCCGTAAAGATCGGCAACCCCATACTCGGTCGCGACAAAGCGTACATCGTTGCGGCTGGTGGTGACACCTGAACCGGGCTTCAACTGCGGTACGATCCGGCTGATTGTATCACCCTTGGCGGTGCTGGGCAGCGCGATGAAGGACATGCCCCCCTTGCTGCGGCAGGCTCCGCGCACGAAGTCCACCTGCCCACCCACGCCGGAGAAGAACTTCGGGCCAATACTGTCCGCGCATACCTGCCCGGTCAGATCGACCTCCAGCGCTGAGTTGATCGAGATCATACGGTCGTTCTTGGCGATGATGAACGGGTCATTGACGTACTCGGTTGGATGCAGTTCAATGACCGGGTTGTCGTCGATGTATTCGTAGAGCTTCTGTGATCCTAGGACGAAGCCCGCGATCACTTTGCCGGGATGCAGCGTTTTGGCAGCGTTAGTAATAACCCCGCGCTCGATCATGTCCATCACGCCATCCGAGAAAAGCTCGGTATGGATTCCCAGGTTCTTGTGGTTGGTCAGGCGGCGCAGCACTGCATCGGGGATACCACCGATGCCCATCTGGAGTGTAGCTGCGTCCGGGACGAGTTCCGCGATGTGCTGCGCGATGCGATCCTGGACGGGCGAGGCCGGTTCCGGCAGGACTTCCGGCAGCTTGTAATCGACTTCGATGAAGTAGTCGATCTGGCTGACATGGATGAAACTGTCTCCCAGCGTCCGCGGCATATTGGGGTTCACTTCGGCGATGACAAGACCAGCGGTTTCAGCGGCGCTCTTGGTGACACCGCATTCTACGCCGAAGGAGCAGTACCCGTGTTCATCCGGCGGGCTGACATGGATCACAGCGACATCCAGTACCAGACGTCCGCTGCGGAAAAGCAGGGGAATCTCGCCCAGGAAGACCGGCGTGAAATCTGCGAGGCCGTCATTGACCAACTTGCGAACTTTGCTGCTGATGAAGAGACTGTTGATGCGGAAATGATCGGCCATTTCACTGGTGATGTAATCACCTGCTCCCAGGTCGAGCAGCTGCACCAGTTCAACTGCCTGAAGCTCATGATAACGGTCTCGTAGGGCAGACACGAAACGTTGTGGGGTTGAGCAGTTACCCGTCAGGAATACACGATTCCCTGAGTTGACCTTTTGGGCAGCTTCCTCCGCGGTGATGCGTCGATGTTGCCAATTCATTGCTTTCGAACTACCTCTCCGTGAGTTTACGGTATATTTATACCCTTGAGTCTACGAAAAAATCCAGGCGAGACAATAGTGACGAATATCCTCACCGTAACCGGATTTTCGATACTAGAGGCTTAACTTTCGCGCATTCTACAATCCAGATAGGTGAACGGCATCAGGAAAGGACGCCATCATGCTCAAACATGTGCTTGTGCCGTTGGATGGGTCGAAGCTGGCTGAGGATGCCCTGGAACATGCCCTCAACATCGTCGAACCAAAGGGCAAAATCACACTGGTGACCGCCGTTGAAGTGCCGGAAGTGCCGGTCTACGGCTACTATCCGCCCGCTACTGTGCCGGATGTCGAAACCGCTAAGACTGATTTGCTGCCCTACGCCAAGCACTATCTGGAAGGGGTGGCGGAGAGTCTGACCAAGCGCGAATTCCAGACGGCGATTGAAGCCCACATCGGGGATCCCGCCCAAGTCATCACCGAGACCGCCGAAAAGTATCACGTCGATGCCATTGTCATGTCCACGCATGGGCGCTCTGGGTTGAGCCGCTGGCTCTTCGGCAGTGTGACCAACAAGGTGTTGGGCACGAAGGTCTGCCCGGTATATGTGGTTCCGAGCAAACAGTCCTCCAACGGCAAAGGATAAGGTCGCTTGCGGAATCCGCATTCCGCAGAGGAATGTCATAACATGGAATGAAGCGGGCACTCGCGTTCACCAGAGTGCCCGTTTGTGTTGTCTTCAGTTGTTCGGCGGAGATTCCGGTTCGTTCTCGTTGTTGATTGGCGGAACCAGTTCCCGGATGTTATGCTTCACCGCATAGGCCGCCGCTTCTGCTCGGTTCGATGCGCCAATCTTGGAAAGTACGCTGCTGACGTAGTTGCGAACTGTACCTTCGCCTAGGTACATCCGCATAGCAATCTGGCGGTTGGTGAGTCCCTCGGCCACCAGCGCCAGAACAGCCAGTTCCTGCGAGGTCAGGCTGGAGAATGCTGCCGCGTTCTGCGCCTCAACTGCCTTCCGCATCTGCGCGAAGACGCTGGTTGTCATCGAGGGGTCGAGCATCCCCTCACCACGGCTGACGCGGTCCACTGCCAGAATGAGTTCGTTATCACCGATCCGCTTCAGCACATAACCGGACGCGCCAGATTGAATGGCTGCGAACAGCAGCTCATCTTCGGCATACGATGTGAGCATGATGACCCGGCAGTCGGGTACTTTCTCAACGATCTGGCGACAGGCTTCGATCCCAGACAGACCGGGCATCCGCACATCCAGGACGGCCACATCCGGCAGAGTCTCGACCGCCCGCGTCACGGCTTCTTCACCGGTTCCCGCCTCGGCCACGACACGAAAACGCCCCTGTCTTTCTAGAAGCGCGCGCAAGCCGGCTCGCACGACGGAGTGATCGTCGGCGATCAAAATCCGAACTTGGTTAGACATTCCAGACCACCTATTCGCGCACTCCAGGCAAAATACGTTACAATCCTGAGCATGAGACAACAGTGTATGCAGAATACCCCATGATGAACAGTGCAGCCTATCACGGAAAAGACAGTACATCCGTCATTATTTCAAAGCTGAAAGAAATCGCTTCGGCGGTGATGTATGCAGCCGAAGCCGGGAAACTGGAGCAGGTTCTTGAACGCATCGCCCAGATTTCCCGCGAATTGGTAAGCGCCAAATACGCCGCGCTCGGCGTCCCCGATGGCCGAGGTGGACTGCGCTATTTCAAGACGTCCGGCCTGACCAAAGAGCAGTTGGCACGCTTTGACCATCTGCCAACTGGGCGCGGATTAATCGGCTCGATCATGCGCGAGCGCCAGTCCATCCGCCTGGAGAACATGCAGAATGACCCGCGCTCGGCGGGATTCTGTGGGCCGCATCCTGTGATGACCAGTCTGCTCGGCGTGCCGATCCAGATTGGACAGCAGTTGTTCGGGACTCTCTATCTCTGCGACCGCGAAGATGGTCTGCCTTTCACTGATGCAGACCAGGAACTCATCGAGACCATGGCTGGCTATGCTGCCGTTGCCATTGCTAGTTCGCAAATTAACGACCGCCAGAGCCGTGTAGCGACGCTTGAAGAGCGTGAACGTATCGGCATGGAACTGCACGACGGTATCATCCAGTCCCTATACGCCATCGGCATGCACCTTGACTTGATGCGCATGAATCAGGTCGTCTCTGCCGACGAACTTGGCGAAGCCATCCAGAACCTCAATACCGTCATCGAGGATATTCGCCGCTACATCATGAAGCTGCACCGGGGAGACCGTCCCGCCCGCACCGTCCTGGACTCGATGCGCGAACTGCTGGATCGGCTGCATACGCCCGAAAGTTTGTCGATTGAGCTGGATGCTCCCGCTGAACCGCCGCCTTTCACCCCTGCCGTCTTTGAAGCCGTTTGCCAGATGGCAAATGAGGCCATCAGCAACGCTGTGCGTCACGCCGACGCGCGACGAATTCGCGTCGCGGTCGAACAGCGGGGCCTTCAATTTATCGTGCAGGTCCCCGATGACGGCAAGGGCTTCGACCTTTTCGAGCTGACCAGTCACACTGGTCTGGGACTGCGGAACCTTCAGCAGCGGGCAGCATTGAATGGCGGAACCGTCCACATCGATACCCAGCCAGGGCAGGGGACGCGCGTCACCATTACGCTCCCGACCCGTTTGGTGTGACCCGACTGATTGGCCGCCACTTTCATCGCCTGACGGATCCGCGCAGGCCGCCTCGATTTCGACGGGGCGTTGTGCATTTTTGCACAAGTTTCTCGCCTGCTGGATGGCTGGCGACAGCCTTATGCGCCGCCGTACATGTATCACGCCAATTGTGTTACGTTTGGCAGTAGCTTAACTCCCGACAGAAAATCTATAGTGAATTCAGTGAACAACGCCTAATCGGGGCAAATTGCCAGGTGGAAGAGGTACTGCCATGCTCGAAAATGTGACTGTGCGCGAGTGGATGACCAGCCCGGTGCTGACAATTTCTCCAACCGCGTCGATCAGCAACGCTCACCAGATGATGAAAGAGAATGGTGTGCGGCGTCTCCCTGTGGTAGACCACGACCGTCTCGTTGGGATCATTACGATCGGAGACGTGCGCGAGGCCAGTCCGTCTGATGCCACTACTCTCAGCATCTGGGAACTGAACTATCTTTGGGCGCAGTTGACGGTCGAGAAGATCATGACCCGCCATCCCTATACTATCGAGGCCGGCAGCTCCATCCTCGACGCGGCCCAGATTATGCTCGACAAGAAGATCAGTGGGCTGCCCGTCGTCGATGAAGACGGCAGGCTGGTTGGGATGATTACCGAATCGGATGTATTCCGAATGCTCATCAAACAGCGTCAGGCGGAGCGTGTCTCTGGCTAATTCGACCTGATGATGTGTTGGCAGGTGCAAACCTGCCGTTTCAGCCTGCCCGCGTACTCCCCATTGATCCCAACAGGCAGGCTGATTTATTTGTATCCAGGCGTTCTTTGCCGGATGAGATGTCTGTCTCGGAGATTTGTTATGAATGTATCCGACATCATGACCCACAAACCGGCCACCATCCGGCTGAATACCACCCTGCGCGAGGCATTAGAATTGATGGATCAGGTTGGCTGCCATCATCTGCCTGTTCTCAATGGAGACAATCACGTCATTGGGATCATCAGCGACCGCGACTGCCGGACAGCCTTGAATTCACCCTACATTATGCGGGAACGCTGGCAGGATGAGGAACTGGTCAACCACATTCAGGTTCGCATGATTATGACCCCAGCGCCTATTGTCGTCGCGCCGGATGCGCGTGCTGCCGAGGCCGCGCGGCTGATGCTCCAAAACCGCATAAGCTGTCTGCCTGTGATGCGCGATGAAACCCTGGTTGGCATCGTGACGCGCTCCGATATTCTCATGGCCTTTATGACTTCTGAAGAGCGTTCCCAGAAGCGTAGTCATGTGGACTCTCTGGCCTAACCTGACGTCCTTCAGCTTCATCGAGTTAGCACCGCGATCCGGCCCGGATCGCGGCTTTGTTTTGCGAAACACAGCGACCGTGTTCGCAAGGGATCGCGACAATGATATCTATCCGAACCGGCTCAGTTCGGCGACAATAGATCGAACCGAACGGTGCAACCTGGCGAAACCCCATACGTATTGAGGAGTAGCACAGCCGTTGCATAGGAGAACGTTGGTGATGAATCCGTCACGAGTCGTCATTCGCACACGCGCGCTGGAAAAAACTCTGCCCCTCGGCAAGACGAGCGTTCATGCCCTGCGTGGGGTAGACCTGGATATTTATGCGGGTGAGATTGTCGGAATTGTCGGGCCGTCCGGCAGCGGCAAGAGTACCCTGCTGGGCTTGATCGGCGGCTTGGATACCGCCACCGGTGGCAGCATCGAGATTGACGGCACCGATATCACCCGGATGAACGAAGATCAACTCACCGAAATCCGTAACGAGAAGATCGGTTTCATCTTCCAGTTCTTCAATTTGATCCCCACCCTCACCGCCTTAGAGAATGTCGCGCTGCCCATCCAGTTTGCCCGTAAGCCGCAGTTCAAGCCGGATAAACGCGCCCGTGAACTGCTGGGTGCATTTGGGCTGAAAGATCGCCTGCGCCATCGTCCTTCAGAGCTATCTGGCGGGCAGCAGCAGCGCGTGGCGATTGCGCGTGCCTTGGCGAACAATCCACCGCTCCTGCTGGCCGATGAACCGACCGGCAACCTCGATACGGAATCCGGTGCGATGGTCATGCAGACGCTCGAACAAATCCGCAAGGAATCCGGTACGACGGTCGTCATCGTCACCCATGATCCCAAACTGGCTGGCCGCGCGGATCGAGTCATCACTCTGGTCGATGGTCGTGTTGTGGATGGGGCATTTGCTCCGTCTCGTCGATAAAGGCGCTGCTGTCGTGGCATAATTCCCCCCGGCAGCAGATTGCATTAGAATGTCCTTTGGGACTGCACAATGGGATATGTTCTGCACATGAAAGCCGACTTTGCGCTCGATTATGATGTTCTGGCGATAGAGCGCCCGCACCAGTTGTATCTGTTGGCGAGGCTGGTTTCCGACCCGGTTCTCCAAGCGCGCAAGCGCCGCCCCTTGAATCTGAGCCTGGTACTGGATCGCAGCGGATCCATGGCAGGAGAGAAGCTGGACTATACCCGCCAGGCTGCCCGCTTTCTTGTGCAGAATCTCACCGAGTCCGATCTGCTCTCCGTCGTTCTCTACAACGAAGGCGTCGAGACTCTCCTCCAACCTGAACCCGTCATCCATAAGGACAGCATCATCCAGCGGCTCAACGACATCAAAGCCAGCGGGATGACTAACTTGAGCGGTGGTTGGCTTCAGGGCTGCGCGCTGGTCGAGCAGAATGCAGCCGATGCGTTTCTCAACCGCGTCATCCTCATCAGCGACGGGTTGGCGAATCGGGGTGTCGTCAGCCCTGATCAGATCATCAATCTGGCGAAACAGAAACGCGCTCGCAGTATCACCACCACCGCCATGGGGCTGGGCAAGGACTTCAACGAGGACCTCATGATGGCGATGGCCGATGCCGGTGGAGGAGCCTACTATTTCATCGAAAGCCCTGAATCCGCGCCGGTCATCTTCCAGGAAGAACTGCGTGGCCTGCTCAACGTTGTTGGCCAGAATCTCACCGTCAGCGTGGCGATGACCGATCACATCACCCACGTCAGCCAATTGAACGCCTACAATATGCACATGGATGGGCAGCGGGTGTCCTTCAGCCTGGGCGATGTTTTTGCCAACGAAGTCAAGACGCTGGTGTTGGAACTTTCCATCCCTGCGCTGTCTGCGCTCGGCCAGATCGAAATCGCCACTCTCTGTTTCGAGGTTGACGCCATTAACGAGCAGGGTAGTGACCATCAGCGCTTCGAACTGCCGATCATCGTCAACCTCGTCGAGACGGAACATCCCGTTCCTGCCCCGGATGTGGATGTGCGCCGTTCGGTATTGCTGCTTCAGGCTGCCCGCGCCCGCCGGGAAGCTATCTCCGCCGCCGACGCCGGCGATTATGGCCGTGCCTCTCAGGTACTTCGGCAGATCGCCCTCGACATTGAAGACTCCCATATCGAACATCGCGTCTTGAATGAAGAACGCCAGGCGCTCCTCAAGCAAGCCGAGGAAATGCGCCGTGGGGCGGACTATTATGACAGCTACAGCCGCAAGTCCATGTCCACCCAGGCTATGTACACCATGATCGACCGCCACGAAAGCACTCAATCCCTGCGGATGCGGGAGGTCGAGCGCCTGCTCAAGCAGCCTGAGACCGAGAAGAAGCCTGGTGTCACGCCCACCCACCTTACCTGGCGGGAGCAGAGCCTGCCGCTCAACGGCGAACTCTTCCGCGTTGGCCGTGCTCCCCAGAACGAAATCGTCATGGATGCCAAGAACATCTCCCGCTTCCACTGCCAGATCAAGCGGGTCGACAACCTGCTGATCCTGGAAGACCTCGGCAGCACCAATGGAACCTATGTCAACGAAATGCGCCTGACCGAGCCATATGTGCTCAGCGTCGGCGATGTCGCCCGAATCGGCTATGAGCAGTTGATCTTCCACGACCAGGGGTAACTATCCTCCTTGCTCGACCGAACCGAGACAACAAAACAGGGCGCGATCAGCGCCCTGTTGTATATGCCTCACTTGAACCGAATGCCCTAGCTCAGATAGTCTCGCAAATTATGCGCCAGTCGTGGATGCCGCAGGCTGCGCAGCGCCTCTTTTTCCAATTGGCGAATGCGCTCCCGGCTGAGGCCGAATTTGTTGGCGATTTCTTCCAGCGTATGGGGTTCTCCGCCACCCAGCCCGAACCGCAGCCGCAGGATATGGCTCTGGCGGGGCGTGAGTTCGCTGAGGACTTCTTCAATCGTTTCCTGGAGGAGATGCTGCGTGGCCGTTTCGACTGGGCTGGGCGAGTCTTGGTCTTCAATAAAGTCCCCGAACTCACTGTCGCCGTCATCACCCACCGGCCGTTCCAGGGCAATCGCGTGCTGGCTGGCGTCCATCATCCCGCGCACGCTGTCGGCGGGTAAATCCATCTCCAGCGCGATTTCTTCCGGGGATGGACGTCTGCCGAGGCTCTGTTCTAGATTCTGCGCCGTGCGGTACATCTGGCGGATACGCTCGGTCATGTGCAGCGGAATACGGATCGTCCGGGTCTTTTGAGCCAACGCGCGGGTGATCGCCTGCCGTATCCACCACGTGGCATACGTGCTGAAGCGGTTGCCGCGCTTGTAATCATATTTGTCTACTGCCCGCATCAGACCAACATTGCCTTCCTGGATCAGGTCCGGGAAGGGCAGCCCCTGGCCCATATACCGCTTGGCGATGCTGACCACCAGCCGCGTGTTGGCACGTCCCAAGTGCTCACGGGCCAGTTGGCCTTCCTGGATCAGCCGATCCATATGGCAGCTCCACCTCATGCCGTATAGTTCACGGCTGCCGGGGCGGAACAGGACGCGGCGGGCGTCTTTTCCAATTTCTATGCGTTTCGCAAGTTCGATTTCTTCTTGAGCAGTCAGGAGTGGTTCCTGCGCCATCTGGCGGAAGTACAGCCCAACGGGGTCATCGGCTGATACGGCGTTGATATCACCCACGCTGGGGTCTTGGGGAAGTTCTTCAGGTTCAAATTCGAGTTCGATATCCTCGGTCAGTCCCATGTCCAGGCGCATTGGCATTGGTGGCTCACTCTCCTGGCGGATCTCGATCCCTAATTCGTCCAGTTCGACCAAGATGGCTTCGATTATGTTCGCATCCTCCCCATCTTCATCCAGTAACTCTAGGACATCATCAAAGGTGAGATAGCCGCGCTGGTCGGCCCGGTTCATGAGTTCTTGTATCAAGTTGATACCCTCTGGGCGTACTCGATGTACGAATATCTTCCAGTCAATCAGCGTGCTGACCGTGCTGGGGGCATCACGCCGCTGACCGCCAAACACCTTCATTCTAGCACACTTCTCAGTCAATTGTGAATAAACCATCAATATGTAGTGGCGTAAGAAAAAGGCTTGTATTCGTTCAATATTAAGGGTTGGTAATGTCCTTATGAATTCATCCCGAATTTTCCAAAGATTCATGATAAACTAGGCTAATCTGAATTGCGCCCGATGGTTGAATCCTATATAAATACGGATAGACAGCTTGATCCAGAATAAGGTGCTGTAGATGGCCACACGACGATTCACAGGGGATCTTCCGCCTGATCCCAACTTCCCGCTCGATAATGAAGCCCCTTCTATACCGCAGCAGCCGGTTCAACCCCAACAGCCACGAGCATCCAGCGCCCAATCCGGTCAGGCTCGACCCTCATCTGGCGGACGTCCCGGTTCCCATCTCCCGCGCACCTTGACCCAGGTCTTGAATGAGGCCAACGAGCGCGTCATCCAGGGCGATCTGGTGGACTACGTGCCCATGTCCACCGGCTTTGATCCGTTGGACGGCTTCATCGGCGGTGGGCTTCGCAAAACGGAGCTCGTGCTGCTTGGCGGCGCGCAGGGCATCGGCAAGACCATTGCCACCCTCCAAATCGCCCGCAACATCGCCATGCGCCCCGATCAATATGCCTTCTACCTCTCCTATGAACACACCGAAACCCATCTGATGCATCGGTTGCTCTGCCTGGAGAGCGTCAATCCGCCGGAAATCGACCTCAGCCGTGGCGTCAAACTGCGCGACCTGTACCAGATCATCGTGGCCGAGCGCGCCAAGGGGTTCATGGGCCGTGACCCCAATACCCCTGGTTCCCTCCAGGCCATCCTCAAGGAGAACCCTAAGACGGCTCCCGCGCTGGCTCGCATGGCCCGCTATTCCGACCGAATGATCCTGGTCAAAGCCAGCCCCGCCGTGACCACCCTCAAGGCCATCAAAGAGATGACTGCCCGCCTCTGCGATGCCACGGGCGGCAATGTCACCGTCTTCGTCGATTATCTGCAAAAAGTGGCCGTCTACCCTGAGCGTCCCCGCGATGAGAACGACAAAGTGACCATCATCGTCGAGGGGTTGAAGGACATCGGCCTGTCGCTCGATGTGCCCGTCTGGGCGATTGTGGCCGCCGACCGCGAAGGACTCAAGAGCAAGCGCATTCACCTCTTCCATCTCCGTGGCAGCAGCGCCCTTGATTACGAGTCCGACATTGCCATCATCATGAACAACAAGTACCACATCCTCTCCAAGGATCACGTTGCTTTCAATCCCTATACCGCCAAGCAGTTCCGCGATTGGGTCGTCTTCACCGTCGAGAAGAACCGCGCCGGCCGCGCCATGTCCGATATGGAGTTTCAGCTTCACGGCCAGCACTTCGCTTTCGATCCGCGCGGTCAGAAGGTGCAGCAGCAGTTGATTGACGACAAGGTGATCGAAAGCTAAGATCGTCGCTTCGATAGCTCGCTTGAAGGGCGCATGAAGACGGTGCGCCCTTTTTATTGAACATCCTGATGAGGTTAGTGGTTTGAGCGGTCTGCACGTCGTTTTCCGGTATCTTGTGGATGCCCTCCGGCGCGTCGATACTGTCCATTCCGTCCGTGTCCTGGACGAGGGCGCGTTGGTCGTGGATGTGGCCCAGCCCAGCTTCCATGAGGAAATCGTCATCTACCTCCTGGGGGGCGAACTCTCTGTCGGTTTCGTCAAGAAGACCCTCAACGCCAACACCCAGCGCGACAAGCATACCCTCTTCATTCTGTCGCTCGACTTGATCGCCCCCGATGGCGAAACCGCCTTTATGAGCGATGCCCTGCGCCTCCTGCTCCAGGCTTATGGCGATAAAGTCTACGCCTACTGCCTCGATGAAGGCCGCATCGCCATCGTCCCGGTCACGGTCAGCCGCGACCGCCGCATTCACTGCGGCGACCCGGTTAACCTCGCTGATCTCAGCGGCGAGTATGCCACCTTCGATAACAAGTACCTGCTCGGCGTTCGCAAAGTGGCCGGCTTCACTCCGCAGCACGGTTATGAGCAGGTTATCCAGGCCGTCGAGGATGACCCCCTCCAGCCCTTTTATGATCTGCTCGACATCCCCAACAGTGCCAGCCTCGCCGAGATCAAGAAAGCCTATCGCCGTAAAGCCCACCGGTTGCACCCCGACCGCGATCCCTCGCCTGGCGCGACCGAACGAATGCAGGTCCTCAACGAAGCCTACGCCAAAATCCTGGAACGGTTTGAATAAAATCGCCGCAGCCGGTGCGTCATAAAAACAGCCGGATGCACCCACATCCGGCCGTCGTCATTCATCGCCTGTCTAGCGTTTGACGCTTATTCGGTTTCCGGGGTCACCTCGCGCAGTCTAACATAATTCAGCTTCGAAAGTTCCCGCACCTGCTGTTCGGCGCGGTAGCTGCTGCGGACGAGCGGGCCGCTCTCCACCCACTTGAAACCTAGTTCCAGCCCGATCCGCTGGAATGCGTCGAATTCCTCCGGCAGATAGAAGCGCTCGACCGCCAGATGCTGCTTGCTCGGCTGGAGGTACTGCCCGATGGTCAGGATGTCCACACCCAGCCCCGCTAGATCCCGCATCACCGCCACCACTTCATCAAATGTTTCGCCCAAACCCACCATAATGCCGCTCTTGGTCAGCACCAGCGGGTCCATCTTCTTGGCATTCCCCAGGGTCTTCATCGCCCAGTCGTACTTGTCCTGCGGCTGCACTTTCTTGAACAGGCGCGGCACAGTCTCTACGTTATGGTTCAGGATTTCTGGCTGCGCGTCCATCACGATCTTAAGCGACGACTCGCTCCCTTTGAAATCCGGGATCAGCACTTCGATGCTGCATCCTGGCTGAAGCTGCCGAATCCGCTTGATGACCATCGCGAACAGCGGCGCGCCGCCGTCTGGGCGCTCATCCCGGTTTACGCTGGTGATGACCACATGCTTCAATCCCAGCGCCCGCACCGACTCGGCTATGCGGTTTGGCTCTGCCCAATCGATCGGATTCGGCCTTCCCGTCTTGATGTCACAGAACCCGCACGACCGCGTGCAGGTATCCCCGCCCATCAGGAAGGTGGCCGTACGCTTGCCCCAGCATTCCGCGATGTTCGGGCACTGCGCTTCTTCGCACACTGTATGGAGTTTCTGGCCGCGCATCAGGCCAAAAACTTCTTTGTATTCGTCGCTCGTCGGCGCTTTGACTTTGATCCACGGCGGACGCCGGCGTGGGTGATTGGGGTCAGGGGTCCATCCTTCGGACGAAGCCAGCGGGATGGCATTGGGGTCGATCAATGCATTCACGGTGAAGTCCTTCCACATTTGCTGCTGATTATAGTAGATTCGACCAGCAGAGTCACCCGCTGGACTCAGCCGGGGCTGATGTCCAACTCCCGCCGAACCGCCGTCCACAGCAGCCAGATCACCACCTCCCGGACGCTGAACAACAGCGTCAGCCGCAGAATCGCCACCAGTACTGCGCTGCCCCCAGCATCCATCGCAAACATCCCTACTACCGAAGGCAGCACCGTGAAGCCCCCGATCACCGTGATGAGGTACGCCGTGACCTGGAGCAGCAGATAGACGAAGCAGGCCCCCGCGGCCGCATCCAACCGCCGCCGCGCTATTGTCGGAATCCACATTCCCACCAGGATCGCCAGTATGACCGAGTGTCGGTGATCAACATAGGCCGCGGCCATCAGCGTCCCCAGATAAAACAGAGCGATGAACATGGGATAGGCTGCGACTTCCGAACTGCTCACCACAAGCGGAGACAGCGTGGAGAAGGAGAGCATCAGCACTAGCGCGAAGAACCCGCGCAAAATCCACGCCCCGACCGATTGAATCTGCTGGAGCGACCCGTTCTGGTGCAGGCAGGCCCCCGTCACGGCGCGGGCCAACCCATACTCTCCGCCCGGCAGCAGCGCCAGCAGGTCGTAGCGGCCCGCTTCTTGTTCCGCCGCGATCCGCCCCGCGATCTGTACCGCCCACCGCAGCCCATAGGCCGCGCTCAGCAGGATAATCGCCGGCAGCAGCACCAGCGGCGCGATGACGATGGTCAGGCAGGCCACCGCCCACGGTAAATTTACCGGCTCACCCATCAGCATCCGCTGGTCAAGCGGATACTTGCTCGGTCGAGCTGTCAGCGGACGCCAGAGCGCCCAGGTCAGTAGAAACGGCTGGCGCATAATTGGGATGTTTTCACGTCGATTCAGCCGCCTGTTTCGCTTCCGGCGGACGGAACGCCCACTCTTCAAGCTGCCGTGGTTGCCTCCATAGATGAGGCAAATCCCTCGGCGCGGCGTTGAGCTGTCCGGCTAGTCGATTCCACAGTTTCCGTAAGATATATTCACGCGAAAGGCCGAAAATTATCACTGTCACCGCTGGAACTAACCAATCTTGGTACGGCGCTGGGATGGTTTCCAGCAGACTCGACCCGCCCAGGATCACCGCCCAAGCCGCCGCCAATCCATACGTGACGGCCTGGAAGCCCACGAACAGGCTGATCGCCCCGAGCTGGCCGTCCATCCGGTTTAGAGCCAGATGCGGCCCCAATGCCCCGATCACCACAGCCGTCGTGATCGCCTGGATGTGATCCAACACCAGGATCACCAGCAGCGCCAGAATCCAGGGTATCGTCCACGTATGAGGATTGTTGAAGAACCGCTGCATGAACAACTGCGCCGAGACGATCAGCGGTATGAACAGCACCAGCCGCACCGACCATATTTCCCGCGCGTTGATCGCCTGGAATGCCTGGCGATGGTGCAGACACGCCATCCACACCGACCAGATTGTTCCGGCGGCTCCACTTGGACTGAGGCACAGCAGATCGTAGGTGGCGCTGCGCCGTTCCTGATCGACCTGGCTGCTCACCCGGCTGGCGAGTCCGATGCCGTAGAGCGTCCCACTGACGACCATCAGCGCCACCGACCGCATATCGATCACGTACAGCAGCGACCACAGCCAGACCTGATTTCGAGTGAGCAGGCGATAGAAGAACCAGCTCCATGGCGAGTCCTCCGCCTCGGTCAGAATCCGCCTGAACAGCGGGTTGTGGACTGGCGGTTCTCGCAGTGCCCGCCACAACAGCAGCGTCATCATGGGGCCAACCCCCACGCAATTGGATCCGCCCCGCCGAACGTGGGATAGATACCCTCGCTCAGTTGGGTGAAGACCCCATTCTCGATATCGAGCGTCAGCAGCAGGTAGCCCTTATCATCACCGGGGATGTTTCCGCCAAACGCGACGTGTGTGCTGTCCGGCGACCAGATCAGCCGGGGTGGGTTGGGGGTGTGTTCCGTCGTGGCGAAACCGCAGTACGACCGGGTTTCCCCGTTCTGGGTGTCCAGAACATGGATGACCGCTGTGCCCGTATTGGCTGCTGGATTCGGGCCGGTCAGCCCGATGACCCAGAAGGCAATGTAGCGGCTGTTCGGCGACCAGCTCAATTCAGTGTCGGTTCTGCCGTTGATGCGGACGCTCCCATACGCCCAGGCCAGCCGCGTCCATTGCGCCGCCACGGCCTCTGCCTCCGGCTGTATGCCGAAGATTTCGCTGCCCGGAACATTGACATCAGCCGTCGCAATCACCGGCGCGACATACGCCAGCCAGCGTCCATCCGGCGACCACGCGGCTGCGTTGAAGTAAGGTTGGTCAGCTCCCAGAGCGATCTTGGGCGTATCTGTGGTTGCGCTCAGGTCAGCCAGATAACGTTCGAACTGGTCGCCAGCAGGTTCAATTCGCAGCCCCCACCGTCCACCCGGCTGCACCAGGCTCACCCCTCGGACGTTGAGGTATTCCCGTTCCCCACCGCTCACCTTCTGGAGATAGGCCTGTTTGGTCGGCGTCCACACCAGCAGCGTATCCTCCGACCACCACTCCACATCGGCAGCGTAATCGACCAGCGGAGTGCGTTCCGTCCCATCCAGCCGCATCTGGGCGTAGCTCTGCGTTTGAGAATCGACGTAAGTGATCCAGCGGGCATCCCGTGATAGATGGCAGTTGGTTCCACACGGGTTGGTTTCTGGCAGGGGATAGCGCCGGTCGCTGTCAATGTTGTAGACCCACATGCTGCCCCGGTCGAAGGCGGTCAGGATGATTCCGCCTGGCTTGAAACCCGGTTGGCGCATCTGTACACCAACCCCTGGGCATACCGAATGCACCGTCTCGATGACCTGGGCACGACCGGGGACGACCGTCAAAACCAACACGCAGGCCATCAGCAGCCTGCTGAGCACCAGAACAAAGTAAAGTCTGAGCTGCTTTTCCAAAAATCGCATCGGTGAGGCGCCGATTTTGATCGATGGCGACAGGATAGCACAAAAGCACTCTCGACGGCGATATTCCACTCTTGTTAGGATTTCTTGATACGTGTGGGTCTTTAGTGAAAAGTTAGCCAAATGTTGGTACACTTTCGATTTGAAACTAAAGTTCGTTATGCAGCGCTTGTGGGTTGCTTGGGCTTCGGTGGAGGATCTGTATGAAAAAAAGTCTTACCTCCACGTTCGACCGGGTAAGGGATGAGATTGCTGAGGGTGCGCCTTCGTCAGGTGAGACCCGCGAACCGTCATATCCGGCTGAGACGACCAATATCCCCGTAGTGAAGACCGGGTTTGGTGTTCCACCTGCGGCCGAGACCGGACTGCTTCCGGCTGTCGTATGGATGCCGCCAGAGGGCAAGGATGACGACGATGACCAGGACTCTTCGCGTACCACTGCCGAAATTCAGGCTGCCCCATTCAGCCAGAAAGTGCCTCAAGCGATGAACGCTCAAGCTCATTCAGTGCTGATCATTGAGGATACGACCGAGCTTGCCGAAGTCATCCAGGCCACCCTGGAACATATGAACCTTCGCGCAGCCTATGAAACCCACGGCGGCAAAGCCATGAGCCGCTACGAGGAGCTTCACCCGGATGTAGTGTTGCTCGATATTGGTCTGCCGGACATGAGCGGCTGGAAGTTCCTCGAGTCCCTCAAAGACAAGTACAAAGACAAAATGCCCATCGTTATCGTCATCACCGCTTATGGCGATCCAGCCAACCGCTTAGTGGGCAAACTGCACGGCGTCTGGGATTATCTGATCAAACCCTTCACCCCTGATGAAGTTGAGCGGATCGTCAAGACCGCGCTGGAGGGCCGTACAGGATGAAGCTGCCGTGGCCGCGGCTATCTGTTCCTCCGACACTGCCGGTTCTCATTTTTCTCCTTGTTTCTATTGTCCTGGTTCATTCTGCCCAGTTGCCCACTTGGGCCGCCGCCTCGTCTTCGTCCCGTCCCATGCAAACCCTCTATAGAATCGAGCTTCAGGCCGCGCAGTCAGGTTGGACATCTCAACAGGCTGCCGCCGCCGGCGATCTATGGCAGTCTATCGGGGATTTACCCCGCGCGGCTCATTTATGGGAAATTGCACTGAGCTTGACCGAGGCCGATGCTGCGCTCCTGCGGAGGTTGGCAGTAGCCTACCTGGACTTGCAGCGCTGGCCCCAGGCCCTGATCGTCCTTGACCAACTCGTCGATCTTATGCCTGGTGATGCGTGGACGCAGTTCTCGTTAGGGTTGATTCAGCTTACCTTCAACCCCTCCCAAGCCGCCGAACACCTCCAGGTCGCCCGGAAGTCCCCGGTTTATCAGCCTGTAGTAGATGACCTGTTGGCCGCGCTGGCCCCTCGCCCGGATGACCCGGCCGGTCTGATGAATGTTGCTGTAGTTCTGGGTCAGCATGGGCTGTGGCCATTTGCTGAAACGGTCAGTCTGGCGGCCAGCGATGCCACCCATGCGCCCGAAGCTCTCGCCTATGCCGGCCTCGCTCGTGATCAGCAGGGCAAGAATGGCGCCGCCCAGATCGATCTGGCCGTCGCTGCCGCCCCAGACTCTCCCCAGGTACGCTTTCTCCAGGGTATCCACCTGCGCTTGCATGGCGATGTACTCGGCGGCCTGGATGCGTTCCTGCGGGCAGCGGCCCTGAATCCCACCAATCCGGCTTACGCAGCCGAAGTCTCGGCGTCTTATCAGATGCTCGGCAACTGGACGGAAGCCGAAACTTGGCTGGTGTTGGCATTCCGGCTTTCCGGCGACGATCCCCGCTTTCACGAGCTGCTGGCGCGCTTTTACGAGGCCATGCCCAGCGCGGGAAGCTGAACGTTTACGCCCTCTGACGCCCATGTTAGAATCGGTGGCAATCTGTTCTCAGGCGTTGAGAGGTCCTATTCCTTGCGCCAATACCGTTTTTTGCTCGTTTCGCTGCTCTTCTTCGTGCTCGCCTGGGTTTCCAACCGGCTCACCTCCAACTGGCATTACATCGTCCCGGTGGAGCCGGGCCTTGTGGCCTACACTGCCGATTTCGAGCGTAACCCGGACGAGTGGAATCTGTCCGAAGGGAGGCTCAAAGCGTTTATCACCCAACAGCAGACGCTGCGGCTCGATGTCGGGGACTTCAACAGCTTACCCTTCGCTGAAGCGCAGCCTCATTTCGCCGACTTCGATCTGCGGGTCCAGGCGCGGACGGTAGCCGGACCGCTCAACAATGCCTTCGGGGTGATCTTCCGGCTCAACAACAAGAGCAATACCGCCTTTGCTGACGATGACTTCTATCTGTTCCTGATCAGCAGCGATGGCTACTATCGCGTCGTCCGCTCTATCGACGGCCTGCAGAAAGACCTCAGTACCTGGATTCCCTCCCCCCTGATCCACCAGGGTTTGGACGTAACGAATTATCTGCGAGTGGTTGCTAAAGGCGATGTCTTTCAGTTCTATATCAATGGCAGCTTGGTGCAGCTTTGCATCCCCGATGACCCGGCCGCCCAGAGCACCTACACCTTTGATGGAGTCTGTCAGGGTGGAACCATGCGGGATTCCCTGGTGGATGTCTCCATCCCCAACGGGCAGATCGGTGTGGCCGCTCAGACCTTCGATGAGTCGGGTGTCGTAGTTGATTTTGACAATCTCGTGATCTTGGGGCCGGCATGATGAAAGTGCATCTACGGACACTCGGCTGCCGTCTCAACCAGGCCGAAATCGATGCGATGGCCCGGCAGTTCCAGCAGCAGGGCCATGAGATCGTTGACGATGCCGCCTCAGCTGATCAGATCGTGGTGAACACTTGCGCAGTCACGAATGACGCTGGCCGCACCAGCCGCCAGTTGGTTCGCCAACTTCACCGCGAACAGCCCAGCGCAAAGCTCACCGTTACGGGCTGCTACGCCCAGATCGCTCCATCGGAAATTCGCGCCCTGCCTGGCGTGGAATGGATCGTCGATAACTTCTCCAAAGACCGTTTGGTCGAGTCGGTGACAGGGCAGGCTGTCGAGACCTTTGATCTGGAACCGTTCAGCCGGGTGTCCAGATTGGGCGCGGTGGGGCGGACGCGGGCATTCGTCAAAGCCCAGGATGGCTGCGACAACGCCTGCACCTTCTGTGTGACGACCATCGCTCGCGGCCCAGGCCGCAGCCGCCCGCTCTCCGAAGTTGTCGCCGAAGTTCGTATCCTGCGCGACATCGGCTATCAGGAAGTGGTGCTGACCGGGGTTCACCTCGGCAGTTATGGACATGATCTCGGTGAGAAGGATGGGCTATCGCGTCTCGTGCGGGCGATCCTGACCGGTACGGATGTCCCCCGCCTGCGGCTGTCTTCATTGGAACCCTGGGATTTGTCGCCGGATTTCTTCGACCTCTGGAGCGATCCCCGGCTCTGCCGTCATCTGCACCTGCCGCTCCAAAGCGGCTGTGATGCCACCTTGAAGCGGATGCTGCGCCGTACCTCACAGAAACAGTTCCGCGCGCTGGTCCAGGCTGCGCGGGAGCGCATCCCCGGCGTGAGCATCACCACTGACGTGATTGTCGGCTTCCCCGGCGAAACCGATGACGAATTTGCCATCAGCGAGGCCTTCATCCATGAGATGGACTTCGCCGGGCTGCACGTCTTCCGCTATAGCCCTCGGCCAGGAACAGCGGCGGCGCGGATGCGCGCTGCGGTCCACGACGATGTGCAGAAAAGCCGCAGTGCCCGCTTGATCGCCCATTCCCAAGCGGCTGAACGGCGTTTCGCCGCCCAATGGACTGGACACACGCTGCCGATTCTGTGGGAGAATATCACTGGGGCGACCGAGCAAGGCTTCGTCAACAGCGGCTACACCGACCACTATCTTCGCGTCAAAGCTGTGCATCCGCGTGTCCTGACGAACCTCATCACCCCCGCCCGCCTGGATCGGTGGGATGCCAACCAGATCTGCGCCTCGCCGATTCTAAATGAGGTCGAACGACATGGAGGACCACATGGATGACGTAAAAGCAAAACTTCAGGCCGCCCTTAAAGAGGCCATGGTCGCCAAAGACAACCAGCGCCGCGATGTGATCCGCGTCCTGACCAGCGCCATCAAGCAGGTCGAGGTCGATTCGCAGAAGACCCTCAGCGCCGAAGACGTGGTGGCAGTGCTGCAAAAAGAAGCCAAGAAGCGCCGCGAGAGCATCGATGAAGCGACGAAGCTGGGACGCAGCGAGATCGTCGAGCGTGAAAAACAGGAATTGGCTATTCTGGAAGAATTCCTCCCGCGCCAGCTTTCTCGCGAGGAAATCGCCGTCATCGTCCGCGAAGTGATCGCCCAGACCGGCGTGACTTCCGCTAAGGAGATGGGTAAGCTCATGGCGGCGCTCATGCCGCGCGTGAAGGGCCTGGCTGATGGTAAACTGGTCAATGAGGTCGTCAAAGAGCTGTTGAGCTAAGGTCACAATGATCGATTGGCTTGAAAGGCTGCTTCAGCGGTACTTCCAACTGCCGCCATCCCAGACGCACCGTCTCCTGCACATCACCGGATTGGTCGTGGCGGCGGGCTGCTTCGTGCTGATCTCAACCATCATCGTAGCCTATGACAGCCTGTTCCCCAGCATCAACAACCTGGCATCCCTTCAGATTGGTGATGTGGCGCCTCAGGATATCCGTGCCCCGATTTCGCTGCCTCCCTTCATCAGCACTGTCCTGACCGAGCAGCGCCAGCAGGAAGTCCGTGCCCAGGTCGCGCCCATCTATTTCCCCCCTGATCCAGCCATTTCTCGCCAGCAGGTCGATCTGGCCACCCAGATCCTCGATTACATCGATAATATCCGCCACGATCCCTATGGTTCTACCCTCCAGCGCGCGGTTGACCTGCGCCAGATCAATCTGATTCGGCTCGATGACAGCGTGGTCGCTCTGCTCCTGGGTATCGATGACCGCTCTTGGTCAGCTGTGCGCGATCAGACCATAGCCGTGCTGGAACGGGTGATGCGGGGAGAAATCCGGGAGAACAACCTGGCTTCCGTGATTGCCCAACTGCCGATGCAGGTCAGTGTCACTTTTACCGAAGAACAGTCCACTGTCGTTGTTGCGCTGGTGCGTGATCTGGTGCGGCCAAACACGGTGCTGAATGCCGACGCCACCGAATCTGCCCGTGCCGCGGCCGCGGCTGATGTCAGTGTGCGGCGCAGTTTCGAACGTGGTCAGATCATCGTCCGCGCCGGCGAAACCATTGACGCCGCTGCCTATGAAGCCCTGGATGTTCTTGGCTTGCTCGAACCGGCCACGCGGCGGGTACAAGAGATCATCCGGGCTTTTCTGGTGAGTAACCTCGTGTTGGTGATTGCCGGGCTGTATGTGGCCCATTTTAAGAACGACCTGTTCAAATCCTCGCGCATGATGGCCCTTCTGGCAGCAGTCTTCCTCATCATCCTGTTCGGCGCGCGAATTTCTGGGCTTTACGGCCAGCTTGATCTTTACCCGACTGCGGCGCTGGCCATGCTGTTCGTCGCGCTGGTCGGCGCCGAAATGGCAGTCTTGGGGTCATTGGGGCTGGCAGTCCTCATCGGCTTGATGCAGGCTGGATCACTCGAATATGCCTTGTTCGCTGGCATGGGTGGGATGATGGCCGCCCTGACGCTGCGCCGTCCCGAACGCCTCAACGGCTATTTCATGCCGGGAATCATCGTCTCTCTGACGAATGTAGCCGTCATCCTCGTGTTCTATCAGGGGGCGCTGGCCTCCGGTGGCGATGTACTCCTGGGCGAGCGGCTGATCTATGCCTTCATCAACGGCTTGCTGGCCGCGGCCGTCGCGCTGGCCGGAATCTACGTAGTGACGGTGCTGTTTAACCTACCTACGGGCATGAAGCTGGTCGAACTCAGCCAGCCCAATCAGCCTCTCCTTCAGCGCGTCCTGCGCGAAGCCCCCGGAACCTACCAGCACTCGCTCCAGGTCGCCAATCTCTCCGAGCAAGCCGCCAACAACATCGGCGCCAATGCCGATCTGGTCCGGGTCGCCGCGCTCTATCATGATGTGGGCAAGATGATGAACCCGGCCTTTTTCACCGAGAATCAGGTCGAAGGCATCAATCCCCACGACGCCCTGGATGACCCGGCTCGCAGCGCCGCACTCATTATCAGCCATGTCACCGATGGCGAAAAACTCGCCCGCCAGTATCGCCTTCCGGCTCGCCTGCGCGACTTTATCCTGGAACACCACGGCACGCAGGTCCTCTATTTTTACCAGCAGGCGCTTCAGCGAGCCGGTGAACAGGAAGTGGTCGATGTCGAGCAGTTCACCTATCCCGGTCCAAAGCCGCAAAGCCGCGAGACTGCCATCCTGATGCTGGCCGATAGCTGCGAGGCCGCCGTGCGTTCTCGCAAACCCACTCGCAAACAGGATATCACCGATACCATACAGCAGATCATCGATAGCAAAATCCAAACTGGACAGTTAGATGAATCTGGCCTGACCCTCAACGACATCCGAACCATCCGCAAGACTTTCGCCGAGATGCTCCAGGCCGTCTTCCATCCCCGTATTAACTATCCCGCGCAGATCAAGCCTGTTGAACTCACTGAGGTTCCCCCTGGAGGGCGCACACTCGCGGTGCGCATCGCCGCCGATGCTACACGCCCGCCGGACATTGAGCGCGGTCCCGCGACGCTTCAATCCGTCGAGGCCAGCGACGCCCCGCGCATCCAGACCAAAGACCTCCCAGCCATTACCCTGCTGGTCGAGGATAATGACGATAAGCCGCTGCCGGATGTTCCCCCGCTGCCCCGTGTCAGCGAAGTCCGGGCCGGGCGCTTTGGCTCCAACGGTCAGCAGCCTGTGAAAAAGGATGGGCCTGACGAACAATGACGACTTATATGGTCGATGTCCTGAACCAGGATGCTTTCCAAGTCAATGAGGATCGGCTGCGGCAGGCGGCGGAAACCGTGCTCTCGCAGTATGAGGCCGCTGCCCAATCCGGTCTAACCATCGTCATTGACGATGATGAGGCCGTTCGTGATCTGAACCGCCAGTTCCGGCACATTGACGCTCCGACCGATGTCCTTTCGTTCCCGGCGGATGCCCCTCCTGTCATCATTGAGGATGAAGCCCCCTATCTCGGTGATCTGGTCATTGCTTTTCCCTATGCTTCCGCCCAGGCCGAACGTGAGAATCACCCTCTGGATGACAGCCTGTCACTGCTGGTGGTTCATGGAACATTGCACCTGCTCGGTTACGACCACGATACCCCGGAACGCCGCGCCGAGATGTGGGCAGCCCAGGCGCGGGCGCTGACCGCCTTGGGCATCTCGACCAGCTTGGTTCCCGCTCTGGAGGGCGATCTCGATGACTTCCAGTCCTAAACGGGTGATCGATGCGCTGACCAGCACGATGAAGATCAACCCGGACAAGTACAGCATGATTACCAGTCCCAACCGCGTCCAGAGCCTCGGTTATGCCCTGGCCGGTTGGCTGTATATGCTGCGCTATCAGAAGAACACCCGAATCATGTCGGTGGCAAGCATCGGCATTATGGCGCTGGCGCTCTGGTTGCAAGTCGATTTCACGCGATCGGCCGTGCTCATCCTGACTATCACCCTGGTCTGGATGGCCGAGTTTCTCAACGCCGCGGTCGAAGCGGTCGTCAATCTCGCCTCGCCGGATTACCATCCGATGGCGAAGGTGGCGAAGGATGTTGCCGCCGCCGCGGTGCTGCTGGCGGTAGTCGCTTCGGTGCTGGTAGGTCTGCTGGTCCTGGGGCCGCCGTTACTGTCCCGTTTGGGTCTGTGAGGGAGTTGTATGGAAACGCCAGAGTCAGCGTCATCGTCGGAACCGAAGATAAACCGCGCCCGCGAACGCCACCTGCGCCGCAAAGAACGCCAGCAGGCGATGGCCCAGCCTTCCGCTGCGCCGCGCCAGCTCCGGCCATCCGGTAGCTTCGAACTGCCCAGGATTCGGCTGCCGGGCAACCGGCTTATCCTCTACGCTGTGGCAGCAGCCGTATTTCTCGTTGCCGTTGTCTTCCTGATCGGCGCCTTGAATCCCCCCGACACCGAAGCCGGCCCCAATGCCATCTGGATCGGCACACAGTGGACCTATGACTACCCCGGCGACGATGCCCTGCGTGCCTTCGTTCAGAAGCTCCGCGATCACCGCATCGGGACGGTTTATGCTTGGGTTAGCTTGCTCCAACCGAACAACGCCTGGTCGGATACCATGCGCCTCAACCAGATCAGGACATTCATCACGCAGTTCAAAGCCGTCTATCCTGATGCCAGCCTCTACGGCTGGCTGAGCATCGATGCGCTCGGCACCGATGGCAGCAGCCGTCTCGGCGACACCAATCTTCAGCAGATCATCGCCGATTTCAGCCGGCGCATGACCAGCGAGTTCCAGTTCGATGGCGTCGTCCTGAATGTTGTTCCTGCGCTAGATGGGGATGAAAACTACCTCTCTCTCCTGCGTCAGGTGCGCAGCAGTATCGGCGAAGGCAGCCTGCTGGCCGTAGCTGTCCCACCCGATTGGACGCCTGTGAATGTTGGTATTCCTGTGCCGCCTCGGATCGCGCCAGGAACCGTCTGGGAAGAGACCTACAAACAGCGGGTCGCCCTGATTGCTGACGAGATGATCGTGACCGCCTACAACAGCGGTTTCAGCACTGCTCAAGATTACTCGGCGTGGATGGCTTATCAGGTTCGCGCCTTCGCCAGCGCCATCGCTACGCTCGACTCCTCCACCCGCTTGTTGATCGGTCTGCCCGCCTATGATTCACAGTTACCCACCCATGACTCGACCGTCGAAAACATCGATACTGCCACAACCGGTATTCGGGATGGCATCAATCAGGCCGGCGATGCCGGGGCATTTGTGCGCGGCACGGCCGTCTATGCCGAATGGCAAATGACCGACGTAGACTGGGCACGCTTCCGCGCGGCCTGGGCCAGCGGCTAGGGGACTTCGTCCGCAGTGAGGGCTGAAAATCGACCTTCCTGCCCTCAAAACACGGTCTTCGTAGGGGCGGACTAAGGGCGTCTTCGCCTGCATGTCCGCCAGCCCTCTACCGATCTTGCCCGTCAAAGCTCATTAGGGAATGTCCACCGCGTTCCCAATCCCACAAGTTCGCCCAGGTGGGGATATGATGCATCATGCCTACCCCCATATACGAGACCACTTTCAGGCCGCCCTACCTTTCCCTAATCCCTGCCTCCGAACCCCGCAGGGGGGCCTCCTCTAGCCGGGGGGATTACATCCCTTGGCGACGCGCATCGACCCATTTCCCATCCTGAAAATGTCCCATCCCCTCCGTGTGATCTCTGCGTCCTTTGCATCTTTGCGGTTCAATCTTCTTCGCTCCGATTTTATGGCGCAAAAGTAGACAAAATGTCACCCTTGAATAGCTCTTTTGTTCTATAATGGGATTCACTCACTCAGGTCTTCAGGCTGCCCGGCCCAACGCCCATCCTGTTTTCCTGTGGTGACAATCACGTTCAACAAAAGAGGACTTGTCCATGTCACGTCAGTATGCCCCGACCGAGAAACGACTCATCCTCCAACGCCTCATTGCCAACGGTGGTGATGTCGCCCGCACTGCCCGCGAGACCGGAATCAGCGAGCGCACCATCCATCGGTGGCGTAAACAGGCGCATCTGACACTGACGGCACTGACGCCATTGCCGCCACAAAATCAGCGTGTCTTCCCTCAGACCGATCAGCTCCCAGCCGATTCTCCTGTCGATCCACTTGACTCTCTTATCCCGTCCATGATCGCTGAGGCCGACTACCTCCTGGGTTCCATCCGGCGGGAAGTCATTGACGAGGCTCCACTCCATCAGCGCGTGAGCGCCCTCGTCCAGCTTATTGACCGCATCGAGCGCTTGTATACCCGCGCCCAGATTCGTGCCGCGCAGTTGAAAGCGCCCGCTGAAGACGAGGACGTGCAGATTATCTACGAATTTGAAGTTGAGGGTCATGTGGAAAAAACGGAAGACCTCGATGAAGGTTTTCCAGAACCAGGCTGCAATATTGAGTCGCCGTACTATGACAATGCGCTCGGTTGGTCGCCATCCTATTCTGAAGGACACGATGGTATGTCGCGTCCTTCGGAATGATCCTGTCTGGTTAGAACGCGCCTTCTATTTCCTGACCTCGTGCAGGAAGTGGATAGCCGTATCGATGCCCTTGTGGAACATCTCCAGGCTGAACCGTTCGTTGGGGCCGTGTGCCCCATCATCGCTCAGCCCGAAGCCCATCAACAGGATCGGCAGCCCACCCAGTTCCCGCTGGAAATCGGCCAGGATGGGCAGTGTGCCTCCGCCGCGCTCAAAGACCGGACGCTTCCCCCAGCCTTTCTCGTAGGCGGTCAGCGCGGCCTCCATCGCGGGCGATCGAATGTCCATCACAGCCGGGAAAGCTTCGGCCAGCAGCCGGGCTTCTCCTCGCACGGTCGGCGGGGTCAGCTTCATCAGATAGTCCCGCACCCGTTCAAAGATACGATGCGGGTCCTGGTTGGGAACCAGTCGGCAGCTAATCTTCGCCAGCGCTTTGGCGGGGAGAACAGTCTTCGAGCCGGCTCCATAGAAGCCGCTGACCATCCCATTGATTTCCAGCGATGGCCGCGCTCCAACGCGCTCATGCAGGGCGTAATCGGCCTCGCCCCAGAAAGCCGGGACACCGCTGTTCTGCTGCCAGAATCCATCCGGCATCGCGCTGCGCCTCAGCGCTTCACGTTCATCCGGTCGGAGTGGCACCACTTCATCGTAGAAGCCCGGTACAGAGATGCTCCCATCGGGGTGGTGCAGCTGAGCGATGATCTCGGCGAGCGCCTGAGCGGGATTATGCACTATGCCGCCGTAGGTTCCGCTGTGCAGGTCTTGTTTCGGGCCTGTCACTTCAAACTCAAGATACATCAATCCACGTGTGGCGTAGCAGATGACCGGCTGGTCGGGCGTCCGCATTCCTGTATCGGAGACCACGCACACATCCGCCTTGAGCCGATCCCGGTGGGCGCTGACGAAAGGAGCAAGGTTTGGCGAGCCAACTTCCTCTTCCCCCTCAATCAGGAACTTGAGGTTGACCGGGCAGCTTCCGCTCGCAGCCAGAACCGACTCGACTGCTTTGACCTGGGCAAAGACTTGGCCTTTGTCGTCCGAGGCTCCTCGTGCATACAAGCGTCCATCGCGTTCGACCGGCTCAAACGGGTCACTCTCCCAGCCATCGCTCATGACGGCGGGCTGCACATCATAGTGACCGTAGACCAACACCGTCGGCGCATCCAGGCCGGCGCCGAGCCATTCGCCATAAACGACCGGGTGGCCGTTCGTGGGCAGAATTTCTACGGCCTCGAAACCGGCGCGGCGCATATCGTTGGCCAACCACTCAGCAGCACGGCGCACATCCCCGATGTGTTCCGGCAGTGTGCTGATG
>CAZKXW010000026.1:0-15579 GCA_964556745.1 uncultured Anaerolineaceae bacterium
GACCGTGCAGGGGCTGCCCGAAGTCGCCCGCTGGGTCCTCTACCACGCCCCCTTTGCGCGCGTGCTGGAACCGAAGTCGCTGCGGGAACTCGTGGCGAAAAATGCGGCGCAGGCCCTCGCGGCCCACAAAGGTTGAATCTACATTTGCGGGATGAGCCTCACCCGGCGGAGGTTCATCAGCCCGCCCCCCGTCTTCGTGGCCCTGATCTCCAGGACCGTCGGCCCCTGCGAAAGGAAGATCATGCCCGCGATGGCCGTCTCGACCTTGTCCCAGCTCCCGGTGGGCGTGACCTTCCCGGCGGAACTGCGCCTTCAGTGGATCGAGTCCCAATCGGACGGGCGGCAGGTCGATCTGACGCCGCGCGGGGAATCGCTCTCTCTGGGCGCGGTCGAGATGCCGTTGGGAATTGCGGCTGCCTGCCCCCTCAATCTGGGACGGATCACCGGGCTGCAAATCGTAGCCTTTCACCGCCCGCTGCCCGCTCAGCCAGGTGAGGTCGTCACGCTGTCGGTCAACTGGCTGGCGCGGCAGGTTCCGGCGGAGGCTTTCCTGCGCGTCTATCGTCTGACCCACACGGCCAGCAGGACGAGCTATACCTGCGCCTCGCAGCCGCGCCAGGATACTTACCCCTTTGCCCGCTGGACGCCGGGGGAGACCATCTACTTCGACGACTGCCCGCTGACTCTGCCCGCCGATGCCCCGACGGGCGCATACATGCTGGCCGTTGGCGTGCAGGATGCCGCTGGAGCCATGCTGCCCGCGGTCGATGCGATGGGAAACGTGGTTGCCGATGGCTTCGTCGAAGTGGGGGAGGTCAGGGTCGGGGAGTAGTGGAGGAAGCCCCCACGCGCGTTGAAGTGCGCCGGGCAAGGCTGAGCCTACAGAACATATCCCGTTTCGGGATGGTCGAAGAAGTGGGCGATCCGGTCGTCAAAGCACGGATCATCCGGCAGTGGATTGGACACGAGTTTTTCCTCGCGGGCAGCCCATTCCGGCGCGTGGATCAACCGGGGGCAAAGCAGTCGCGGATGGGAAGGCTGAAGCCGGGCAGCAGCGGGCCGCCGTCCAGAACGTCGTCGATGTCGAGGGTCTGTTCCAGCTGTGCGGGACGATAGATTTCGACGTGCTGTTTCTCCGGGTCGAACAGCCAGACTGTCGTCCCGGCTGAAAGATAATTCACCACTTTGATCCACAGCGCGTCGCGATCATCGGTGGGCGAGAGGACTTCCACCGCCAGGTCAGGCGGGACCGGATTATAGGCGGCATCGGGTGGTTCGGCCTGTCGATCTCTGGACGTGAAGGCGGCATCGGGAATGTACCGCTGCCCGGCGATGACATAGCCGCCGTCCGCTCCGGTCGCGAAGCCAAGCCGCCGCTCGCTGACGAATGTTTCCAGGCGACTCAGAATCCGCGCGGCGATGCGGGACGACTTGCTGCTCGAGATCACTTCGACGATCTCTCCATCATGATATTCCAAGCGGCGGTCGTGGTTTTCCGGTAGGTCGGCCAGCGCTTCGAAGTCCTCTGGCGTCAGTAGTCGGGTTTTCAGCATCCGCTTCACGTTCCTCTCTCTCTCGTCAGAATTCATTATAGCGATGAACGGCGGCATGTGCATGAAGCAGGGATCAGGGGTGTTTGCGACCGACGCCTGAAAGATCGATAATGGGGCGACCTGCGCGGATGGCCGCGCTTCTCACCGTGGCCCGGAGAAAATCACCGCATGACCAACCGACCTCGCTCCCGTCGCAGCGCCTTGCTGGAAGCCGCTGATCTGCGAGAACTCAACTGGTGGACTCGGCTGAAACGGATGCAGTTCCGCCGTCCTCGCCCGCAGCAGCCTGCGATCAGCGCCCAGGCAGATGATCCCCGGACGTTCACTGACACCCCTGAAGGCAGCGGCATCTTCGGCCAGTGGACGCTGGATCACATCGGGCTGCCGGCCTATGACTATACCTTTAACCAGTACGCCGACGCGCGGGCACGCTACCCGAACTCGGAGAACCTCGACCGCCGCGACCACTGGCATCAGGTGGGCAACCGTCGGGTGACGGCGCTGGCTTCCAATGATGGTACAGTGCAGGTGTTTCTGGGCGACCGGGGTGGGATGCTGCTGAACAAATTTGAATCCTGGGACTCGCAGCGCCCATCCGGCGGGCTGACCGGGCTGGTGAGCCGGGTGCTGCTGGCGCTGGTGCGCTTCGTGAGCGGTTTGTTCCGGCGGCCGCCGCCCGCGCCGCAGCCCTATTACGCGGCATCCAGCGCCCCGTCGGAGGCGGTCAACCAGCCGCGGGCAACGCTGCCGCTGAAATATCTGACGCGGCTGAAAGAAGAAGCCTGCGAACCGCTGGCGTATTCCTACGATCTGCTCTCGCGGCAGGACGAACCCCTGACTGCTGAGCCACCCCCAACACTCACCGGGCGCAACCCGGAGGCAGTGCGCTATGCCTATGCGGGCGGCTACAGCTATATCGATGATGGGACCGAAGTCTGGGCGACAGCTTATCGCTACCGTCCCGATGGGGCGCAGACTCGGCGGCGCTTCGGAATGGGGTACTTCGAGACCGAGACAACCTACCGCGATCTGCGGGTGATGCGGCGGGTTTTTGCGCCAGAGGGCGATATTCCGGCTCTGCGGATCGACGTATGGATCGAGAATCTGGGGACGCAGGTCCGGCAGGTGCGGCATCATGAATATTGGGATGTGAATGTGCATCACCTGCGCGTTGAGTGGCTGCGGGGCGGCAGCTTTGGCGCGGTCAGCGATGAGCAGCGCCGCCAGCTCAACCGCGAGTTCACCAACTCGATCACCTACCGCGCCGAGCAGGGCATGCTCCTCTTCTGTCAGGAAGCTCCACCGGATGCCCCGCCGCCGGATCAACCCGCGCCACTCAACTGGTATCCCGATCCGATCTTTCTGGCCGACCTGGATGGGCAGCCGGACGCGCATTTCATCCATAAGGCGGCCTTCTTCGGGGCAGGGGGGGCGCGTCGCCCAGACGGGCTGCGCCAAGAGACTCAGCCGCCATTTCTGCCGGATTCGCCGTTAGAGCCGATGCCGTACTGTATGGTGCTGCGTCGCAGCCTGACGGTGCATCCCGGCGAAACCCGGAGGCTGTCGTATGGTTACGGGATGGGACAGCCGGAAACGGTGCTGCCGCTGATCGCGGTGAAGCCGCCGCGCGATCTGTTCTACGATATGCAGCAGACCTGGCGCGGCGATATCGCCCACTTCTGGACGGGGGAAGACCCCGTCCTCCAGCGCGAAGCAGCCTGGCACAGCTACAACTTGCTCTCGGCGCTGATCTACAACGCCTTTCACGGCCTGCATCATGTCCCGCAGGGATCGGCTTATCTGTTCTTGCACGGCTCGGATGGCGTCCCGCGCGATCAGGCGCTGTTCAGCCTGCCGATGGTCTATCTCAATTCAGAGCTGGCACGGGACATGCTGCGCCTCATCATGCGGCTGACCGACCGCCAGACCGGGCAGATTCCTTACGCCTTCACCGGTCACGGCTATCTCTCGAATGGGCTGGGTGTCCACGCCAACCCGTCCGACCTCGATCTGTTCTTTCTGCTGGCATTGACCGAATACCTGGCCGCGACCCGCGATTTCGGCTTCCTGGACGAAGAGGTGCCGTTCTATCCGCCGGATAAACCGGCGTTGACTCCCAGTACGCGGGTGATTGAACATGTGCGGCTGGCGCTCAAGCACTTGTTCGAGTATGTCGGCATCGGTGAGAACGGCCTGATCCGGGTGCGCTCTGGTGATTGGTCGGACTCGATTGTGCTGGAGACGGCGTTGAAAGATGGGCTGCTGGGGGTGGCCTACCTCAACTCCAAGCAGCACGGTGAATCCGTATCGAACACGCAGATGGCGCTGTATGTGCTGCCGCTGCTCGCCAACCTGCTGCGCGACTTGGCGCCGGACATCGCACGGGAAATCGAAGATGGACGGCTGCGGCGGCTGGAGCAGGCAGTTCAGGCGCAGTGGAACGAGAAGGGCTGGTACAACCGGGCGATGCTGCGCGGTGTGACCAACCAGCCTGTGCCCATCGACGGCTTCACGCTGGAGGCGCAGGTCTGGGCACTGCTAAGCGGCGCGGCCAAGAACGGCGGCCATGAAGCCGCGCTGATCGAGCGGGTCGAAGCCTCCCTCGACCGCCCGTCGCCCATCGGGGCCAGCCTGATTCCGGGCGGGATGACCTGGCCGGCGATTTCCCAACTGCTGACCTGGGCGTACGCCCGGACCGGGCGGCATGAGCTGGCCTGGCGCTCGCTGAACCGGCACACTTTCGCCGTCCATGCCCAGCAGTACCCGGCCATCTGGTTCGGCATCTGGTCGGCGCCGGACGGAATCAACGGGCCGTCGGACGAGCATCCCGGCGGAACCTGGAGTACGCCGCTGACCCCGATGACTGACTTCCCGGTGATGAACGCCAACGCCGACGCGATGGCGCTGCTGGCCCTGATCCGCGCTTGTGGGATCGAACCCGCGCCGGGCGGCGATGGGCTGGTCATCCGGCCATCGATCCCACGCCGCCGTTTCGTGCTGGACCTGCCGCTGCTGCGCCTGGAAGTGGACGGGGCACATATCCGGGGTGAATACCGGGCGCTGACGGGCGGTGAGTTGAACCTGTATCTGTATCCGGCTGGGAGCGTTCTGCCGACAGTGCTGCCGCTGGCGTTCCGGGCCGGGGAACGGGTGCGGTTCCAGATATAGCAGCAAACCTCCATGACGTCACGATCATACGGAGACGGTGGATTCATTGTCGGATATAGCGGAAGTTTGCCCCCGACAGGAAGCCCGACAGAAAATGCAAGTCGACGAGAAATGTGATAAGAATGCGAATGTGAGAATTCCGAGAATTGTCGCAATTTGCGCCAATTGCAAACGGGCAATTCTGTGCCAAACGCCTTACATGTATGGCGGAGCCTTTTGCAATTGTTGCAGGTGCACCTGCGTGCAATTTGCAACAACGCTGGGATGAAAAAGCCTATCTTGAATGCAGCGCTGTCCCTGGCACGTTTGGCGCATAGTTACACGATAGCACAAAATGGAATGGAAAGGGTGACATTTTGTCTACTCTTTGGGAAGACGTTGGATTGTAGACAGCACGAAACCCGATGTCTGAGAAGTTGGGGGTAGTCGATACACGCGCGATGGACAGATTGCTGGCGGATCAGGTGTGTGCTATGATCGAAATTGACAAGATATTGAACGGATTTTGAAGAGCTATTGTTGAGCTAATAGGTTCTGCGATGGATGAACTTCATCTGGAAGGCGTCAGCGACGAGCCGCTGTACAACATCGGCATTGTCTCGCGGATGACGGGTGTTCCGGTCGCTACGCTACGGGTTTGGGAACGGCGCTATGGGTTCCCGAACTCGGTACGGACCTCGGGCGGTCACCGCCTGTGTTCGGAGAAGGAAGTGCTGCGGCTGCGCTGGGTGAAGTCGCGCATTGATGAAGGGATGCAGACCGGGCAGGCCATCCGCGCTTTGCAGCATCTCGAACAGCAGGGCCGCACCGAGGATATCTTCCCGGCTCTGACAGCAAAATCAAGGCCAATGGACGGTTCGCTGCCGGCGTTTCAGGAACGGCTGACCGAGCTGCTCCTGGAGGGCGATCTGGCTGGATCGGATCAACTTCTGGGCGAGGTACTGGCGCTGTACCCGCTGGAGGAACTGATCGCTCACGTGATTTCGCCGACTCTGCGGGACATCGGCTCAGCCTGGCTGGATGGCAAGATCAGCGTGGCGGTCGAACATCTGGCGACACACTTCCTGCGGCATCACCTCCTGATGTGGATGATGAACGCGCCGACGCCTTATGATCGCGTCCCGCCTGTCATCCTGGCCTGTGCCCCGGAGGAATGGCACGAAGGCAGCCTGCTCATCATGGGGGTGCTGCTGCGCCGGAAGCGTTGGCCGGTAGCCTACCTGGGTCAGAATGTTCCGCTGAAAGATGTGGTCGATCTGGCGCGCAAGCTGCGCGCACCGGCGCTGGTGTTCGTCGCCATGATGGAAGATGGAGCGCGGGGTCTGGTGACCTGGGGCAATCTGTGGCCGGAAGCCGCGGAATCCGGGCGGCCCATCGTGGGCTACGGCGGGCAGATCTTCAACGACGCGCCGCAGTGGCGCGAGCAGATAAGTGGAGTCTTTCTGGGCGAGACGCTGCTCGAAGGCGCGGATAAGCTCGATTCGCTGCTGCGCGGCTCGGTGAGGGTCAGGGGGTAGGGATTGGGGATTAGGGGAAACTTAAGCATTCTACCGCGGAGACACCGAGAACACAGCGATCATACAAAGGGTAGACGATGACGCGCACGATCCTCATCACCGGGGGGGCGGGGTTCATCGGCAGCCATGTGGCTGAGGGGCTGCTGGCAGCGGGGTTTAAGGTGGTCGCGCTGGACAATGAGGCGACCGGAAACCGCGCTAACCTGCCAGCGGGAGCCGACTTCGTGCGGGGCGATGTGCGCGACACAGCGGTGCTGGATGCGGTCTTTGCGCGGGGGATTGACGCGGTGTTTCACATCGCAGGGCAAGCCTCGATCCGCGTGTCGTTCGCCGATCCGGCTGGCGACCTGGAAGTCAACACGCTGGGCACGATTCGGGTGCTGGAAGCCTGCCTGCGGCATCGCGTTCCCCGTTTGCTTTTTGCCAGTTCGATGACCATCTACGGCAGCCAGCCGGTCACGCCGACGCCGGAAACCGCGCCGCCTGACCCGATCTCGTACTACGCCATTACCAAGCTGGCCGCCGAACGCTACGTCCACGCGACGGCACTGAGGCCTGATCTGGGATTCGATTTCCGCGTGACGTCGTTCCGCATGTTCAATGTCTATGGACCACGCCAGAGCCTCACCAACGCCTACCAAGGGGTCTTCGCGATCTTCGTCGGGAACGTGCTGCGGGGCGAGCCAATCACGATTTACTCGGATGGGGAACAGGCGCGGGATTTCGTCCACGTCTCGGATGTGGCGCGGGCGTGGATCATGGCGCTGGATCATCCGGCGGCGATGGGGCAGGTCTTCAACCTGGGGACGGGCATACCGACGCGGGTGAACACGCTGGTCGATATTGTGCTGCGGGCATTCGGCCATACTCGCGAAAGCTACCCTGTGGTCTACAAGCCAGCCCACGCAGGTGATATGCGGCTCTCAGCGGCGGATGTTTCACGCGCGAGGGAGGCGCTGGGCTGGCAGTGGCAGGTAGGGATCGAGGGGGGCATGGCCGAGACCATCGCCTGGGCGCGGAACAGGGGGTAGGGATTGGGGGTTGGGGAAGGCCTAGTCTGTCACGATCCCTGAAGGCAGGTTTTGGGCCGACCCAGGGAACACACAGAAGATGAACAAAGGGCACAGTACGGGCTGTGCCCTATTGATCGAGAGGGGAATCAGCCCGCGCGAACAGTATCCACTTCAGCAACTGTGCGGGAGGCCTCGGCGGTTTCCTGCGCTTTTCGTTCCAGTTTCTTCCGCAGTTTGCGGCCAAAGAGCAGATCATCATCGCCTGGCTTGATAATCAAATCCAGCAGGATATTGATGGCTTCGTCCTGACTGACGCCGAGGCCGTGAGCGATGTCACGAAGACGCTGATGCGTCTGCCGAGTGACGGCGATGCGGGCGCTGGCCGCTTCTTTCGATCCCATTGGGCTGACACTCCTGATAGAAAACCGGAACTCCTGCGTGGGTAGGGCGAACTATATCGCGCCATTATAGATGCAGTGAAGATTCCGCGGACACGTTAGACCCCAGCATAGCAGGAATTGTAAGCAATGTCAAACCATACAAACCTTTACAAGTTTGCCAAAACGTCAAAGTTGACAAGCTTTACAATTTTGGCGTATACTGTAAGGTAGTCTGGCCAATTCTGTCTGGGTCACACATGGGGAGTTGGGGTGAACGGCGACAGTCTACGACAGCTTCAACGACTGCTGATCCCGGTCGAGAGCGCCATCCGAGGCGCGGTCGAACGTGCCCGTCAAACGGGCGGACAGCCGACCGACGCGCTGCGCGGGCTGGTGATCACCGAGCAGGAGATCGATGAACTGCTAGGCGCGACCCCGCTGGAAGGGTGGGGCGCAAGCGAACGTGGGCGCTCCCCGCGCAAAGTCACCCGCCACAACCGTTTTGAACGCCTGATCCAAACCTTTGAATTGAATGATGATGACCGCGCGATCCTGCTGATCGCACTGGCGGCGGAACTCGACCGGCGCTACGAGCGGCTGTTCGCTTATCTGCAAGATGATGTCACGCAGCGGCGGGCAACGGTCAACCTGGTGATGAATCTGCTGGGGCAGGACGCTGAGCAGCGCTTTGCCATCTGGGAACGTTTGCTGCCGAACGCGCCGCTGCGGGCGCACCATCTGGTCGAATGCGTGGCCGATGCTCACATGCGCGATCCGATCTTCCTGGCGCACGCCGTCAAGGTCGATCTGCGGATCGTGGCGCATCTGCTGGGCGATGGGACGCCGGACCCGCGGCTGCACCATGCGGTTGAGCGGCTGCACGCCGCGACGAGTGAACGGGCGGGGCAGGTGGAATCCAACGAGGCTCCGTTGGTGTACCTCCAGGGGCACGATGCGGTCGAGCAGCGGGAAACAGCGGCGCGATTCAGTCTGGAGAACGGGGTTCCGCTGGTACGCATTGACCTGCATACGCTGAAGACTCTGCCGCTGCCATTCGATCTAGTGTGGCGGCTGGCGCTGCGGGAAGGCTACCTGGGCGAGGCGGCCGTGCTGGTGGAGGGATGGGAAGCCATCCTGGACGACGAACGGCGCATCCCGGCGGATGTATGGCAGACGATCTGCACGTATCCTCGGATGGTATTCCTGGCCGGGACGGAAGGTTGGGAACCGGAGGATGCGGATCGGTCACGGCGGCTGCTGCGGATCAAGCTGGATACGCCGCCTTACAACGAACAACTGCGGTTGTGGGTGGATGCGCTCCAGGCGCAGGGTGTGGCGGTCGATCCGGGGGACATCGCTGAACTGGCCGGGAAGTTCCGGTTGGGGGCAGGGTCGATCCGGCGGGCGGTGCAGGCGGCGCTGGATCACGCAGCGACGCGCGGCGAACCGGCGCGGCTGGGCGATCTGTATGCCGGGGCGCAGTCTCAAACAGGCTTGCATCTAGGCAAGCTGGCGCAGCGGATCGACTCGCGCTATGTCTGGGACGATCTGATCCTGCCGGATGACCGGCTGGAGCAGCTCCGGGAACTGTGCGCCCGCGCTCGCTACGGGCATGTTGTCCGGGAGCAGTGGGGCTACGGGCGCAAGATCGCGCCGACGCGGGGGATCAGCGCGTTGTTTGCCGGGGACAGCGGTACGGGCAAGACGATGGCTGCCGAGGTTATCGCCAGCGATCTGGGTTTGCTGCTGTACAAGATCGACCTGTCGGCGGTGGTGAGCAAATACATCGGCGAGACGGAGAAGAATCTGCGGGGGTTGTTCGATGCGGCGGAGCGCACCAGCGCGGTGCTGTTCTTCGACGAAGCGGATGCGCTGTTCGGGAAACGGTCGGAAGTGAAGGACTCGCACGACCGCTATGCCAACATCGAGATCGCGTATCTGCTGCAACAGATCGAGCGCTACGACGGGATCGCCATTCTGGCGACGAATCTGCGGCAGAACCTGGATGAAGCTTTCACGCGGCGGCTGGATTTCCTGATCGACTTTCCGTTCCCGGAGCCGGAATACCGGCGCAAATTGTGGGCGGCACACTTCCCGGCGGATGCGCCGGTGGGACGCGACGTGAATCTAGACGATCTGGCGGAACGCTACCGGCTGGCGGGCGGGAACATCCGCAACGCGGCGCTGGCGGCGGCTTTCCTGGCGGCGGCAGACGGCGGGGTCATCACAATGGGCCATGTGCGCCACGCCGTGCGGCGAGAACATCAAAAGATTGGGCGTTTGCTTGACGATCATTGGTCATAGCCTACGAAAACTCCTTATAAAGGACAGGGCATGATTCACGACCTGGATAAGACGCTTCAGAAAATCCTCTACGAAAAAGGCCGGCTCAACCGGAACGAGATCGACATCGTGTTCGATCAGCCGACGGGGCAGTGGTCGGCGACGCTGAGCCGCCCGACTCTGAACTGCTGGATGTTCGACATGCGCGAAAACGCGCGGCTCCGCAGCCTGGAAATGACGGTAGACCGCGATCATCAATCCAAGCGGGCGCGGACGCAGTTGGCGCCGATGCGCTTTGACCTGAGCTATCTGGTGACGGCCTGGACGCGCAAAGTCGAGGACGAACATCAACTGCTGTGGCGGGCGCTGGCGGCGCTTTCGACGCTACAGCGGCTCGACCCGGCGGACTGCGAGGGCAGTCTGCGGAGCCAACCTTACGAAATCCCGTTTCAGGTCGCCCAGGAACACGATCATGGCATCACCATGACGGATCTGTGGAGCGTACTGAACAACGATATGCGGCCTGGGTTCTTCATGTCGGTGACGCTGGCGCTGGAACCGGAAGTGGTGCTGGAAGCGCCGCTGGTGCTGGAGAGCCTCATCACGGTGGGGCAGGCCGAGTCACCGGCCGACGCGCAAATCGATGTCCCCGAAACTTTCCGCATCCGGCTTCCCTCCAGACGGGGAGGCACGCCGGACGCTCAGCCGTGAGAACCTGTTCGCGTGGTTCGGACTGGTTAGATCAAAGGAGCATCAGGAATGTCCCCATCTTATCTCTCTCCCGGCGTGTATATGGAGGAAGTCGATCGCGGTACGAAGCCCATCGAGGCAGTCGGTACAGCGGTGGCGGCTTTCATCGGATACACGGAACTCGCCTCCGAGCTGTCGCGCGAGCGGCAGTTGGAGAAAAACAACGGTAAGCTGCTGGCCCGCGAGCAGGAATTGATCGGTCGTCCGCAAGCGGTCACGAACTGGTCGCAGTACGTTCAGAAGTTTGGCGGCTTCATTGATGGGGCGTACCTGCCGGACGCGGTGTATGGCTACTTCGCCAACGGCGGTGGACGCTGCTACGTGGTCAGCATCAAGACGATAGGCACGGTGGATGACGCGCCAGCGGCCAGCGTTCCGGCAAAGGTCAGCATCCCGTCAGCGGATGACCCGAATGTGCCGCTGCTGGAAGTGACTTCCAAGCTGAGTGGGGCGGCGGGCAGCCGCATCGGGGTGACGGTTCAGCCGGAGAATACCGCCGAAAATACCTTCACGTTGGTTATCAACGTGGGGGGCAAGCAGGAGAAATACGACAACCTGACCACCGATAAAGGTGAGCGGAACGTGGCGACGGTGGTGAATGCCCAGTCGCAGACGGTGACGGTCAAGGTGACGGGCAAGGCCAAGCTGGCCCCGGCGGCGGGTGACTTCAACCTGACGGGGGGAGCTTCGGCCACCAGCACCGGCAGCGCCTCGAAGTCGGTCGGTCTGGCGGATTACAAGGGCAGCGTCGCAAACCGGACGGGCGTGGATGGTTTGCAGCAGTATGACGATATCACCATGATCTCGGTTCCTGACCTGATGGCCAGCTACAAAGCGGGCGAGATGGACCTGAAAGGCGTTCAGAGCGTCCAGCAGACCATCATCGACCACTGCGAACTGGTGAAATACTGCTTTGCCATCCTGGACGCGCCGCCTGGCATGATGCCGGAGGACGTGAAGAACTGGCGCTTGCAGGCGAATTACGACACGACCCGCGCGGCGCTGTACTATCCATGGATCGAAGTGCCCAACATGGTTGGCGGCAAGGCGGTCTCGCGGTTGGTTCCGCCCAGCGGTCACATCGCCGGGATTTACGCTCGCAACGATGGCGAGCGTGGGGTGCATAAGGCTCCGGCCAATGAGGTGATCCGCTCCTGCACAGGGCTGGAAGTCCAAATCACCAAAGGCGAGCAGGATGCGCTCAACCCCATCGGCGTGAACTGCATCCGCGCCTTCCCTGGGCGTGGCATTCGCGTGTGGGGGGCGAGGACGCTTTCGAGCAACGCCTCGTGGCGCTACATCAATGTGCGACGCCTGTTCAACATGGTCGAAGACAGCATCGAGCGCGGAACGCAGTGGGTGGTCTTCGAGCCGAACGATCCTGACCTATGGGCGCGGGTGCGCCGGGATGTGACGGCGTTCCTCAAGCTCGTGTGGCGGAGCGGGGCGCTCTTCGGCGATACGCCGGAGCAGGCCTTCTACGTCAAGTGCGATGCGGAGACCAACCCGCCGGAAGTGCGCGATGTCGGGCAGCTCATCATCGAAGTAGGGTTGTGCCCGGTCAAGCCGGCCGAATTCGTGATCTTCCGCGTCAGCCAGTGGGCTGGCCCGGATGCCGGTGAGTAGTTCATGCTCGTTTATGGATCACGCGGCGTGTGTTATTCCCGTTCCTAAATCCCCTGTCGATTGCATTCCCTAACGGGGAGGCTTCGAACTGCACGAGGAGGCAGGAGGTGAGGACGAGGGGATTCAATGTGATCCGAAACCAGGTTAATTCGCAGTCCAGATCGTATCGGATGGTAGACAGGGAGTGAGAGGCAATGCCTGCACGTAAGACAGATCCACTAGTAGGTTTTCACTATGGTGTCGAAGTCCAGGGGGTGGTGAAGGGATACTTCACCGAATGCTCCGGGCTGGGTTCCGAACATGAGGTCATCGAACACAAGGTGATCGACGAGAAGGGACACGAGATCGTCCAGAAGATTCCTGGCCGCCTGAAATGGCAGGACATCACGCTGAAGCGCGGCATCACCGACGCGATGGATATCTGGGACTGGCGCAAGAAGGTCGAAGATGGCGACATGGAAGGCGCGCGGCACAACGGGTCGATCAAGATGTTCGACCAGAACCTGCAGGAAGTCGCCCGCTGGGACTTCGAGCGTGCCTGGCCGCTCAAGGTGACAGGGCCGCAGCTTCAGTCGGACTCGAATGCCTTTGGCGTCGAGGAACTGGTGATTACGCACGAAGGGCTGAAGCGCGTCAAGTAATGGGCGCGGCCTTGGCCCTCGCCGCCGGGTGAGGGCCAGCCGCTCAGAACAGGACAACAGGCATGACGCTCCAGACGGAATTCGAGTTTGTCCTCCCTAAAGGTTATGTGGATGACCAGGGCACGGTCCACCGCGAGGGGATGATGCGGCTGGCGACGGCGCTGGACGAGATCACGCCGCTGCGCGATCCGCGGGTGCGGAACAACGAGGCGTATCTGGTGGTGCTGCTGCTGTCGCAGGTCATTACCCGGCTGGGGACGCTGCCGAAAGTAACTCCGGCGGTGGTCGAGCATCTCTTCGCTGCCGATCTGAATTATCTGCAAGATTTCTACCGCCGAATCAACGATGTGGACGGGCAGAAGTTGAAGGTCACTTGCCCGAACTGCGGTCATGAACACGAGGTGGACGTGCCGCTGTTGGGGGAATCGTAAGCTACCCCCTCGACCGCCTGCACGAGGAGGTAGCCTTCATTGCTGTGGGATTGGGTTGGAGTTACCATGAAATTCTCTCCCTGACCCACACCGAGCGGGCGCGTTGGGTCAAGCAGGTGAATGCCATCAATGCCCGGCGCAGCCGCCCATCCCGCAGGCCGAAAGCCACCTAAGAGGAGTTTGCCATGCCAGAAGCCGCTCCGAACGCAGCGCCCGCCCCGGCCTCCAGGCCGGAAGAAGGTGGCAGCAAATCCAGAGACCCCCAGGAATTGGCCCGCAAGGTGGCCGAGCGGGTCTGGCAGATGTGGCGCGAGGAAATGCGCCGCCAGAATGAGCGTCGTCCGGGCGGCAGGAGGTCGTGAGCGATGGCAGAGACGGGAAAGCCAATTGAAATCCATGCTGGATTTCGTTTCGCCGTATCGATCAAAGGCATCAATGTGGCGGCGTTCACCGAATGCACGCTGCCCTCGCTGGAAGTCGAGACCTTTGAGGTCAAAGAGGGCGGGCAGAACGAATACAGCCACAAGCTGCCGGTGCGGGTGAAATCGGGATCGATCACGCTGCGGCGGGGGCTGACCAAAGGCAGCGAACTGCTGAAATGGTACGAGCAGGTGGCGCGGGGCGATCTCAAGGAAGTCCAAAGGGACGTTTCCATCATCATGTTCGACTCGCAGTTGAGTGCGGTGACGACCTGGAATTTCTATGACGCCTACCCGGTCAAATGGAAAGGGCCGACGCTGAAATCCGACCAGGCGGCACTGGCCATTGAAGAGATCGAACTGGCTTATCACGGCTTCGATATCGATAAGACCCGGTAGGGATGCTGACCATGCTGCGACTGAAACCATTCCAGACTCTCGGCATGAAGCTGCGCCAGTTCGGGCAGGAGCGGCTGCGGCGCTATGCCCAGGATTCGCTTGTCGAGCAGGCCGAGGTCGAACCGAACTGGCAGGATGCCTCCGAGCAGGAATTGAACTGGCAGCAGGGCGAACGTCCGGTCGAGGCAGGCTCGGAGGCGGAAATCCAGCGTTACCCGGAAGACTACGAGGCGGAATATGGCGCGAGAGAGGATTTCGAGGAGGGTGACGACCAGCCGAAGCGGACGCCACCCGATCTGGCAGCGATCCTGAACGCGCACCGGGAACGCCGCGCTGAAGAACCATCTCTGTCTACAGAGGAGCCCGTGCGGCGGCCATCGAGCCAGGCTGGGCGGCGGGTCTCGCGACAGCCTGCCGAGGGTGCGGGCGAGCGGGCGACACCTCCGGCGATACTGAGTGATCTACCACGGCCGCGGCGGTCGCGGGATGCGGTGATTCAGGACCTGCTGGGCGGGCGGGGCAGCGAGGCCGATCAAGCCCCTGCCGAAGCGCAGCCTGCGCCTGAGCCGCCCCAGGGCGATCCCGAAGCTTTCCTGCAACAGGAATGGACGCCGGACGCGCCGATGGCGCAGCCGCCGAATATATCGACGGAAGCCCCACGACAGATCGCGCGGCGTTCGCCCGCTGAGCCGCCCCCATCGCGTGAGAGTGGGCGGGATCGCCAGATGGCTGCCGGGCCGGTCAGTATCTCGGAAGAGGGCGAGGTGTTCCCGGCAGATGCGCCGTGGATGCCGCCCACGGAAACCGCGGGACCTTCGGCCAGCGGCCCGTCCACGCCGCCGGGCGATGTGCAGGTGAGACGCCGCCCCATGCCGCAGCCCGAACCGGCTGAGCCGATGCGCCGCCGGATCGACCGCCAACCAGAGGCTCCGCGGCCCCCTTCGCCGGAGCCGCCCTATTATGACTCGCCGGTGGAGTGGAACGCTCCGCCGCTGCGTCACTTCGAGGACGCGGATATGGATGCGGACACGGAGCTGATCGTCCCGGTGACGCCGCCAAGTTCCGCCGCCCCGCCCCGGTCGCGCCCCGTGCCAGGGACGGTCGAACCGGACTCGGCGGCAAATGCTGGCGATGAGGGTGGGGCCGAACTTCATGAGGTGGATTTGTACGAAGCGCTGCTGTCGCAGGGATTGATCGAGCCGGAAGCGCCGCGCCCGCGGACTTCAGGCAACCCGCCGCCGTCAAGGTCGGTGCAGCGGCAGACGGATGCGGCGGAGGATGACGCGGAGACGATGGCGCGGCTGCGGGGTCGGCCTGGGGGTCACGCGGATGAAGCGCCGCCGAGCGACCGTTCAGATGCGGAGACGATGGCGCGGCTGCGGGGTCGGCCTGGGGGTCA
>CAZKXW010000026.1:15679-47874 GCA_964556745.1 uncultured Anaerolineaceae bacterium
GATGAAGTGCCGCCGAGGGACACTTCGGATGCGGAGACGATGGCGCGGCTGCGGGGTCGGCCTGGGGGTCATGCGGATGAAGCGCTACCGAGTAGCAGCAGCGAACAGCAGGATTTGATGGCGCTGCTGGGTCTGCCGCCGGAGACTCCGATAGCTGGTGGCGAAGTGTTCCAGGGCACAACCGGGGCGACCAATCCGTCCGGCAGCGCCACGCCGGCAGAACCGGAAGGGCAGGGCGGTGTCATGCCGGCGGCGGGTGTCCCGCTGGATGCAGCGGTCGCTCGCGCCGCAACGCCGCCGTCCGCGCCGGAGGGATCATCTGAGGGCGAGGAACAGCAGGGTGAAGGCGGCGGCGAGGATGTGGACATCGATAAGCTGGCGCGGGATGTCTACACGATCCTGCGTGACCGGCTGCGGATCGAACAGGAACGCAAATCCGGCCGGTTGTAGTCCGGCGGAGGTGTTACGATGGCTTTAGACAAAACACGCGGCGGGTTAGTTCCAGCGCGGATCGTCAGTCCGCCGGATAATCCGACGATCATCGTCAAGTGCATGTTCAATCCGTTCGAGTACACGCTGACCAAGAGCAACTCGTTCGAGAAGAAGCCGGTCAAGGGAAAGAACATCCCCAAGGCGGTCTTCAAGCAGGGTGGCTCGCAAATCCTCAAGCTGACGCTGCACTTCGATACCCTGCCGGAGCGGGCAGATGTGCGCGACCTGACCGATCCGCTGTGGAATATGATGATGGTGGCCGAGTCCACCAAGAACGCCAGAAGTGGCAAGAGCAGCCCGCCAGAAGTGGCTTTTGAATGGGGTAAGCTGTTCTTTCGGGCGTATATTACCAGCCTGAACCAGAAGTTCACGCTGTTCCTGCCGGATGGCACGCCGGTGCGCTGCCAGGTGGATATTACGCTGGAGCAGTTCGTGGACGTGAACGATTACCGGGATCAGCAGAAGCTGGCCGGGGCAGGTGGCGCGGCCAGCAGTCAGACAGAGAAAGCGACAACGGCCGTCGCTGGCGACCGGATCGACAATATCGCGGCGAAGGAAAGCGGCGACCCCTCCAGCCAGCGGCAGATCGCCGAGAAGAACAACATCGATAATCCCATGAAACTCAAGCCGGGACAGACGATCCGGTCATGAGCCAGCACACGGGAGCGCGTCATGCCTGAAGAAGTCCGCCTCGATCAGATTTCGATCAAAGTCAATGGCAGTCAGGTTCCGCACGAATTGATGGATGTGCTGGAAGAGGTCGAGGTCGATACCAGCCTGTACCTGCCGGACATGTTCATCCTGACGTTCCACGACGATGAACTGCGCTGGATGGATGAGGGGTTGTTCCAGTTGGGGGCGACGGTGCTGATCGAGATGTCGATGGAGGAGCGCCAACCGCAGCGCGTCATGGAAGGCGAGGTGACGGCCATCGAACCGCGCTTCAGCGACAACCAGACGGTCAAGCTGGTGGTGCGCGGTTACGACAAGACGCACCGCCTCAACCGGGGGACGAAATCGCGGGTGTTCGTCCAGGTGACGGAAGGCGATATCGTCAACCAGATTGCCCGCGAAGCTGGACTGAATGCCGATGTGGATGTCACTTCCGAGGTGTACGAACACGTCTTCCAGCACAACCAGACCGATCTGGCCTTTTTGCAGGAGCGGGCCGACCGGTTGGGTTACGAGTGCTTCGTCGATCAGGATACGCTCCACTTCCGCCCACCTCGCACCGGGGCGGATCAGCCGATTGAACTGGATTGGGGCAGCACGCTGCGGAGTTTCACACCCAAGCTGACGGTAGTCGGGCAGGTGGATGAGATGATCGTCAAGGGGTGGGACCCACGCACCAAGCGCGAGATCATCGGCAAGGCCACCAGCACCAACACCGCCCCGGAGATCAACGTGGGTGGGCAGGGGGGACAGGTCGCCTCACGGGCATTTTCGACGGCACGGCAGATGGTGGTGCGGCGTCCGGTGTCCTCGCAATCGGAGGCCGACCGGGTGGCGCAGGCGATCCTGGATGAAGTCAATGCGGGCTTTGTGGAAGCCGAGGGCGTGGCGCTGGGCAATCCCCGGCTGTACGCCGGGCATAAGGTCAAGCTGAGCGGGCTGGGACAGAAGTTCAGCGGAACCTACATGATGACCTCGGCGGTGCATATTTACACGGCTCGGGGCGTGTACCAGACTCATTTTCGCGTCGAGGGGGTGCGCCCGACGCTGATGGCCGACCTGATCGCGGGCGGGAACATCACCGATGATGGCAGCGCCACCTGGGGCGGGGTCGTCCCGGCGGTCGTGACCAATAACGAAGACCCGCAGAATATGGGGCGAGTCAAACTCAAGTTTCCGTGGATGGATACCAGCCTCGAGAGCGATTGGGCGCGGATCGTGGCGGTGGGGGCGGGCAAAGACCGCGGCCTGTTCTGGCTGCCTGAGGTCAATGACGAGGTGATGGTGGCCTTCGAGCATGGCGATTTCAACCGCCCGTATGTCATCGGCAATTTGTGGAACGGGGAGGATACCCCGCCGGAATCGATCAGTCAGGCGGTCAACAGCGGGCGGGTGCAGCTCCGCACGATCAAGACCCGCGCCGGACACATCATCCGCTTTTCGGATAAAGATGGCAGCCAGTTCATCGAGATCATCGATGCCGCCCAGGGGACGCATATCAAACTGGATGCGACCAGCAAGAAACTGACCATCGCGGTCGAATCGAACATCGAGATCGAAGCGCGCGGCAACATCACCATGAAGGCGACAGGGAACATCAACGTGGAAGCGACGGGGCAGCTCACGCTCAAGGGCGCGATGGTGAACATCAATTAGGAGCAGGGGCGCGATGAAAGAAATCATCGGACAGGGCTGGGCCTTCCCGCCGCGTATCGGCGACCGCGGCCGCGTCGAAATGGTGGACGAGGATGCAGAAATCCGGCAGGCCATCCACATCATCTTGAATACGGCTCCTGGCGAGCGGGTGATGCGGCCGGAGTTCGGCTGCCGGATTCATGAAATCCTGTTCTGGCCGGCCAATACGGCCACGGCGGCCGTCGCTGAACGCTACATTGCCGAAGCCTTGGGGCGTTGGGAGCCGCGCATTCACCTGGAGCAGATCGTGGCCACGCCGACTCAACTGGAAGACGACAAGGGTGATCCAGTTGGGGCGCTCCTGATCGATATGCGTTACACCATCAAAGGGACTCATGATCTGCGGAGCCTTGTCTTTCCCTTCTATCTCAGCCCGGCTTAACCTGCGAGGATGACGTCATGCCTCTGGAATCTCCCCGCCTGGATGACCGCAGTTTTGATGATCTGTTCCAAGAAGCCCGGCAGCGCATCGCGCTGTACTGCCCGGAGTGGACCGATCACAACCTGAGCGATCCCGGCATCACGCTGATGGAATTGTTCGCCTGGATGACGGACATCCTGCTGTACCGGCTGAACCGCGTGCCGGACAAGCATTACGTCAAGTTCATGGAACTGATCGGGATGCGGTTGCAAGAACCGGCGGCGGCGCGGGTTCCGGTGACGTTCTGGCTGACGGCTCCACAGCCGACCGATATCACGATTCCGGCCTTCACTGAAGTCGCCACGACGCGCACGGAAACCTCGGCGGCTGTTGTGTTCAGCACAGATGTGCCCTTCACGATCCGTGTGCCGAAGCTGATCAGCGTGATGACCAGCCGGGGGAGTGAACGCACCGGGCGCAGCTTCAAACAGCAGAACCTTTCGCAGCTGCGGGTGGGGTTCAACGGGTTCCTGGCCTTCTCCGGCCCAGATGAGAAGGACGACAAGCCGCAGGTGGATGATGCCTTGTATCTGGGATTCGACAACGACCTGAGCCATCACCTGTTGGGGATCGAACTGGACGTGAGTCACGCCAGAGGCGCAGGGGTCTTTCCGACGAAGCCGCCGTATGTCTGGGAGGCCATCGGGCAGGAACCTGACCGGACCTGGTCGGAAGCGTTGGTCGATATTGACGAGACGGCCGGGCTGAACCAGACCGGGTTGGTGCGGGTGCATCTGCCGGCGCTAAGGAAGGATACGCGGGACGGGATCGAGGCCTACTGGGTGCGCTGCCGGGTGATCCAGGAACCGGGCGTGCCGGGATTCAATGAAAGCCCGCGCATCCGCAAGCTGAGCGTCGCCAGTTGGGGTGGCACGATCCCGACGACCAATGTTGCCACGGTGGAGGACGAACTATTGGGGCGGTCGGATGGAACGCCGGGGCAGCGCTTCTACCTGCGGCATTCGCCAGTGGTGCGGCGCGAGAAAGATCAGGAGTATCTGGTGGTGCGGTCGAAGGTGGGCGATGTTCACCACGTCCAACGCTGGACGGAAGTGGAGAACTTCTCGACTTCCGGCAAAGACGACCTACATTACATGATTGACGGGCTGACGGGGGAAGTGCGCTTCGGCCCGGCGCTGCGCCAGCGGGATGGACAGATTCGCTGCTATGGCTTGATCCCACCGAAAGACGCAATGATTACAATGACGGCCTACCGCTATGGCGGCGGACAAGCGGGCAATGTCATGCCGATGACGCTCAACGTCAACAAGAGCGGGCTGCCCTATATCCAGCGCGTCCTCAACCTGGAGCAGGCCGTGGGCGGGCTGGATGCCGAGTCGCTGGACGATATTAAGCTGCGCGTGCCGGGGTATCTGCGGTCGCTGCAGCGGGCGGTCACGCCCGGCGATTTCGAATATCTGGCGGAGAACGAAGCCGCGCCGGAATTGGTGGGACGGGCGCACTGTTTCCAGTCGCCGAAGCAGCCCGGCCTGATCCGGCTGCTGGTCATCCCCAAAGTCTACGAGTCCAACGAGCAGATTTCGCCGGAGAGTCTGGCGGTATCGAATGAACTGCGCGACCGGCTGATCCGCTTCTTCGATGAGCGGCGGCTGCTGTGTACGCGGCTAGAAGTCAGCGCCCCGGAATACCAGTGGGTCAGCGTAGAGGTGCGGCTGCGACCGGTGCGCCTGTCGAACAAACAAGAAGTCCACCGGGCGGTCAGCGAGAAGCTGTACGCCTATCTCAACCCGCTGTACGGCGGGTCGGATGGGCGTGGTTGGCCGCTGGGACGCGACCTGAGCCTTTCCGATGTAGTCGGGGCGCTGCTGCCGATCTCCGGCGTGGATTCGATCCGGTCGATCAAACTCGTGCCCGTCTCGTTCCGGGATGGGCGAACCGTCCAGGGCAGCAGCGTGGAGATGCTGACGCTGGACGACGATCAGGTCATCGCGTCGTTCCGGCATAATGTCATTCTGGAATAAGGCACATGGCTGAAGCACGCGCAGTCCTCCGGTTAGCGGGGCCGCAGGTTCCCCAGGAACAGATCATCGTCGGGCCAAACGGCCTGAACGTAGGCCGCGGCTCGGCCAATGATCTGGTGATCCGCCAGACGCAGATCAGCAAGCAGCATATCCGGCTGTTCTGGCAGAACGGCGATCTGCTGGTCGAAGACCTGGACAGCACTAACGGTACGACGGTCAACGAAGAGCGGCTGACACCGCATGTCCCGTTCCGGCTTCAGCCGGGAGATACGATTCATCTGGGCAAGCATGTGCTGATCGTCGAGGAGATCAGCGCTGAGGCCGCGCCGCAGACCGAACCGGGCAGCATCCCGGACGAGATGCGCCAGTTGGCGAAGGATGTGCTGGAGCAGCTTTTGTATGTGCCGCGGCCTTCAGAACTGCCAGAGATGCCGCGGCGGTCCTCGTCTGTGGTGGTGGCCGAACGCCTGGATGATCCGCGCTATCTGCCGGGCATCCCGCGCGACCGGAGTACCTGGCTGCAATACCTGCCGGCGATCTATTCTGATCCCGAATTCTTCGGGCAGGACTCCGGCGGGGATTTCATCGGCCGCTTCCTGCTGATCTTCGAGTCAATCTTCGCTCCGATTAGCTGGCACGTCGATAACTTCGACCTGTATCTTTCGGCGGAGATGATGCCGGAAGCGTGGTTGAACTGGGTGGCAAGCTGGTTCGATATTCTGATGGCCCCGCAGCTTTCGACGGCGCAGCGGCGCGAGATTGTCCGCAATATCGGCTACTTGTTCGTCCGGCGCGGGACTCGTCCAGGGTTGGAGAAACTGCTGGAACTGTACCTGGGCGATGTCCCCGAAATTATCGAGGACAGCGCCAGCTACCATTTCACGGTGCGGCTGTCACGCGCCAAAGTCCGTCCCACCATCCCAGAAGATGTGATCCGCCAGTTGATCGAATCGCAGAAGCCGGCGTTTACGACGTTCACAATCGAGGTAGTCTGATGAGTCAGGACCCTATGCTCGGTAAGGTGATCGAGAATTACCGGATCGAGCGCATCGTTGGGCGTGGGGGGATGGGCACGGTATACGAGGCGACCGATCTGAACCTGAACCTGAAGGTCGCTCTGAAGATCATGAATCCGAGTCTGGCGGAGCAGGAGCGCTTCCGGCTGCGCTTCCAGCAGGAAGCCCAGGCGGCGGCACGGCTGGATCACCCCAACATCATCCGTCCAATGTACTTCGGCATCAAAGACCGCAATCTGTTCCTGGTGACGGAGTTGATCCAAGCGGGCAGCCTGGCCGATTATCTCAAGCGGCTGCGGCGTGAAAACAAGTTCATCCAGCTTCCCGAAGCGATGGAACTGACGCGGCAGGTGGCTGACGCGCTGCATTATGCCCACCAACAGCGCATGGTTCACCGCGATGTCAAGCCGGGGAACATTCTGCTAAAGTCGATGACCAGCGGCGAACGGCATACGTCCTTCCGAGCAGTGCTGACCGACTTCGGTCTGGCGCAGATGATGGAAAGCACCAGCCAGTCGATGCGCGGGCAGCCGGCCGGGACGTTCGCCTATATGTCTCCGGAGCAGTGCAAGGGCGTGCAGTTGGACGGGCGCTCGGACATTTACTCGCTCGGCATTATGCTTTACGAACTGGTCACGGGCCGGCTGCCGTTCGCTGAGCCGAAGTCGCTGCGCGAAGCTTTTGAAGCGCACATGAACCAGCAGCCGGTTCCGCCGAGCAGCGTCCGGCAGGATATCCCCCGCGATGTCGAGCGTATCATCCTGAAGTGCATCGCCAAGAAGCCGGAGCAGCGCTTCCAGAGTGCCGGAGAACTCTCGCAGGCGCTCCAGAATGCGCTCATCAGTCTGCCCAAAGCAGAGATGTCTCGCCCGATGACGCCGCCTGATCAGGTGGACAGCCTGGCGACCTACGTCATCAGTCAGGCTGGGCCGATCTCGGTTCCGTCGCTGACCGCCCCGCCGCCGATGGGGTCGAACGATTTTGGCGACCGGATCGTCATCCACGCGCCCAAAGAACCGCCCAAGGTTGAGATCATCACCCGCGACACAATCACTATCGGGCGGGATGAGTCCTGCGACATCCGCATCAATGACCCAAAGTCGTCGCGGCAGCACGTCCGTGTCATCCGGGGGCGGGATGGGCGCTTCACTGTCACGGACCTCGGCTCGACTAACGGAACCTGGATTGAGACGACGCAGCTCGTGCCGAATCAGCCGCAGGTGTGGACGCCCGGCCAACGGGTGCGGATCGGCTATACCTGGCTCCTGTTGGAGAGCAGCAACGCGCCGCGTTCGCAGCCCGCCGGCCCGGTTACGGTGCGGCACGAGCCGCAGCCGTCGCCATCGGTGATGGGGCCGACGGTGGGTGGGCGGGCGACGCTCGACCGGGCATCGCAGGTGTCCTCCGGCGATATCGCGGTGACGTTCACGCCGACGAATGTGCCGGTGGAAGCCGGCAGCCGAGCCGGCGCGGTGGTCGAAGTCCTCAACCAGAGCCAGAACGTCGCCCGCGTGATCCTCCAGATCACCGATATGCCGACGGATTGGTACACGATCACCAACGGTGACCTGAACCTGATGCCGGGGGAGCGCGGTACTGCCAATATCAGCTTCTTCCCGCCGCGCAGCAGCGCCAGCCTCGCCGGGCAGCATGTCTTCTGGCTGCGAGCATCGGTGCAGCATAACAACGACGCGGTGCGGATGCGCTGCACGCTGGAGATCGCGCCCTATTACAACTTCACGGCGGACATGCAGCCGGTGCGGCTCCGTAATTACGCGCTGACGACGCTGCGCGTCACCAACACGGGCAACATTCAGGATACGTACTCGATTGTCGGGCGGGACCGCGAGCAGGCGCTGACGTTCGGTATGGCGAAGGACCAACTGCTGCTCCTGCCGGGGCAGTACGAGCAGCTTCCGCTGACGGTGCGGCCGATGCGGCGGCACTGGTTCGGGGCACAGCGGACGTATCCCTTCGAGATCGCCATCAACGACAGCCAGGAAGCTTCCAAGCCGCAGGTATTGGCCGGCGAATTGATCTCCTCGCCGATCATCCCGGCCTGGCTGATCGCGGTGCTGATGCTCGCGGTGATCGCCTGCTGCGCGGTGACGCTGTTCGCCATCAGCAGCTTCAATGCCCAGCAAGCCAGCGCCACGCAAACTCAGGCCGCCGCGCAGACGGCCGGAGTCGTTGCCAATGCGGGCACGGCCACGGCGGGAGCCGTCCAGGGTGCGGCGACGGCTACCGAGCAGGCCAATCAAGCAGCGACGGCTACCAGCATCGGGGCCAGCACGCAGCAGGCCAATGACAATGACGGCGACGGACTGACCAATCAGGAAGAGGCCGCCGCCGGCTCCGATCCGAACAAGGCCGATACCGATCAGGACGGGCTGCCGGATGGGGTCGAGGTCAAGCTGTACAACACCAAGCCCAACCTGCCGGATACCGATGGCGATGGACTGATTGACGGCGAGGAGATCAAACGAGGAACGCTGCCGACCGTGCTGGACAGCGATGGCGACGGCATTCCCGATGGACTGGACAGCGCTCCGGTTTCGCCGAATGTCCCGACTGTGCCGCCGACTCCGGTATGCCAGGGAGTAGCTCCTGCGCCAGGGCCGCTGGTCGCCACCGTGAGCGTCAACTCGGCGCGGGTCATCAGCGCGCCGGCAGCGATGGGCGCGTTCGTCTCGCGGCTGGAATTGGGGCTGGTTGTCCGAGCCACCGGGCGCGACGCCACGGCCCAGTTCGTCCGGCTGGACTCGCTGCAAACCCGCTGGGTGAGCCGCAGCGATGTGGTGCTGAGCGGCGATCTGTGTTCGCTGCCGGATAAAACCAGCGAGCAGAATGTCGGCGTGATCGGTGGGGCGCTGGCCTACGGCGTGGCCAACACCGGGAATGTCGCCGATGAATATGGCCAGGGCTGGGCGATCCAGGTCAACGGCGTGGTCAGCCGGATCACGATCCGCATGGATGGCGGCTTCGATACCTATCTGCTGCTGTTCGATCCGAACGGCCTGCTGGTGGCGCAGAACGATAATGCCGCCGTCAACCCGCTCACCAGTTCCGAAATCACCTTCGATGTGGTCACGCCGGGCATCTATACCGCCGTGGCCCGCAGTATCGGCGGCGCGACCGGGAGCTATACCATCCAGGTCACGCTGGTATCCGGGCCAGGCTAAGGCCGTCTGATCCATCCGTAGTTTGGATAGGGTAGAGGAGAGGGGAAGTATGCCAGCCGAACGCAGCCGGAACTCAAAACAGAACCGTCCTGAACAGGAGCGGACTCATCACGACAGCCAGCGCGATCCGCAGCCGGAGCAGCCGGTCTTCGATCCGCAGGATGCCAGCCTGCTGGATTGGCAGCGGGCGATTGGCAACCAGGGCATTCAGCGGGCCTTGGCGCAGGGGGCGCTGAAGACCCGGCGCAGCGGCGATCTGATCCAGGCCAAGCTGACCGTCGGCGCGCCGGATGATGTCTACGAGCAGGAAGCCGATGACGTGGCGCAGTCGGTGATGCGGATGCCGGACGCGGCTGTCCAGCGGCAAGCTCTTCCCGAAGAAGAAGAACTTCAGATGAAGCGGATTCAACGGGCAGAGGTTCCCGAAGAGGAAGAACTTCAGATGAAGCGGATTCAACGGGCGGAGGTTCCCGAAGAAGAAGAGCTTCAGATGAAGCGGATTCAACGGGCGGAGGTTCCCGAAGAAGAAGAGCTTCAGATGAAGCGGATTCAACGGGCAGAGGTTCCCGAAGAGGAAGAGCTTCAGATGAAGCGGATTCAGCGCGACGCGGTCGGCGGCGTGCCGGAAATGACCGACGACATTGAAGGCAGCATCGAGGGGCAGCGCGGTGGCGGTCAAGGGCTGCCGGACTCGGCGCGGGACTTCTTCGAGCCGCGCTTCGGCCAGGATTTCAGCGGCGTGCAGATTCACACCGGCAAGGAAGCCGATACGCTCAACCGCCAGTTGGATGCGCGGGCGTTCACCACCGGCAGCGACATCTTCTTCCGCGATGGCGAATACAACCCGCAAAGCTCCAGCGGGCGGGAACTGCTGGCGCATGAACTGACGCATGTCGTCCAGCAGGGGGCGAGCGCAGCCATCCAGATGAAGCCCGACGGCACAATCCAGCGGCAGGATACAGGGGACGCTGCTTCAGCGACGACCACGACGCCCGCGGTTGCGGCTCCCGCACCAGACACCTCGGTTGAAGGCGCTTTGACTAGCGCCGCGCTGCAGGAAATCCGCGGGCAGGCGCTGGCACGGACGTTGAAGCTGGGCATGTATGCCACACGCGGGATGCAGGTGGTGGATCGGGCCAGGACGAAGTTGGTGGCCTTCAGCGAGCGCTATAACAGCGTCTACGATGTCTATGCGGGTATTGTCGGGGAAGCCCGCAGCGAAGCCCGCAACCAGCAGGACTGGATCGATTTCTTCGCGGGTGTTGCGATTGGCGTCGGGGTCGGTCTACTGGCCGAGGCGATTGTCGTGGGCGCAATCGGCGAAGCCGCCGCGGCTTCGCTGTCGCTGGCGCAGCGGGCGCTGATCGGCACAGTGGCTGAAGCCGCTGAAGGTGGAGTAAGCGCGGCGGGGCATGGTCTGGGTGTGATCCCGACGGTCGCGGGTCAGGACCTTGAACCGGGTGGCATCCGGCCTGATTTCCTGAACTCGAACATCTGGCATTCGCTCAGCGACCTGTATCGCGGCATTGCCCAGGTGCAGCAGATGGGCTGGGCGCTGCCTTTGCTGACCTCCAACATCGAGTATGCCATCGCCGAGCAGCGCCGGCATGAAGAGGGCAGCGCCAACCAGGAAATGCCCCGTGCCGATCTGACCAGCTTTACATTGGATTTGGTCGCCTGGAATCGCCGAATGAGCAGCGTGGACGCGGCCATTGACCGCGCCCTGCCGGTCTTCGATCAGATCGACCAGGGCATCAACTCCGCCCCCGATTATCCACGGGATCGGCTGGAGCAGGACATCTGGATCATCTGGATGGCTTCCCTGCCGGATGACCAGTCCGATGTCCTCGATCTGGATGCCATCGAAGATCATCTGCACAGCATCCATGTGCTGGGCGAAAACAGCCGGTTGGGCGTCGATTTCGGCTGGTACACCTCGGAAGACGACGAGCGCGAAGCGCTCGCAGCCGCTCGTAACGAGGTCGGGCCGATTCGGGAACACTTCGGTACGATCATGGGCGCGGGGACACGCTAAGCGGGTATGGTGTTGTATGAGAGGCTGAAGCCTTATGTCATTCCGTAAGCGAGAGAACCCACCTGACCGAGCAGATCGAAGGCGAGACAAAGATCCGCGTTCCGACAATGCGCTGTCGGCTTGCGAGTCGCCGGATGATCTGCTGTACCTCCAGCACACCATCGGCAACCAAGCGGTGCAGCGGCTGCTGGCCGACCGCGCCGTGCCCGATGTCCAGCGTGAGGAGGGGAGCGGCTTCAGCCTCGGCAGCCGAAACACATCCCGCTTCAGCCTGCTGTCGTCCGATGAACGGCTGCATCTCGATCCGGCTATCGAAGCGCAAATCCGCGCCATTCAGATGCTCAACAGCCATTTCGAGCCGGATACTTTTCAAACGGCGCTCGGCAATGTCAACCTGAACCTGCCGCAGCCAAGTCTGAACCCAGCGGCGACGAATCCGCTGGCCGGGCCGCAGATTCCCGCGTCGGGGCCATTGGTTGCGCCTGGGGCAGGGCCGGATCAACCGCGCGAGGGCAAACCGGGCGATATCATGGACGCGGTGTCACAGATTCCCGCTGTTGAAAATGCCACCAACCAACTGCGCGATCAGGCGAAAGACCGGGTGAAAAAGGACTGGAACAGCCTGTCCACGGGCGGCAAAGTCAGCCTCATCAGCGTGTCGGCGGTGATCGCGGGTGGGGCGCTGGCGGGCATCCTCTCCAATCCGACCAGCCGCCAATTTCTGATGGATCAGGTGGAGGGCAAAGATTGGTCGGTTCCGGGTGTGCCGGGGCTGAGCTTCCAGTTCCAACTGACGGGACCAGAGCAGCGGGTGATGTTCACCCTCGACCTGGCGAAGTATATCCCTGCTTTGCAGTAAGTTGTGGGGAAGTGATCGATGCCCGCTGAACACGCTTCACAGGACAACAAGTCCGCCGGCAAGATGCCTCGCCAGGCGCAGCCTGCGGTCGAAGGCGAGGTGTTCGATTTTCCGCTGTTCGACCCGTCGGCGGGCGGCATCCTGCGGCTTCAACGGCTGATCGGCAATCAGGCGGTGCTGCGCTTGCTCGGAACGAACCTGATGGACGGCGCTGTGCCCGATGTCAGCGATGCGGCCGAGTCGGCTATCGAGTCGCGGCGGGGGAACGGTCAGCCGCTCCCCGAATCGGCGCGGGACTTCTTCGAGCCGCGCTTCGGCCAGGACTTCAGCCAGGTGCAGATTCACACCGGGGAAGAAGCCGATACGCTCAACCAGGCGCTCCAGGCGCGGGCGTTCACCACCGGCAGCGACATCTTCTTTCGGGAAGGTGAGTATGATCCGGAAAGCTCTGGCGGCCGGGAGCTGCTGGCGCATGAACTGACGCACGTCGTTCAGCAGGGCGGCAGCGCGACTCCGGGCGTGCAGCCGAAGGCTGTGCCGGACGTGCAGCGCGGTGAGGCCGGCGTCCACCAGGACATCGAGATGACCAGCCTGGGCGTGACGGCGCCGGCTCCGGGAACGCCCGCTTCGATGTCGCCGGAACGTGAAGCGGCGATGGAGGTCTACGTTGGGAACTGGATGCGAGATTTCTCGCAGGCCTTCACCCCCGTAGTGATGAACACGGTCTCGGAAATTCCCACCCGCCCTGGCGATCGCGGCAGCACGGCTACGATTGGCGCGGCGGGCGGGGAAGCGGTGCTGACTGGTTTGCTGCGGGCGCTGGCTTCTCTGGAGTTCGGTCCGGAGATCACCGATGCGCTGGTGACGGGCGGCGAGGGCGGGAACATCGGGGCGTATCGCCCTGAAGAACACATGGATAACCCGGCGGGAATGTCGCTGGGTGGGGATGTGGTCGTCCGCAACGAGGCGGGCGAACTGGTTCCCGCCGACGAAGTAGATCGCTCCACGGCGGAGCGCGAACTGGCCGGGAGTGCCAGCCTTGGCCCGGTTGCCAGCCCGCAGATCGAAAACGCCGGACTGTATGCCGTCAGTGGGGAAGGGCTGGCGGAACATATCTATAACACGACCGAGTCGGTCAAGCAGCGCTTCATCCGCGCCTATAATGCCGGCGCGACCCCCACCGGTCGGATGCATTACGGCACAGGGCTGCACGGCGTCGAAGACTACTTCTCGCACTCCAATTTCATCGAAGTTGCTCTCAACATGGTGTTGGGGGACAACCCCAGCCTCCTGCCGATGAGTATGCCGCTTTCGGATCAGGCCGGGCTGACCCCCGGCGCGGAGAATACCCGCGTCGATACGTTGTTCGATGAAACAGTGTCGGTCGGCGGGGAAGAACGCCACGCCATCACCACCGGCACATTCGGCTCGCTGGATACGCGGGTGAGCATCGCGCATCTGCTGATGCCGCGCCTGCCCGGATTGTTCAGCGCCATCGATACGGCTATCGAACGCGCCTGGGGATTGATCCAGGGGGAGAGCAACACCTGGGAACAGATCCGCGAAATCCTGCGCTCAGAACCGGCCGGGCTGGCGCTGACTTACCTGCTGGATGGAATGGAGCAGGGCGGGATGCAGCTTCCGGTCTACATCATCGAGAAATACACCATCCCCGATCTGCCCGATATGCTGCCCGATCCGGTCGAGCAGTTCCTGGAAGGTCGCTGGATCGCCACCGGCTACCAGACCGAGTACCGGACGCCGTCACAGGCTTTCGTTGGCTACCAGCAGTTATATCAGGACATCCACGCCATGTCCGAGGCCAAAGATGAACTGATCAATGCGGTCGAAAGTCTGCTGGTCTTCCCGATTACCGTGCTGCTCGGCCCGGCGCTGGTGGCTAAACTCCGCCAGTGGTTGACCGTCATGCGCCAGTCCTTCCAGACCTGGATGGATCAGGCCTTGCAGCAGTTGAAGGGTGCTGTTCACCAATTCCTGTTCGATACCATTCAGTCGCTCACGGGCATCGATATTCCCGAAGAACTGCGCGGCAACCTGGAAGCGGTGCTGGAGTTGGTGCATGGACAGGTCGAGGAAATGACGCATGCGACCTCGCTCGAATCGCGGATGGGCGCAGGCGGCGATCTGGCCGGTCTGACGCCGGAGGAACGCGAACGCCGCATCCCGGAAGGGGCGCTGCCACCCTCGCACTCCGAGGTCAGCAAAGACCACCCGCCGCATCCTGCTGATGAAGATCATAGTGTCCACGGCCCGGAGGGGGCTTCGCCGTTCTTTGAGATTCACCGCCAGTTGGCAATCGCCGCTGATACGCACCTGCACGTCTTGATGGAGCAGGCCTGGCAGACCAGCGACACGAGCGCCGAGATGATCCCCGGCTCGACCCGCTCGATGGACGAGGCTGACCTCGAGTCGCGCAACGTTGAAGCCGGGGCGCGGGCTTCAGCGTCCGGGGCGCTGGCCGCCCGCGAAGGCCGCCGCTTCGCCCAGGCCGAATCGATCCCGGAACCGGTGCGCCCGGTGCTGAACGCGGTTGATCTGTACATCAGCCACCCGGCGGATTCGACCTGGTGGCGCTCGATCATCGAAGGGTTTGTCCGCGCCAACCCGCAGTTGGTGGCCGATGACATCGCCCGGCGCAATGCCACGCGCCCATCCCGAACGTGATTTGTTGAGGAGGACTGCACTATGGGACAGCCCGCTGCCAAACAGGGCGATCAGATCACTGGCGTCGATACTCACATCGTGATGGTTCCGGCCCCGCCTGGGCCGCCGGTTCCGACGCCGCTGCCGCATCCCTTCAGCGGGATCATCAACGGCAGCCTGAGCAGCGATGTGAAGATCATGGGGATGCCAGCCGCGACGGTGGGCAGCACGGCGGATAACACGCCACCGCATATCCCGACCCCGCCAGGCGTTTCCTTCCAGAAACCGCCCGCCAACAAGGCAACGATCCAGATGGGAAGCATGACCGTCAAGATCAACGGCAAGGCCGCTGCCCGCAACGGGGACATCGCCATGACTTGCAATGACCCGGCCGATATGCCCGTGGGCACGGTCATCGCGGTCGGCACGGTGATGATTGGTTAAGATACAAGTGCCAGCTCAAGCAAGCAGGAAGTGAACGCATTGTGGCTGCCGATACCTTTACCCTCCAGATCGATCTGATCGACGGAACGCAGCAGGTTATCACGCTGACGGACAAACCCGTCGTGGTGGGATCATCGCGCAGCAGCGATGTGCGCCTGAAGGCTGATTACGTCTCCCGGCAGCACTTCCAGGTCGAACGGGTCGGCGGGCGGGTCTACGTCACTGACCTGGGCAGCCAGAACGGAACCTACCTGAACGGCCAGCGGCTCGAACCAGGGCGGCGTCAGGCCTGGCTGCCGGGCGATATGCTGGCGATTGCCAACACCGTCCGGGCGACAATCCTGGGGCGGATGACGGCCCCGCCCACGCCGCCTGTCGGACAGATTCAACTGGCGGTCGAGCCGAAGACGCTGCGCCCCAATCAACCCGCGCTGCTGACGCTGACCTATCTTGGTGGGCAGAGCGAGCAGCAGGTCTATTTCCGCGCCTACAGCTTCGTCGAAGGCGTGGAATTTGAGCTTCAGCCGCGCGAGCATTTTGTCCCGCCCGGCGGGACGGTGAATGTCCGGGCGCGGGCCTTCCCGGTCAAGACCTTCCTGATGGGCGGCAGCGTGCCAGTCAGCTTCTCGGCCATGACTGCCGACGGCTTGTTCGCCAAAGCGGACGCGACCCTGCGGCTGCGACCCCGGCTGGAACTGCTGCTGCTGGCGTTACTGCTGCTCTGCCCGGCGACGGTAGCCGGGGCGGCCGCGCTCCAGCAGGTGATCTCGATTGCGCTGGCTCCCACGGCCACGGCGACTTTCACGCCCGAACCGACGGCGCTGCCCACGCTCACGCCGACGGCGCTGCCCAGCGAGACCCCCACTCCGGAACCGACCGCCACGCCGACGCTGACGCCCTTCCCGACGGCGACCTCGTGCTTCAACCAGTGCGCGGCGCTGGGCTGGCCGAGCTATCTTGTCCGTGAGGGCGACACGCTGTCGAGTCTGGCGGCAGCCGCGAATGTCTCGGTGGCGCGGGCGGCCCAGGTGAACTGTCTGGTCGATCCCAGCCGCATCCAGGTTGGGCAGCGCATCTGCCTGCCCGTGATCCCAACGACTGTGCCCACCTGCGATGGCTTCCGAATCAGCTCGCCGACGGCGCTGCCGAACGGCGTGGCGACCTTCTTCTGGGACCCGCCGCGCAGCTTCACGCCGACGGGCTACCGGGTGCGGGTCTTCAATGCGGAAAACGGCTCCCAGTTGGTCTCGAAGGATGTGGCGGGCACGGCCACCAACACCCAGATCGATGTCAGCAAGGCGACGATTGGCGGAAACTTCACCTTCTTCTGGACGGTCGAGGCGCTGGTCAACGGGGCGGTGAACTGCTCCAGCCGGGTGGACGGCTTCCGCGAAGCGCCCACGCCGATCCCGCGCAGCGACCTGGTTGTCCGCTCGCTGACCACCTCCGGCGGCGTTTGGGATGCGACCTGCTCGAACTTCAGCATTCCGCTGAACTATACCGTCACCAACGTCGGCGACCGCGGATCAGGCGATTTCATCAGCAAGCTGACCTACCAGATCGGTACGCTCAGCGGCTCGCAGTGCGAACCCAATTCAGGCCGGGCCTGCCCCGGCGCGAATCTGGCTCCGGGGGCGTCGGCCAGCTTCAGCCACACGGAGACGCTGCCCGCGATCCTGCTTTCGACCATTCCGAACATTCAGGTGGTGGCGATTGCCGATACCAGCGGCAACGCCTCACTGGGACAGGTGTGCGCGGATGCGAGTTTCTGCAACTCGCCGGAGCGCGACGAGGGCAACAACCGCTCGTCGGTGCTGAATGTCCCGGTTCCAGCCTGCACACCGCCGCCTGATCTGATCGTCGAGAATTACGATACCGGGGCGAGCTGGTCGAGCGATAACTGCCCCAACGCGCTCAATGTTACGGTGTACTTCAATATCCGCAATCAAGGATCACAGACGGCTGCGGCATCAACCACCCAGGTATCGGTGACTACCTACTACAACGATCAGACGGCCACCCGGACGTACAGCGGCACAGCGAGTATGCCCTCGATTGCCGCCGGAGTGAGCAGTTCAGGTTCGGTGACGATCTCGGTTCCGTATTTTGTCCCTGTTGGGAGCGACTCCTATATCACCCTGGATTCAGGAGCCGATGATCCCTTTAGGATCACAGCGGATTCAGCTGGAGTGGTCGCGGAAAGCAATGAGGGCAATAATGGATTGACCGCCAGTATCACTGTTCCTGATTACCCAGGCTGTTTAAGCTGATGATCCAGATGAAGGAAGCTGTCACGATGGACCCGCTGTTAGGCCGCTCGCTGGAAGGCTACCCGTTCCTGGGACTGCTGGGGCGGGGGGCTTTCGGCGCGGTCTACCTCTCCAAGCACCCGCGCATCGAGCGGCAGGTGGCGGTCAAGTACGTCAAGCTGAACAACCCGGAGGAATACGACCAGGCCGAACACGAGATCAAGGTGCTGTCCAGCCTGGATCATCCACACGTGGTCAAAATCTACGATGCCTACCGCTACCAGGACTACCAGCTCATCATGATGGAGTTCGTGCGCGGCGGCAGTCTGACCAGCCACATCGAAGAACTGGGCAAACTTGACTTCGGGCTGGCGCTGGAGGCGATGATCCAGGTAGCCGACGCGCTGCATTACGTCCACGGCAAGAACGTCCTGCACCTCGACCTGAAGCCAGCCAACATCCTGCTCGACCCGCCGGAGAACGGGGACATCCCCCGCTTCGTGCTGACTGACTTCGGCATTGCCCGCTTTGTCCAGCCGGGGACGGAGTTGTCCAGCTTTGGTGGGACGCCCGCCTATATGGCCCCGGAGCAGTTCGGCTTCGGCGACGGGCAGCCCGACCGCCGCTCGGATATTTACCAGTTCGGGGTGATCCTCTACGAACTGGCGGTGGGCAGTCTGCCCTTCAAAGGCACGAACCTGATCGACTACGCCCAGCGGCACGCTTATGAAGCGCCACCGCGCCCCTCGCAGCAGGCCAAAGGAATCCCGCCCGCGCTGGATGAGATCGTCCTCAAGGCCATGGCGAAATCCCCCGCTGACCGCTTCCAGTCCGCCGGGGAGATCAGCCGGGCGCTGGCGAACCTGCGGATGACGGCCAACCCGACTGTCAGCCCGGATCTGACCCAGCGGCTGGTGACGCAGGTTAAGCGTAAGACTGACCAGAATCAGGTGGTCAGCATCCAGCTGCAGCGGGAAATTTCTCAGACCGTCCAGGCGGTCAACCCCAATCGGATCAGCCTGCGGATTCAGACCCACGATGGGCAGCAGCGCCAGCAGGACTTCGAGAAGAGTCCGGTGATCATCGGGCGGGGCAGCGACGCCGATCTGCGGTTGGAGCAGAAGACTATCTCGCGGCGTCACGCCCAGATTGACATGGATCGCTCCAACCAGCTTTTCGTGACCGACCTGGGCAGCACCCACGGCAGCTACCTGGAGCGAAACCGGCTGCCCGCCAACCAGCGCACCCCCTGGCCGCCCAACCAGCGGCTCATCATCGAAGGCTTCGCCTTGGGGGTGATCGGGGCGGTCAGCCAGCCGGATACGACCATCGGCTCGCAGGAAGTCAAGAAGCTGCTGGACAAGATCGAACAGGCCGCGCCGGTCATGCCGAAGGTGACCATGAGCGCCTCGCCGGAAGTGGTCTATGTCGAGATGGGCCGCCCCCAGTACATTCAGGTGCGCGTCCGTCCAGAGCATACGCCCACGGCCCGTTACGGGCTGCGGATCATCCCCGGCCCCGGTATCGATGCGCGCTGGTACACGGTTTCGGCGGACAAGCAGATCGAAGCCGGGCAGACGGCTAACTTCGATCTGGCGATTGCCGCGCCGGGCGTCGAGGTGGGCGGCGGGCAGCAGTACGAATTGATCGTTGAAGTGGTTGCCGACCGCCCGGACATTCCCTCGGTGTTCCAGGTCATCAAGGTGTCGGTTGTGCCCTATATGCGCTTCAATCTGGCGCTGAACCCGTCCGAGGTCAGCCACCGCCGCCGTAGGAATGCCAAACTCATCATCACCAACAGCGGCAACTACGCCGAGACATTCACCATCCGGGTGCAGCCGCCTGACCGTCTGTCGATCCAGCCGAAGGTGGATCAGATCAAGATTGAGCCGTCTAAGTACGAGATGATCCCGCTGCGCTTCCAGCCGACGCGGGATGCCTCCAAAGAAGACCGCCTGCTGTTTTCGATCACGGTCAGCACGCAGGCCGGGATGACCGAGCGGGCCAACGGCAGCTATCTCCCGCCGCGACGACGGCGCATCCCCTGGCTGGCGATCCTGATCGTCGGAATCATCCTGGCGGTGGCGATCAACTTCGTGATCTTCGGCTATTCGCCGGAAGAGCAGTGGGCCTACTTCCTGACCCGGATTGACGCCCTGCGCCAGCTCGTCACCGACCTCATCGCGGGGATCAGGCCATGATTGTCTACGAACTGGTTGTCCGCGGCCGTGAAGGGCTGACTGAGCGTCACCCGCTGCTGGGCAGCCTGTTCGTGGTCGGTTCGTCGGAGAAGGCTGATCTGCGCCTGGCCGGGGTGGAAATCCTGCCTGTGCATCTGCGTCTGGTGCGCTCTGGAGAGGAATGGCTGCTGGTCAACATGGCCGCGCCGAACCTGACCCAGTTGAACACCCTCAACATGGAGACTTACCGTCCGGCACGCTGGCAGCTTGAAGACCGGATCAAACTGGGGCGCTACGAACTCTGGATCGAGGCAGTGGAAGCGCCGGATGTTCCCGCGCCTTCAGCGCCTTCGCAGCCCTCCCAACCCTCGCAGCCGGATACCTCGCTGGATACGATCCCGGAAATTCTGGAGGAACTGCCCGCGGCGGAACCTCCACCCCCACCGCGGCCGATTCCACGGCCTGTCGAACAGCCGCCGATCCAGTCACGGGCGCCGCAGCCGAGCGAAGGGCCGTCCAACGAGCCGACGCTGCGCCCCTCGCGTACCGAACGCGCTGCGGAGATTCCGCGCGTGCCTGCGCCTCCGCCGCTCGACCTGATGCACCCCGATGTGCCCACGGCCATCAGCGAAGTGCCCGAAGAAGAAGAGCCGCCACCCCCTCCGTCGGGACTTCCAGAACTGCCGCCGCTCGACGACAAGGAGACGCTCGGCCCGACCCCGCCGCCGATGGAGACGATCCGTCCCCCGCCGCTGATCATCGAGTGGCCGGATAAACCCGTGTTCGAGCCGCCGTCCCCCGAACCACCCGCGCCGGAAACCTTGGCGGAACCGGTCTCGCAGGGCGACCAACTCACTTCGCCGGAGCTGATCGACTGGGGCTTCCTGCCTGCGGCGGAGAAGCTGCCCGCATTCCTCGCGCCAGAAGCTCATGCCGAGGTGGATGAGGCTACCCCGACCGAGCGGCCGCCGGACGCGCCCGCGCCGTTCTTCCCCCCTGTGGAACCCCTGCCTCAGGCTCCGGCTCCGCTGGATCATCTGACCGAGCCGGAAGCTTCACCTGCGCCGCCAACAGCCCCGGAGGTGGATGACTTCTGGCAGCGACCGGCCCCGCCGGGACTGGACGCGCCGCAGACGGCCCCGATGCACGAGGTCTACACCGCCTTCTTCGACGGGGCGCAGCCGACCCAGCCCGGCGCGGTGGCCGCTCCCGGTGGGGTAGGGGAGGACACGCTGCGGAAGGACTGGCGCTACGCGGGGCACATCAGCGCCCAGCTTTCGCTGAACGAAGTGCGGCTCTCGCCGGGGCAGCGCGTCCGGTTGTCGATCTCGCTCCGCAGCCAGTACCCGCAGCCGGTGCAGGTTGAGGTGTTCATCACCGGGCTGCCGGCTGGGTGGTTCGGGTTGGGCGAAGAAGCCCTGCGGCTCCAGCCGGGCGAAGTGCATCCGGTAGACGCGATCATCCAGCCGCCGCCGAACGTGGGCGAGGGGGTGATCGACGCCGTGGTCAGGATCAACGACTCGGCGGCTCCGGGGGTGGGGCTGGCGCTGCCCTTCAAAGTGACGCTGCTGCGCGAGCCGAACCTGAGCGGCTGGCTGACCCCGGCGCGGATCACCGATCCCGGCCCGGCGCATCTCCACATCCGCAACCACACCCAGGAAGCCGCTCGCGTGTTCATCGGCGGGGGTGGCTGGGGCGAGGGGCTGCGGGTGCTGCCGACCTATCCCGACCTGATCCTGCCACCGGGGGAGACGCTGATCGTCCCGGTGCGGGTGGAGGCTGAGCAGCGGCCCAACTGGTTCGGAAAGACGCGCGACTTCTGGGTTTCGGCCTCGCAGGGGAGCCGTGCCCCGCTGGATTTTCCCGGTCAGGTGCGGATCCGCCCACGCTACGGCTGCCTGTGGTGGCTGGTCGGGCTGATCCTGATCCTGGCGGTGTGCGGCGGGTTGATCTGGGGCGGGGTGAGCCTGATCAACCGCTTCGGGTTGTTCTGGGCGGCCCCGACGGCCACGCCCATTCCACCCCCGCCGACGGAAATCCCCTTTATTCCGCCCACGCCGATCCCGCCGACGGAAACGCCGCTCCCGACGCCGACGGTCGCACCGGTTGATCCCCGCCCGGCGACCTGCCGGGTTCCGATCCCGCCGGGTTGGCAGCCCTACGTGGTGCAGGCGGGGGATAATCTGTTCCGCTTGGCGCTGAACCGAGGGATCACGATTCAGGACATCCAGCGGGTGAACTGCCTGGAGGGGCTGATCGCCGGGGAGACGATTCTGCTGCCGGGGTAGCTCTTATGGCGGGAAGAGTTCAAATGCGGGTGATTCTTCCGTCACATTCATGATACGCCGTTGGCAGGCAGTAGCGCGGTGGGGGAGGGGCGGCTACAATGGGCGCTGCGCGGGACGGCGATAGGGGGGCGGGTCATCAAACCGAAGAAAGCGCGGCGCACGGCGCAGCTTCCGCTCCTGCCGACCGACGCGGCGGACTCCACTTCCGCCGAGCATCCCCATGATTTCAGCATCACCTGGCAGTGCCCGAACTGCGGGCAGATCGTCTTTGGGCGGCAGCCGCCGGAGGTCTGCGATTACTGCCGGGACCTGACCACGTGGCGGCGGGTGGTGGATGCCGGGGGGTAGGGATTCAGGAAGGCAGATACCTATCTGAATCACACAGGCCAAACGATGCGGCGAAATACACCAGGAGCGATAAAAATTACGGGAAAGGTTGTGCAAGTTGAATAAAAAAGGGCTGAAGTGCTTGACAGGGGGTGAAAGATGAGTGTATCTTAAAAAACAAGGTCTGGGAGCGCTCCCAAAATTCATTTGGAATTAATCATTACCAGAGACAGCGCATGAATTTGGAAGATATTGCCAGGAAAGCGGGGGTTTCTCGCTCGACGGTTTCGCGGGTCATCAATGAAGAGCCGCACGTCAGCGACCGCACGCGCCAGCGCGTCCTGCGCATCATTCAACAAGAAGATTTCCAGCCGAACCCCGCGGCCCGCGCACTGGTGACGCGCCGCTCCAACATCCTCGGAGTGGCGATTCCGCAGACGATGAACGTGTTCTTTGGTGACAATTCCTATTATCCGATGCTGCTGCAAGGCATCGCCGAGATGTCGAACAAGCTCGATTACGGGATGCTGCTCTGGCTGGCCGAGTCGCATGAAGTCCGGGACGGGTTTGCTCAGCGGGTGGCGCGCCACCGGCAGCCGGACGGCTTGATCCTGACCTCGGTCATCGAGAATGACCCGCTGCTCGAGCGGGTGCTGCACCTGAACCGGCTGTTCGTGATGGTCGAGACCCCCCCTATCGAAGATGACCGGATCAACTATGTGACGGTCGATAACATCGCGGCGGAAGAAGAAGCCGTGGCCTACCTCATCCAGCAGGGGCGGCGTCGGATTGCGCATGTCAGCGGGCAGCTCACCATTCGTGATGCGGCTGACCGTCTGACGGGATACATGAACGGACTGATCCGCGCCGGCCTGCCGGTTGATGAGAAGTTGATCTTCCGCGGCCGGTTCGACCGCCACCACGGATTTATTGGAGCGCAGCAGGTTCTCCCGCACCAACCCGACGCCATCATTGCCGGTGGCGATACCATCGCAATCGGCGTCATCGACGCCGTACAGAAAGCTGGACTGCGCGTACCGGACGACGTGGCCGTGATCGGCTTCGACGATCTGGACGTGGCCTCGCATTCCAACCCCCCGCTGACGACCATCCGGCACTCTGTCCAAACTGTTGGTTCAACTGCTGCTCAACTCCTGATCGACCTGATCGAGGGGCGGCTTGAACGTCCGCAGCGCATCGTGCTTCCTACCGAACTCGTCGTTCGAGGGTCAACGGACCCGAACTGGCACATTGAAGGAGGTGGCTCGCGGGAGGGAAAACAAACATGAACGATCTGCAGTTGTCCGGTTATTCGCTCTTCAAACAAGGGTAGAGGAAAAGGAACATAGACATGTCCAAGAAAGTGCTTTTGGTCTTGGTCGCCGTCCTGATGATGGCGATGCTAGTTGCCCCAGCCGCCGCTCAGAGGACGGTCGTGACCTGGTTCGTCGGTCTAGGGACGGGCAGCAATGCTGAGCAGATCGAAGTCCAGAACAGGGTCGTCGAGGAATTCAATGCCAGCCAGGATGAAATCGAACTGGTCGTCAATATCGCTTCGTCCAACGAAGCAGCTGACGATCTCTTCACGACGCTGGTTGCCGGTGGAACCCCGCCGGACATCGTTGGCCCAATCGGCGTGGGCGGTTCGAACCGCTATGAGGATCTGTTTGCTGACCTGCAGCCGCTGGTGGACGCGACCGGCTATGATCTGAGTGTGTTCGATCCGGCGCTGGTCGATCTGTACCGGACTGACGATGGCCGTCTGCTCGGTATTCCGTTCGCGGTTTTCCCCAGCATCACCTACTTCAATCCCGGCCTGTTCGACGAAGCTGGCCTGAACTACCCGCCGCAGGAATTCGGCGTTCCCTATGTGATGCCGGACGGCACGGAAGTGCCGTGGAACTACGCCACCATGCGTGAAATCGCAATGATCCTGACCGTGGACGCCAACGGCAACGATGCGACCATGGCCGAATTCGACCCCGCCAACATCGTCCAGTTCGGTATGAACTTCCAGTGGGCGCGTATGCGTCTGATGTGGACGGACATTCAGCCGGAAGACTGGTTCGACGAAGCTACCAACACTGTGACGATCCCGGAAAGCTGGCGCACCGCTACCCAGTGGATTTATGACGCAGTGTGGACGGATCACTTTATCCCGAATGCCACCTATGATGCCAGCGAAGCCTTCGGCAGCGGCAATGCCTACTCGTCGGGCAAGCTGGCCATGGCCGTCACCCCGCTGTGGTACACCTGCTGCTTGGGCAACTCGGTTGGGAACTTTGAGTGGGACCTGGCGGTTGTGCCGCAGAGCCTGGATGGTGAGTACCACGTCGCCACCGATGCGGACACCTTCCGTATGCTCAAGGACAGCCCGAATCCAGAAGCCGCTTTCAAGGCGCTGTCGTACCTGCTGAACGAAGCCGTTCCGAGCCTGGCCCCAACCTACGGCGCGTTCCCGGCTCGTCCCGAATACCAGCAGTCCTGGATCGAGAGCAAGTCGGCCCAGTACAACTGGGGTGTTAACTGGCAGGTGGCTGTGGACAGCCTGGCCTACAACAATCCGGGCAACATGCACCACGAATCCAACATGCCCAACTACGGCAAGGCGACCGACACGGTCTTCGCGTTCCAGACCATGCTCTTCAGCGATGCGGGTCAGGGAATCGATGTAAACGCCGAACTGGACAAACTGCAAGCCGACTTGCAGGCAATTGTCAACGAAGTCGCGCAGTAGCCAACGGCTCTGACATCGGGAACAGGGATGGGGGACTTCGGTTCCCCATCCTGGAAAACTCCATTTGTGAAATACAAATTGTTGCGATAACTCTAAACTACACATTCAGAACCAGTGGTGGCAAATATCGTTGGTGGGTATTTAGGGAGGAGGCGGTTTTATGGCAAGTACAGATACATCGCGGTTAATGACCACCCAGCAATTGGCGCCGAAACCAAAAGCGCTGACGCTGGAACAGCAGCAGCGCCGCTGGGGCTGGATTTTTCTCTCCCCGTGGATTATCGGTTTCGTGCTTTTTACGGCTGCGCCCATCATCGCGTCACTGGCTTTCACCTTCACCGACTTCAATCTGGGCAAGTCTGAGATCTCCTTTGTGGGGCTGGCCAACTGGCAGAAGCTTTTCTCTGACCCACTGGCGCTGACGGCCCTGAGCGTAACTTTCAAATTCGCCCTGATCGCCGTTCCCATCGGCATCCTGTTTCCGCTGGGATTGGCGGCGCTGCTCAACTCCAAACTGCTCGCCGGCAAACCGATCTGGCGCACCCTGCTCTATATGCCTTATATGGTTCCGGCTGTCTCCGGCATCTTCGTCTGGTTGAGCTTCCTGAACGGACAAACGGGCTGGCTGAACCGCATCCTGCGCGGCTTGGGGATCGCTGATCCGCCCAACTGGTTCCAGGATGAAACCTGGATTCTGGGCGCGTTTGTCATGATTGGGTTGTGGGGGGTTGGGAACGCCATGCTGACCATGCTGGCGACCATTCAGGGCGTGCCGACCGAGCTTTACGAAGCCGCCGATGTGGATGGAGCCAACGGCTTCACCAAGTTCCTGCGAATCACGCTGCCGATGATCTCGCCGGTGATTTTCTACAATCTGGTGCTGAGCGTCATTGGCCTGATGCAGTTCTTCGAGACTCCCTATATCGCCACGCGCGGCACGGGGCATCCGGGCACTTCGGCCTATTTTTTCAACATGCACCTTTACAAGACAGCCTTCACGTTTTTTGACATGGGCTATGGGGCGACCCTGGCCTGGGTGATCTTTATCATCGCCCTAGTCCTGACCATTGCCCTGTTCGCCACCGCCCGGCGCTGGGTCTACTATTCGAGCGGAGACTAAACGATGGCCGCAGCAACCTATTCCAAAGCTGTCAACACTTCCCCGTTTTACAGCCGGCAGCTCCGCCGCTTTGCCAGCATGTCCATCGTGACTCTTCTGGCCTTTGTCATCACGGTGGTGTACCTGCTGCCCTTCGGCAATATGGCACTCCTGTCGGTCAAGAGCCGGGATCAGATCGCGGCTGGGGTGGATGGCACGATTCTCCCGATGGAGCCACAGGTCTTCAACTACCAGGGGAAAGATTTCCCCATCTACAATGTTCCGTTCGAGGATGGTTCGGTGCAGCAGTTGGCGCTGGTCGTCAAAGGGCGGCGTGAAAGCCAGTTCGTAGACCCGGCCAACCCCGACGCCGGATTAGTGACCTGGCAGGGAAACTGGCGCGGTTTGGAGGAAGTCTCGAGCCTGAAGCCGCACTTCGAGAATTTTACTGAGGCCTGGGACACCATCAACTTCCCACGGCTGTTCGGCAACACGCTCGGCATCGCCATCATTGGCATGATCGGCACGCTGCTGTCGTGCATCGCGGTGGCTTATGCGTTCGCCCGCTTCCCGATTCCTGGCAAGAACATTCTGTTCATCGTGCTGATCGGGACGATCATTCTGCCGCGTCAGGTCACGCTGATCCCGACTTACGCGCTGTTCTCCAGCATTGGTTGGGTGGGGTCATGGCTGCCGCTGACCGTGCCGCACTTCTTCGCCAACGCCTACAACGTGTTCCTGCTGCGGCAGTTCTTCATGACGCTGCCGCGCGAACTGGATGAGGCGGCCATGATCGACGGGGCAGGGCCGTTCCGTGTGCTGGTGCAGGTCATCATCCCGCAGTCGTGGCCGGCGATCATCTCGGTGGGGTTGTTCCATTTCATCTTTGCCTGGAATGACTTCTTCGGCCCGCTGATTTACCTGTTGAGCAAGCCGGAGCTTCAGCCGATTTCGGTCGGCGTGCAGACCTTCAACTTCCAGTATGGTCAGCGCCCGGAACTGGTGCAGGCGACCTCGCTGATGGCGATGGTGCTGCCGCTGATGATCTTTTTCCTGGCGCAGCGCGTGTTCATGCGCGGCGTGGTCATCACGGGCGTGGAGAAGTAGGGATAATGGATTAGGGATTGGGGGTAGGGGCGACCCGCCGGGTCGCCCCTACCCATGTCCGATTACCGAAGGCGAGAGTCAAGGTTCATTAGAGCGTCCTGGTACAAGGGTAAATCGTGAAGCAGATACAGGTGGCGCGAGGGTTGGTTTTCGGCCTGATGGCGGCGCTGCTGGCGGGGTTATCCCTGCCGCGCGAAGCGACGGCGGTCGAGGCCGGGGTGCTGCGGGTGGATGCGGCTCGGGTGGAGTGGACGATCAACCCGTTCGTCTACGGGGTGAATTATGGACCGTGGGCGCTGGTGTCGCTGGATATGCTGGACGAGGCCAAAGCGTCCGGCGTGACCTACCTGCGGTTTCCGGCGGGGAACTGGGGCGACCGGAACGATCTGACGCCCTTCCAGATCGACATGTTCATCAAGCAGGCGCGGGACTGGAACGCCGAACCAAGCATCAGCGTCCGGCTGCAGAACGGAACGCCGGAACAGGCGGCGGAACTGGTGCGCTACGCCAACATCGAAAAGGGCTACGGGGTGCGCTACTGGAGCATCGGCAATGAGCCGACGCTCTACCCGGACTACTCGGTCGATCAACTGAACATCGATTGGCGGGCTGTTGCGCTGGCGATGAAGGCCGTCGATCCGAGCATCGTGCTGTTGGGGCCGGAGGTGCACCAGTACCCGCCGAACGCCAACCCCACCGATTACCATGCCCCGATGCGTGAATGGGTGCACGGCTTCCTGGAAGTCAACGCCGACCTGGTTGATTATGTGTCGATCCACCGCTACCCGTTCCCGTTGTCGATGAACGCGCCGGTGACGACCGATGATCAGATGCGGACGAACCCAGCCGAATGGGACTTCATCATCCCTGACCTGCGGCAGGTGATCCGCGAGACGACCGGGCGCGATATTCCGGTCGCGGTGACGGAGGTCAATTCGCACTGGGCGAACGGGTCGGCGCAGTTAGCCACCGACATGAACGCGGTCTGGTGGGCGGATGTGCTGGGGCGGTTGATCCGGCAGAAGGTCGATATCGTTAACTTCTTTGCGCTGTACACGACCAGCGGATTAGGATTGTTCGGCCTGCTGGATCGCTACGACGTGCGCCCGACGTATTACGTCTATCAGCTTTACCAGCAGTTCGGCAGCCAACTGGTCGCCAGCGAGTCCCCCGACGCCGACGTGACGATCACGGCGGCGCTGCGCGAGGATGGGGCGCTGACGTTAATGGTGGTCAACCGGAGCGCCCAGGCCAAAGCCTTCACGCTCGACCTGGCCGGATTCACGGCGAGCGGTGCGGCGGAGGTCTGGCTGCTGGACGCCGGACACCGCGCTGAAGCGGTAGAGCCGGTCGATCTGGCCGCCGGGCTGCTGACACTGCCGTCCCAGTCGGTGATGCTGCTGGTGGTTCCGAGGTGATCCCCACCCCCTGACCCCCTCCCCATTGCATTGAGAGGGGGAAGAGAGATACCACCACAGAGACACAGAGAACACAAAGACGAAGCAGGGGTGGGGCATCCCGCGCCGCCTGATTGAAATGACCTCGCATAATGAAGACTCCCTCTGATTCGACCCGACAGGCGCTGCGGACGCTGGTGCTGATCTGGCTGGCGTGGCTGGTGCTGGTGATCGGCTTTCAGGCGCTGGTGGACTGGCGACTTGTCCTAAACCGTCCCGACCGGGCCACCGTCTGGACGCCGCAGGAAACGGCGCGCAACAGCCAGCGTGATAAGCCCTATCTGATGGAGCCGTTCATGAATCGCCAGGTGTCCTGGGATTCGGAGTTCTATCTCGCCATCGCGGTCGGCGGCTACGATGATCCGAAGGTGCGCCAGGTCGAACTCAAGGACGGCAGCACTGCTTCAATGAGCTACGCGTTCTTCCCGTTTTACCCGGCGGTGATGGCCGGGGTGAGCATCCCGCTGCGGCTGCTGGGGTTGAATCCGATGGCCACGGCGGCGCTGAGCGGCGTGCTGGTATCGCTGGTCGGGGCGCTGTTCGGTATGATTGGGCTGTTCGACCTGACGCGCGATGAATTGGGCGATGAGGGTGGCATCCGCGCCGCCTTCTACTTCCTGATTTTCCCAACGGGTTTCTTCCTGGCGCAGGTGTATACCGAAGGGCTGTTCGCGGGGTTAGCGTTCTGCGCGCTGGCGTTGATGCGTCACAAGCAGTTCTGGCTGGCCGGCATTCTGGCGGCGCTGGCGACCTGGACGCGCTCAACGGGTCTGGCGCTGATCGTACCGCTGGCCCTTGCCTGGGCGCAGACGGTGGATTGGCGCGGGCTGCGGAACGGGGTCTTCCGGCGCAGCCTGCTGAACGGGCTGGCCGTGCTGCTGCCGCTGGCGGCCTACGCGGTGTGGTCGGCGCTGCTGGGGGCGCGTTTCAACGAGGTGCAGATCACCTGGTTCGGGCGCGGGGTGTTCAACTGGGAGGGCATCCAGTGGGGGCTGGACATCGCTTTGACGGCCTTCCGCGAAGGCACCAATACCCAGATGATGGTCTATTACGCCCTGGAAGCGGCGGCGGTGCTGCTGGCGCTGGCGGCGGGCTTGGCCACGCTGCGGCGCTGTCCCGGCGCGGCGCTGTTCAGCCTGATCGCGCTGGCGCTGGCGGTGACGAGCGGCGCTCCCCAGAGCCTGATCCGCTACGTGTTGACGATGCCGGCGGTGTTCATCCTGCTGGCGCGGCTGGGACGAGCGGAGGCGCTGGATAAAGGCTGGACGCTCCTGAGCATCCTCCTGCTGGGGATGCAAGCCATGTTGTTCAGTTTTGATATGTGGGTGGCCTGATGGAGGCCGCCCGCTTACGTGAGCGAAGGATAGCACCATGAATTTCCCGAAGGATTTTGTCTGGGGGGTGGCAGCATCCAGCTACCAGATCGAAGGCGCGGCGCGGGAAGATGGGCGCGGCGAATGCACCTGGACCCGCTTTTCGCACACGCCCGGCAAGGTTCAGAACGGCGATACCGGCGATGTCGCCTGCGATCATTACCACCGCTACCCGGAAGACATCGCCCTGATGCGCGATCTCGGCGTGCATTCATACCGCTTCTCGGTGTCGTGGCCGCGTGTGCTGCCGGCCGGGCGCGGCACGCTGAACGAAGCCGGGCTGGATTTCTACAACCGGGTGGTGGATGCGCTGCTGGCGGAAGGGATTCAGCCCGCTGCCACGCTGTATCACTGGGACTTCCCGCAGGTGTTGGAAGATCAGGGCGGCTGGACCAACCCGGACAGCGTCAAGTGGTTCGTCGATTACGCTGATGTGGTGACACGCGCCCTGGGCGACCGCGTGAAGTTCTGGATCGACTTCAACGAACCCTGGTGCAGCGCCATCCTGGGCTATCTGTGGGGCGTTCACGCGCCGGGGGAACAAAACCCGGTGAAAGCCTACCGCGCGGCGCATCACCTGATGCTGGCGCACGGGGCCGTCGTGCCCGTCATCCGCCAGAACAGCCCTGGAGCGCAGGTCGGGATCACGCTGAATCTGGTTCCGCAGATACCGGCCACAGCCTCGTCGCAGGACGTCCGCCTGGCCTGGCAGTCGGATGGCTTGATGAACCGCTGGTTCCTCGACCCGGTGTTCAAGGGCAGCTACCCGCTGGATTGTGTCAAACTGCTCGGCGAGACGCTGGACGGCCTCGATCTGGACGCGGTGCAGTCGGCGGCCGTGCCGACCGACTTCCTGGGAATCAACTACTACATGCGCTGGCTGATCGAGGCAGTACCGGGCCAGCCGGACAAATCGCATTGGATCCTGCCCGAGGGGGCGGAACTGACGGCGATGGGTTGGGAGGTGTACCCGCAGGGACTGACGGATATGCTGGTGCGCATCCACCGCGAGACAAGCGTCCCGGCGATTTACGTCACCGAGTGCGGCGCGGCCTATGCTGAAGCGGACGCTCCGGTCGATGGAGTCTATGAAGACCCCAAGCGGGTCGCCTTCCTGAAAGGCTATCTGAACGCGGCGGCGCTGGCGATCCAGCAGGGCGTTCCGCTCAAAGGCTTCTATGTGTGGAGCCTGCTGGACAACTTTGAGTGGGCCTATGGGTACGAAAAGCGCTTCGGCATCGTGCATGTGGACTTTGCCACGCAGAAGCGCACGCTCAAGCGCAGCGCCTTGTACTTCAAGGATGTGATCCGCAGCGGTGTGACCTAAACCCTGTCCCATACTGAATGTGGACTGCCGGGGGCGTTCATCACGCCCCCGGTTCTGTTTGGGCGAGTATGACAAAATCCTAAGCCTCAGAATCGCCATCTTGGGTCTATCCTCAAGAAAGGGAATGAAATCTATTCTGGAGGGGGACATGTCGCCATATCATACTCGGTTTAGCTGGATCGAGCCGGGCATCATGTCGCTGGTTTACGACGGGGCGATGAACGCGCCGAACTTCAAAGCCGCCACCGAAGAGCGCGTCCGGCAGGCCGATGCTGCCGGGGTGGACTATTACGTGCTGGTGTTTGACATCCGCAAGGCAGTCCTCACCATCCTGGATGTGCGGCTGGCGAAGTGGAGCGCCGATCTCGACCCGCGCATGATCCACGTGTGCTTTATCGGGCGTTCGATGATGGCTCAGATGATCGCGTCCGGGCTGGCGAAGCTCTCCCATCTGCCAGTGGAGTTCTTCAACAAGCCGGAGGATGCGCTGGCGCGGGCACGGGCAGCATTGAAGCAGCGGCAGATGACGCACTAAGTGGCGCATCCGCTAAATCGTCGAGAAAAACAGGGGGCTGCGGGGGACGCCCCC
>CAZKXW010000027.1:0-46583 GCA_964556745.1 uncultured Anaerolineaceae bacterium
CCGTGTAGATCAAGGTGGCAGTGGGCGTGTGGCTTTCGCTGCTTCCGGGCATCAATTCTTGATCGAAATTGGCGCGGACGGTTCACTCAACCTTTTCCAGGATTCGGTTCTGGTTGGGCAATCAGGCGGCGTGATCATTGATCCTGCGGTCGGGTTTGCCCCTGTCTGGCGCACGGTTCAGGTTCTGGTTCCGGGCTATGTTGTTGCGGCCAAAGTGGACGAGTTCGCGCCCGTTTCAGTGACCGAACTTACTCTAGATGGAGCCAGTGGCTTGAGTTTTGGGACTGGTATGACGAGCAGCGCGCCGGTGGCTTACGACGATATTGTGGTCACACGCCTGGACGCGCCTCCTCCGCCGCCGACGGTGGATGCGGGGGCGATTGAACCTCCAGTTGAGACACTGGTTCCGACTGCAGAGATTATGCCCGAAGCTACCGTCGAGGCCGAAGCTTTGGCTGATTCCACAGCTGAGGTGACGCCCGAAGCGACGACGGAGGCTGAAGTCACGGCTGAACCCGCTACTGATGCTCCACCGGGACTGACCTCTGAAGCTTTGCAGAAGCTCCCGGTTCCGCTCCAGGAAATGCTGATGCTGGTATCCATGGGCGATCCAATGGCCGCGAGCGCTTCCGCTGGTTCGCATTTTGTCACTCTGGATGAACAGGGGCGTCTGGAAGTCATTCTGTGGATGCGCTCGGAAGCCGATGCAGCCCTGATTGCCTCTGAAGTGCAGTCGGCGGGTGGCATCGTGCGTGAGTCGTTCAGCGTTCGGCTGACTGTTCAGTTGACGCTTGAGCAGCTACTCACGCTGGTCAATCGTCCCGAGATCGGTTTGGTGGAACTACCATCTCGCGCGGTCTCTACAGCCAGCCAGAACGGATTTATTGCCGGTCCACTAGAAGCGCCGACTGGCTCGACTGCAACCGCAGGTATGGATGTTGTTGGTGCGTCAGCATGGCACTCAGCGAGCACACCGGTGCTGGGTTCGGGCGTAGATATCGTGGTGATCGACACCGGTTTTAACGCTACTGTCACGACCGAACATGCCTGTTTGGGCAATGCATCTGTGGTGTTTGGCGGCCCGACACTGCCGACAGATACGAATCATGGTATGAAAGTGGTCGAAGTGCTGTGTGATGTCGCACCCAGCGCGCGCGTCTACATGTATAAGGCCACTAATGCGACGACGCTGGCATCAGCGATTAATACCGCCAACACCAATCCCATCAAGATCATTCTGATTACGATGGATCTGGGCGCATCGGTCAGCCCTGGCGATGGCACTGGTGGGGGCGCGCTGTATGGTATTGACAGTGTATACACGGCAATCACCAATGCACGTAGTGCAGGCCGGACGGTCATTGTCAGCGCTGGGAACAACCGTGGTCGCTATGTGACGCTGAACTGGAATGGCACAAACTCCAGCATCCCGATGCAGGTTTTTGCCGGTGACACCATCCATGTTAGTTGGAACGACTGGTCGAATACGCTGAACGGTGCGACCCTGGAGAACTTCGGTCTGAGTCTGACGGGTGACTTGAATCAATCGATTCGTACAGGTGGCGCACCGCGCGTCGGCCCTCCACGCCAAACCTATACCATTCCCGCCGGGACATGCGTGAGCGGCTGCAATGTCAACCTGGTTGTCAATGGGTTTGCAGGTGATCCGGGCAATGTGATTGTTCAGATTCAAGTCGCAGGGCAGGGTACGATCAACTCGGCGGGAGTTACCGGGTCGTCCGTGCTGACTTCCGCTGGAACGATTGGGCGTCCGGCGGACTCCCAGGATGCGATCACAGTGGGAGCGGTGTGTATTGATGGGTTCGCGCGTTTCCCTCTGGATTCCAACAGCGCGAACGGGCCGGTGTTCGGGGCAGGTGGTGCCGCTCCAACCATCAGCGGGCCGTTTTCACGTGACCAGGTGAAACCTGATCTGGTTGGGCCATCTCATGTGTCTGTTTCGGGCCTGGCTGCGAATGCATTCGACTGCTTTGATAGTTCTGGTTTCAATGGGACTTCTGCCGCCGCAGCGCATGTTGCTGGTATGGTGGCATTGATGATCTCGAATACCAATTCAGGAATGGTGATATTCGATGGCGTCAGCGGCCTGACTATCGATTCGATCCAGGACTACCTCCAAACGCGGGCAATTGATCTGCCCTTCTTTGATTTTTCCAGCGCGCCACAGGGTGAAGAGTCTACATCGATTCTGAGTGACAGCTTCGACATGACTTACGGCGCGGGCCTGGCAACATTGGGCAACCCGACGTTCAATCTGGCGAGTTCTGTTAACCCTCTAGCAGATGCGGATACACTCCCCGCCGCTTGTGATGCCTCGCCAATTTATGTTGGCCAAGCCGCGCCCGGGCTGCCGCAGTCTGGTACACTCGCCAATCCCTATGTGAGCCTGCAATACGCGCTGCGGCAGGCAACTTCGAGCGACTGCGTGGTGGTCATGCCGGGTGAGTATGTTGCTCCGGTGTACATTCCACAGACGGTCAGCGCTCCGGTCTTGCTGTCTTATGAGAGCGCAACGTCGTTTTCTTCATCACCTAGCAACTTCTGGATCATCAATAACTACAATCTTCAGGCTGGTATTGCCATCAAGGACAGCGACATCATTCTGGATGGCTTTGCAGTCAGTCCCGGTTCAATCTTCAAACTTCTCTCTACATCGGTGGACCCGACTCCGTTGGTGAATATTGGAAGCACGGGAACAATCATCCGCAACAACTCTTTTGTTGGTTTCCGGTCTCCGCTCGTCATTCAAGATGGAGTAGGGGTTCAGATCAACGGAAATAGTTTCCTGAACTTTGCGATTCCGTCTGTGACCAGTCCCATCTTCGGAACGATTCCGGCCTATGACACCGCCGTGCTGCGTTTCAACGGCAGTTCTGCGCCTGCACAGCCCAATGTCGTCAGCAATAACCTGTTTCAGGGAATCAATACACCGACCAACCCGATTCAGAATTCGAACTGGCAGGCTTCGATCATTGGTGTACGCGTCAGTGCTGTAGACATCATCAAGAATCGGTTCAATGCCAATACCAGTGGGGCGCTTATTGGTGTCAACCAGTGGATCAATATCGGCGCGGGGACGAAGATCACCAGTGAAGTCCGGGTCATTGGCAATCTGATGACTTCCAATACACTAGACGGCCCGCTGCTGCATCTTTTCCAGGCTCCGAATCTGCGTTTCGTCAACAACAGCGTCATCAACAATGCGATGAACGCCTCCAATTCGGATTTTGACGCTTTCTTCCTCTATGGCTACCCAGGGCAATCAAGCCTCCCGCAGCTCAACGACCGAAGGGTGGAGATTCATAATAATCTCTTCTACGGTAATGGGGGTGTATTCCGTGGTTTGATCTATCAGCAGTTGGCGGGTGGGGGGTTCATTGCCTGTACGTCCATCAATGGTGGCATTCCGATTCGGAACAACTGGTTTGTGCCTGCTGATCTAGGCGGGGTGCTGGCGGGCGTCTGTCAGAACACGGCTCAGAACACCTATATTGCCAATTCGGTGGTAGATGTCATCACGCCGGCGACCGAGTCGAGTGTGTTCTTCACAACGCTTGCTGATGCGGCCAATCCGTATCGACTTCGCCCGTTGACATCACCTGTTCCGGGTTTTGTGGGCGGCGTGAACACCGGCGACAATCAGGCTCTCATCGACATCTACGGTGATCCGGGGTATCTCGACCAGCTTGATCTGCGCTTCGGTCTGCGTGTAAGAGCGGGCGCAAATGCCAATCAGCAACCGCCTCCCACAGTAGTCGATATTGGCGCTTACGAGCTTGAAGTCCCATCAGCGCCGACGGCGATCAGTCCTTCTCCGGCGACTATTGTTGAAGATTCAGCCACCGCTATCAGCTTCACCTTGTCTGCCAGCGGCGGTTACGTTCAGAGTTTTGCGTTGGGCACGCCTCTGCCGGAAAACTATGACACGAATGTGGCTAATGCCTGCGCGGGACAACCGGTACGTTTCACACCGCCGAACATCGTCACGTATTGTCCCCCGGCGAACTTCAATACCCAGTCACCGACGAATTCGCCGATCACCATTCCGTTCACGGTGTCCGATCCAATTTTCTATCCGGGGCAGGTCAGCTCGGGGACGATCACGCTGAACATACAGGCCGTGAATGATGGTGCTCCTGCGGCGACGAATTATCGTCTCCTGACGGATTATGTCACACCGGTCACACAGCAGCTATTCCCGGCCTACCAGTTGAACAATTTCGTCATCTCAGGTGCGGCCAATGGACTCGATTATCCTTTCACCTTTACGTATCAGGGTAAGGATAATTCGGTAAGTGGGCAAAACGATGATCTGCTGCTAGCGTGTCCAACCTGTGCTTCAACAGACACGGTATTAGCAGATGCATTCACAGCCGCGAATACCAATGGTGGCAAATTGATCCTGAATCCGGTTGCGGGCCAGCAGGGTTTCTACCGGTTCCGATATCAGGTCAGTGACCGCGATAGTGAGACGGCTACAGGGATCATCACGCTGGTGGTGCTGCCGAGCCTGGCAAAAGAAGGTCGCCACGACGATGCCAGCTTCGTTTTTGCGCTGAGTGGAAACGGATGGGCTCCGACATACAACGTCAGCGCTTACAATACGACCTTGTCTTCCAGCAGCGTGGGTGGTGGTGTCAACGCAGCAACCATCGAATTCCCGTTCACCGGAGCGGCAGTACGGTTGAACCTGATCGGCAGTGCTGCTGGTACGGCACTGACCAACAACCTGGGTATTCGCTTCAGATTGGACCTGGGAGCGGGCGCATCTCCAATATTGACCTACGCTCAGGCACAATCTACGTTGAGCGGATTGGGATACACTCTCATGTGTACGAATTCTCTCAACGCTCAGCAGCCTGATGCAAGTTCAAATGTTTCAAACTACAGTGCGACAGGTGCGACCTACAGCCTGCTTTGTACGGGATTCCCGTCTGATCAGGCGCATTCGGTGATTCTGACGAACAACCTGAATGGGGCCGCCCTGACGTTGGACAGCGCCGATGTAGGTTCCGGTCAGATGCTTGTGGGGAATACGTATCAGGAGAACAGCCTCAACCTTACCTATACGGGCGTGTGGACGGACTACGCGGGTGTTGGTCCGCTGGGTGGGGTCTTCCGCTACAGCAATGACCCCACTGCTCGCGTGAGCTTTAATGTAGACAGCACGGTCGGGCGTGTGGTCTTCTATCGGACTACTGCGTCGATCTACGGGAGTACGCAGATATACGTTGATGGTGTGCTGAACGCAACGATGAACAACACCACAGCCGCCTACCTGTGGGCGCAGCCCTATGTGCTGACACTGACGCCCGGCAACCACACCGTGGAACTGCGTAATGTCGGGTCCACCTATACCAGCGTGGATGCGATCTCCATACTGCCTCCAGCACAGCGTATGGGAGTTGGTTTGTATCAGGAGACATTCTTTGACCTGTCGTACACAGGTAACTGGGTAGATTTTGCTGGGTCAGGCCCGAATGGTGGGTCTTTCCGCTACACAAGCGATCCAAGCGCACGAGTTCGCTTCGACATCAACAGCAGCGTGGGGACCATTGTCTTCTATCGAACAACGTTTGGCATCTATGGTTCTACCCAGATCTATGTGGATGATGTCTTGACGGCTACGATGAATAACAACACTCCTACGTTGCTGTTCAACCAGCCTTACGTACTCAATGTGACTCCTGGTAATCACAGCATTGAGCTGCGCAATGTGGGTTCGACGTATGCGAGCGTCGATGCAATCGAACTGCTGCCAGCGCCGACCGCTCTCGGCCTGGGAACTTACCAGGAAACAAATGCTAATCTAGTCTACACAGGAATCTGGGCAGACTACAGCGGATCAGGGCCAAATGGGGGTTCATTCCGTTACTCCGGTGATCCCGCGGCGCGCGTTCGCTTCAGCGTGACAAATGCTGTGTCGCGCGTGGTGTTCTACCGGACGATGTTCAGCATCTATGGTTCCACCCAAATCTATGTGGATGGTGTTTTAGCCGCTACGATGAACAACACCAGCCCTACCTTGTTGTTCAATCAACCATACGTTCTCAATCTTGTGGCCGGTGACCATACTATTGAACTGAGGAATGTGGGCAGCACCTATACGAGTGTCGATGCGATCGCACTGCTTGGAGCGCCATCTGCATTAGGGACGGGATCGATTCAGGAGAATCACCCCGATCTGACCTACATAGGAAATTGGACGCCTTATAACGGCGTTGAGCCGAAGAGCGGGAGTTTCCGTTACTCGAATGATCCAAACGCCCAAATGCAGTTCACCGTCAACAACACAGTTGGGCGTATCGTGTTCTACCGAACGATGTACAGCATCTATGGTTCTGCCGATATTCGCGTGAACGGCACGTCGATAGGTTCCATGCCGAATAACAGCGCAGCTCTTCTGTGGGGGCAGCCCTTCATGATCACGCTGACGCCTGGAAACAACCTGATTGAAATCCGCAATACATCCAGCAACCACATCAGTGTCGATCAGATTGACTTGCTGCCGCCTGCCCAGGCACTTTCTGCCGGTATCTACCAGGAAACATCGTCTGAGTTCACCTATTCTGGACAGTGGCTTGAATATGTTGGGGCCGGGCCGCAGGGAGGCTCGCTGCGCTATACCAATGATCCGACTGCACGGATGAGATTCACGGTGAATAACACGGTGTCTCGCGTGGTGTTTTATCGAACCACGGCACCCATGTACGGTTCGATGGAAATCTGGGTCAATGGATCTTTGACGCAGACAATGAATAACACCACAACCGCTTACCTGTGGGGGCAGCCTTTCACGCTGAATCTGACACCGGGGAATAACGAGATTGAACTCCGCAATGTCGGTTCGAATTACGGGAGCGTCGATGCGATCCGCCTGCTGGGCAGCAGCACAACTTTTGGGGTTGGTTCATACCAGGAGAATCATCCGGATCTGACCTATACCGGAACCTGGGTGGATTTCTCCGGGGCTGGGCCTTCTGGCGGTTCTTTCCGCTATACCAGTGACCCGAATGGGCGAGTCCGTTTCAATGTAGACAATACAGTCGGACGTATCGTCTTCTACCGGACAACGGCATCGATCTACGGCTCGATGGAGATTTGGGTCAACGGGGTACAGCAGACGCCAAACATGCTCAATACCACAGCGGCCTATCTCTGGGCACAGCCCTTTACAGTGATCCTGACGCCTGGAAACAACCAGGTTGAACTTCGAAATGTGGGTACGAGTTTTGGCAGCCAGGATGCATACGACTTGCTGCCGCCCGCGAATACGCTTTCGATTGGTACGGTGCAGGAGACCAATCCTAACCTCACCTACTTCGGTGTCTGGACTGATTTTTCTGGTGTTGGCCCACTTGATGGGCTGTTCCGCTACAGCAACGATCCGTCTGCTCGAGTGCGTTTCACAGTCGATAATACGGTGGGGCGTGTGGTGATCTATCGAACCATGCTGTCGATCTACGGTCAGACTCAGGTCTACGTGAACGACAGCTTGCTGACTACGATCAACAGCAACAGCCCTGCACTGCTGTGGGGCCAGCCAGTCATGTTCAGTCTGACACCGGGGAACAATACGATTGAGCTGCGAAACGTTGGCTCAACCTATACCAGTGTCGACAAGATAGAATTGCTGCCACCGGCAGGTGTGTTGGGAACTGGTACGATCGAGGAAAATGCTCCTGATCTTATCTACACGGGCAACTGGTTGGACTTCAGCGGAGTGGGACCGCGCAATGGCGCCTTCCGATACACCAATGACCCGACTGCCCGGGTGAGCTTCACGGTTAACAGCAGTGTTGAGCGAGTAATCTTCTACCGGACGATGCTGAACATCTACGGTTCCGCGGATATCTACGTGAACGGTACGTTCCGCACGACTCTCCCCAGCACATATCCAGCTTTGCTTTGGGGCCAGCCGTTCATGCTGGCACTCACGCCTGGGACGAACACTATTGAGCTTCGAAACACATCCACGAACTATATGAGCGTGGACTCGATAGCCCTCCTCGGAGCAGCTCCAACGTTGACCGCCGGGCTGTACGAAGAGAGTGATCCGGGATTTACCTACACTGGAACCTGGACATACGCCCAGACTGCCGGTCCATCGGGGAATGCCACGTTCTACACCTTTACCCAGGGCGCAACAGTGACCTTCCAATTCAATGGAGATGGTTTGGTGTTCTACCGGACACTCGCACCGGGTGCAGGAACGTTTTCTGTCAGTATCGATGGTGGTCCACCCGTGGTCTTCAGCGACAACTCGGCAGTGCTGGCATGGCAGCAACCTGGCGAGATCGGTGGGTTGATCAACGGGCCGCACACGGCGGTGGTCACGATCACGTCGCCCAGCACCAACTTTATCTACTTCGATGCAGTGCGCGTGGTAAACAGCACGCTGCCGATAACCCCTGGAGACTATCAGAATACGTATCCGGGTTTGGTGTACACGGCTGGTTGGAGTGTCGATGCTCCATCCGGGTTAAGTGGAGGCCGCAGCCATGTCACAACTCAAAACGGCCAGCAGTTGAGTTTCAGCTTCACGGGTACGGGCTTCAGCATTTTCACGACCAATACGCCGAACAGCGCTGATATGGAGGTCTGCTATACCCTGCAAGGCGGAAGCCCTGTATGTGTGGTGCGGCCTACCGCTGCGAACCCCACACAGAATGCCGTCGGGTATTCGACCTACGGGCTGCGTCAGGGCACTTACAATGTCACCGTGCGACACCAGGGCACAGCTGGACAACCTCTCTATGTGGACAGCCTTGTCGTCATTGGGACATTGTCTACGGTGCTGCAACCTGGAACCTATGAAGACTCCGCTGCGGGGATTGTGTATTCACCTGCCAATCAGTGGATTACCTACACCGGGACATCCTATCTGGGCGGTACGCTGCGAGGCACGACTCAGAGCGGCGCTCTGGCCCAGATTCGCTTCAACGGTAATTCTATGATCCTCTATCAAGTCATTTCGCCGGGCACGAGCGGCAATACCAGCTTGTGCGTCACACTGATTGATCCGCAGGGGAATCCGCTGCTGCGATGTGCAGTCTTTAGTCAGCGATCGATTTCCACAGTCGTGTTCGCGTCACCTATTGCGTTCTATGGGTTCGGCGGCGGGACACATGACGTGATCATCGAAAACCGATGGCAGTCCGGGCTGTTCAATATCGACCGGATTCTGATCAACTAGCTTTTTCCAGCGGAGAAGGTCGTTCTCGGAACGATCTTCTCCAGTTCACTTGCGAGTGGCTGAAATCGGCTGGTATGTCCGCCAGGGCAGAAGGTTAGGCCCTGGCGGTGTCTTTTGTGGCAGATAAGGATCACATACAGGGTTTCGAGATGTTAGAACTGTACCGTTATCGTTGGGGAATCTGGCTCGTCATCGGGTTTGTTTTGGCGGCCTGTGGGGCTACCAGCCCTGCTGCAAATGAAGTGCTGCCGACCATTGCAATCCTTGCCGAATCAACGACTGAGCCGTCTGTGACGCAGTCAGCAGAACCGACTGCCCCCGTCACGGTGGAGTCGACTCCGGTATCTGTTTCAACTGAAATTGCGGCTTCGATGGTGCCGCCGTCCCAGATGCTTGTAACACCGACCGCGCTTGACCTTACTCAGGCGGCCGCTATTGGGGGCGAGTTGGGGATTTTCCCCGACACGTTCGTCATTGGAGAACAGGTTGCACTGCGCGGCCTATTGACTGTCACAGACGCACCGGCTGGTTTGGCCGTCCTGACAGACTTGCATCAGAGAACAGTGGACCTGTTGATTGATGCTTTTACGGTTGCGGTTGCTGATCATCATCTGGTTGAGATTATTGGCGAAGTGATCGCCAGACCCGAAAGCGAGTCAGGAGTGGCTGTCCAGATGACAGGTATTCGACTGCTCACGGAAGAGAAATCTGCGGAAAGCACGGCTGATCCGCATCAGTCGGGAGTTACGGCCTCACCGCCTGGTGGTTGAGTGATCTCAACACTCGGAACCTGAGGTGCGTCGTTCTGGAGCCGTGCGTCAATGAAATATGAGGATGGCAGAGCATCGTCGAAGTTCAGGGCGTAGTCCACAATCCACAAGGGACGTCGTTTCGCTTCAGTATAAGTTCTTCCCAGGTACTCGCCCAGAACACCAATTCCCAGCGATGTGATGCCGATCTGTGCGATCATGAGCAGGATGAGTGTAAGAAGGCCGGGTTGAGGATGCCCGATCAAGGAAGCGATCAGGTTGTAGATTAGCAGCAGGACAGCCAGCCCTAACGTAATGATTCCAAACATTGAGAATAATCGCAGCGGTTTGAGTGAGAAGGCAAAGGCTGCATTCAGCGTAAAGTTCAGTAGGAAAAACATTCCTCGCAAACCCTGGATGGTCGCTGAGCGTCCGTGCTGCCGACCGAGACGCTCGTAGGGAATTCCCTTCTGTTTGAACCCCAGCCAGTGGATCATGCCGCGCACATAGCGATTGCTCTCTGGCATCTGAATGAACACATCACGAACGCGGCGCGAGATAAGCCGGAAATCTCCGCTAAATGTTGGAAGGTCAAAATCGGCCATCCAGGACACAAAGCGCATCGCCAGCATCGTTGCCACGACTTTCATAGCAGGTTCTCCAGTACGCTTGGCGCGGATGCCGTAGACGATGTCATAGCCTTCGCGCCAGTATTTCACGAATTCGGCAATCATCTCTGGCGGATCCTGCAAATCGACATCAATTACGATCATAGCTTCACCATGGGCCATAGCCATTGCGGCTGAAATGGAGTTCTGGTAGGTGAAGTTGCGACTAAGCCGAATGTAGCGCCATGCGGGGTTTTGCGCGACGATGCGGTGTGCAATCTGTTCTGTGTTGTCGAGGCTGCCGTTGTCGATGATGATGACTTCGTAGGTTTCACCCAGTTCCCGCATGATGCGGTCCAAGACATCATAAGCAGGTGGCAGTGCCTCTTGCTCGTTGAAGACCGGGACAATCAGGGTTAGTACGGGTTGGGTCATGTCGATTCCATGTCGATAGGCTTGGCGAGAGGTTCCATTTCAGTCATCGGTCTGCCAAAGGCGATCTTTGGATAGGCATTGGCAAAGGGATCAATCATTACCTGAAGCACGAAGGGTTCGGTCGGACTTGCCCACATTGTGGACAGCGCTGTATCAAGATCACCTTCTGATTCGACCGTCATTGAACGGATGCCATAGGCTTCCGCCACCCGGCTGAAGTCTGGAGCGGAGTATCCCCAGAATGTGGAGGGGTAGCGTTCCTCGAAGTAGCTCTGTTGGAACTGCCGGACCATGCCGTGATTGCGATTATTGAGGATAACCAACTTCAATGGAAGTTGATTGCGTGTGACCGTCTGAAGTTCCTGGATGTTCAGTTGAGAACTGCCGTCGCCTGCGACTACTACAACAGGCATAGGGGCCAATGCAAAGGCCGCGCCGATAGCTGCGGGAAGCGAAAATCCCATGGCGCCCATGCCGCCTGATGTCAGGAAGCGCTGATCGCCTGTCACATCAATGGACTGCGCTGCCCACATCTGATGCTGTCCTACATCCACGACGTAGGCTCCTGCCGCGCTGGAATGAGCGGAGAGGGCATGCATCAGCAGGTTGGGGTTGATGCCGTTGATTTCGGGCAGTTCGCCCAAATCAGGCCAGGCAGTCTTCAACTCAGTGATTTCTGCTTTCCAGGCCAGGTATTGTGGCAATGACGTTTTGTCGATTGCAGAGAGCATCTGCTCAAGGAAAGGGACTAAATGGGAATAGATGGGAATACATCCAGTAATACGGTTGTTGACTTCACCTGCATCCACATCCACATGGTAGATCACGCGCTCACCACGGAATGAGTCAGTGTCCGCGCCCGTCTGACGAATATCGAGGCGACTGCCCAGAACGAGCAGAAAGTCCGAACGGCCCAACGCCAGGTTGACCCAGCGATTGCCGTAACTCCCTAACAGGCCTACACGAATGGGAGACTCTGTGGGCAGCACATCGACCCCCATCAAGCTAAACACAGTAGGGACTTGGAGCCTGTCGGCCACCTGTCTAAAAAGATTCCCGGCTTGTGCTGATCGCACTCCACCCCCTGCGATGATCAAAGGACGCTGTGCCTGCTGCAAGTCTCGCATCAGCGCTTCCATCGACCCTGTGTGATTCATCAACGGCATCGGGTGTATCTTTTGGGGTGGTGGGGCCTCGATGATCGTCCGCTGGACATCCATAGGCAGATCGATCAGTACTGGACCGGGGCGTCCTCCAAGCGCTAGTCTGAAAGCGTCTTCCAGTATAGCCGGGACCTCATCAGGGTTTTGAACCAACCACGCCTTCTTGGTGATGGGGGTAGACATCGAAACGATGTCTGTTTCCTGAAATCCAAGCTGCCGAATGGGGCGATTTCCCTTCAGCTCGGCACGGTTGACTTGTCCGGTGATGAAAACGGCGGGAGTCGAGTCGAAATAGCAGCTTCCAATTCCCGTCAATAGATTGGTCGCACCAGGACCGCTGGTTGCCAGCGCTACGCCCGGCACACCAGTGATCCGCGCGAATCCTTCGGCTGCGAACGCAGCAGCCTGCTCATGATGGACGCTTACCAAGCGGATAGCTCCCCGCTGGTGAATCGAATCGATCAGGTGCGTAATCATCCCGCCAATGACCTCGAAGGCGCAGGTCACGCCCTGGGCAGCGATGAAGTCCGCTACATAATCGGACACTTTGATTTTCATGGCCGATTCTAGCTCGCTTTCAAAATATCTCGGATGCTCCGGCAGATGTAGTCGATTTGCGGACGGCGCAGTCTGACTCCGCTGGGCAGATTAATCCCTTGATTGCTGATCCAGAGGGCATTGGGCTGCGGTTTCTGCGGGGTATTCCAGTAAGGGTATTGGCTGATAGCGGGAAAAACAGGCCGCGTGTCGATGTTCAGTTTCCTGAGTTCGTCCCGCAGGGCATCTCGGCTGACTCTGGCGCGGTCATCAAGTAGAATGCTCGTCATCCAATAGATGCTTCGTGCCCACGGTTGCTCGAAATTCAGTTGAATACCCGGAACATCGGCCAGTCCTTCAGCATACCAACCGAAGATTCTCCGCTTGTCCTCAATCATCTCATCGACATGTTCGAGCTGCCCCAGGCCAATGGCAGCCTGCACATTTGCCATCTTGTACTTTAGCCCGAGTCGATCCAACCAGAATGTGCCGCCGACCGAGCCGATGTGCCAGATTTTGTAGGCCTTTTCGTACAGCTCGTCGTCGTTTGTCAGCAGCATACCGCCTTCACCGCTCACCAGAAGTTTGGCGCCTTGGAAGCTGAAGGCTGAATAGTGGCCAAACGTGCCGACGCGTTTGCCCTCAAACTCAGCCCCGATGGCTGGTGCGGCATCTTCAATGACGGTCAGATGATGGCGCGCGGCCACATCCATGATCCGATCCATCCGCGCCGGATGTCCATAGAGATGCACGGGGATGACCGCTTTTGTTCGTTCAGTGATCAGCGACTCGAACGATTCGGCGTCGAGACACCAGGTTTCTGGCTCCACGTCTGCGAATATAGGGGTGGCGCCGGCGTAGGCGACTGCATTAGCTGTTGCTGCCCAGGTTAGGTCAGGGACAATGACTTCGTCCCCAGGGCCAATTCCAAGTGCCAGCATGGTAATGTGCAGCGCGCCCGTTCCACTGGCAACAGGCAGCGCATACTTCATGCCGAGGTAATCCGCAAAGGCTTTTTCAAACCGTTTAAGGTAGCCGCTCCAGTTATTGTTCCACCCCACGCGAGCAGCGTCGTAAGCATAGCTGGTCTCTCGCGCGGAGATTGATGGGCCAGCGGTCAAGATCATCTGGCTTGCGTCGTGGGTCATTGGGGCGTGATAGACCATTCGCGTGAAGACTTTGTCGGCTGGATGCATGTCTCCTGGTTCCCGTTCCACATAGCGCACGACTTCGCCTTCAACATGCTTACGAAGCGGGATGTCGCGTTCGCGCTCGAATCCGAGGCGCTCGTAGAAGTGGATTGCGTGTGTGTTATCGTTGAAGACCCGCAAATACACTTCAGCCGGACCCAACTGTTCCTCGCCCCAATCCAATAAGGCACGCATTGCCAGTGACATAATGCCCGGAACGCTGTCATCTACGCCGCGCACAACGTTATCGATTTCGATACTGCCGGTGTCATTGATGGCGTTGGCATAGCCCAAATGGCCTATGGCTTCACCATATGAGTTAACGACCAGGAACAGTATTCGATCAGGCACATTCAGGACATTGTTTCGCAGCCAGCGCGTGGTTCCTTCGACCGTGACGGGGAACTGGCTGGGGAAGGCTGCTTTGTGGGCCGTGCGCCAGGACGCAAACTTCTGAATCAAAGAGCTGTCGGTCGTGTGAAGTTCACATACTGGCAGCAGGTATCCAGCCTGATCCATGAGCGGAATGCTGCGGGTATACAATTCATCCAGGCGCGTTGTGGCTTTCAGGAACGCAAAGGTGTTTCGAACTGTGTCTTGATAAACACGGAGCGTTCGCTCAGACAATCCCATGCTCTTGATCCTTTCAGCGTCTCCCCACGGCGGCATGGAGACTATCTGTCATGTATTCTAGCATTGGCTCCGTAAGGCCAGGGTAGACACCGATCCAGAATACCTGATTCATGACTCGATCTGAGTTGATCAGAGGGCCGATACGTCGATGCTCGATGTTTTGATAAGCCGGCTGCCGCAGTAGATTGCCGCCGAAAAGTTGGCGGGTGCTGATCTTGCGGGCATTCAGGAAGCGGACGACATCTTCACGGGTAACTGCTGTGTCATTTTGAAGGGCAATTGGAAAGCCAAACCAGCTCGGTTGTGATCCAGGTGTCGCTTCCGGCAGGATGAAAACGTCCTGAAGGTCGTGGAGCGCAGTACGCAAAAAGGCGAAGTTCTTGCGGCGCGCCTCGATGAAACCTGGCAGTTTGTGAAGCTGCGCGACACCTACAGCTGCCTGCATATCGGTTGCTTTCAGGTTATAGCCGATATGCGAGTAAATGTATTTGTGATCATATCCAAAGGGCAGTTCGCCGAGCTGCCACTCAAAGCGCTTGCCACAGGTGTTATCCATTCCAGGATCACACCAACAGTCTCTGCCCCAATCACGGAAGGATTCGACCAGCGTCTTGAGCGTGGGATTTCGTGTGAGTACGGCTCCACCTTCACCCATCGTCATATGATGGGCTGGGTAGAAGCTTACGGTTGCAAGATGACCGAATGTGCCTACGTTCTGTCCCTGAAACGTTGCTCCGATGGCATCACAGCAGTCTTCAACCAGCCAGAGGTCGTGTTTTTGGCAGAAGGCTTTGACAGCCGCAGCATCGAACGGGTTGCCCAGGGTATGCGCGATCATGACCGCTCGCGTGCGAGGACTGATCGCCTCCTCCAACTGGCTGACATCGATGTTGTAGGTGGGCAGCACCACATCGACGAATACCGGAACCAGTCTGTTCTGGATGATTGGATTCAAAGTTGTCGGGAATCCGGCTGCGACCGTGATGACCTCATCACCTGGACGGAGCTGTCTGTCCTTCAGTTTCGGTGAGGTGAGGCTGGACAGTGCCAACAAATTGGCCGAGGAACCACTGTTGACCAGGCGCACATAACGAATGCCCATGAACCGGGCAAACTCGGTCTCGAATTGCTTGGCGAACCGGCCGGTTGTCAGCCAGAAATCAAGGGCTGAGTCGACCAGAGTTTGGATTTCCTCTGCATCGAAGACGCGCCCTGCATACTGCACGGGTGTCTCGCCAGGAAAGAAGGGTTTGTCCGGGAAGGCGGCTTGGTAGTATTGGTCGACCAGGTCGAGAATCTGCTGGCGCAGTGCTGCCGGATCAGACATTCAACAGTACCTTCCGATACCAATCGATAGTTTGGCGGAGTGCTTCGTCTAAGCTGTAGGCTGGACGCCATTGGAGCATCTGGCGTGCCTTTGTTGAACTCAGGTACTGCTCACGGATTTCATTCGTCACCTGGTTCAGGATCACAGGCTCCAATGGAGAATCCATGAGATGCAGGATTCGCTGGGTGATTGCCTGTACAGTCATCGGGTTTTCGTTGGAGAAGTTGAACGCTTGGCCTCGGAGTTCGGGGCGTGCTGCCAGTTGTTCCGCCAGCAGGATGTAAGCTAATGCCCCATCTTCTATGTAGATATAGTCGCGAATGTATTGACCATCTGATCGGATGACTGGGCGTTCCCCGTTGAGCACGGAACGAATGGTTCCAGGGATCAGGCGGTTCCAGTTCAGATCGCCGCCGCCAAAAAAATTGCCACAGCGGGTGATAGCGACTGGCAGTTTGTAGCTCACGGCATAGCTCTGGGCGATCAGGTCTGCGGCTGATTTACTGACATCATATGGGTGCTGCCCCTGAAGGGGCTGGTTCTCATCGTAGGGCAGTATTGCTTGTGTGCCATAGGCTTTGTCCGAGGAAGCCATGACAATCTGCTGCACCTTGTGGCTCCGGCGACAAGCTTCCATTAGTTTCCATGTGCCACCGATGTTCACCTCAAAGGTGGAAATGGGGCTGCTGTTGGCAACGCTGACGATGGTCTGGGCGGCCAGATGAAAGACCGTCTGGATTTCGTATTCGGCTAGAATGCGTTCCAGCAGCGGTTGGTCACAAACATCGCCACGGACGATTGTGACTTGATCGATCAGACCGGAGCGGACGAGTTCGCTGCCCGGTGTCCAATCCCGCACCAGACAGACGATATCGGCTCCTCTTTGATAGAGATTGCGCACCAGACAGCTTCCCAACAGACCGGTTCCGCCGGTCACGAAGACACGGCGATAACGCCAGAATCGGCTGTCGGATCGATTTACCACACTTTCCACGGCGCGTTCCCACTATCCCATAGTTCGTTCAAATAGAGATACTCGCGGTAGGTATCCATCGCATAGAAGAAGCCGGTATGGTGATAAGCCATGAGCTGTCCATCTGCGACCAGAGTACGTAAGGGCGCGTCTTCCAGGACCTCATCGTCATTTCGAAGGTAGTCAAAGATCCGCTGGTTGAATACAAAAAAACCGGCGCTGACTCGATCTTCCAACTTTGGTTTTTCGACAAACTGCGTTACGCGGCTGTCCTCGGCCACACGCAGCACCCCATAGCGCGAGATGGGATGCACGGTGGAGACTGTGGCGATACGTCCATGGGCGTGATGGAAGCGCAGCAGCGCGTTGATGTCGATGTTGCTCACCCCATCCCCATAGGTCACCATGAAGGTGTCATCCTGGATGTACTGGCGGATCCGCCGGATGCGACCGCCAGTCATCGTGTTGAGTCCCGTTTCGGCCAGTGTGACCTGGTAGTCCTGTTCGTTATGGTCACCGTGTAACGTCAGTTCCGGTTGTCTGCCAAGACGCATGGTGAAGTCATTACTCATGGCTTCATAATTAAGGAAGTAGTCCTTAATCATGTGTCCGCGATAGCCAAGGCACAACACGAAATCCTTGTATCCGTAGTGAGCATACAGTTTCATGATGTGCCAGAGGATGGGCTTACCACCCACATCCACTAGCGGCTTGGGACGGTATTCTGTTTCTTCCCGCAGGCGTGTACCCAGCCCGCCGCAGAGAATAACGGTTTTCATGGGAGTGTACTCAACGCTTATCTGTAGATTGTTGTACCGCAATCGGCTGACCTGCAAATCCAGCAGCCTGCTCTCTGTGATTCCGCAGGCATTGTGAGTCTACATGACGACTGCGGGGTTCACAATGCATCAATATGTCTCTTCACAAGTATTCCTTGACTCGCCTGTGATCCTGTCTCCTTGAACCGTTCGAAAAGTCACATTCCTGAACTTTCATACAGATTCCGAACGGGTGTACCGCGCTCGAACCGGACGCGATAGCCGGCTAATTCCTCGGCTGTGAGCTGCTCGACCCGCGTCCAGTTTTGTCCATCGTATTTTACGAAGAGAACATTCTGGTAAGGAATCCATGCAGGGTAGAAGAGCATATTGGAAGACGAAACACAGTGAACTTGGCAGCGGAAGAATCCGGAGAGCCAGAGCCAGGCGTATCTAAACTGCTTTCTGAGATATCCTCAATTTCTTCGACCTGGCAGCAAGTCGTACATTGATCATGGCCGCTTGAACAGTCTGGCGGGTTCGGCCATCAGCCCGTATACTTTGGGCGAACAAACAGAAACGCTGCCTGAGCAGCAGCGCTAAGTTCAGAAGGTTGCCGGCGGTGGGACTCGAACCCACATGGGCGTAAGCCCAATCGATTTTGAGTCGATCGCGTCAGCCAATTGCGCCACGCCGGCTGGTCAAGGTGCAGATCAGAATATCCCCAAAGGGGACGATCCTGGCCTAATCTTAGGGTGTCCGAATTGTCTTGTCAATGGCGAGCGAACTGAGCAATGAACCCGCGCTGATCGTGGCAGCACGGCGTGGAAATCTGAACGCTTTCAACACCCTCGTCCTGCACTACCAGGATCGAGTCTATTCGTTTGCGTACCGCATTCTGGGCGAATCGGCAGCTTCGGCTGATGCCGCTCAGGAGGCATTCATCACCGCCTATCGCCGCCTGGATACGTATCGCGGTGGCAGCTTCCGCGCCTGGTTGTTCCGTATCGTCAGCAACATCTGTTATGACGAACTCCGCCGCCGCCGCCGACGCCCTACCTCGGCGCTGGATGATCTGCCCGGCGGGGAAACCGATGATGGCCCTGCTATTCCTGCTGCCGATCTGACCCCGGAACAGGCCGTCCAGCAGCGTGAACTGCTGCGGGCCATCGAGCAGTGTATCGACGGATTACAGATGGATCAGCGGCTCGTCATCCTGCTCAGCGATGTTGAAGGGATGAACTACCAGGAGATTGCGGAGATTACCGGCACGAATCTCGGCACGGTCAAATCCCGGCTGAGCCGTGCCCGCAGCGGCGTTCGGGGCTGCTTGCAGGCCGTCAAGGAACTTTTGCCGTCCAGTTATCGTCTTGAGGATAAGTCGGAGTAGCCTGGAACATCGAATCATCATGTTGACCGAGCGTGAGATCGAGCTGCTGTCTCTATACCTGGATGGCGCACTGAGTGATTCCGAGCGCGCCGCGCTGGAAGCCCGCTTGCAGATCGATGCGGCACTGCGCGGCGAACTGGAGTCGCTGCGTCAGACGGTCAGTCTGCTGCGAACGCTGCCACCGCGCCGCGCCCCCAGGAATTTCACGCTGTCTGCTTCGCAGGTGGCGCGCTCGATTCGCTGGATGGGCTTTCCGACCAGCACTGCTTTCAGTGCGCTCAGCGCGGCGGCTGCCTTCCTGCTCTTCATCGGAGCCAGCCTGCTGCTGACCTCCCGCCCGCAGGCAACGCAGGCTCCGGCCGCGGCGCTTGCGATCACCGCAACCGCCTCCCAGCAGGCTGATCTGCTCATGCAGGCTCCTGTTGAAGGATCGCCAGTGCCATCCGCGACTGTCGAGGAAGAGTTGCAGGGAGCTGGCGAAACGACTGCCAATCAAGCGGGCGCTCCGATGCCCACGCTGGCGGTTATGGCGACGGCCCTCCCGACGATGGCCGCGCCAGGGGTAGTGCTGCCTGCTGCGACAAATGCCGCCGCGGTCATGATGGAATCAACTGGAAGCGAACTGACGGCGGAACCGATGGTTGGGGCCATCGCCGCTGATGTGGCTGGAGCCACAGCTACACCCGAAGCAGCTATTGCCCAATACGCCGCGCCGACTGAAGTTCAGCGGGCTGCTCCAACCGCGACAATGACCGCTATGATGACGGCTACCCCGCTGCCGACTTTTGCCCCGGCGACCGAGGTCAGTCTGGCTGCCGAACAACCGTTGTCGGCTTCGGAACCCGCAGATACCAATGCCGGTAAAGTGTCTGAACCGGCGCCGATTGACCTGCTGGTCGTTCTGATGCTGGGAGCTGGTTTGGCGCTGCTGACGCTGGCCGTCATTACCACCGCGATCCGGCTGCGGAACCGCTGATGGGGATGCCGCGCGTTGCCCGCTTCTGCCCAATGTGCGGCGGCGCGCTGGAACTGCGCGACCGCTTCGGTCATCAGCGTCCGGTGTGTGTTGTCTGCGGGCATGTCATCTTCTTCGATCCCAAAGTGGCTGTGGCGGTACTCGTCATCCAAGATGAGCGGGTGCTGCTTGTTCGCCGGGCCAATGACCCCCTCAAAGGCTACTGGGCGCTGCCCGCTGGATTCATCGAGTGGAACGAAGATCCCCAGGAAGCGGCCCGGCGTGAATGCCTGGAAGAGACTGGACTGGTCGTCGAGATCGACCATCTGGTAGAGGTTTTCCACACGCCGGATGATGGCGGGCTGGCTGATCTGGTGATCGCCTACAGTGCTCATGTTACAGGCGGATCACTGGGAGCTGCCGATGACGCCGATGCGGTCGGTTGGTTCAGCCGCGCCGATCTGCCTTCCCCGGCGTTTCTGCCCAGCCAGCGGCTACTGGCGCGCTGGGTGCAGGGATTGCTTTGAGCCAGGCACGGGAATGTTGTGGCGGCTCGAATAAAGAGCGTTAAAATACCCGCCAGCATCCTCGGTCTTACAATGGCCATTCCAGAGCGATTCGACCATGCGCATCGAAGTCCAGCACATCCACAAGCGTTTTGGGCCGATTCACGCCAACAATGACATCACCCTGACTTTCGAAGATGGCCGGATTGTTGGCATCCTGGGGGAGAACGGCGCGGGAAAATCCACGCTGATGAAAATCCTGGCGGGATACCAGCCGTTCGACAGCGGCGAGATCTGGATCAACGGCCGGCGGGTGGATTACGTCGGCCCGCAGGCGGCCATTGAGAACGGCATCGGAATGCTCCAGCAGGACCCGCTGGATGTGCCGGCCTTCACTGTGCTGGAAAACTTCCTGTACGGGTCGGACTCGACTCTTTCCCGCAAGCAGGCCAAGCAAAGCCTGCATCAGTTCTGTTCGCGATTCGGCTTTGAACTGGACCCAGACACCCCAGTCGCGCAGTTGAGCATCAGCCAGCGGCAGCAGATGGAGATCATCCGGCTGCTGGCGCTGGGCGTAAAGACGCTCATTCTGGATGAACCCACCACCGGAATTTCTGCCGAGCAGAAGACGACCCTGTTTGATGCGCTGCGCGAACTGGCGAAGCGTGATGGCGTGACCGTGCTGCTGGTCAGCCACAAGCTGGAAGATGTCATCGCGCTGTGTACCGAAGTGGCGGTGCTGCGGGCAGGCCAGTTGGTCGGGACGATGCCGATGCCGGCTACAACCCGGCAGTTGATCGCCATGATGTTCGGGCAGGAACTAGCGCCGCAGACTCGTGTCTCGGTCGATCTGAGCGGCTGTGGCGATGCGCTCAGCCTAGAGGCTGTCCAGCTTCGCGGGCGGCGCGTGACGGTGAGCGTCGATCTGCGGGTCAAAGCGAAAGAAATCATTGGTTTGGCGGGGCTGGATGGCAGCGGGCAGGAACTGCTGCTGCGGGCCTGCGTCGGTCTGATTAAACCGTCGGCGGGCCGAATCCGGCTGGCCGGAGCGGATATGAGCGGGAAATCCTACCGGCAGTTCCTGGCATCGGGGGTAGCGTTTGGGGCGGCGGGACGCCTGGAAGAAGGGCTGGTCGGTGGGCTGACGCTGACGGAACACATCGCGCTGGTGGGTGAACCGCGTCCGGTGATCGATTGGAAGCAGGCTCGGCAGAACTGCGAGTCCCAGTTGAAACTTTACGATGTGCGGGGACAGCCGGAAAGTCGCATCGAGACGCTTTCCGGTGGCAACCAGCAGCGCATGCTGATGGCGCTGATGCCAGCGCATCCGACGCTGATGGTGCTGGAACAACCGACGCGCGGGCTGGATGTGGACTCGGCGCGGTGGATCTGGAAGCAGCTTCTGGACCGGCGGGAAGGTGGGGCGGCGATTCTGTTCAGTTCGCCTGATCTGGACGAGATTGTGACTTACAGCGACCGCATCCTGGTGTTCTTCGCCGGGCGGGTGATGGAAATCCAGGATGTGAGCCGCACCAACATCGACGAACTGGGGCGCTGGATCGGTGGGCACTTCGAGGAACACGCATCATGAAGTCGTCATCTGCCTGGGCAAAGCTGGCGCTGGCGGTTGCGCCCATCCTTATCTCGCTGGCTATCACCACACTGCTGATTATGGCTGTCGGTTCTGACCCACGGGCGGTCTTCGAGAAAGTGTGGGAGGGCGCGTTTCGGGATATGCGGGCGTTCAGCGGGGTGGTCAACTTCTGGATTCCACTGACGCTGGCTGCGATGGGGCTGATCGTCACCTTCACGGCCGGGTTGTGGAACATCGGCGTAGAAGGCCAGATGATTATGGGGGCTGTGTTGGCGTCCTGGGCGGCGCTGACGCTCAAGCTGCCGCCGCTGGTGCTGATCCCCATCGAGATCGGCGCGGCGATGCTGGGTGGGGCGCTGTGGGCAGCGCTGGTCGGGCTGCTGAAAATCCGCCTGGGGGTGCATGAAATCTTCGGCGGCGTGGCTTTGAATGCGCTCGCGAATGTGATCTCGATCTTCCTGATTTCCGGGCCGTGGCAACCGCCGGAGGGAGGCAGCGTCCGGGCGACGCCGCTGTTCCCAGTTGAGGCGCTGCTGCCGCCCTTCAGCGCGGAATTTGATGTGAGCTTGATAGCGCTGGTGATCGTCGGGACGGTGTTCGCCGCGGTGGTGCTGGCGCTGCGGGGTACGCGCTGGGGTTTGCAGTTGAAGGCTACCGGGAAGAATCCCCGGTCGGCGCTGCTGCTGGGCGTGCCGACGCGCCAGAGCGCTTTGAGCGCGTTCATCATCTGCGGCATGATTGCCGGAATTGCCGGATCATACCGGGTGCTGTTCACCTATGGCAACCTGCGGCCGCTGGTCTCCGGCGGGATCGGGTTTCTGGCGCTGCTGGTGGTGCTGCTGGTCTCGATGCGCGGCGTCTGGGTTCCGCTGGTGACGTTCGTGTTCGCGGCGATCCTGGGCGGCAGCGCCCGCTTGAAGGTCGCACTCCAGTTGGACTCGTCGCTGGCCGGGGTTCTACAAGGTATGCTGGTGCTGGTTGTTCTGCTGTTCAGCGGGCTGCGGCAGCGCCTCCAGTTGGAGCACGCGCGCAGCGCGACCGTCCCGGTCGAATCGGCTGTATCTACGCCTGCCACGAGTGAGCGCTTATGAACGACGAACTCATCAATGTCCTCAGCAGTATCGTCGCCAACGCGACCCCGCTGGTGATCGCCAGTCTAGGCGAGACCATTACCGAGCGGGCGGGGGTGACGAATCTCTCGCTCGATGGAAGCATTATCCTGGCGGCGATGGTGGGGTTCGTGGCGGCGCTGGTTTCCGAGAGCGCTATCGTGGGGGCGATCGCGGCTATGCTGGTCGGGGCGCTGATCGCGCTGCTGATCGCGGTGTCGAGCATCGAACTGCGGCAGGATCAGGTGGCGATTGGTTTCGTGCTGACGCTGCTGGCGGCTGATCTGGCCCAGTTTCTCGGAGCAGCCTACACGCGCATCCCTGGCCCGCAGGTGCTGACCACGCCGATCCCGCTGCTGGAGTCGATCCCGGTGATCGGGCCGATCTTCTTCAGCCAGAGCGTTTTCGCCTACATCAGCTATGTGCTGGTGTTCGGCATCTGGTACTGGATGTTCCGCACGCGGCAGGGGTTGGCGCTGCGGGCGGTGGGGGAACGTCCCGAAGCGGCCTTCGCGCGTGGGACGAATGTGAACCGGCTGCGCTACGTTTACACGATGGCTGGCGGGGCGCTGGTGGGGCTGGCAGGGGCGGCTTATTCGCTGAGCGTGAAGGCCGGGTGGGCGACACCGCCCAACATGCAGGGCGATGGCTGGATCGCGCTGGCGATTGTGATCTTCGGCGGGTGGCATCCGTTCCGGGTGGTGCTGGGGGCGTATCTGTTTGCGGGGCTGCGGGCGCTGGCCTCGGTGATCCAACGGTCGCCGGACATCGATATTCCGGTGGTGCTGCTGAACGGCGTGCCTTGGGTGCTGATGATCGTGACGCTGCTGCTGGTGAGCAGCGGGGCGGTCGAGCGGCTGCTGCGGGTGCTGCCGCGTCCGGCGCAGAAGCGGATGCGGAACTTCCTGCGGTCAGATCCCCCGGCGGCGCTGGGCACCCGCTTCGACACACGATGATGCCTGAGATGGTCCGGCGGGGGATGTGGGCTGCGGCCATACTGAGCGGGGCCACATTCCTGGCTGAGGTGAGCGGGGCGCTGCCGGGAGCCGGACGGGCGATCACGCCGCTGCTGGTTGGCTGCGTAATCGTGTATCTGCTCTGGCTGGGCGACCGCTGGAGCCTCCCCAATCTCCCTCAAACACTGCCTTCTGAACGACCTGACGAAGCGGAACCGCCGCGAGCGGCCCGGCTCCCGGCGCAGCCGGATTACCGGGGGATCGCGTGGCACGGGTTCACGCTGCGTTCGCAGGCGGAGGTGAAGATCGCCAAGGCGCTGGATCAGGCGGGGGTGGTGTTCGTGGCCGGGGCGCGGGTGCGGCTGGACGCGGGGGACGATCACCGGCAGACGCGGGAGGTGGATTTCCTGGTGACGGCGCAGGGGCGCTGGGGGGTGCTGGAGGTGGACGGGCCGCAGCACGAGCGCTCGGCGGAGAGCGACCGGGCGCGGGATGCGCGGCTGGAGGGATTGGGGCTGGTGGTGCGGCGGTATCCCGCCGACCGGTGCACGCGGCAGCCGGAGGGGGTGGTGCGGGAGTTTTTGGAGCAGCTTTTAGTTCGTAGTTGATAGTTTATAGTTGATAGAAAAATGCGGTGATCGATGAGAGAAGTGATAAGAATGATAAGAATGAGAATGTGAGAATCTTGAGAATCTCCGACTGCAATGGCGTCCGGGTTGGATGCGCCTGTTTGTGACAGTGAGAGAAGAAAAGTTCATAGTTGATAGTTTATGGTTAGCTTTTAGCTGATAGCTTATAGCTTTTAGCCATACAGGTTGCTCTATACAACTGCGATGAGAAAAGTGATAAGAATGATAAGAATGAGAATCTTGAGAATTGGCACAAATGGCAGCAATGGCAGCAGTTGCAGAACGGCAATTTTGTGCCAAACGCCTTACATGCAAGGTCGCGATGGCTCCAGAGTGCTGCAAAACCGCAAATACCGCAAATGCAAATCGCCCACATGTTGCAAATGCGCCGCCGGACACTCAAGTGATCCGGCTGCCGAAAAGCCATGTCCACTGAAGGGACAGGGGGCAGCGCGATGTCCACAGTCCGCTTGTTAAAGTGCGCCGTCAGGCCGCTACGATGCCCGTATCCTCAGAATAGCATAAAATGGAGTCGAAAGGGTGACATTTTGGAAAACCATTTGGTGTCTCATGAATGCTTGCACAGTCGCTCTCTCAAGGTTGGGGAAAATTAACCATAGGGATTAGGGGTGCATCCGGCAAGTTCTGCCCTCATCCCCCGGCCCCCTTCTTTTCAGGGGCAGGTTTTTTCATGATCCTCACCCCCAACCCCCTCTCCATTGCATGGAGAGGGGGCTTAAGAGGTTAGAAAGGTTCAATCGGTGGGCATGAACTGACGCCGGGCAAAAAATCTACCCTTGAGAACTGCCCCCTTCTGCCGAGGGGAAGGGGAAAAACCTTCCGGGGGTGTCCCCCGCAGCCCCCTGTTTTTCTCGACGATTTACCAGATGCACCAATTAGGGGTTAGGGGAAATTCAATGAATCACAGGTTCCACGATCCTCACCCGCTGGCTCCCTCTCCTCAGGCATACAACGGGGAAGGGGAACAACTTTCGTGATTCACTGCGTGTAGTACAACCTCATAAGACTGGTCGTGATAAAGCGGCAATGAACCTAGCGTTAAAAGCCTGAAGAACGCGCTGGCGAAGCTGACCGAGGTTGACCTACTGGCCGCCTGTGCCCTACACGGGGACGGTAGGGTTGCCGCGATAGGCCGGGCTATTCTCATCATCTGACCGCCAGAAGTTCGGATGAGCCGGGTCTGTGAAGTGGGTCATGTCGGCCGGGCAGATACCCAACCCGGCGCGGGTCAGGGACGGAGCGCATCGAGGCGGGTTCGCACGTCCTCGATGAACGGGAAGGTGTAGAACTGGCTCCAGGTCAGCACCCATTCATATTCCCGCTGCGCCCCGGCGCGATCGCCCTGGGCTTGCAGGATCAGGCCGCGCAGGTAATGGCCGCTGGCGCTGTTCTGCGCGCTGAGCAGGCTATCAACGGCTTCGAGGGCGTCGGCGTAGCGCTGCAACTGGAAAAGGGCGCGGGCGCGGTATTCCTGGGCGGTGGGGGCGAGCGCCTGGGGCAGCCGTCCGGCGAGGGCGTCGATCTGGTCGAGGGCGGCGGTGATGGCCTCGGTATCGCCGTCGCGGGCGGTATCGATGGCGATGCGGGCGGCCAGGAAATCCAGTTCGGCGGGGCTGACCGCGCCAGAGCCGCGCAAGGCGTCGATGTCGGCGGAGGCGGTGGCGTAATCGCCGCTGTGGTAGGCGGCCTGCATCCGCTGGGCGCGGACGGCGGGATCGTCACCGAGTTCGAGGGCGGCGTTGAGGTCAGCCAGGGCGAGATCGTCCCGGCCCAGGCTGCTGTAGAGGGCGGCGCGGTCTACCAGCACCCTGGCGTTCGGCCCGGCCAGCAGCGCCCGGCTGTAGGCGGCCAGCGCCAGATCGATGTTGCCTTCGGCGGCGCGGGCTTCTCCGAGCAGGGTATAGGCATCGGGACTGCCGGGCCAGTAGAAGAGGTAGGTCTGGGCGTAGAGGACGGCTAATCCGGGTTCGCCACGGGACATGGCGGCCTGGACGCGCAGGCGGTGAGCGGTCTCGACGGTGGGATCGACATAGAGGGCGAGGAAAGCCTGATAGTCGGCCTGGTCGTATTCGCCCTGGGCAAAGAGGACCTCCCCCTTGGCGATCAGCAGACGGGTGCTGCCGGCCAGATCGGGCACGGCCAGCCCATCATCAAGGGCTTTGAGAGCGTTGTCCTCGTTGCCGATGAGCATGAAGCGGCGGGCGAGGGTGAGGTAAGGCTGTTCCAGGCGGGGATCAGCGGCGATGGCGGCTCTGGCGTATTCTTCGACGGTGACAAGCTGGACTTCGGCATCTACGCGGCTGCCCGCTTCCAATTGACGTTCGGCCAGGAGCAGGTTGACATAGGCCTGGCCGGCGTCGATGAGCGGGGCAAAGTTGTCATTGGGTTTTTCCGGCAGCCGTTCTTCAGCCTGAGCGAGCAGGTCGAGCGCCCCGGTGAGGTCGCCCTGGTCGGCCATCGCCAGCGCTGCGTAGTAGTAGGGGGCAGGGTCGAAGCTGCGCTGGACGGCAGTGATTTCCATCTGGAGGGTGGGCAGCGCCTGGGCGGAGTCACCCTGGTCGAGCAGCAGGACGGATTCGCGAACGCCCTTCTCGAAGACGGGAGGGTAAATCTCGGTCGGCTGTGGGGCGGACTGCCGCCCACTGGGCAGATTGGCAGGCACGGTTGGGCTGGGCGTGACGGAGACCTGCGGCGTCAGCGAAGGGGTCGGTGTACTGCCGGGGGTGGGCGTGGGCGTGAAGGTCGGCGTGGGGGTGAGGGTTGGCGGGCGGCGGGTCGGCACGAAGACGATGCCGCGCAGCGCCGGGGTGTTCCAAACGACGGTGTAGCTGACGGCGAACAAGATAATCAACACGGAGGCGACGATGCCAGCGATGATTGCCCGGAGCAGGATGACGTCCCGTTCTCCGGCGCGGGCGCGGGTTTTCTTCTGCCAGACAATTCTGGGATAGCCGGTCGGCGGGGCGAGATACTCGCGCACGAGGTTATCGAGTTCGGGCTGAATCTGGTTGAGGCGGTTGGGGTTGGCGGCGGGAACACCGGGTTCCTGCGAGGCAGCCAGGGCGGCCTGGTTGGAGGCTTTCTGCGGCAGGGAGGAAACCTGCTCGGCCAACTGCTGGCGGGTCAGGCCCAACTGCTGGAGAGATTGCAGGGCCATCTCGTTGGCCGGGTTGATCTCCAGCAAGCGGTTGAGATAGAAGAGGCGCTCACGCGAATCGCGGGCGAGGCTGATGAGCCAGAGCCAGGCGGCTTCGTTGCGCGGCTCGATCTGCAAGGACTGCTGAAGCATCTGCCGGGCCTGGTCTTTCTGGCCGGCCTTGGCAGCGGCAATGCCCTGGGTGCGGAGTTGTTTCGCGCGGTCGGTCGCCACGGGTGATCCCCTCACGATGCGGCACAGGTTGTGATGCCCGCATTGTAGCGCAAAGCGACGGCTGCGGAAAATGCGAATGCAAATTGAACCACAGAGACGCAGAGGACACAGAGGAATACCAGAGAAAGACGGAGGGAGAGGAAGGACACGGCGCAAGGCCGTGTCCTTGGGAGGTAGGGGTTTAGGCGGGGGCGTCTACGCGCGTGATGCGGCCTTCGACGGCCGGGGCGATGGGCGCGTTGGCCTTGATGAAGTCAGCCACGACGACATCCAGCGGGCTGCCGCCGTCATAGGGGTTGATGGCGTTGTCGCGGAGGACGCTGTAGCCATCACCGCCGCGGCGCATGAAGTCGTTGCTGACGACGGTGTAGGTTGCGGCCGGATCGATGGCGGTGTATTCACCATTTTCGCCGAGGACTTCCACGCTGACGATGCGGCTGCCAGCGTCCTTGCTGCCGTCCCAGGTGAAGCGGATGCCGGAGACCTGCGGGAAGCGACCGGCGCCATTTTCGACCTGTGAGACGCCGTTTTCCAGCGCGGCGATCACATCGGCGCCAGTCAGTTCAAAGGTGCTGACCAGATTGCCGAAGGGCAAGACAGTCAGGACATCACCCATGGTGATGGTATGGGGGGAGGGCAGGGCCAGATCTGCCGGGGTATCCGTGCCGACGGGGACGTTGGAGCGGATGCCGCCACCGTTGGTGATGGCGATCTGTGCGCCGGAGTAGGCGCGCATGGCGTCGGTGATGAGGTTGCCCAGGTTGCATTCCATGGCGCGGCAGACGCTGCGGTCGCCGACCAGGAAGACAGAGGTGTCGCCGACAGGCTGCTGGAGCAGGGTGCTGATCGGGGCGCGAAGTTCATCGAGGATGGCAATGATGCTGGCATCCGGGGTGATATAGCGCGAGAGGAAGATGACATCACCGGATGCGCTGGTGACGACACCCGCGGCATCGAAGACGACGTTCAGGCGGCCCATATAGCGCAGGCTGCTGCCGGCCTGGACGATGTAGACGCGGTTGCCGTCTTTGTCCTTGACGGCGACGGGATAAGCGGTGTCGGCGGGGTAGGCGCTGTCGCCCTTATAGAGGTTGGTCAGCAGGGTGTGGCTGTGACCGCCGACGATGATATCGACGCCGCTCAGCTGCGGGGCGAGTTCCTGATCGGCGGGGAAGCCGAGGTGCGAGAGCAGGATGATCTTGTTGACGCCGGCGGCGGTCAGCGCTTCGACAGCGCCCTGGACGGCAGCGAGGACATCGCTGCTGAAAGCGACATCGGCGCCGGGCGAAGACAGGATGGCCGTGTCGGGCGGGGTGAGTCCGATGAGGCCGATCTGCTGGCCGCCTTTTTCGACGATGGTGTAGGGCTGAATCTTCTCGGCCAGGTCAGCGCCGAAGGTGACATTGGCGGTGACGAGGGGGAAGGTGACCATATCGACGAACTTGACGAGGTTGGCGTTGCCGTCGTCGAATTCGTGGTTGCCAACGGCCATGGCGTCGTAGCCCAGGGCGTTCATGATCTTGGCGCTGTCTTCACCGCGCCACTGCTGGTGGAAGAGCGTGCCTGTGAAGCGGTCGCCCGCATCCACCAGGATGGAGTTGCCACCTTCGGCGCGGATTTGGTTGACGATGGTCATCTGCCGGGCCGCGCCGCCATCTGTGGTGGCATCGCGCTTGGCATCGGTCGGGCCATAGGCTCCGTGGACATCGTTGGTGTGCAGGATGGTCAGGCTGAAGGTGTCATCCTGAGCCAGGGCGAGGGAAGTCGAAACGACAAGAATCAACAGTAGGAGCGCAAGAAAGCGTCCTTTGTGCAGCATAAAAACCTCCTGAATTCCGATATCGAGCGCATCTATAGTGGGGGGGATTCGCTAAAAGAATGCCCTCCATAAGTTTAAGAAAATGTTAAGGTTTTGGCAACGTTTCCTAATGCGCAGGTTGGACCTAGACGGGCGGCCAGGGGTAATTGGGGCCGCCAGGGCCGGGGGAAGGGAAGGTTCCGGTTTTGAGGAGGTGGCGGACGCGGTTGTGAAAGGCGGCGATCTCTCGGCTGGTCAGCAGCCCACTGAGCGCCTGACGGTAGTCGGAACAGGGGTCTTCGAGCAGGGCGCAGAGGCGGCGCATATCGTCCATCATGGCGGGAGGGATGGGTTGGTCGGCGAATTCCCAGATGACGGTACGCAGCTTGGGGGAGCTGTGGAAGGTAATGCCGTGGTCGATGCCCCAGACGTGGCCTTCGCTGTCCAGCAGGCAGTGGCCGCCTTTGCGGTCGGCGTTATTGACCATGTAGTCGAAGGCGCAGATGCGTTTGGTCTGGGGGAAAGTGGACTCGTCGAAGGTGAAGTAGTTGAGTTGGGGGTCGTGGTCGATGAAGCACTGGAACGACCCCAGGCCGCGCGGCCCATCGCGGACAACGGTCGGAGGGACGATGCGCCAGCCCAACTGCTCGGAGGTCAAGAAGGCGGCCAATTCGCGGTTGCAGAGCATGCCATCGGGGAAATCCCAGAGGGGGCGTTCACCGCGCTGGGGTTTGTAGACAGCAGGAAGGGACTGGTCTTCGTAGCTGACTGAGACGAGGAAGGTGTAGTTGGAACTCCACCGCATCAAGCCGTGTTCAGTCTCGACCGTGCCATTCGCCAGAATCGCCAGCGTGCGGTCGATGCCGTGTGGGATGGGGGGGGTAGGGTTCTCGCTCATCTAAGTCCAGTAGTAGGCTATCCGACCGTTCTGCTTGTAGTCCGGTCGGCCGGCCTTGACGATTTCCAGGGTGTGTTCGCTGAGCATCCGCATCTGCCGGCGGCTGCACCACAGGCGCACGACGCCAGGTTCGACCTCACTCGGGTCGTCAGTCTCACTGAGGACGACCATCTCCTGAGCGACCAGCACGACCATATCGGTGTCTTCATCGTAGCCGAGGCCCATCTGCGACACGCGGAAAACCGGCTGGATTGGCTCGCGCAGGTCCATATCGACGCCGCTGAAGCTGACAGGAGTGCTGGCTTCAGCGGTGGGGCGGCGCGATTCCAGGTCCTCAAGCATTTCTTTGATGGCCTGGCTGAGGGCGAGTGCCTGCTCTTTTTCGATAATCATCGAGACAAGCTGGTTGTTCTTACCACCTTGGAGGTGGAAGACACGCTGTCCTTTGGGACCAATCGTCCCGACGGTGATGAAGTCAACCGGATTGAGTTCAATTTGTGTGCTGGACATATCCGATCTTTCGCTGATGCCCAATCGTCAAATGCTTGACACGATCTGCTGCGCCGCCTTGCGTTCCCGTTCCATCTGAGTGACATGGGCGATATCGTTCATGGGGCCGACGTAGGGACGCCCGAAACCGAGCGAGAGCGTGCTGATCGAGGCAGGCGAAACCACGAGCCGCTGGAATTCATCCAGGTGCATCCCCAGGTAATGGGCGAGCACCATCTTGATGATATCGGCATGAGAGACCACGGCCACGACCTCGTTAGGATGGTCGGCGACCAGCGCCTCGATGCCGTTGACGGCGCGGGCCTGAACCTCGCGCATGCTTTCCCCGTTGGGGAAGCTGGCGCGGGAAGGGTACTGCTGGACGATCTGCCACATTTTGCGCCCGGTCAGCTTGCTGATCTCCTCGCCTTCCCAATCGCCATAGCGCACCTCGCCGATGTCGGTACGGGTCACGATATGCAGGTGAGGGCGGTGCTGTTGGATGGCCTGGGCAGTTTCCATGGTGCGTTCGAGCGGGCTGGAATAGAGCCGGTCGATGGGCACATCGGCCAGCCGCTTGCCCAGGGCTTCGGCCTGCGCTCTACCTTCCTCGTTCAGATGAACGCCCGGTGTCCATCCAGCCAGCCGTCCAGTTTTCACATAGTCGTTGACTGCGTGTCGAATGAGCAGGATTTGTGTCATGTCCCATGAAAGGATTCGTTGTTACCTGATGCGATCATAGCATAGGTGAAAGTCAAAATACACACGCATTTACCAGCGGCTCATCAACGCGGGCGCAGCGCCCAGATACGTCCGGCACTCAGGCTGACGTAAATCCAGCCTTCGGGACTGACGGCGACATCGAGCGGACGGTTTGGCCAGAAGCCACTGGCCTGATAGTGAATCTTCTGGATGTCCAGGCCGGTCCAGGCAGGGTTATCAGAAGGGATCTCTGGCAGGATGACGTGATCGCCAACTGGCTGGCCAGAGGGGTCGAACTGCACGGTGGTCAGGGTATAGCCGAGCAGATGGGCCTGATTGCTGGAGCCGCCCAGCACGACCAGCAGCGATCCGGTCAGATGGGGGAAGGCTTCGCCTGTGTAGGCAGCGATGCCCAACGGTCGGCTGTGAGTCTCGAAGGTATAGGCAGGCGGGACGGACAGCTCGCAGTCGAAGGATGTGCCTGCCGGGAAATCCGGCAGGTTCTCCGCGCCGAGGCAGAACGGCCAGCCGAAGTTCAGGGGACGGCTCCCCGGTACGAAGCGATTCAGTTCATCGTAGCGACTGCCTGGGGAGTCAATGTGGTCGCGGGCGCTGTCCACCAGCCAGAGGGTGTCTCCCCGGAAAAGGAGGTCGGTCGGCGCGCGCAGGCCAACCGCCTCCAGACGACGATCCGAGCCATCGGCGGCGAAACTCAGCACCGCACCACGTTGGGGGTCGCTGCCCAAGCAGTGATCGCAGGCGGCTCCAGTGGAGACATACAGCCGCGCATCCGGGCCAAAGGCGATGCTGCCGTTCCAGAAGCCGCTGCCAGTGGGCAGATCATTGACGAGGCGCTCAAGCTGACCGTCACGCAAGCGATCCACATTCGAGCCGCCGACGATGTAGAGCGCCCCGTCTGCGTAAGCCAGGCCGTTGGGCAGCGTCAATCCGCTGGCAATGACACGGGGCGAATCGGGCAGGCGGTCGCCGTTGGTATCGGTCAGGGCCAGGAGCTGGCCGGTCAGCGGACGAGTCGCGTAGAGCGTGCCGTCATTCCCGACAGCCAGGGCGCTGAAGGCCAGGATGCCGCCATCGGGATCATCGACGACTTCCTCGGCGCAGTAGTAGGCGACGCTGACCCAGGGCGGATCGATGAAATGCGGGCGGCGGTCGCAGGGGGGGAGGGCGGGAGAATCGGCGGCAGCTGTCCAGCTTATCGCCAGCCAGACGAGGCCGATCAGCGCGATCCACATGCGCCTGCTGTTCTGACGCTGAAGTTGTTGACTCATCGCTTGATGACGCTTCCCTCTTTTCTTATGGAGAAATCAATTCAAATGTGAACGATTTTTCACACGGGCGACCCACCGGGTCGCCCCTACGATGATTCGTCTTTGATTTGGTTTTCCCATTAACAGGTGCAGTGTAACGAATCGTACGCAAATGAGAAAACCATCTGCTGATCGGCAAACCTCGGCTATAATAGACGGCATATTCTGTCTGTGGTAAGGTTTGAGGGGATGAAGATTGGGATCATCGCAGACATTCATGGAGACTATGCCGCGCTTCGAAATGCTCTAGATCGACTGGATCACCGTCATCGGGTAGATGAAATCCTGTGCGCTGGGGACCTGATTGGCCGGGGGCCTGAACAGGAGAAGGTGGTGCAGATCGTTCGTGAGCGAGCCATCGCTACTGTGAAGGGCAATCACGACGAAATCTTCAACGGATTTGCGCCGGAGAACGCCGATTTCCTGGCGGATCTGCCGATCAACTGGCAGAAGCGCTACGGTTCTGTGAATGTATACATGTGTCATGGAAAACCGGGGAACAATATCTGGGGGTTGTATCGGGATCACGTTTCCAATACGCTCCTGAATATGATGTTGGTCTCGCTCAACGCGGACGTGCTGATCGTGGGGCATACGCATGTGCCCATGTTCATCAAGGTGGCGCGGGGCTGCGTGATCAACCCCGGATCGCTCTACACGTTCAACAGCACGCGCACCACATCGCATACGTATGGTGTGCTGCACCTGCCGGAGATGAATTTCGAGTTGTTCGATTTAACGACCGATCCTATCCACCCGGTTCCCGCGCCATGACTGAACCGCCGCGCGTCCCGGTTGAACACTATACCCGTGAATACTTTGAGAAGTGGAACTACGCGGATCGCCCTCTCGGCCGGTTCAGCATGTACTGGTTCGCGCGGCGTTACTATGCCGCGCTGGTGCGGCGCTATGCTCCGCCGGAGACGGGAAGCCTGCCCGAGCGGCCGACTCGCCGCCTGCTGGAACTGGGGTGCGGGCTGGGGCATCTATTGGGGCTGCTCCAGGATGATTTTCACTGCGTGGGGATCGACCTGATTGATTACAGCGTCGAGCAGACGCGGCTGAACGCGCCCAAAGCCGAAGCCTATCAGATGAGCGCCGAAGATTTAAGCCGCTTCGACGACAAGTCGTTTAGTGCCGTGGTCGCGCTGCATCTGGTCGAGCATCTGGCCGACCCTGCCGATACGATCCGGCAGGTCAGCCGCATCCTCCGTCCGGGTGGAATCTGGCTGTTCGCTACCCCACACCCGGATTACAGCCTGCGCCGGTTCAAGGATCGGGAGAATGACGCTATTGGCAAAGACAAGACTCACATCAATGTCCATCGTCCGTCGCAGTGGCGCGCCTGGTGTGAAGAGGCGGGGCTACGGATGCTGCGGCATTTTGGGGATGGCCTTTGGGATGTGCCCTACTTCCCCGTGATTCCCCGCATCATTCAATTTGGAATTTTGGGTCTTCCTGCATTGGGGCAGGTCATCACACGCACGACATGGACTCCGCTTGCCCTGGGGGTTAATCAGATCGGTATCGCCCGCAAAACGTGAGTTTGTAAGGTCGGATTGTGGTTGACAATCACACGAGTCCGGTTCGGACCTGGCTGGAACGTCTCGATGATCGTGAGGATGACCTGAAGTGGCTGTCCCCTTACGAACCGGAATTATTAGAGGTTCTGCGCCGTGGTCTAAACTTCCCGGCGCATTACCACGACTCCATCGACTTGCTCTCGCGTATCTTCCCGCATTTCAACGAACGCTATGCTCGTCCAGATGACTGGCATGGTCTGTTGATAGATGCGCTGATCCCGGCAATGGACTTCCGGGATGCCCGGCTGAAGGCGAATGTGTTTCGGCATATTGGGGAATTGGTCCTCAAAGCGGGCAAAGTGAACGCCGCCAGCACCATGTTCAGGAAGTCACTGGAGGATGCAGAGACCGGACGGCATGACACGATGATGCTCTCGGCCCTGATCGGCTTGATGAAGCTGCAATGGTTCGACCTGACCCGCTGTGTCGATGAACGCCTGATCGAACGCGCCCGCAAGCTCAGCGACGAAAGCGGGTCCGAAGATCTCCGCATCGAGTTTTACGGCGCACTGGCGAATCTTCATTTTCGGCAGGGGTATCTGTCGAAGGCGCTGGAGGCCGGCGAACTGGCGCTGAACCTGGCACAGCAGTCGGGCGATGCGGCCAGCGCGGGACGGATGGCGCTGACTGTGGCGGGAATCTGCCGCCAGATGTATGTCGTCCAGCGGGATAGGGAAACACTGGATCAGGCGTATGCCTATCTCGATCTGGCGGCGGAAAAACTGTCAGCGACCGAGTATGGTTTGCAGTTCACGGTGCTGGCGTATGAACAGGGTGTCCTGGATCTTCAGCACGAAGACTATGAATCCGCCGAGGAAGCGTTCAGCGAGGCGTTGGCGGAAGCTCAGCGCCTGAAGATCGACATGTATGTGACTGTTGCGCGCCACGGGTTGGGTCTGGCGCAGGCTCATTCCGGGAAACGCGCCGAAGCGCGCGAGAACATGCTGGCGGCGCTGGAAGCCTGGCGGCGACAGAATAATCGCTACGAAGAAGTCAGCGTACTTCAGGCATTGGGGTATCTGGAACAGCGTGAGGGGAACCGCCAGCAGGCGCTGGAATATCTCAATCAGGCGTTGACTCTTTGCGACCAGCTTGAGAAGGTTCCGCAGTCCGAGGCCATGCGGCAGCACATCGATGATACCATTGCTGAAGTCTATGGCAGTTAAGCCAGTCTGACCAGAATCCACGGCCGCGAGCCTACCGGGAGGTAGGCTCGCAGTATGTCCGTCCGTTGAGCTTAGCTGCTCGCGGGCGGCGGCAGGATGGGCGGCCATCCCGGCGGGTGCTGCTGCATCATGATGTTCCCTCCTGAGTGCAGCCCGGACGATGCTCTCAGGGTCACACAGTTCGACCGTAATGTGGGGCGAAAAGGAACAGGACGCGGACAGCTTGCGGACAGGTCTTTCAGATCGGTTCAAACCAAAAACAAACCTTTGGTTTGGATGGAGCCTGTGAATGGGCGAGTGGAGGGAAGGATTCAAATGCGAATGAGTCCTGCACGGGCGACCCGGCGGGTCGCCGCTGCGCTGATTCGCCTTTGATTTGATTTTCCTATAAGCAGTGCGGAAACGTCAGGCAAGCGACTTGGAAAGCCGCCTTATCCCGCCTATAGTTGAGGGTAGATGGTCATCACCTTCGGAGAGGGGGCGTCCCCTGTGAACAGGCAGGTCGTCATGATGCGGACTGTATTGGGGTTGATCGTCATCGTGCTGCTGGCCGGGGCGGCGCTGGCTCAGGAACCCGTGCCGGATTATTCGATCCGCAATATTCGCAGTCGCTTTCTGGATTCCGGCCAGATCACCCAGATTCAATTCGAGGTCTGGAACATTGGCGGTGCGGCTGCCTCCGCGACCCGCGCTAAAGTGAGTCTGGCCGATACTGAGGAAGTCCTGGTGGAGCAGGTTGTCGCGCCGCTGCAAAACCAGGAGATCGTCACAGTCAGCCTGGATGTGCCGTCGGGCCGGTTCGAGCCGAACAGCAGCGTCACCTTTCAGGTGAGCCTGGGACTCGGCGATATCGAGCCGCCCAACACCGAAAACGCCCAGGACAACATCGCTCGCATCACGGTCACAATCCCTGTGCCCTCCCAGCCGTCCGAGCCAGGAACCACGCCGACACCTGCCGTCCCATCGCTGGAAGAGACCCTCCAGTTGGTGCTGGCTCCGCTCAATCTCCAGGTCGATCTGTCTGATCCGACGCAGTTAGTGGTGTTGGTGGGGGTGTGCGCGGGCGGATTGGTGCTGGTGTTCCTGCTGATCGTGATCGTCCGGCTGCTTTTCTGGCGGCAGCCGGCAGCGGCGGTCTGGCAGCCACCGTATGCCAGCCCGGTGCTGGCCGACCCGAACACTCAGGCGGGCCGCCGCCAGCAGTGGCAGTTCCATGCCCAGAACAGCCAGGCTCCGGTATTGGCGGCTGCCGAGGAGACGCTGCAAATCCGCAAGCTGCTCAGCGGCGTTGACGGGGCGAATCTGGCGGGCTGGCAGGTAACCGGACTGCACCTGGTCCAATACGACATGTATGGGCGCATTCATCGCAGCCAGATACAGGCGGGGCGCTCGGCGGTCAAGCGGCTGAACAGGGTAATCCGCCAGCAGACGCAGCTTTCCCCAGAACAGATGCGCAAGCGGCTGCGCCCGGTCGCTGCCGATCTGGTCAAGCGGATTGGCAAGCGATGGACTGAGCGCACGGTCATGCTGCCGCTGGCGCTGGACATCCGCTGGCAGGGGAAGGCTGGCGAGGCGCAGATCTGGTTCGAGTTGATGCGCTGCCAGCGCGGAGTGTGGCATATCCTCGACCGCTGGATGCCGGAAATGGCTGTCACTGGCAAGACGCTCGACGAGAACTTCACCTATACGCTGGCCGGCTTGCGCGGCGGAGAAACCCTCAAGCGGCTGCCCTCCCGCCTGGAAGAAGACCTGATCCTGGTGTTCCTGGATGTTCTCAACCCGCAGACGGTGCAGGCCGCGCCGCCGCCCCGCAGTCCAGCCCCGACCGACCCGCACCTCAAGCCGCTGGATACGGCCTTCTGAGCGCCGCTGAGAATCAAACGAGGCCGGGATCACTCCCGGCCTCGCACTGCTGCTCGAAAGCAGTGGAAGGAAAGCCTAGCTGCCCGGAGTCACAGCCAGTGCCACGCCCGGCTCGGTCGGGGTTCCGACGGCCGCGACGAAGTAGTGGTTGTTGGCTTCCAGAGTCGTGCCCGGAAGATCGAGGATGATCGGGTAGTCCGAACCGGTCGGGGTGACGCTCAGGTCATAGGTTCCTGCCGGGACATCCAGGGTTGCTACGCCGTCATTGCTGCCCAGTTTGCCGGGATAGGCGAGAACCGAGACAATGGGAGCGCCGCCAGCTTTTACATCGACCGTCGGAGCGCCATCGATGGTATGGAAGACTGTCACGCGGGCGGATCCCGCTGGGATCGGGCTGTGATCTTCCACGATGACCTGAGCGGTGAAGCTGCCGCGACCGCGATCAAATGTGCCGATGGCCGCGACAGTGATCCACGCGCCAGCCGGGAGTTCAAAGTCCGCCGGGGGCAGGAGGGCCGAGGCAATGGTCAGACCGGCCGGGGCGACAGCGATGTTATACGTTCCAGCGGGGACTTCGATCCAAGGAGTGATTTCTGGGAAGGCGAGGCCCTGGATGTCCGACTTCACGCCGTCGATGTAGACATCGACCGCGGGAGCATCCGGCGAGAAGTGGGCCACGCGGATCTTCACGGTATCGCCAGCCGGTTCAGCGGCCGGGGCCGGTTCGGCGGCAGCGCCTTCGGCGGGCGGCAGCAGCACGGTGTCGATAACGTGAATGATGCCGTTCGAGGCTTCGATATCAGTCATCACGAAGGCCACGTTGTCATTCAGGAACAACTGGCCGTCGCGCTTGGTGACGGTGATGTCGCTGCCCTGAACGGTCGTCAGCGTTTCCGAGGCCGAAATCTGGCCGATGAACAGCTTGCCCGGAACCACATGATAGGTCAGCACGGCCGTCAGCAGCGCGTTATCGGCCAGCGCAGCCGCTACGGTATCCGCGCCCAACGCTTCAAAAGCGGCATTCGTCGGCGCGAAGACAGTGAACGGGCCTTCGCCGTTCAGCGTCTCGACCAAGCCAGCCGCCTGAACCGCCGCCACCAGCGTCGAGAAGTCCGGGTTCCCCGCGGCGATCTCGACAATCGTCTGATCCTGTGCCATCACCGGCACAAGCCCAACCGTCAGCACGGCCAGGACCCCCAACAGAACGATCAACTTACGCATACTTTCCTCTTTCAGTCGTTTTAGCATATCACGCAGGCTACCGTCGAATCTTTAACAAGCGATCATGAGTCGCGATGTAATTTAATATGAAAAGTTCATGAATCACGTAAATAAAAACGGCAGCACTCTTCGAGGCGCTGCCGTTTTGAGCAACCGGACTGGTCGATATGGAGGCGTGAGTCGCGCTATTGAGCCAGGCTAGTCGCTTTAATGACGACCTGGGGTGCGTCGGCGGGGCCAATCGCGGCGATGAAGTAGGAGGTGTTCGCCACCAGGATCGTCCGCTTCAGGTCGAACAGGACACGCAGCGTCTCGCCCGCTGGGACGACCTGGAGGTCGTAGATGCCCGCCGGGACGGTCAGTGAGGCCGCGCCGTCATTGCCGCCCAGCTTGCCGGGGAAGGCCAGCAGATCGACGATTTTGCTGTCGCCCGCCAGCACATCCACTGGGACGACGCCTTCGATCCCATGGAAGACAGTCACCCGCGCCTGACCCGCTTCCAGGGGGCTGTAGTCTTCGATGACCGGGGCGGCTTGGAGTGTGCCGCGCTTCAGCGAACCGACTGCCGCCACGGTGATCCAGGCATCCGCCGGGAGGTCGAATGTGGCCGGGCCGATGACGCGCTGGCGTTCGGCGGTGATGGCGGCGACTTGATAGCTGCCTGCCGGAATTTCCACCCAATCGCTGATGCTGCCGAAGGCCAACCCCTGAATGGGGGTGCGCGTACCGTTCAGGAAGATATCGACGGCTGGGGTATCCGGCGAGAAATGCGCCACGCGAACGTGCAGGGTAGGAGCTTCGGTCTGGGCGGCGACTACCGAGGTTAGCGCGGCGATCAACAAGAGGGCAAGCAGGAGCGGCAGGGCAACGGCCTTAGTACGCATCGTGAGGAATCTCCGTCGTCAGGTTCAGGACTGCACCGAATGAGTGCTACCTACCTTAACCGGAGGATGTTAATGTGGGTCTAAGCTTCGGTCAAAGCTCGTGCGGAAAAAGTTAAGACTTATCGGAACCGCCGTCGGCGTCAAAACTGCCGGCGACCGCATAGATCAGCACGCCGATGGAGGCAATGGCGAAGCTGCCGATGATGCCGAAGGCCTGCAACGCCCCGAAGAGCGGCCCGGCGCGGGTTTCCACGTGCGAGCCGAAGCCGACCACATCGGCCATGCCGGTCATCACGGCGAATAGAATGCCGGTCAGCGCCAACCGCACGCCGATCTGCTGCAGCAGGTTGGCCGTTTGTCCAATATAGAAGGTGAATTTGACGTAGATCAACGCGCCGATAATCAGCAGCGTGAATCCGCTGAGGATGGTCACGATCTGGAGCGTGCCAATGCCCCGCGCTGGTTCCAGTCCGGTGACGCCGGGGAACAGGCCCATAAAGGTCAGCACTGTGCCCAGCGCCCCAAAGGCGATGCCGAACTGCGCGACTCGCTGCATGAGACTTCCTCAACTGGCAGGCAGGGCCTGCCGCAGCTTCCGCAGCATATTGCCGCTGAGGATGGCTTCGATGTCGGCCGGGCTGTAGCCACGTGCCTTCAGCCCATCGCCGATCTTGACCAGATCGGCGACCGAGTCCAGCCCATCGGGGATGTGTTCCATACCGAAACCGCCGTCCAGGTCACTACCGATGCCGACGTGGGCGGAACTCCCGGTGAGCTGGCAGACCATGTCGATGGCATCCAGGGCGATGGACAGCGGCACTTTCGATTTGGGATCGCCTTTCTTATAGTCGTCCATCAGGAAGGCATTGAATAGGACGATGCCCATCACGCCGTCGCGTTCGGCCAGCTTGCGGATTGTTTCATCAGTGAGGTGGCGGTCGCTGTTGCGGAACTTGCGGGGATTGCTGTGGCTGGCAATGATGACGCCTTCGTAGGCATCAAGCGCCTGGAGGCAGGCTTCCTCGGCCATATGCGAAACATCCAGGATGGCCTTGTGGTCGGCCATAACGCGCAGGAGTTCATAGCCCAGTTTGGTCAGCGGGCCGGGCTGACCGGTTCCGCCGCAGTAGCGGCTGGCCTGCCACGCCGGGCCGACGATCCGCACGCCGCGTTCGTACCACTCGGCGAACTGCTTCGGCTCTATGATGGGATCGGCATTTTCCATCAACAGGACCAGGCCCTGCCGGTGATCCGCCTGCATCTTGCCATTCGCCCAAGTCGCCAGCACGCGATCCAGATCGGCGGTCGTTCGCACCATCTGCACCTGCTCGGTCGAGTCGGCCAACCGCTGGTAGTAGTCCCACTGATCCAGCGCCAGCTTATGCGCTTGCTTGGGAGTGCGGTAGCTGAATTTGGCCCAGGGAGAGGTTGGGTCGCCGTCGTCCGGGGCGACGAACAGCGTGGCGAAGGCCAGGCCGACCCGTCCCCGCAGCGCGTCGGGCAGGCCGAGCGTAGCTGTACCCCGCCGCGCCAGCAGCGCCGGGTCTTTCTCGGCTGCGCGGGTTTCTTTGACGGCGCGGCGGTAGTCGCGGTTGTAAGTCAGCGCGTTGTAGGCAATATCCTGGTGAGCATCGAGGACGATCATGTTGAGTCCTGAAAGGGGATTTTTGAGATTCTCCAGGCTCTATTGTATGCAGCCAAACTGAAAAATCCAAAAGATGGCGGACTGCCACAACCCAGGTCAGCTTCTCATCGTTCCTTCAGGGTTTCTCCCGGCGGATTGTAATGCGGCTGTAATCCAGACCCCGTACAATCAGCGCATGGCAAAAGCGCAAACCATCCTGATTGTTGATGATGAGTCCACCCTGCGCGATGTCGTCCGCCGCTACCTGGAACTCGACGGCTTCGGCGTATTGGAGGCTGGCAGCGGGCCGGAGGCACTCGCCCTGCTGCGCCAGCACACTGTCGGTCTGATCCTACTGGATATTATGCTGCCGGGCCTGGACGGATTCACGGTGACACGCTCGCTGCGGCATGATCCGGATTTGAAGGCTCGTCACGGCGAAGTTCCGATCATCATGCTCACCTCACGCGGTGACGAGATCGACCGCATCACCGGGTTTGAACTGGGCGTGGATGACTACGTGGTCAAGCCTTTCAGCCCGCGCGAGCTGGTGGCGCGGGTCAAGGCCGTTCTGCGCCGCAGCGCGCCGGGCGCTCCCGCCACCGAGCAACCGCTCACCTTCGCCGACCTGCACATCGATCCACTGCGCCATCTGGTGACGCTGCGCGGCCAGAAGATCACGCTCACGGCCAAAGAGTTCGATCTGCTGTGGTTTTTCGCCCGCCATCCGCAGCAGGTGCTCACCCGCGACCAACTGCTCAATCAGGTGTGGGGCTACGAATTCTACGGCGATGAGAACACCGTCACCGTCCACATCCGCCGCCTGCGCGAGAAGATCGAGCCGGATCCGTCGCAGCCGACCTATATCCATACGGTGCGCGGGGTAGGGTATCACTTTGACCCGTTCTAGCCTGTTCCCCCCGCTGGGTCTGCTGGCGACGGTGCTGGTGGCTTTCGTCGCCGCCATGCTGGTGGTCGTGCCCGTTCTACAGCCGCCGCTGCAAGACCTCCAACTGCTGCTGCTGTTCATGGGCGGCAGCGGAGTCGCCACCGTCAGCCTCATCTATGTGCTGTACCGCCAGCGTTTGCTCCAGCGCTTCAACAGCTTGCGTTGGACGCTGCTGGCGATCATCCTGCTGACGGTGCTGCTGGTTTTTGTCAATGTGTTCATCACGGCGCAGTTGATGTTTATCAGCCAGCATGACCTGATCCTGACCACCGCGCTGCTGATCTTCGCTGGATTGATCGCCACGGCCTCGGTCATCCTGATCTCTGGGTCGCTGACCGAGCGGATCGAGCGGTTGGGCGGGGCCGTCCGGCGCATGGCGCGGGGCGACCTGCGGACTCGTCTGGACGTGGACGGCAATGATGAACTGGCAGGACTGGCGGCGCTCTTCAACCACATGGCCGAGCAGTTCGAAGCCGTAGACCGCGAGAAGGCGCTGCTGGAACAGAGCCGCCGCGATCTGGTCGCGTGGGCGTCGCACGACCTGCGCACGCCGCTGGCCTCGATCCGCGCCATGAACGAAGCTGTCCTCGACGGGGTAGTGACAGATGCCGAGACGATCCACCGCTACCGCCAGCAGATTCAGCGCGAGACCGAACAGCTGGGCCGCCTGATCGATGACCTGTTCGAGCTGGCTCAGATGGACGCTGGGCATCTGAACCTGACCCGCAAAATGACGTCGCTGCCTAATCTGGTGATGGAGACGCTTGCCAGCATCAGCGCCCGCGCGGCGCGGAAGGGGGTTACCATCCACAGCGACCTGCCCGCCGATCTGCCGCCGCTGTACATCGCGCCCGATAAGATTCACCGGGTGCTGTACAATCTGTTGGACAACGCCATCCACCATACCCCCGCCGACGGCTGTGTGACCCTGGCAGCCCGGCGTCTGGCGCAGGGGGTGGAGGTCAGCGTGCATAACACCGGCTCGGTCATCCCGCCGGACGATCTGCCGCGCGTCTTCGAGCGTTTCTACCGGGTCGAACGGTCGCGGGCGCAGGATGGCAACGGCTACCGAGGAACAGGGCTGGGTCTGGCGATTGCGCGGGGTTTTATCGAGGCGCATGGAGGGCGAATTGATGTGAGCAGCGACTCTGCCCAGGGCACAACCTTCACATTCAGTCTTCCGTAAGGTGGGCGTAATCCATGCGTAACCTCCACTTTATCGACGCGGGCTACCGTGAGGAACGTCGGTCGGGGTGCAGCGCAGGCTGTATTCTCTGGCGGACGTTCGTTCTGGTAAACTGCTCAGGAGGTTCGAGATGCGTACTCGATTGATCGTGGTGCTGCTGGTGCTGGTGATGGCTGCCGCGCTGACCGTCAGCGTTCAGGCCCAGGATGAGATGATGCTGCACGTCTGCGATTCGACGCTTATCACGCTGCTGTATATCGCTGAACATGACTATGGCTTCCATTCGATGATGGATGTCTCGACGTTTGACAAGGGGCAGTTCGCGCCGCTCTTCGACGCGATGATGGCCGAGATGTCCGGCGAGATGATGGAACAACCGGAAGCGACGATGATGCCCGAAGGCGAGATGATGATGGAACCGATGGAAGGCATGACCATGCTGACTCCGGCCGTTGTCGCTGATGAAGACCCGGCCTGTACCGAACTCCGTAATGAACTGGATGCCTTCCTGTACAAAGCACTCAGCGAACAGATGATGATGATGCAGGGCGGCTAGACTCGGCGGCGTTCAGTCTTGATCCCTCCCCCGGATGCCGATCACGGTCGGGGGAGGGGACTGACCAAAACGGAACCGGACGTGCCGGGACCTTCACGGTTAAGTTTTCAAGGAGAGGATGAACCCCTGACATGACCAGCGAATCCCGACCGACACTCTGGATGGGCGCCCTGGTGGGCGCATTCTGGACGGTGATCCTGATCGCCGTATTTGCGTTAGCAGCCCAGCTTCTCGGCACGCCCTTCGTGCCCTTCGATGTCTTCGACTGGATGGCGCGGGTCCTTCCCGGCGACATTATCCGCTTCGGCGTTGGCATCATCGTCAGCATCATCCGAACCTTCCAGTTGGGTGAAACGTCCAGCGTTGCCAAGCTGGGAGAACAGCTCATGGCCGTGGCCGGATTGTTCATCACCGGCATCGTCGTTGGGGCGCTGCTTTTTGCCGGGCTGCGGGCGCGCCGCTTACAGGGGCAGACTGCCGTCCGCTTCGGGTTGGCCGCTGGCGTGATCGCAGGCATCCTCATCGCGCTCATCAGCCTGGACGTCAACCTGACCGCGCAAACCTCCGATCTGGTCAGCGCTGCCTGGATCATCGCGCTCTTCGCCGCGTGGGGCACGGCCCTGGGCTGGTCGTATGACCGCCTCAGCCGGGCCGAGTCCGCCACATCTTCGTCCACGACTGTGCCCGCCTCCGTCCAGGCCATTGACCGCCGCCGCTTCCTGGTGACGCTTGGCGGCGCGGCGGCTGGGTTTACTGTTGTTGGGGCCGGGGTCAGCGCCCTGCTCAACGCCCGCTCGACCGACGCGGCTGCTTCGGCGGTGCAGATCACGCCCGCCCCCGGAGCTACGCCCATCCCGGCGGTGGATCAGCCCTGGTCGGCGACTAACAAGCTGCCCAACGCTGCCGATCCACTCAATCCCGCGCCGGGTACACGTCCAGAGTTCACCCCGCTGGCCGACCACTACCGCATCGACATCAATCTCGTCCCGCCGGCCATCGTCGAGGAAGACTGGACGCTGACCGTCGGCGGCCTTGTCGAAAATCCACTGACTCTCACGCTGGCCGACATCCGCAACAACTATGAACCCATGCACCAGTTCGTCACGCTGGCCTGTATTTCCAACCCCATCGGCGGTGACTTGACCAGCACTACCCGCTGGACGGGCTTTAGCCTTCAGAAACTGGTCGAGCAGGTCAAGCCGATGCCGAATGCCACTCACCTTCGCATCGACTCCATCGATGGCTTCACCGAGTATCTGGCACTGGACACTGTTCAGGGTGATGAGCGCGTCATGCTGGCCTATGCCTGGGACGGCCTGCCGCTGGAAGTCAAACACGGCTTCCCCCTGCGCGTCTACATTCCCGACCGTTACGGCATGAAGCAGCCCAAGTGGATTGTCAGCATCGAGTTCGTTGAACCGGGCGGCGAAGGCTATTGGGTGCGGCGCGGTTGGGATGCCGAGGCCATCATGCGAGCCACGGCAGTGATCGATACCGTCGCTGTCGACGATGTCGTGCAGCGCAGCGATGGCACGAAACTCGTTCCCATTGGCGGCATCGCCCATGCTGGCGCGCGCGGCATCTCGCGCGTCGAGGTCAAGGTCGATGACGCCGATTGGGTCGAGGCTAACCTGCGCCAGCCGCTCTCCACGACCACCTGGACAATCTGGCGCTATGACTGGCCGTTCGCCGAGGGCGACCACACCTTCAAAGTCCGCTGTGTCGAAGGGGACGGCACGCCTCAGATCGAGGAACATGCCGGGGTCAGCCCCAGCGGCGCGACGGGCATTCACGCCCTCCAGCGCAGCATTTAGTGCTGTGACAGCCTCAGGGGGGAATCATTCCCATACGGATGATTCTTGTACAGGGGCGATCCGCCGGGTCGCCCCTACGCGGGGTTGGGGGTGAAGATCATGAAAAACCTACCCCGAAACTCCTGTCCTCCCCTTTTGCTCTATGTTGGCAAGGGGAGGATGCGTCTGCTTTCGTTGAGGAAACGTAAATTAAAAACGAATTTTGGGTACAGCCTATTGACAGTATTCTCAATCGTCTGTAGCATGATGGATAGTGGTTTATCATCCACTCATCTGAATCGATTGATCTACTGAGGAGAAATCATCATGCTGTATATGCCGCGCGAAGAAGGTCAGGGTCTCGTTGAGTATGCTCTGATCCTGGTTCTGGTTGCCGTCGTCGTGATCGTCATTCTGGCGCTG
>CAZKXW010000028.1:0-44053 GCA_964556745.1 uncultured Anaerolineaceae bacterium
TATGGCGCAAAAGTAGACAAAATGTCACCCTAACCGCCTCATTTTGTGCTACCCTATGATTACGGGTAGGAGACTCCCTCTCCCGAACGCTCGCTTCGCTCGCTGGGAGAGGGCCGGGGTGAGGGCCGCCCTCCCCGATGAGAAATGTGACAAAATCGACCGATTCTCATTCTTATCATTCTTATCGTTTGGCATCCGGGGTCACATTCCAGGGGAAACGGCGCAGAAATCACCGAATTGCAGCTGCAAGATGTGTACTACCGCCGACCCGCTGCGGTAGCCCAGAAACACCAAACGCCTCCGGGGAGGAGGCGCTTGGTATTCGGGGCAGCCTGTTCGGCGGGTAGTGGGGGTATCCCCCGCCGAACACCCACCACTATACCACCCCCCCTCATGAGAAAATCGACGCGCGGCCTACGGCTGGCCTACTACGGCCCGATTGGGCGCTGCCCGCTTACGCTGTCGCGGTCTTCGCAGCGGCGGATTTCCCCTACAGCGCGATGGAAACATGATCGCGCCAGCACATCGGCTCCAGCACATCGGCTCCAGCACATCGGCTATACTGGACGGTAGCGACCCGTATTGAATCACAGGCTGCATGACATGTCCGCCCCGCCAATAATCGACAAGCCCATGACTGAAGCCGGTTACCTTGCTTTTGACCGGGAAAGCGAGGTCAAGCACGAATTCATCGACGGGCGCGTCTACGCCATGTCCGGGGCGAGCGAGGCGCACAACCTCATCGCCGGGAGCATTTACGTCTCGCTGTACACCCAACTGCGTGGGCGTCCCTGCAAAGTCTATCCTTCGGACATGAAGCTGCGAACCCCTTCTACCCGCTCCTACACCTACCCGGATATCAGCGTGGTCTGCGGCGACGCCGAGTTCGACGGTGACTCGCGGGACATCCTGCTGAATCCCACTGTGGTGATCGCGGTGCTGTCCCCGAACACCGAACGGTTTGATCGAGGCCGAAAGTTCCAGCGGTATCGGGAACTGGAGCCCTTGCAGGAATACGTGCTGGTTGCACAGGACAGCCCACACATGGAACGCTTTGCCCGCCAGGACAGCGGGTTGTGGCAGCTCAGCGAAGTTCACGGCCTGCAAGCCTCGCTCTCTTTGACCTCGATTGCCTGTGTCCTGAGATTGGCCGACATCTACGAACAGATCGACTTTGACTCCGGCGAATCAGCCGCGTCATCCGAATCGTAGCCTCAACACAGGAACCTTCCTCTCTGCCGAGATTGCGCAAAGCCGCAATCGGGATATGATACAGGAAGAATGCTTGCATTTTGCGGATCACATCGGGAGTTAAAACCATATGATGCGGCGTATTCATCTCGTCGTGGCGCTTGTCGCCCTTCTCACCCTTGTTGTGACAATCGGGCCGGCACTGGCCGGCGAGAACAGCAGCGCCGCCTTCGCGCTGAGCTGCGATGGTTTCACCGGCAGCGGGGACATCCTCCTCGACCGCGATAACACCGGGGCGCTCCGCGAAGCCTTCATCGTGGTCGCGACCGATGGCAGCGGCAGCATCATCTACGATCCGGTCGTGGACAGCTTCTTTGTCGGCGGAAAAGTGACCTGGGACGGCGCCAGCCTCATCCCCTGGACGGCGGAACCGCTCTACAACCCGCTGACGCTGCGCGTCGTCAGCCTCGCCGGCAATGACCTCGATGACGAAGTGATCGTCCTGGCGACTGGAAGCTGCGACGGACTGCCGACCTATGGGGCGCTGCCAGAAGGCATCGGCCTGCTCAGCGACGGCCAAACTTCGCCCTCGGTCGATCCCAATGCGGCTCCGCCGCGCCCAACCAACTCCGATGACGTGATCGACGCCCTGCCCGGCTATCTGATCGTCAACACCGATAACCTCTCGCTCCGCACCGGCGACGGCCCCGAATACACCCTGGTCGGCATCGTCGATGGCGGCGTCAAACTGATCCCGCTCGGTCGCAACCTGGATTTCTCGTGGTGGCTGGTGCAGGCCGATGATATCGTCGGTTGGGCCAAAGCCGAGTTCCTGGTCGCCCGCGGCAATCTGACCGATGTGCCCGTGGTCGAATCGCAGGGTGTGGTCGCGCAGCCGACCTTCTTCCTCTTTAGCAGCGCCAATCTGGTAGCCGCCCCCAATGACACTGCTCTGCCGCTCTGCTCCATCGCCGGGCAGTGGGAATATGTCGTCGTCGGGCGCGACCGGCGCGCGGAATGGTATGAAATCCAGGCCACCTGCGATAACGCCCTCGTCAAGGGGTGGATTTCCTCCGCTCTGGGCGCGTTCCGCAGCCAGTCGGGTATCCCGGTCCCGGTGACATCACGGTAAAGTCCGTTGCGGTCATGTCTTGAACCAACAGGGGCGCGCATCGCCGCGTCCCTGTTCCGCTCCTTGTTGATCGTCCCGGTCTGCGGCGTGTTCGCTGCTTTTCTCTTGCTGTCCCCCATCCGGGCGCAGGATGCCCCATCCCTCGGCAGCCCCCTCCTGGCGGTGACCGGCGCCGCTCAGGATCAAATCCTCCTGCTCGATGTGAACACCGGAACGCGGCGCTCGCTCCGCTTCGGCACTGGTTGGCATATGGTCTGGGGCTTTTCGGCGGATGGTTGCCGGCTGATTTACACGCTCAGCGATGGCCTGGGACTGGCCCGCGCCTATAGCGCCCGCCTCGACGGGAGCGATGCCCGTGCCCTGGTACAGTTTGACGAACTGCCGCCCGAACGGTGGGGAGTCTGGGAACCGCAGCCCTCGCCGGATGGATCACGCATCGCCTTCACACTGATCCGCCTCCAGGCCGCCCCTGATGGAACCCCACGCCGCACGACCCACATCGCCTGGGTCGGGCCTTCCGGCGGCGTCCCTGAATTCTACAGCCGCACCGGGGACGAGCATGAGCCGGAATGGTCGCCGGACGGGCAGTGGCTGGCATATCAGTCGTTCACCCAGCGCCCCGCTGGAGCCGATATCGCTTCGACCGCCGTGCCGACGCCAGAGGGCGGCTCTGCCCCGGTCGGGCCGCTGGTGCACGAGGCCGATCTCTGGGTGGTCAGCGCCGACGGCCAGACCAAATACCCGCTCACCAATTTCCCCACCGGCAGCGTCCGCGCTCCGCGCTGGAGTCCCGATGGCCTCCTGGTCAGCTTCATCTACTCCCCCAGCCCCAACAACGATACCTTCTGGATGATCGCCAACGCCCCCGGAGCCATCCCCACGCCGCTCAGCTACCAGTGGAGCCTGATCCTCGATACCACCTGGTTCCCAGACAGCACCGCCATCCTCGGCGCGGCGCGTGATCTGCAGGGTGTCGCTGAGAATGTCCTGTGGCGTGTGCCGCTCGTCGGCAGTGCCGATACCGATGCCGTCCGCGTCCTGCCTGATCCAGCCCTGAGCCACGCCGATTATCCCCGCTTCAGCCCGGATGGGCGCTGGCTGGCGCTGCGCAGCAGCTATGCCCTGGCGCTGGCCGACCTGACCACTTCCACCTGGACGCTGCCGGACGGTATCCCATTGGGCAACATGCCGCCTGTCTGGTCGCCCCCTGGCTTTGTGGGGGAGGCCGGGTGCGGGTAGGATAGCATCCCCCTAATCATACTGCCCGCTGCTGTAGACGTAGACCGCCATGCCCAGATCGTTCGGCACTGTATAGTCGGTCTCATCCGCGCTCCAGTCATACAACCACTTCGCATCCGTGATCGACAGGTTCACGCAGCCGTGACTGTGCCGGTAGCCGAAGCCGTCGTGCCAGTAGGTCCCATGCAGCGCGATGTCGTCATCAAAGTACATCGTCCAGGGCACTTCCTGGAGAAAGTAAAAGTCTTCCTGCTGGTAAGCCCCGCTCATCGTTGTGCGCGGAAACCGCAGGTACACATGGAACAGCCCTTCGTTGGTCGGCCACTTCTCCAGCCCCGACGAAACCAGCGTCGAAAACACCGGCTTCTCGCCCTCATAAGCCACCAGCGTCTGCTCATACAGATCGACCGACACCCACTTGACCGTATCAATCTCCGCCGGGCGGGCGATCGGCGCGATCTTGGCGACATCGAACTGATGCACCCACTGGTTCTCGCCGATCTGATACCAGCGTTTGCCGTCCACCTCGACGTAGGTGTACAGCGTCACCAGCGTATAGCGATACATGAACGGATTGTTCTCCGAGGCATCGCCGCCTGGTTCCTCGGCCGCTCGCAGATGCCGCATCACCCAGGCTGTCGGATACGGCAGCGGATCATCCGGCAGCTTGACCCCCGTAAAGCGCGAAATCAGCACATCTTCGGCCAGCGCCGTATTCGGAACCCATTTGCCCTCGTCGATCTCGGCCCAGTCACCCTCAAAGCGGTTGACCGTCACGTAGCTAAAGCCCGGCCCCAGCGTCTCGATGACATTGCCGCCTGGCGCATCATGAATCGCCGAGCCACCTTTGATCGTCCGGTAGATGCGGTCGTACAGCACCGTGTCGTCGATAGGCAGCGGGAAGACATTCGGCTCCGGGTAGCTGTCCAGCGTGGTCTTCGGCAGGCCAAGCGCCCCGTCACAGGCGGGCAGTTCCGCGCAGGGCTGCTGCGCGAACGCCGCGCCCACCGGCACTAGCAGAATCACAGCGATCAATCGGGTGCAGAGTCGGCGCAGGGTGTTCATCGTCAGACGTGCCTTACGAGCCATTGGATCGGATGATTGTCTGTAGTATCGCACGGCTCGGTCAAAACTCAACCGCTGCAAAACCTACGCCGGGCTGACGCGCGATCCACGCTCTCAGGGCGGCGGCGCGCTCGGCGTGACGCATCCCGGCGGCCCCTCCGGCGGATACGTCCAGGTCTCCTGAATGTCGGCGCTGGTCTGCATCGCGCGGAACTCATTGTATGTGGCAATCAGATTGGCGCAGTTCCCCAGGATTTCCGCGGCCTGCCCCTGCACATACCAGCACTCAAAGCGCCGGTTGGGGACGGGAACATTCTGCATCGTCTGGAGCGTCGAGCAGCGGTGGAGCGCCTGCTGCGCCCCCAGGAAATTCCCCTGCAAGAAATACTCCATCCCCAGTTGATACCACCCATCCGACCAGTCCGGGGCGCGCTGAGTCACCTCCTGGCAGTATTGGATGGCCGCCTCGCGTTCCCGCAGCAGACTCGAAAGTTCGCACAGCCGCAGCCGCGCCTTGACGTTCTCCGGGTCATAGCTCAATACCTGGAAGTAAGCCGCCGTCGCTTGATCGGCATCGCCCGTCTGCATGGCGTACAGCGCCCGCTCAAAGTACAGCGGTATCAGGTGGCGGTTCAGCTCGATCGCCGCGTCCACCGCTTTGATCGCGCTGCGGTAATCCCCCATATCGCTGTAGCTGATCGCCATCGCCCGCTGACCTTCAAGCTGCCACGCCGGATCAAGCGCGGCCTGCTGGCTTTCGCGCAGAGCAATCTCGAAGCTCCCCACCCCACCATAAGCCAGCGCCAGCGCCACCCGTGCCAGCCCGTTGCTTGAGTCCAGCTTGAGCGCATCCGCCGCCATCCGCGCCGCCTCGACCGGCTGCCCAGCCGCCTGAAGCGCATAGGCCCGGATCGCCTGGCGGACTGCGCTGCTCGCCTGATTCGCCAGCGCCTCGGCAGTGATGTCCAGCGCCGCCTGACGGTCGGCCCCCCGGTTATAATCCACATAGCTGCGGTAAATCAGCGCCCGAACCAGCAGCACCAGCGCCGCGTCATCACTCGGATCGGCGGTCAGCGCCTGGCGGGCGTGTTCAATGGTCGCGTTCAGATCGCCCTGCGCGAAAGACTCCTCCGCAGCCGTCAGCGCATCTTCCCCCTGCGGCTGCGCGGCAGGCAGCAAACGCCCCCCGATCCAGTTCCACGACATCGCCAGCGCCCCGACCACCATACCGATCAACACCGCCAGTGACAGGCAGCCCGAGCGACGGCGGCGCTGCCTGCGGAATGAAAGCCGGGAAGGACTGCGTTCGATACGCATCGGCGCTTCGTTCAGCCTGAGAATCAATAAGGACGGCGTTGAAACAAACGGTTTCTCAATGGTAACGAATCTGCCGTTACTTTGCACGCGATTCAGCCCGGCCAGGCACGGCTGTTCCTAACTCCCTCTCCCAGGCTTACCCGCCGTTCGGCAGAGAGAGTCTGGGTGAGGGCAAGATAGGATATGCTGTCTTTGCAACAACCGTGGCACACTCCATTCGCCGCCCGATGTGCATCTCGTGAGTGTACCCCCCGCGCCTGTTGACAAAGCCCGCCCGGCTGCTGTAGAGTCTGCCATATGCCGCGGATCGTCTGGCGGCAGCCAATGGGAAAATCAAATCAAAGGCGAATTCATCGTAGGGACGACCCAGCCGGTCGCCCGTGCAAGAATCATTCGCACTTGAACGCTTCCCTCCATAATTTGAGTAAAGAACACCATGCACCTGTGCGCGTGTTGTTGTCTGAGGCGGGGGCGTTAACCGAGCTTCAGACGGCGATTTTCTAGACATGGCCTGGCGGCCAGCAGAACGACTGAAGCGCGGAGCGTCCCTGACGGGCAGACGCAGCCGCGCTTTTGTTTTCTCTGCTGGCCGTTTCGTTTACTGCCAAGACGTAACGAGGATTTACTGGATCACAATGGCACTTCCGAAATTCGATCTCCACCCCCTGCCGCACCTGGAAACAGCCAATATCGACAGCTTGATCGGCAACACCCCCCTCCTCAGCTTCCGGCGCATCACCGCCCATCTGCCCGATGAGGTGCAGCTCTTCGCCAAAGCCGAGTGGATGAATCCCGGCGGCAGTGTCAAAGACCGCGCTGCGGCCAACATCATCCGCCAGGCCGAGCGCAGCGGCGACCTCACCCCGGATCGCATCCTGCTGGACAGCACCAGCGGCAACACCGGCATCGCCTACGCCATGATCGGCGCGGCCAAAGGCTACCGCGTCAAGCTGTTCCTGCCCCGCAACGCCAGCCCCGAACGCATCGCCATCCTGCGGGCTTACGGCGTCGAGATCGTCTTCACCGATCCCCTGGAAGGCTCCGACGGCGCGATCCGCGCCGTCCGCGAACTGGCTGCCGCCGAACCGGAGCGCTACTTCTACGCCGACCAGTACAACAACCCCGCCAACTGGCAGGCGCATTACCACACGACCGGCGTCGAAATCTGGCGGCAGACGCGCGGAACCATCACCCACTTCGTCGCCGGGTTGGGCACGAGCGGTACATTGATGGGAACCGGACGCCGTTTGAAAGAATATAACCCCGCCGTGCAGATCGTCTCTTTGCAGCCGGATTCGCCTTTTCATGGTCTGGAAGGCCTCAAGCACATGCCCACCGCCATCAAGCCGGGCATCTATGACGAGACCTTTGCCGACCGCAACCTGGGCATCAGCACTGAAGCCACCCACGAGATGGCGCGGCGGCTGGCTCGCGAAGAGGGCTATCTGGTCGGCATCAGCGCAGCGGCGGCCATGGTCGGCGCGCTCCAGCTTGCCGAAGAAGCCGCCGAGCAGGGCCGCCCGGCCGTGGTCGTCACCCTCTTCCCCGACAGCGCCTACAAATACCTGTCCGACAAGTTCTGGTTGGACTGAGCGTTTAGTGACGGCTCTCCATCACGAAGACCGCACACACCGGAAACCGATGTCGTCAAGGCGGGAATCAGGCCTGTCCGACTGGCGAGTCGGCGCCCGTAGAAATGCCGGGTCATTGCTCACCCACGATCCACCGCGCAGCACACGGAAAACACTCGTGAGATTTCCGGTATCGGCTTCCCGGTCTTCCGCGCTGTCATAAGGCAGGTAGAGCGAGTTCATCCATTCATACACATTCCCGCTCAGATCCAGCGCGCCCACCCACGACGCCCCCTCCGGGCGGCTGCCCACGGTCGCAGTCTGCTTGTCCGCATTGTCCTTCCAGACAACGGCATTCTCATCCCACGTATTGCCCCAGGCATATTCCCATCCATCAGGGCCTCGCGCCGCGTACTCCCACTCGCGTTCAGCCGGCAGCCTGCCGCCGCGATACCCGCAGAAGTCCCGCGCTTCAAACCAGTTGATCTTCTCGACCGGGCGCTGATCGCCATCGAACCCGTCCAGACCGCTCCTCGCGCCCCCGATGCGCTCGAAGTCCGCCTGGGTCACTTCGGTCTGGTCGATCCAGAATGGCTCGTCGAAGCACTGCTCACTGACCGGCTGTTCATCGGTCGCGCTCGTATCGCTGCCCATCGAAAAACATCCCGGCGGAACCAGCGCCATCGGTACGCCATCATCGAACGTGTGAACCACAGGCGTCCAGGCATCGTTACCTTGCTGGTAATCATACGCTGCCGCCTGGGCATAGGCTGCTTGCAGCGTGTCCCGCGTCGGTGATGGCGTTTCAGTCGGATCGGGGGATGAAGTCGGGGTCGGCGCGGCCGTTTCCGGCGCCTGTGCGATCTCAGCCAGTCGCGTTGGTGAAGGCTGTGCCCCATTGTTAATCTGCGGCAGCACCACCCCAAAAACCACCGCCGCCATGATGAGCAGCCCCGTGACCAACCCGCCAATCACCGCCCGGCGTGGCACAGCCCTGCTCCCTTTGAGCCGCTGGCCGATCTGTGCCGGGTCGAAGTCGTCACCGTGCTGGCGAACATACGCCTGCCATTCACGCCGTGCCCGGTCAAGAGTCGCTGCGTCCGCCGCCAGATCGATCAGCGGAGCATAGCTGGTCAGACGGGCCAGCCACGCATCGCAGTCCGCTCCCCACTCATCGAAATCAAGCTGCTTGATATTGCGGAGACTCTGTTTGGCCGCTTCAAATTCCTGGTTGTTCGCCAGCCGCAGCGCCCCCTGGAACTGCTGGATCAGGCTCTTGCCGCCTTTTTCCGGCTCTGGCGGGCGCGGCGCATCGATATCCTTGTGGAGCTGCCACTCGATGGCGCTGTAGGCTTGGTTGATCTGCGCCAGGGTATGCCCCGGATCGCCTTTGTAAACGAGCCACTGCCCCCGCGGTGGCAGGTCGCTGGGGAGCGCCAACCCGGACGCATCCCCGATGATGAACGGCAGAATCGGCCGCTGCCGGTCGCTGGCGTACTTCAGTTCCGCCAGGCAGTAAGCAGACTTCACCGACTTTTCCGAGACAATGAAGATGAAGACCTCGCACCATTCGATGCGCTTCAGGATGGTCGCCCACCAGTCGGCCATGATCGGGATGTCCCCATCCCACCACGCCTCATGCCCGCTGGAGCGCAGCAGTTCGACCACCTTGCTCACGTCATCTTTGACGCTGCGGGAGTAGCTGACGAAGAAACGCGCCACAATAATTCAGTCTTCTCTTCTAGAAAGGATCGTGCGCCAATTATGTATTGCGCGGATCATCTCCGCAAATCGCCTGGGTGCATTTCATTCTTGGGGTAAGTTTTGGATAGCATGATGGTCTTTCGAGGATGGACACGGATGTCGGCCCGTCTTTTGTCCCTTTAGTGGACATGGCTTTTCGGCAGCCGGACACTTTCGTGCTGCATCCGCTAAATCGTCGAGAAAAACACGGGGCTGCGGGGGACACCCCCGAAAGGTTTTTCCCCCTTCTCCCGTGTATAGACCGGGGAGAAGGCGGCAGTTCTCAAGGGTAGATTTTTTGCCCGGCGTCAGTTCATGCCCACCGATTGAACCTTTCTGATCTCTTAAGCCCCCTCTCCACGCAATGGAGAGGGGGTTGGGGGTGAGGATCATGAAAAAACCTGCCCCTGAAAAGAAGGGGCAGGGGGATGAGGGCAGAACGTGCCGGATGCGCTATTGAGTGTCCGGCGTCCTCAAACCGACAATCTGCCTTCCTCTGAATTGCCTCATGCCGTTTATTTTCGCCCGCAAATCTGAAATGCACCCCACCCTTTTGCAGAGCGTGTCCTCTCTTCCACAAACCCCGCTCAAACCTTCTTCTCGTGGCCATCCAGCCGCTGCGCCTCGCATTGTTCAAGCATCCATAAGACACCAAATGGTTTTCCAAAATGTCACCCTTTCCGCCTTGTTTTGTGGTATTGTGGAATGACGGGCACGCGACCCCCTGCTTCCAGCAGGTGTCAGCGAGCCTTCGGGTGAGGGCTGCCCGACGCGCCTTTACAATCTATCGACTGCGAATTTCGGAATGCATCGTTGTTGCAGATTGCACCCAGTTGCAACTGCACCGACTGCAACAACTTTTCCTTGTATGTAAGGACTTTGCCGCAATTTGCCATTCCGCAATTGCCGCCAGTTGTGCCCATCCGTCCGTCCGGCACGCACGACGTGGCCAACATTGTGGACGATTCTCAGATTCTCATTCTTATCATTCTTATCGTTTCTCATCTATCATCGCATTTTTCTATCAACTATAAACTATCAAATACAAACTATAAACTATCAACTTTTCTTCCGTCAGTGACATAAATGACACGAGCGGCACAATGGGAAAACCGAATCAAAGACGAATCATCGTAGGGGCAGCCCGCCGGGTCGCCCATGTGAATAATCGTTCGTATTGGAACTGATTTCTCCATAACAGATGAAAACCGTCAGAGCCTGACTACGGCGATACCCCCGCCGCTTCGACCGCCCGGCGCATCCGCTCGATGATCTCCAGCAGACGCCCGCGTGATGTGCCGTAGTTGACCCGCACGAAGCCGCGCCCGGCCTCCCCGAAGGCCGCCCCGTCGTTGAAGGCCACCCGCCCCTGCTCCAGGAAGAACTGGTACGGGCTGGCGGCCGGCAGCGGCACATCGCGCCAGTCCAGCCAGGCCAGGAAGGTCGCTTCCGGCACGGTGTAGCGCACCTTCGGGAAGAGTTCCTGCATGGCGCTGGCGAAGGTATCGCGGTTCTGCCGCAGGTAAACCAGCAGATTGTCCAGCCACGGCTGGGACTCCGGGCTGTAGGCCGCCAGCGCCCCGGCAAAGCTCATCGGGCCAGGATGGGACATATAGTAGGCAGTGGACTTCTCGAAGCGCTGGCGCACGTCCGGGTTGGTAGCAATGACGAAGCCCATCCCTAATCCCGGCATGTTGAAAGTCTTGCTGGGAGCCATCATGGTGAGCGTCTGGGCGGCGACTTCCGGCCCCAGCGTGGCGATGGGGATATGTGTCTGGCCGTCCAGCAGCACGTCGCAGTGGATTTCATCCGCACCGATCAGCAGCTTGTGGCGCAGGCAGAATTCCGCCAGCCGTTCCAGTTCAGGGCGTGTCCAACTCCGCCCAACTGGATTATGCGGGCTGCACAGCAGAAAGATGCGGCTGCGCGGCGTAATGGCTGCTTCCAGCGCGTCGAAGTCGATCTCGTAATGCATCCGCCCATCCGCTTCTGTCCGCACCGCCAGATCGACAGTCCGCGTGATGCGGTTGCCGTTGGTCGGCGCGTTCAGGAACGGCGGATAGACCGGCGTGGTCATCACGACTTCATCGCCCGGCTCAGCATAGGCCAGGCAGGTGAAGTTGAGCGTACTGACCAGATTGGGCACGAACAGGATATCGTGCGGATCGATGCCCCAACCGTAGCGGTCCGCCATGCGCTGTAACAGAACCTCGCGCAGCGGCGGCGAATCGAAGTGGTAGCCGAAGATGCCATGATCGACCGCTTCGCGCAGGGCACGCAGCACCGGTTCCGGGGCCTGGAAATCCATGTCAGCGACCCAGGCGGGCAGGACATCTTCAGGATACAGGTTCCACTTGAAGGAACCAGTACGGCGGCGGTCGATATTCGCGTCGAAAGGCACAGTCAGCGTCATGAGCGTCAATTGTCCTTGTGTTGAAAATCCTAATCGGGATTTCCGATCCATTTGACCCAGGTTAACCGATGAGCAATCGTGTTGTACAGCCGCTCATCTCCTGTCCAGAAATCACACTTGAGGCGTTCCGCCATGGCCAAATACTGGGAATCATAGGCTGTTGGACGATCAAAGCGAGTCGCCAATTCATAGGCTCGCTTGAGGAGCATTTCATCAAAGTACAACTGTATTGGATAGTTCAGCAAGGAGTAGAGAATGTCCTGAGATTCTTCAGTCGAAAGCCGTCGTTGATAAACCCATTTCCGCAGTACGGCCACTAACTCATAGCGAAACAGACTAGGCGCTGCTAGATCGATCTTACTGTCTCGCCATCGCCTCAACAGCAATTGTGCATTCTGCGATTGAGACTCACCCAGCACGCTGGCAAGTATGACCCCAGAATCTACGACGATGATCTCGGCCAAGAGGATTCCTCTCGCACTTCATCTAGGGTAGTTTGAGGGTCAAGGAACACCTGATCTCCGTAACGTGACCGCAAATCGGCACGTATCTGATTGACCCGTGTCAGCCAGGCCTCGAAGTCGAATTCAGGTTCATCGATGTGGACGATGAAATCCAGCACCCGTTCTTGCTGCTGGGCATCCAGATGACGAACCCGTTCGTAAATTTCTTGCGCTAGGTTTGGCATGGTTTCGCCCTCACAACAGTTTTTCCTGCTTGAGCTTCTTGCCGGGCGCAGCCGGGCGGTGTTCCTGCTTGAAGGTGTCCGCCTGCGCCAGGATGCCCTGGGCGCTCAGCCGCCCGCTCTCGCCTTCGGTGCCGAGCATGGCGGCCAGCTCACTGATGCGCTGCGTTTCGTCATCCAGAGCGGTAACCAGCGTCATGGTGCGCTCGCCTTTGACCTGCTTGGTGACGTGGTAGTGTCTGTCGCCATACCCGGCCAACTGCGCCAGATGCGTCACCACCAGGACCTGATGCCCGTGGGAGAGCGACCAGAGCTTCTCGCCGACCACGCTGCCCACGCGCCCGCCGATTCCGGTGTCGATTTCGTCGAAGATCAGTGTGGGGGTCTGGTCGGCCAGCGCCAGCACCCGCTTGAGCGCCAGCATGATCCGCGCCATCTCCCCGCCGGAAGCAACCTTCGCCAGCGGGCGCAGCGGCTCACCCGGATTGGCGCTCATCACGAATTCGACTTCATCCACGCCGGTATGGGTGAAGGCATAGCGCTTCTCGCCGACAAAGCAGCCGGTAGGGTCTTCGCGCCGCTGAATCGAAACCTCGAACTGTGCCCGTTCCATGCGCAGATCGCCCAGTTCGGCCACGACGCGCTCGCCCATCTTCTGCCCCATCATCTGGCGGACTTTGCTGATCCGGTCGGCGACTTCCCCGACGTGATGCAGCAGCTTGTCTTCGTCCGCGCGGAGCTTTTCCAGGCGCTCGTCGCTGTTTTCGATGTTTTCGAGTTCTTTACGGGCTTTCTCAGCGTATTGCAGTACCGCTTCGATGCTCGCGCCGTAGCGCCGGCGCAGCTTGTTGATAAGTTCCAGGCGCTCCTCGACTTCATCCAGGCGGTCGGGATTGTATTCCACCCGGTCGGCATAGCGCCGCAGCGCCAGCGCCAGTTCTTCGGCCTCGACGCTCAGGCTGTCAGCCAGTTCGGCGTCTTCCTTCATGTCCGTGTCGATGTTCGCCAGCTTGCCCAGCAGCACCGACACCTGCATCAACTGATCAACCGCTGACATCTGGTCGCTCGATTCATCGCCGTGCAGGAGCGCGTAAGCTTCGGAGGCGTAGTTGGCAAGCTGCTCGCTGTTGCCCATGCGCGTCCGTTCGGCACGGAGTTCTTCCTCTTCACCCACGCGCAGGTCGGCCGCTTCGATCTCGTCAGCTTCATAGCGAAGCTGTTCGGCGCGGCGCTTGAGCGCGGCCTCGTCCTCGGTCAGCCGGGCAATCTCGCGGCGAGTATTCAGCACCCGTTCGACCAGTGAGGCCAGCGCCAGCCGCATCTCGGTCAATTCCGAGTAGCGGTCGAGCAGATCGAGATGCGAGCGCGGGTTCAGAAGCGACAGGTGTTCGCTCTGGCCGTGGACATCCACCAGCAGATCGCCAATCGCCCGCAGCACATCCTGGCTGACAGTCACACCATTGACCCGCGCAGTTGAGCGGCCATTGCTGCGGACCTCGCGGGTGATGGTGACGTAATCGGGGTCTTCGCCTTCCATCTCCTCCCGTTCCAGGATCGGCTGCACCAGCGCCCTGGTCGCTTTGTCGAGGGCGAAGCTGCCTTCGACGACGGCTTTATCCGCCCCGGCGCGGACGAATCCGGCGTCGGCCTTGCCGCCCAGGATTAATTCCACCGCGTCGATGATGATCGACTTGCCCGCGCCGGTCTCACCCGTGATGACATTAAAGCCGGAGGCGAAGCTCAGTTCAAGCTTGTCGATGATAGCGAAGTTCTGGATACGCAGTTCTTCAAGCATGTTCGGAAATCCACTGGTACGACGGGATCATCATATCCGCATCTGGAAGCGGCTGTAGATAACAACCGCTGTGACGGCCACAAAAACGATCAGGGTCAGATCACTAAAGGCGACGCGCAGCGCCAGTTCTGGCGCGAACTCGCCAGTTCGCAGCCAGACGAAAGCGACTGCGCCGGTCAGCCCGCCGACGACGGACGCCCCAGCCGCGATCTGGCTGGAGTAGCGACCGCGCCGCCGCCCGGTCAGTCGCAGCGCTGTCTCGCCAATCGCGCCGCCAGCGGGCACAGCAATGAACAGCAGGAACAGCAGCGGGATATTCACCCAGGTCACGATTAGAGCAGCGATAGCGGTCAGCCCACCGCTGATCCCGGCAATAACGGCATAATCGTTCTGTGTGGCCGAGAAGAAGCGATCATCCTGCTGACGAATGCACTGGCGGCAGCGATAGCCTACCGGAGTCAGCACGGCACACTCGGCGCACATCAGACGTCCGCATTTATTGCAGCGCAGCGTGGTCTCGCGGTCAGGATGCACCGTGCAGTAGGTCAGCATCTCAGTCGGGGTGGTCATGCCTTCCCTTCCGGCTTGGAACGAACCTGCTGACGCGGCTCCAACCGATCCAGCAGCGAGCGATAGAAGTAATTGCGTTCGCGCAGCCGCACAAAGCGGCAGACATGCTGCCCGGCCTGCACCCGCACCCGGTCGCCCGGATGGACGACACCCATGAACACGCCATCGACCGTCAGCACAATTTCGGTGCGGTTCTCGACCGGCGCGGCCACTTCAACCGTCGAACCTTCCGACAGCACAATCGGGCGATCCATGCTCAGATGCGGCGCGACGGGTACGATCAGAATGTTCCGCAGTTCTGGCGGGAGAATCGGCCCGCCGCAGGCCAGCGCGTAAGCCGTCGATCCGGTGGCGGTGGCAATAATCAGGGCGTCGGCGTTGTAGGTCGTCGCCCAATCCTGATCAATATAGGTCTCCAGCCAGATCATCCGCGCGGTCGTGCCCCGACTGATGACAATATCGTTGAGCGCATCGCCAGAAGCGACCACCCGGTCGCCGCGCAGCAGTGCCGCCTGGATCATCATACGTTCTTCGATCCACCACCGGTCACCGTTCAGGATGCGCCCCAGCGGAGCCTTCCAACTGTCCGTGCCGCTGATTTCTGTCAGGAAACCCAACTGTCCCATGTTCACGCCCAGCACGGGGACATCCTGCGCCGCGCATACCCGTGCCGCCCGCAGCATCGCTCCGTCGCCGCCGATAGCGATCACCATGTCCGCCTCGGCCATTCGTTCTCGCACGGCGTCGTCGTCCCAATCAGTGTATACCCAGGCTAACACGCCTTGTGTTTCCAGGAAGGCAGCGATGGCTTCAGCTACGGGAGCCGACTGCGGACGCAAGGGGTGTGCCAAGACGCCCACCCGCCGGAATGATGCTGCCAAATCTGCGCTCCTGCATATCAACCCGTTTTACACTGCCGATTATAGTCGAACGGTGCAGCACAGGCTACCGATCTTTACCGACAGCATAGCACAGATGTTCTTTACTTTCAAAGTGCCTGGAGTAATTCAATCTACGGAAAGCGCATGAGGGCTGGGCAGCCAGACTCGGAAGATGCTGCCCTGACCGGGATTGCTCTCCACGGTGATTGTGCCGCCATGCGTCTGGACGATCTTCTTGACAATCGCCAGACCCAGACCGCTGCCGCCGGATTGCAGCGCCCGCGCTGCAGCCGCCCGATAGAAACGGTCGAAAATCCGAGGAATGTCTTCGGCCTCAATGCCGACACCGGTATCTTCAAATTCAGCGACGACACACCCATCGGTGAAGTAGCTACGAACAGCCACAATGCCCCCGTCGGGGGTATAGTTGAGCGCATTTTCCAGCAGGTTGGTCATCACACGGTAGAGGTCATCGCGGAAGCCCATCACGATGTGGGGCATGTTGGTCGGTTCCATCCGGATGGTATGACGTTTGCTCTCAATCGTTGGCTGAAGTTCGCGCACTGCCTCAGCCAGCAGGTCGTTCAGATCAACCGGCAGTAAGGTGTGCTGCCCCGATTCTTCCAGGCGCGAATAGGTCAGGATGTCCTGCACCAACTGATTAAGTAGTTTCACCTGGAGCTTGATACCGTCGATCTTTTGCTGCTGTTGGTCAGGGTCTTTCTGACGTTCCAGCAGATAAAGCGCATTGTTGATGGCTGTCAGAGGTGTCTTGATGTCGTGGGTCATCTCGGCCACGAACTGCTGGAGGACATCCATGCGTTCGCGCTGCAGCGCCAGTTCAAGGCGGTTCTGTTCGGCGCGGCGTGACTCGGCCAGGCTTCGAACGACGGTCGAGAAGCATTCCAACTGCCCCGATGAATCGCGGTGGGCGACGATGACCTGCGAGACGGGGATTTCAACCCCAGCGGAATCGATCAGCGCCGTTTCGCCCCACCAGACCCCTCGCGTCGTAGCGGTTGGGATGCCCTGCTCGATGACGACACGGCGCGCCCAGTCGGGATAGAAACACTCAAATGACGACGGGGCTGGATCGCTGGCCTGAAGTCCCAGCATTCGCTGGCCGGCCTTATTGATGTAGGTGATCTTGCCATCCGCGCTAGAGATGCTCACCAGGTCGCTGGTGTTTTCCAGGACGGCAACCAGACGTCCCTGTGCCCGCTGAGCATCAAAGCGATGGACGATTTCAGCCTGGAGCTGCTGTTCCCGTTCGATCAGGCGTTGAGTCTGCTCCTGGTAATGGCGCAGCAGCCGCGCCTGATGATAGGCGGCAGCAGCCAGCGCAATCACCAACATACCGTAATAGGTCGTGTAGAGCTGGACGCGCTGCTCTGTATGGAGATTTTCCACGGGCACGGGTGCTAAAGCTGGATTTACAAACAGCAAGAAGAGTACCAGCCCCACCAGTAAGCTGAAAACGGCTGCGCCACGCCAGGTCAGGAAAAGCGTCGCCAACGCCAGCACCGTCGCATACAGCGGGAGCAAGGGACTCTGGATGCCGCCGCTGCTGAGGACCGCGCCGGTAAAAACCAGGAACAGGGCAGAACACAGCACCCAGGCCAGCCGTTGGATCGTCAGACCAATCTGTGCCAGCACCAGCAGGACGATCTCGACTGCGGTCAGAATCAGGGTTGCTTCACGGATGATGGGAACTGGGTTAGCGCCGAGGATATTCAGCAGTCCAACCGCGATCATGAAGACCAGAACGAGCGAAAATATCCGAATCTGATAACGGAGTTCATCAGGAGCGGCGGTGGGAAATACTGCGCGTAGTACCGCTGTCATGAGGAAATAATCCATCAACTTGTGGCACGTACAGGTCAGCAGATCAGGGCCAAGCTCTCATATCCGGCGTGCGCAGCCGCCATGCGAATCATATGCCGGAATAGATGAGGCATACCTTAAGAATTGACATCGATTTTTCTAGAGAATTGCAAAGATCTATGAGTCCAGCATGGGCAGGCGCACGCTGAAACGTGTGCCCTTGCCTTCGGCGCTTTCGGCGCTGATCTTGCCGCCGTGCAGTTCGACGATTTCTTTCGCCAGGGTCAGCCCCAGCACTGTGCCGCTAACAACACCCTGGCTGGCGCTGGCAAAAGGCTGGAAGATCTGCTCCAACATCTCTTCGGAGAGGCCCATGCCGTTATCCTGTACCTCGACAACGGCCAGACGACGCCCATTGCTGCTGGTATCGATCTTGACGCAGACATCGACCTGCCCGTTCTGAGGCGTGTGGTTCATGGCGCTGGCAATGAGATTGCCAAACACCTGGACGATGCGTTTGTGATCGACCAACACCTTGATCGGTTCGCCCTCGACTTCGGCGGTAAGCTTGATCGAGCGGCGCTCGGCACGGGGGAGATAATTCTTGACGGCCTCGTTGGCAAGGTCTTGCAAAACGGCATTCTCGCGTTCGAGCAGGACCAGACCGCGTTCAAAGCGGCCAACATCGATCATCTCGTCGATGAGCTGCTGCATGAAGGCGGTCACATCATCCATCACCGCCAGATGCTCGTCGAGCTTCTCCGGCTGCTTCCTCAAGAGGTACAGGCGCGTCCGCAGATTGGCGAGTGGCGTGCGGAGTTCGTGTGAGGCATTGGAGACGAAGGCGGCCTTCTGCTCTTCCAGCTTGCGCTCCAGGCTGCTGTCACGGACAAGGAGCACAATCGAACCATCGCGCCCTTCGGATTCGAGCAGAGGCATCCCGACGATGGCCGTTTCTACCCCCTTGCCATCCTTCTGCTGGAAAGTGAACATACCCTGCCAGATGCCACCTTTGGCGATGGCCTGGACGACCTGGCTGCGCACCTTGTTCAGATCGCGAGCCAGAGGCAGCGACGAGTCCTCGCTCAAGGGCTGCTTCATGAGTTCGCCGGTTTCGTAGCCAACCAACCGTGTGAAGGCGCGGTTGACATACAGGATCATTTTCGCATCCAACAGGACCACGCCCTCGTTCATGCTCTGGAGGATGGTACGGCTCTGGGTACGCTCTTCGGCCAGTTCAACGGCGCGGCCTTTCAGCTGCTGATCGAGGCGGGCGCTTTCCTTCCGCAGGGTATCGATCTGCTGCTGGCGAGCTTCCAGATCGCGACGGATGACCAACCAGAGCATCGCCAGCGCCACCAGCAAACCCAGCAGTCCGAGCCCTACCACAATGATGAGGCGACGGCTGGTCTGTTCAAAGCTCTGCATCCAGGCCGTGCTCTGTGAGTTCACCGCCAGCAGGTTGAACTGGTCGTTCAGCAGGAAAGCTGCGCCCAACCCTAAAATCACGAAGAGTATCACCAGGGCGACAAAGAGCATCACTGGAACCGAATACGACCCGGACAGCCCATTGTTCTTCTGAGCCGACTGCATATCGACGACCTCGAAACACCTGACAGCAGGACTGCCAGTATAGCGCACATCCGATCCCGGCGGAAATTGACCGAAAGTCCGGGGGTAGGGGATTCCTGCCAGGGATGAGCACTCGCTAAGTTTAACCATCACTTAACGCATGTAGCATCATGGCTTAACAATCTTAACACAGAGACATAACACCGCATGGCCTTTTTGTTAATACTCCCTCGATAGCATGAGCACATGGAACGTTCAGACGTTCCGCCTTTCTGTCAGAACATTTGTGAGGAGACAAGCATGAAGAACCGGATCGTCGTTTTGTTGGCCGTGCTGCTTCTGGCCGTCGTTCCCCTGATGAACGCCGCTGCCCAGGATCAGACCATCGTCGATATCGCCGCGGGCAACGCCGATTTCTCGACGCTGGTGTCGCTGGTGCAGGCTGCTGGCCTGGTCGAAACCCTCCAGGGTGAAGGCCCGTTCACCGTGTTTGCCCCGACCAATGACGCTTTTGCCGCGCTGCCGGAAGCAGTCGTTGCTTATCTGGCTGCCAACCCCGCCGAACTGACCCGCGTCCTGACCTACCATGTCCTCGCCGGCAAGGTGATGGCCGCTGACGCGATGGGCATGATGGAACCGACCGAAGTCACCACCGTCGAAGGCAGCCCCTTCGTCGTGGCCGCCTCGGAAGCTGGCGTCACCGTCGATGGTGTGAAGGTCACCGCCACCGACATCGAAGCCAGCAACGGCGTCATCCATGTCATCGACGGCGTGCTGCTGCCCCCGGTCACCCTGCCGGAGGTTGATCCGCTGGCCCTGACCGGTGATGTGGTCGCCGCTGGCAGCTCGACGGTTGGCCCGCTGACTCAGGTCGCCATCAACGAGTTCATCAACGCCGGCTTCCTTGGCAGCATCACCAATGACATCATCGGCACGGGCGCCGGTTTCGAGCGCTTCTGCACCGGCAAACCTGAAGAACTGAGTGACATCTCCAATGCTAGCCGCCCAATCCGTCAGAGTGAAATCGACAACTGCGCTGCGCTGAACCCGCCGCGCACACCGGTCGAATTCTACGTCGGCATCGATGCCCTGACGGTCGCTGTCAGTGCCAAGAACACCTTCGTCCAGGACCTGAGCATCGCCCAGATTTCGGCCATTTACAGCGGTGCTGCGACCACCTGGGACCAGGTCGATCCCAGCTTCCCGGCTGAACCGATCGTCGTCTTCAGCCCTGGTTCGGACAGCGGCACCTACGATTACTTCCTGGAAGTTACGTTGGAAGCCGATGTTGAGGATGGCGGTCTCGGCCTGGAAGCCGAAGCGGCCGAAGCAGCCATCGCAGATGTTGATGGCATCCAGTTCAGCGAAGACGACAACGTACTAGTTCAGGGCGTGGCTGGCGATCCCTATGCTATTGCTTACTTCGGCTTTGCCTACTATCAGGAGAATCTGGAAACCCTGCGTGCTGTCTCCGTGAATGGCGTTGCTCCGACAGCCGAAACTGCTGAAGGTGGCACCTATCCGTTCGCCCGTCCACTGTTCATCTACAGTGACGCTGCCGTCATCCAGGCTAAGCCGCAGGTCGCGGGTTTCATCAACTTCATGCTGACCAACGATGAAGCCTTCGTCGATCAGGTAGGCTACTTCCGGGTAAGCCAGCGCACCAACCGCCTGGCGAAGCTCCAGCTTCTGGCCGCCATGGGCAGCGCAGGCATGTAATTTCGTCTCCGCAGTTGTCCGCTCGCAAGAGGGCATTCCAAACGAATGCCCTCTTTTCTTTCCAGAAGCTTAAACCAAATTTAACATTCGTTCGGTAATAATTGTCGGCGGTGGGCAAGACGAAGACGACACATTCAGAAGGAAGTGTATGACAACACAGGTACAGGTCGAATCACGCGCGCGCGTCAGCACGCTGGCGGCACTCAAACAGGACACGCTGGATGAGGCACGCATCGAACGGCGTCCGCGCCCCTTCGAGGATTTCATCCGCCTGCTGCTGCTCTTCGCCGGGATTGTCTCGATCTTCACAACCATTGGCATCGTTATCGTGTTGGGGAATGAAACGCTGTCGTTCATCCAGCAGCGCACGCCGGAAGGCGCGGTCGCAGTAACGCTGGATGAATTTCTACTGACCACCGAGTGGCAGCCGGTTGGCTACAAGTTCGGCATCCTGCCGCTGTTTCAATCGACCTTGATGACCTCGTTCATGGCGATCCTGGTAGCGCTGCCGCTGGGAGTGGGCGCAGCCATCTACCTAAGCGAATATGCCACACCGAAGGCGCGGGCTTCGCTCAAGCCGATCCTGGAAGTGCTGGCGGGCATCCCTACAGTGGTTTACGGCTATTTTGCCGTCACCTTCATGACGCCAGTGCTGCAAAGCCTGTTCGGTTCCAACGTCGTCCAGTTCTACAACACGGCTTCAGCAGGGCTGGTCATGGGGATCATGATCCTGCCGACGATTGCCTCGATGAGTGAAGACGCCCTCAGCGCTGTGCCGCGCAACCTGCGGGAAGCCTCCTACGGCATGGGCGCGACCCGTTTCGAGACCATTGTCAAAGTGATTCTCCCGGCGGCGCTCTCCGGTATCTTGGCAGCGCTGATCGTCGGTATTGCCCGCGCAGTGGGCGAAACGATGATCGTGGCGCTGGCGGCGGGAGCGGGGCCGAACTGGTCGATGCCGCCGAATTTCTTCGTCGCGGCCGAGACCATCACCGGCCATATCGCCCGCATCAGCGGTGGTGACCTGAGTTACGGCACGATTGACTACAACAGTCTGTTTGCCCTCGGTCTGGCACTGTTCATCTTCACTATGTTCCTGAATATGTTAGGGCGTTATCTGACCAACCGCTTCCGTGAGGCGTACCAGTAATGGCCGTACAAGACACAACGAGCAGCGATTACGCAAAACTCCGTGACGAGACCGTCTTTCAGAAGCGGCTGAAATCGCGACACCGACGCGGCAGCATCGGCCAGCGTTTCTTTCAGGGCGCGGTGACCTTTGGTCTAGTGGCCCTGCTGGTGCTGATGGGCAATGTTGCCAACCGCATCTTCGGCCTGGTCGCCATACGCGATGCGGTGCCACCCTCACAGCTCGCAGATCGGCCTCTGGAAGAACTCAGCACCGCCGAACTAATCGATATACTGGCTGCCAACCTCCAGGGCGGAACACGAACATATGTCCTCGACCAGTTGATCGGCCGTGACCGCTTCAATGCCAACCGTGAAGCGCCCTTGAGTGAACTCATCACTGGCATGACTGTGCCAGAGGAGTTCGCTGACAAGAAGCTCACTGACCTCACCCAGGACGAGTCCAAAGTGCTGGTTGCCCAGTTGGTAGAACCGGCCGCGCTGCTCGACTCGATCTATCAGGACGTGGTCGGACGCGAAGTGCTGGAAAGCTGGCCGCTAACCACATCCCTCTTCGACCGCGCCAGCATCGAAGCCAAAGTCGTCAACACCCCCGAATGGAGCGGCGCGGTCCTGGAATGGCGCTCCTGGCTCAACTTCACCTTTCTGACAACGCGCATGAACATCACTGCCATCGAATCCGGTGTACGGACGGCGCTGCTCGGTTCGCTGCTAGTGATCGTACTCACGGTGGTGATTGCCTTCCCGCTTGGCGTCGGCACGGCCATCTATTTGGAAGAGTATTCGCGGGGTCAGGGCTGGCTGGAACGTCTGATCGAAACCAACATTCGTAATCTGGCGGGTGTCCCCTCAATCATCTACGGTCTGCTCGGTCTGGCGATTTTCGTCCGGGCGCTGGAAGCCGTCACCCAGGGACGTTCGGTCATTTCCGCCGCGATGACGATGGCACTGCTGATCCTGCCGATCATCATCATTAACGCTCAGGAAGCACTCCGCGCTGTCCCACCCAGCATCCGCGAAGCCAGTTATGGCCTGGGCGCGACCCGTTGGCAGACGATCTGGAACCAGGTAATCCCGGCGGCCATGCCTGGCATCCTGACCGGAACGATCCTCGGCCTGTCCCGCGCCATCGGGGAGACTGCCCCGCTGATCGTTGTCGGCGCGGCCACCTTCATCGCCACCGATCCGACTATCACCTCCAAGTTCACCGTGATCCCGATCCAGATTTACAACTGGGTGCGCGACCCGCGTGAAGGCTTCAGCGAGATCGCAGCGGCGGCCATCGTCCTGCTGCTGATCGTCCTGCTCATCTTCAACGCCGCGGCCATCATCCTGCGCCAGCGGTTCCGCAAGAGTCTACAAGGATAGAATGCGAACATGTCGAGCAACGGCAGCAGCGCCCACGCAATCGAAATCCACAACATGAAGGTCTTCTACGGCGATAAGCTGGCTGTAGATGGCGTCACCCTACCTATCCTGCGGAACAAGATCACCGCCTTCATTGGCCCGTCCGGCTGCGGTAAAAGCACTGTCCTGCGTTCGCTCAACCGGATGAACGACCTGATCCCCGGCGCGCGCGTAGAGGGCGAAATTCTCTTCAAAGGCAAAGACCTCTATGGCCCGAATGTCGATGCAGTCGAAGTGCGCCGCCGCATCGGGATGGTCTTCCAGAAACCCAACCCCTTCCCCAAAAGCATCTACGACAATGTGGCCTATGGCCCTCGACTGCTGGGCGTGAACAAGAAGGCGGTGCTGGACGAAATCGTTGAGTCCAGCCTGAAAGGATCATTCCTGTGGGATGAGGTCAAGGACGACCTGAAGAAATCCGGGCTGGCGCTCTCCGGCGGGCAGCAGCAGCGCCTGTGTATCGCGCGCACCATCGCCGTTGAGCCGGAAGTCATCCTGATGGATGAGCCTTGCTCGGCGCTCGACCCCATTGCTACCCAGCGCATCGAAGAACTGATGCGCGAGCTGGTCGCCAACTACACTATCGTCATCGTCACCCACAACATGCAGCAGGCCACCCGCGTCAGCGATTACACCGCCTTCTACAGTATCCGCAAACAGGAAACCGAACTGGGCAAAGAAAATCGCTGGGGCATCCTGGCCGAATACAATGAGACGGTCAAGCTGTTCGAGCAGCCCCAAAGCCAGGAAACTGCCGACTACATTTCAGGCCGCTTCGGCTAAACAGGGACAAACATGAAGACATTGAAACTGCTCGACAGCGAACTGGTCTTCGGTGATAACGGCCCGTATACTCAGCAGCTGCTCAGTAACCAGTTGGGCAAGGTCGTGCGCTATACCCTTAAGCCGGGGCAGGAACTCGACGAAACCCACGCGCCCTTCATGCCGCGCTACTTCCTGGTCGTCAAAGGACAGGGCGTATTCACCAGCGAGGACGGCAACGAGGCCACCTGTGGCCCTGACTCGCTGATCGTCTTCGACCCGCGCGAAGAAAACTCGATCAAGGCGGTGGAAGAAGAACTGGTGGTGCTGGGCTTTCTCTTCTGGCCCACCGCGGGGTAACAACCCCCGTCAGGCCGAGCTGTCGTCCTGGATTGCTGCTTCCCCACCCCCTATCCGGCCATCGGCCCCAACACCGAGAAGTTAAGAGAACTACTCTCAACTTCTCGATGTTGGTTCTATTCACTCCGTACCATAGACGGTAAACTACAAGCCTCGTTTGTCTTGGCCACATCCGCTTCGCTGAAAGGCACTCGTATGCCTCCACTGCGGATCGATGTGTGGTCGGATTTCGTTTGACCGGGGTGCTTCGTCCTCTCCTCCAGTCTGGAGAAGCTCAAGCACTCTCACATCGTCGTGTTCCGCACCTACTGGCAGCAGGCCATGTCCATCGAGGAGGTTACGCCGTTGGAGATCGGCGAGTCAGTCGGGCTGGATCGCGGTCGCTTCGAGGCTGCCCTGATCAATCCCACCTACAAACTCAGCGGCATCACTGACCAGATTGGGGCGCGCTTGGGTGGCTGATACTCACCCGGACTGGTTCAAACGTGGGTCGCCGACTGCCACCTGCACTACCGCCGCCCAGGGCAGATAGTGGGTGTAGATCGTGTCAATGCGGATTTCCTGCCCCTGAGCATCCAGAATGCGCCGGGTGAAGGTCACATCCGCCCCCTCTTTTGACCAGTCCACGTAAAGTTCCTGACCGGGGCGCAGTTCCGGGTTAGCCTCGTAGATCGTCGCTTTGGCCGGAACGATATCGCGGATGACTGGCCCTTCCAGAATCACCTGTCGTCCTGGATTGGTGCTGTAGAACCGGATTTGAATCGATTGATCCTGCGGGAAGATCGAGGTTTCCATCAGCAGGTGGTAGGAGGTATCGTTGATGAATTTGAAGTCGGCTGTCGGCTGAAAGATGGCCGCATCCAGTCCTGGCGGGGTGTTATTCAACTCGTAGAAACCCACCCGGTAACCGTGCGAATTGCGCTCGGTGATCGTGTAGCCGCCCTTCAACGCCGCGCGGAACAGCGTCGTGCTCACCTGGCAGACTCCACCGCCAACGCCTTCGACCGTCCGTCCGCCGAAGATGATCTTGCCCTGCACAAACCCACTTTCGACGCTGATGTCGCCCAGATATGAGTTAAAGGAGAACTCCTCACCCGGCGCGAGGATCAGGCCGTTGAAACGTTCCAGCGACTCGATGATGTTCTGAACCCGACTCTGGGTCGATCCGGTATAGTAGGTGGTCGATTCAGCCACCATCTGGGTGATACCCAGTTCGATGGCTGTGACCCCGCTGCTGTAGCGCGGCAGGATATAGCGGAAAGCCAGCGGAACCAGCCGGTTCGCCGGGTTGAAGATCGTCTCCGCCACCCGCTGGAGCGTCGCGTCCACATCCAACTCCCGCCCGTTGACGCTCTCTTTAATCATCTCCAACTGGCGCGTCTCCTCGTTGAAGTGAAAACGCCCATCCTGCGGCAGACTGATGAGGCCGGGAGCCAGGCTTTCGACAAACGACCGCAGCGGTTCAGTATTGACACTGACCGCGTAACTCTGTGTGCCATCGGCATTCGGAACCAGACTCAGCACCAACAGCGCTCGAATCTGATCCACACTGGCCGTCCACGGGCCGAGTGCCCCACCTTTCTGGTCGTCCGTCACCAGTGTGAACGGGCTGGCGAGTGCTGTGTTGATCTGCGCGGCTGCCGCCTCCGCGTCTCGGATGAAGGGCAGCGATTCGGTCACCACCAGCGTGATTTCCGCGCCGGTATCCAGCCGCAGCAGCGCCTCTTCCAACCGCGCCAGCGTGACGGGAATATCCAGCGCCCGCCCATTTTGAGACGGGGTACTCAGCGCCACTGTACCGGAGATGTCCAGCGTCGCGTCTACCGCTGGGCGGTCAAGTTCCGACGCAATATGACTCAGCCGCGTGACTGTCGCCTGCTGGTCGTAGCGAATGATCGGCGCGATGCTACGCCCGTTCAGCCAGGCGCTGGCCTGCGCCCCCAGATCGTTCATGAGGCTGCCACTGTGCCCGATGGTGAAGGCTTCCGCCACCGTCGCGGTCGCATCGAACGTGATGCCCAGTTCGCCCGCCGAAGACTGCCAGAACAGATCTCCATAACGGAAGGTGAAGACCGCGTTACGATCATAAGTGAACGCCGCCTTCAGCGCCCCCTCAGCCTGTTCACGGGTCATGCCGCCCAAGTTGACACCATAGGACGAGACTCCCGGCATTACCTTATCGGCATACTGGAACTGGAAGGCCAGCACAAGCCCTACCAACGTCATTACGAACAGCAGCCCGCCGCTGATTGCCAGGATCGACAGTCGCACCAACCACGGGTTGATCGCGGCTTCGCGGCGGTAGGGGACATAGGAATCCTGCATGGGTGCTCAACCCTCGTTCACTGACCAGAAACGCCTATTGTACACCAGCCGAGCGCGTGAGGTTGACCGGAGACTTCGAGGAGATTTAAGCGAAGAGGCGGCTGCATCAGCCGCCTCTCATATCCTGTCAGACTGCTGAAGGCCTACTGGCCGACGGTCTGAGGCTGGCTGCACTCGGTGCAGACCACATCCTCGCTCTTCTTATCGAGTAATTCTGTGACCCACTGCACAACCGGTGTACTCTTGACCGTGTAGCTGTAGAGTTCCGCCCGCGGTGTAATGCAGTGCAAATTGCCGCCGTACATATAGTAGTCGAAGTTAGGCGTACTCCCATTCAGGCCCGTCAGGTTGCTTCGCATCCCCAGCAGCCAGTTCGCGCCCGCTTCTTCGGGGGTTGTTCCACCGCCCATGAGGAAGAAGAAACCGATCTGCACCGTATCCAGATAGGATGTGATCTGGGCAAACTCATTTTCTGGGAAGGCCGCCGCAGCCGCTTTGTACAGGCTGTTGATGCGGAACTTGGCTGGATCAGCATCTCCAAGACCAGGTAAATCGGCAACGGTATCGAAGAAGCCCCAATCTTCTAGGCCCGTCCAACCCCGCACAATCACGCCAACGCCAGCATCACCAAGCTGCACTGCCGGAACACCATCATACTGGGCCATGATATTCGGCGCATGATGGATCGAACCGTAGGAACCAGCACTGCACCCGGAGACAAACAACTGGCTCGGATCAGGCGCATTGGCATAAGCCCAATCCAGGGCGGCCTGGGCGTTGACCGCGCCCTTGAAGTTCATGGTGTACTTCTCGCCCTGGAACTCGTACTCTACCGCCCGATTGCCCGTGTGGACATCGGCCGTACACACCGGGATGTACAGAGCGTTGTAGTCGGCAACCGGATTGGCCGCGTTGTCGTAGTCGAAGAAGCCTTCTGTCAGCGTCGCGCTCGATCCTTCCGGCACTTCCGAAACAAAGATCGGGTTGCCATCCGGCCCACGGAAGCTGGGAGCGCAAGTCATCGCGTCCCAGCAGGCTCCACCACCCGCGAAGTAAACCATGAACTTCGTAGTCGGTTCTGCTGCCGGGCGCACAAAGAAGCGGAAGGGCGTCCCATAAGCGCAGGCCGTATCCCCACCAGGGGCAATTTCGTTCCACTCCCCGGCCTTGAGATCACCCCAACTGGGCAGCGCATCCTGCGCCGTCACTGAACCGGCTGCCAATCCGCTCAGCGCCAGCAGCAGCACCATCAGAGCCATCAACAATATCCGCTTTTGCATAACCCTCTCCTGAAAAGTATTCATCAAAAAGCCAACAGGGTTGACGATTGCCAACCCTACATTCGATGATACCACAGGCAGTGAGATGTCCTAATGAGGCAACTATAAGAACACGGCTTGTTTGGCTATCCCCGCTACTGAGTCAGTTTTCGCCCCAGGCCACCTGCCGGCATTCTTCGCGGATAAGCTGCGAGACGCGAATTTCACGCTGCCAGCGATCCTTGTTCCGCGAAATCGTGCACATCAGCCGCCCATTAAGCTCACGAAAGAAATAGATCGTCCAGATGATTGCGTACAACCTCTGTGCCTTCTGTAACCCATAGTTCTTGGCGAAAAACAACACTTTGCTCTTTGTGAGCCGCGCCATCATCTCCGGTTTGCGCTGGCGGGTACTGGCCCCACCGATATGGATGATCGCAATCTCAGGAAGATAGAAAATCCTGAAACCAGCCTGCTTGATTCGATAGCACCAATCAGTCTCTTCAGAATACATCCAGTAGGTGGTATCCATACCCCCTACTTTCTCATATACTTCTCGGCGCAGCAGCATGAATGCGCCTACGACCCAATCGACCTCTTGAGCCGAATCATTAGCTCCAGGTCGGGGGGTCGGATAATACGGATTGAGCAAACGCCGTCCCAAAGTGGTCGCGATCAAGAACTCGGACAGCAAATTAGGAAAAGGCGCATGGCTGGTCTGGAAACTTCCATCTGGATTCAGCAGGCGGATGCCACACAAGCCTACCTCCGGGTGTCCATCCATGAACTGCATGGCTGCCTGGAGCGCCCCCGGCTTAACGATGGTATCGCTGTTCAGAAGCAGCAGGTAACGCCCCTGGGACACAGCCATACCCTGGTTGTTCGCGCCTGCGAAGCCGGGATTGTCCTGGTTCTCGATCAGCTTCACCCAACCGAACTGCTCGCGGATCATCGCCGGACTGCCATCGCTGGAAGCATTATCCACGACGATGACCTCATACTGGAGCGCTCCCGCCGTCTCCTGAATTGACCGCAGACAATCGGCGGTGATCTGGCGTGTGTTCCAGTTGACGATGATAATTGAGAGATCGAGCATCGGGCAGCCTCCAGGAAGATGAGCCTGTCTGGCATTGTCCATTTTAGACCTTTCTTTGGCCTTACGGAGAATCGAGCCGCTTTGATACAATTCCCAACCGCAGACGACTCCTGGCAGCATTGAAGGATAGACTCTCACATGGCGCAGCCCTTCCGTCCAGCCCTCATCGTACACGGCGGCGCAGGCAACTGGACGAATTTCGACGAATCCGCCGTTCTGAATGGCGTCCGCGCGGCGGCGCTGGCCGGATGGGACATTCTCCAGGCGGGTGGATCGGCCATCGAAGCCGTTGAGGGGGCAGCGATTCTGCTGGAAGATGACCCGCTCTTCGATGCAGGCTACGGCAGCTTCGTCAACCTGGAAGGCGAAGTCGAAATGGACGCGCTCATCACCGACGGCCGCGACATTCGCTTTGGCGCAGTGGCGGCAGTGCGCCGCGTGCGCCATGCCATCACGCTGGCTCGGTTGGTAATGACCCGCACCGAGAACTGTTTCTTCGCGGGCGACGGCGCCGACCAACTGGCGGCTGAATTCGGCCTGCCGCTCATCCCCAACATTGACCTCGTGACCGAGAAAGAATTCGCTCTGTTCCGCCAGCGTGAAGCTGACCGTCTTCCACGCGCGGGGCTGGGCACGGGCACGATAGGGGCCGCCGCCGTAGATTCAGCCGGACACGTCGCCAGCGCTACCTCCACGGGTGGGACGCCCGACAAGCGGAAAGGGCGCGTCGGCGACAGCCCAATCTTCGGCGCAGGCGGCTATGCAGACGATGCCTACGGCGCGGCCAGTGCCACCGGGCGCGGTGAACAGATTATGCGCTTCTTTCTGTGCAAAGAAGCAGTCGATGCCCTGCATGGCATCTCCACGGCACAGGCAGCAGCCCAGGCCGCCATGCAGTCCTTCACGGCACGTGTCCCCAGCCCGGAAGCCGGACTGATTCTTGTCGGCGTGGATGGCAGCCTAGGAGCCGTCCACACGACTCCGGCTATGCCCACCGCCTGGGTGACGGCCAGTGGGCAGGTTGGCGCAGTCATGCAGGTTCCGCTGGATTTCGGCATATGATGAAATTGGCGTCAGATGGTGTGAGGAAATCGGGATGATTGTGCAATCTCAACGCGATCTGGCCGGCTTACTGCGAATCGGCAAAGTAGTCGGCCTGACGCTCGAACACATGAAGGCCGCCGCCCGCCCCGGCATGACTACTGCCGAACTCGACGCCATCGGGGCAGAATTCCTGCGGAAAGAGGGCGCCCGTTCCGCTCCCATCCTCACCTACAAATTCCCCGGCGCGACGTGCATCAGCATCAATGATGAAGCGGCACATGGCATTCCCGGCCCACGGGTGATCCAGGTTGGCGATCTAGTCAACATCGATGTCTCGGCCGAACTGGATGGTTACTTCGCCGATACCGGCGCCACCGTTCCGATGCTGCCTATCGCCCCGCTGCACCAGAAGTTGATCGACTGCGCCCAGTCTGCCCTGAACAAGGGCATCGCCGCGGCCCGCGCTGGCCGTCCTGTCAACGAGATCGGCCGGGCGATGGAGGCCATCGTTCGCAGCGCGGGCTTCCGCGTGATTCGCGATCTGCCTGGTCACGGCGTTGGGCGAAAGCTCCACGAACCGCCCAGCGTGCCAGGCTTCTATAACGCCCGTCTGCGCGACAAGCTGACCGAGGGACTGGTCATCACCATCGAACCGTTCGTCTCGCTCCGCGCCAGCCGGATTTATGCTGCTGCTGACAAGTGGACGCTCAAGACGCCCGATGGCAGCACCACCGCGCAGTACGAACACACTGTGGTCATCACCCGCGGCGAGCCGCTCCTAGTCACGAAAGTCTAACCCTGGACTGAGGCTGTCTGATCCAACTTTCTGTCGATGTACCCACTCGACATGTACAGGCATAGCAAATGGTCTCGGCTGTCTGCTCCTTTAGTCGCATTGTGCCACTATTTCTGAGTGGGAAACGTTGAGATTCCGCAGTCAAATAGAACCATGATATCCTGACATCCATGACAGACGATAGAAGAGGATGCTGCCCATGAAGACTGTGCTCCGAGTCGCCATGATCCAGGTGGCGTGGACAGGCAGTTGGGATTCGATGGAACGCCAGTACCGGGATCTGGTCGGTCAGGCCGCCACCCAAGGCGCTGGATTGGTCTGTCTGCCAGAGTTTTCGCTCATGCCCTACTTTCCGGGCAAGCGCGGTCAGGACGCTGCTGTCTATGCCGAGCCGCTGCCCGGCGGCCGCTCCGAGCAGTGCTTCGCGGTGTTGGCGCGGGATTACAGCGTGGCGTTAGTCGGCAGTCTGCTGGAGCAGGGTGACGACGGCCAACGCTACGACACCGCCACGCTCCACGACGCGGAGGGGCGCTTCATTGGAGCAACCCGCAAGATACACATCCCCTCTGGGGATGGCTACCACGAGACGGATTACTTCAGCGGCGGCGATGTCTATCCGGTGTGGGACGCAGGCGGAGTGATGCTGGCGACGCCAACCTGCTATGACCAGTGGTTTCCCGAACTGGCGCGGCTCTACAGCCTGAATGGGGCCGAATTCATCTTCTATCCGACGGCTATCGGAGAGGAACCCAACGATCCGACAATGGATACACAGGAGGCCTGGCAGACCATCATGCGTGGCCACGCCATCGCCAATGGGGTCTTCGTGGCCGCGGCCAACCGCGTCGGCAGCGAGAACGGTATACACTTCTATGGCAGCAGCTTCATCTGTGAACCATCGGGGAAAATCTTGGCGCAGGCCGGACGCGACTCCACTGAAGTGATCGTCGCCGATCTCGACCCGGCAGCGCTGGCTCACTGGCGCGATCATTTTCCGCTGCTGCACCAGCGCAGGCCCTCGACTTACGCTGGCCTGGCCACCACGTACAACAAATCACCACGACCGGACTGGCTGGAAGACTGGATGACGCCGGGCTGAGTGAGCTGTTTATTGAGATTTCTGCTGGATATCAGACAATGCCTGCTGACTGACTCTGACCGCTTCATCGACGGATGAGGCGAAAAGGAAACGAACAAGCGCAAATCGATCGATACGCGGCTTGAGGAAAATATACCACATCGACCGGATATAGGGCTTCACACCGGCGAAGAGCATGCATAATCAATAGTCATAACATGAGCCTCTCGTAATGCTGATAGTCAATGCTGGCCTGGCGTATCTCGATCAGCGCTTGACGGCCAATCATTATCCCCTGCTCGACCGATTCAGCGAATAGGAATCGCACCAGAACCAGACGGTCCAACCCAAGAATATTGAACACCTCCCGCATCGCCCGAATGAAGGGTTTTGTGCCTACAAAGACAATCACCTGGATAGCTGGATGAAGGCGGAGGATCAGGTTCTTCATGTGGCCGATAGCGTTTGGCGGTAATCTGCGGCTGCGAGAAAAGTCATATACGGTCATGATGGAGTGCGACGATGTGTCCAGCAGATCATTGATGTCCTTCTGTGTACCGTACAGATTGTTCCACTTCCACTGCGCGGGATAGGCAATGTGAATGATTGTTTCTTCTGGATCAACCCAGTTATACTGTATGGGCATGTGACATCTCCTTTGCGTCAATGGGCTGCTTCGATGTGTGGCGACTATAGATGAGTCTACTGTCGTTTGCGCCCGGAGAGGCTTGAGGTCTGCCCGTGAACCTGCCGCCTGATTCTGAAAGTTTCTTCCGCCTCGTGTGGACTATTGTCCGGCAGGTTCCGCGCGGGATGGTCACCACCTACGGGCAGGTCGCCTCGATGATCCCACCGCCGCTGGGCGTGCAGGCCGCCGACTACGACCGGCTTGGCCCGGTCTGGGTGGGCAAGGCGATGAATGCCGTTTCCTCGGTCGATGAAACGGCTGTCCCCTGGCAGCGAGTTATCAACAGTCAGGGCGAGATCAGCCTGCCAGAAGGCAGCCGAACCGCGCTCGAACAGCGCCAACGGCTGGAAGCCGAGGGCGTGGAGTTCGACGCCAAGGGCCGCGTCAACCTCAACCGCTGGGGCTGGAACGGCCCGGCGGAAGAATGGCTGGCCGAAATGAACCTGCGTCCGCCGCGCCTGATCCGTAAGCCCGATGACCCGCAGCAGATGACCCTGTTCTGAGGCCGCCATGACTGACCCTTTCCACGACCGGGGTTTTATTGTCACCGGCGCGGCCAGCGGCATCGGGCTAGCCACTGCCCGTCTGCTGCGCCAACGTGGGGCACGGCTGGCGCTCTGGGATCGCAGCGCTGATGCCCTCATGCAGGTGGCCGTCGAATTGGATGCGCTGGCATGCCCGGTGGATATCAGCGATCCGGCGCAGGTGGAGCAGTCCGCCAGCATCTCGCTCGCTCATCTTGGGCATCTGAATGGAGTCGTTCATGCCGCGGGCATCCTGCGAGCGGGCGAATTCAGCCAGGTCGATCTGGCTGAACACCTGCGTGTCATGCAGGTCAATTTGTTGGGGACGGTGACGACCGCTTACGCTCTGCTGCCGCACCTCCAGCAGACAGCAGGGTCGCTGGTGATGATTGCCTCGGTCTCGGCGTTTTCCGGGTCGCCGGAATACGCCACCTATGGCGCGGCCAAAGCGGGGGTGCTGAGCTTCGCCGAGGCCCTGCGCATCGAGGAACGCCGTAGTAGAGTGCATATCGGCGTAGTTTTCCCCCTGTTCGTCGCCACGCCGATGCTAGCCGGGTACAATGGTCAGACGCGGATGATCCGCAGTCGGTCGATCTTCTTCAATACGCAGCAGCCGGAAGCCATCGCCCCCTTCATCCTGAATGGGATCGCCCGACGGCAGTTCATGATCTTTCCCGGCTGGCGGACACGACTGCTGTTCCTGATGAGCCGTTATATGCAGGCTGCGGTCTATCCGATCACGCTGATGACTTATCGTCAGGGCGGCGGCTGACCGTCCCTGAACCAACTGGAAATGGGGTGTGCAATGGAAGTCAATAATCTCATGGCGGCAGCGCGGGCAATCATGCAGTCCACCAAGTACTGTATGCTGATGACTCATGCACCGACCGGAGCCATCAACGCCCGTCTGATGCAGCCCTTCCCACCTGATCATGACCTGACGCTCTGGTTTGGGACCAGTCCGCGTTCGGGCAAAGTCCGCGATCTCCGCGCCAACCCACATGCAACGGTCGTGTATCAGGATAACGCCCGCGTGGCCTACGTGACGCTCCAGGGAACGGCGCGGCTGGAAAGCGACCTGAACCTGCGAAAGAATCACTGGTTCGAGGGATGGAAGCTGTTCTGGCCAGATGGCCCCGAAGGCGATGATTACATTCTGATCCGCTTCATGCCGGAGCAGATCGAGATCATGAACTTCGCCGACAACATCGCGCCGCCGCCCTACGGTCTGATGCCCGCTGCGCTGACCCGCCGGGGCGATCAGTGGGTGCTGGGCGAACACTACCGCGAGGGGTGAGTATCACCCTCGGCGGATTTCGACAGTGAGGGTGCTGCTGGACTGATTGCCGACGGCATCGAAGGCCGCAGCGGTGAACGTCTCGCTGCCAGCCCCGTCAATGTCCCAGTCGAAGCCATAGGGAGCCTGGGTATCCGCGCCCAGGAACTCGCCATTGTGATAAAACTCAACGCGGCTGATGCTGTAGTCATCGCTGGCAGTGGCTTCCAGAGGGATGGTGTTCTCCTGCGGCCAGAGATATATCTTACCCGTCTCGCCAGCCGTCAGCGTGATGGCTGGCGGCACGTTATCGACGATGACTTGTACCGTCGCCGTCTCCGCCGAGCCATCCTTGCCGACCACCGTCAGCAGGATGTTGTACAACCCGCCGGTCAGCACGGTCGTATCCCACTTCCCCAGGCTGGCCCCGCGCGTATAGCTAGTCTGCGGATCGCCAATCCCGAACAACTCACTGGGATTCTGCCCCTAGGAAAGGCGGAAGTAATCCATGTTGGCCGGGTCGAGCGTCCCGCGAATATCGACCACGCCGCCGACATAAGCATAAGGCTGCGGCTGGAGGATCTGCACGGAACTGAAGAGTTCTGGCCGGGTAAGGGTGTCGTACTGCGTCGGCGGCAGTTCCAGGTTGTTAGCCTTCCACCAGTCCTCGGCTTCCGGCGGCGGCAGGAAGAACAGCCGCGCTTGACGCACATCCTGCGGGGTGGTGGCGGTCGCCAGCAGGCCGTTCTGGATGTTGACCTCGACGCGCTGCCAATAGGTATCGACCTGGCTGGGTTGGAAACCTGGCTGCGAGAGAAAGATTTCCAGCCGCGTTGGGCAGGCGTCATTAGGCAGCAGGCCAGAGCGTTCGCAGACCGGAAGCTCCATCAAAGAGTCGGGGCGCGGCCAGGCCACCGGAGGCAGGCTGTCGCGCTCATGGGCATATTGCATCACTGCCCGCCAGATGGGGCCGCTGCCCTGGGTGCTGAGCGGATCGAGCGCCAGCACGGTATCATCTGCCCGGCGCAGATGCACACCCGACACGAACTGCGGCGTATAGCCCATCGTCCAGCTTTCCGTGCGGTCGCCGGTCAGCCCGCTGACGACGGCGTTCTCTCGTCCGAACTCGAACAACGCCGTCGAATCGCCCAGAAGGGTGCGGCGGCGGGCTTGATCGGCCAGGATGTCGTTAACGAGATAGCCAAGTTCTGGCAGAAAGACGCCAACGCGGTTCTGGCGGATAGCGTCGGCGTTGTACTCCCAGATCAGATTACCCTGACTGTCCTCGATCCGCAGCACGGCCACCGGATTACGCTGGCGGTAGCCTTGGCCGACGGCATCGGACGGAATACCGTGCATATCGCCCAGTCCGGCGAAGACCGAGTAGGCATAGGTCATATCCAGCACCGAAACGGCTCCGCCGCGTTCGAGCAGCGACAGATCGTAGCGTCCGTCCTCGCCCAACGAATTCAGCCCGATGCGGTGGGCAAAGCGGAGTACGTCGTCCATGCCCTGCACACGAGCGATCTGCGCCGCCGGGGGAAGCAGCCACGCGCTGAAGGCATCCCGGAGGTTAATCGGCCCACGGAAAAGTCCATCCGCATTGGCCGGGGTGTAGATCAAGCCTTCGACCGCGCCGGGGAAAGTGCGCGGAATATCCAGCACCATGCTGGCCGGGTTATCTAGCCCGCTGACGAAGCCGGAGAAATACACGAACGGCAGCAGGGTCAACCCTGGCTGGTCATCGATTCGCACCGCCGGACCAATCAGGGTGCGGATTTCGCCGGTCGCCACATCGATTATCACAAAAGACAGGCTATCCGGTGCGCTGCCCAGCGCCAGAGTTTGGACCGCGGGTAGATAACCCGCCGCCCGGCAGGGCTGGCCGTTCAGGGTGTCGGGCGAGGTCGGTTGGCCGTTCAGCCGTGCCAGATGCACCCGCGCCGTACACTCGGTCTGATAGTACAGGTCGAGATCGAGGGTGGTGGTAATTTTCAGTCCGCCCCGCGCCACCAGACGCGCGCCGTCGCGTCCCTGGGTATCCAGGATGCTCTGCGCCTGCCGCCGGGCATAGGCAGTGAACTCCGGCGCGATCTGCTCAGCGCGATCCCCGGACAGCAGGATCGGCGTGTAGCGAGCGGAGGCTTCCTCGAACTGCTCTTTGGTAATCAACCCGGCTGTCCGCATGGCCCGCAGCAGATCGGCCTGGCGCCCGCGGGCGGCGATCTCGTTATCGAAGGGATTGTACTGCGGCGCGAGCGGGATAGCCGCCAGCAGCGCGGCTTCATCCAGCGTCAGGTCTGTCGCTGACTTGCCTAAATAGGTCTGCGCCGCCGCTTCGACCCCATACAGCTGACTGCCATAGTCGTTGGTGTTCAGATGCCATTCCAGGATTTGTTCAGGGGAATAGCGGCGCCCGATTTCGGCCACCAGCGCCGTTTCGCGTCCGATGGACTCGACCGTAGGAGTTTCTGGCGGCGGAGCGATGGCATTCCGCACCAGCCGCCCGATCAGCGATGAATCAGGCGCGAGCGGCCCGAACAAGGTGTTCTCCCACAGTCGGAAGGCGGTGGTCAGCCAGCCGGGAAAGGCCGTCTGCATGAAGTCCGGGTCTTCGGCCAGCAGTGTCGCCTGGAGCAGATATGAAGGCATGGTGTCCAGCCTCGTCCAGTGCATCGCGGCACTGGACTGATCCGCCAGCAGGAGCGTTTGCCCAGTGCGGTCATACAGTTCGGTGATCCCCTGGGTCAACCCCAACGCCTGACTCTGTTCTGGGGTGGGCAGATCACGCACTGCGTTCGAGTACAGCAAAGCCGCGCCCCCCAGTGTCACCCCGACCGGTATTACGAGCAAGATAAAGGCCAGCGCCAACCCAGCGATCAGCCACAAACGAGATCGGGATTGATGCGCCCGCTGTCGAAATTGACGCGCACGGCGCCGGCGTATAATATGGGCGACAGATGTCATAGCCTGCCCCTGATACTCTACCCTATTGAATCCATGACGATTGTAATGACTTTGCTGGAGACAGCCAATCCTGGTAGAAAAAACTGTTACACTGCGTGTATATTCATTACAAGAATTAACGGGCCACAACGGGGGCTTCAGCATGAATAAGACGCGCGTGCTGGTCGTGGAAGACGAAAGCTACATCTGTAAACTCATCAGCGACTTTATGACGACGCATGGCTACGATGTCATCACGGTAGGCGATGGGCCGGAGGCACTGGACTACATTCGTGACAACGGTTTGCCACACATCGCACTCATCGATCTGGCGCTGCCATCGATGCACGGCTTCGAGCTGAGCAGCAAAATCAAGGCCATGGCCGATGTGCCGATCATCTTCGTGACCTCGACCAGCGACACCGATACCATCGTTCAGGGTCTTCGGCGCTATGCTGAAGACTTCATCGTCAAACCTTTTGAACTGCGTGAACTAGAAGCCCGTATCGAAGCGGTCCTGGCTCGGATGCCTAGCCTGGATTACGCCAGTGAACCTGTCGTCAAGATCGACGATCACCTTCAGGTCGATTTCGCACACAACCGCTTGATCGTCGGTGGCAAGGTCTTCAGCCTGACACCGACCGAGTCGATCCTCCTGCATGTGCTGCTCCGGAATGCTGGGCGCGTCGTCGAGAACCGGATGCTTATTGGCCGCGTTTGGCCGACCGAAGATGTGTTCGAGGATACGCTGCGGGTACATATGCACCGTCTCCGCCGCAAGTTAGAGTCGGACTCACACCACCCGCATTACATCCGCACTGAGCGGGGCATCGGCTACATGTTCACCGTCCCGGTCGGCCAGCGCCGACATGCTGAGGGCGACTGAGGCTGTATCGTCTCACAGTTGGGGAGACATGAACGCCATCGATGTGTTCGAGAACGACTCGACGACCGGCGCGGGTCTGCCGTCGCATGATCCGCTTCAGCCACTCCTGAACCTGATGGCTGCCAGCATCGAGTCGGGAGCAGCCTGGTTATTCGTGTTCAAGAGTGACCAGACGGATGCGACCTTTCGCGCGGGGTTACCGGAAACCCCACCGAACGACCTAGCGGTATGCCTGAGTCGATCCCTGCGGCCTGATGACAACAGACCTTCATTTCTTAGTCACAGCAATCTGTCCTCTGCAAGGTTGGCTTCCGCGCTGGGCATCGACCTGTATCATCTGGACGGATCACGGTTGGGTGTGTTGGTGCTGGCTTCGGCGGTACTTGATGACAATCAACTGCTTTCTGCTGTCGATCCGCTGACGCCCTGGATGGAAATGGTCCGTTCGCTGCTGGAGGCCGAGCGACTGCGACAGGAACAGATCACAGCCGAACTCATCCGGCAGATCGCCGGGATGATTCCCGAACAGCCCGATCCCCAGACCTTCGTGAATACCCTCAGCGCCTCGCCAGCGACGCCCGCGGCAGTATGCTACGGCCTGCTTTTCTATGGCCCACTGCGTGAAGATCGCCCCGATGGTCCGTTCGACTACTTGGAAGTGGTGGGGTCGTGGAGTCGCCAATTCGGTTCAGGCGCGGGACTGGGCATGCGCTTCTATGTGGAGTCGTATCACGACCTGCTCGATGAACTGGAACGCAACCACGTCTACTATGTCTCCGAGATCAGCGAAGATGGCAGTCCATTCGATGCTCTGGCACGGGGCTTTCTGCGCGGCGTTGATTGTCGCTCGCTGCTGGCTGTCCCGTTGACCAGTGGCAGCCGACGGCTTGGCCTTCTGGCGGTCGGCAGTGCCGACCGTGAGGCGTTCTCGGAGCATCTGCGCCATGCCTTCCGGGCGATGGCCGAACTGATCGCGGTCAGCGCCATGATGCGGGTGCTGAACCACAAGCAGGATTTTATTCAGCGCGCCCGGATGGCGCTGCTGGATGCGATCAATGAAGGGGTCCTGATGATCTTGCCGAGCGGTTGGCCGCTGATGAAGGAAAGCGCTTATGGCTATTCGGTGACGGTCAACCGTTCCTTCACCACCATGTTCCAAGTCAATCCCGCCCGGGCGGTGGGTGTGCCGCTGCGCCTGCTGCTGGATCAAATGCGGATTCCAGCGGGGGTGCGCCGGTCTCTGGCGGATACCTGGACGAGCATCCCAGTGCGAGACCACCGGATTCAGCAGGGGACGTTCGACATGATACACGCCGAGGGCTATCCGGCGTCGGTGGAATGGTACAGCGCCCCAGTCTACCAGGACGAGCGTGTACTCGGCCGCATTTATACCTTCCACGATGTAACCTCGCACCAAGCCGCGCTGCGGCTGCGAGCTGATTTCATGTCGCGCATGTCGCACGAACTCCGTACACCACTAACCTCGATCAATGGCTTTGCCCAGTTGATCCTGGAGCAGGCAGAGAGCCTGCACCCGGATGTTCTGGAATACATCCACATCATCTCGGAGAGTGCCCACCACCTGGTGCGGTTGGTCTCGCAGATCATCGAGATCACCCGCGCCGATACCGGCGAACTTCAATTGAACGCGCAGGACATCATCATCCTGGACATTCTGAAGGACGTCATCGCACACGCAGGATCCGAGGCACGGTCGCGGGGATGTTCGATTCAACTGGAATCGTCTTCAGAGGCCATCTATCTTCATGTTGATCCAAACCGGATCGGGCAAGCTTTTGCCCAGGTCATCAACAATGCGCTCAAGCATTCCCCAGAGGGCGGAACGGTTTCAATCCAAGTGCTGAGGGTGAAGCAGGCCGCCGACCTGCCCCCAGACAGCCCTCCCGACCTGATACTGCCGGCCGCGCTGGTTAGCGTCAATGACCAGGGTGTCGGGTTGTCCTACAAAGAAGCCGGGCAGGTCTTCCTGCCTTTTTACCGCACGGCGGAAGCCCGCGCTGCCAAGCTGCCGGGCAGCGGGTTGGGACTGACCAGCGCCCGCGCGTTGATCGAACGGCATCGCGGGAAAATCTGGGCGGAACCCCGCCGGCGCGGACGCAGCGGCGGGCGCGTCTGGGTGTCCCTGCCCATTTCCTCAGACATGAGCTAAACCAGCGTATAGGATGCGCCGGGATCGAGGACGATGGGCTGGGCGGTTGTTTCGCTGTTGACGCGGTTGGCCCAATCCGAGGCATCCTGATCGATGACCGGCCAAGTCTTGTAATGCATCGGGATCACGCAGCGTGGACGGATGTACTTGATCGCCAGCAGCGAGTCTTCTGGCCCCATAGTGTAGTTGTCACCGATGGGCAGGAAGGCCAGGTCAATCACGTGATCGCCAATTAACTGCATATCCCCGAAGACCGCCGTGTCCCCGGCGAAGTACAACCGCTTGCCGCTGGATGTGGTAAAGATGAAACCACAAGGATTGCCGCCGTAGGTTCCGTCCGGGAAGGATGAACTGTGATGGGCGACGGTGAACTTGCAGTGGACAAAGCCGTGATTCCAGCCGCCGCCGGGATTGCCCGCATGGGTGTTGGCGACGCCATGGGCGTTCAGCCAGTTGCAGATTTCAAAGTTGGCGACGACCAGCGCCCCGGTGCGTTTGGCGATGGCGACAGTATCGCCAACGTGATCACCATGGGCGTGCGAGAGGAAGATGATCTCGGCAACTAGATCGTTTGGATCAGCCGCTGCCAGAGGATTGCCGGTCAGAAACGGATCGATCAGGACAGGGTGTCCTTCCAGGTCCAGCGCGAAGGCCGAATGTCCCAGCCAGGTAATCTTGATGCTCATCAACAAGCTCCTTGGTTGAATGTCTATGTGTTCTTGGCAATAGGAAGCGCGAAAGTGAATATCGCTCCTTGATTCAAGCCGGGACTGGATGCCCATAAACGCCCGCCCTGCGCCTCCATCAGCGCCCGCGCGATGCTCAGGCCGATCCCTAACCCGCCGTGCTGGCGAGTCATATGGTCTTCAACCTGGTAGAATTTCTCGAAGATTCGCTCGATCTGGTCTTCCGCCAGGCCAACGCCATTATCGGTCACGCTCAACCAGACTTCCTGCGGATTGCGAACCTCAGCTCGCACCTGGATGCGTCCGTGGGGAGGGGTGAAGCGGGCGGCGTTGTTCAACACATTGGTCAAGGCCATGCCCGCGCGGATGCGATCTACGTCCAGCAGCACTCCCGGCGGCAGATCCAGCTCAAGATGGTGCTCATTGGCCTCGATCAAGCTCTGGGCATCCTGTACAGCGTCCTTGACGATGGTTTCCAGGGCAACCGTTTCGCGATGAACCTCCGCCGGACTCTGCTGGAGGTAGCGCAGGTTCATCAGGTCTTCGATGATCCGACGGAGCTGCAAGCCGCTCTCCAGCACCTTGTCGGCATGCTGGCTGAGCCGTCCTTGGGCCTCGTCCTTGAGGAAGGTGGCGTAACCCAGAATGACCGAGAGCGGCGTCCGCAGTTCATGGGAGGCAATGGCGATGAAGTCATTCTTGAGCTTGTCGAGTTCGCTCAACTCCTGATTGGCTTTTTGCAGTGCCCCCACTAACTGCACCGTGCCGATGGCGACCGCGGCCTGTGCAGCCAGCACCGACATGGTTTCGCGGTCGTCGGCTGTCCAGGGCAGAGCGCGTTTGTTAACGACTTCCAGCACGCCGATCCCGCGCTCTTTCAGGCGCATGGGCACGGCCAAGAGCGAGCGCGTCTCGAACTGGGTAGCCTGATCGACCTTGCCGTAGTGGCGGGGATCGCGGAGGGTATCCGAGACTTCGATGATCTGGCCCTGGGTGAAGCACGACCCAGCCAGACTACCCTCCAGCGGGACGGTGCTGCCGATCAGGTCGATGTCAGTCTGGTGGGTAGTGGTGGCAGCGAAACGCAGTTCGTGGGTGTTCTCATCCCAGAGCAGCACTGAAGCCGCCTCAGACTCGGTGATTTCAGCAGCGGCATCCATGAGGTTGTCCAACAGGGCGCGGAGTTCAAAGGTGGAGTTCAGTTCGACGCTGATATCGGCCAGCCGCGTCAGAATCCGAACCTTGCGCTGAAGATATTCCATCGAGTGTGGATCCGTCGGTGACACCGTTCCCACCTGCCTGCTGGATGTAACGAACACTGCTTTTGCGCTTATTGTATCCGAGTCGGGCCTGCCGCAACAGCAAACCTTCTTAACGATTCCGAAAACCATGGCGATCCGCCGGCCAGTGGGGCGAGGCGGGAGATTGGGATAGAATGGCAGTGCCAGTGTGTTTACTGCTCAGCGAGGAGAGCGATCATGAGCAACGTCAATCCCCAACGAACCATCGATGAACTGAAGGAACTGCGGGCGCTGACAGGCGATGAGAACGGCGCTCAGCGCGTCGCTTTCACCGATACCTGGGCCAAGGGCCGCGCCTGGCTGCGGGCTAAACTGGAGCAGCTTCCGGTCGAGATCGAGACCGATGAGGCCGGGAACGTCTGGGCGACGCTGAGGGGCAAATCCGACCGGGAGATGCTGATCGGCGGGCACATGGATTCGGTGCCGAACGGCGGGTGGCTGGACGGCTGCCTGAACGTGCTGGCCGGGCTGGAAGTGCTGCGGCGCATCGCGGCGGAGGGGCAACCGCCGGTAACGGTGCGGCTGGTTGATTGGGCGGACGAAGAGGGGGCGCGGTTTGGACGCAGCCTGTTCGGGTCGAGCGCGGCTTCGGGCACGATGAACCCGGACGATCTGCGGCATCTGGTCGATAAGCAGGGTATCAAGCTGACAGAGGCAATCGCGGCCTACGGATTGAACCTGGATACGGTCAAGCAGGCGGGTAAGCAGCTCAAAAAAGCGGCAGCTTACCTGGAACTGCACATTGAACAGGGGCCGGTGCTGGAGAGCATGAATTTGCCGTTGGGGGTGGTGCTGGGCACTTATGGGGTAGAGCGGCACGCGATCCGTTTCACGGGACAGTCCGCCCACGCGGGATCGACGCCGATGGATAAGCGCAAGGATGCCTTCGGGGCGGCGGCCAAGCTGGGCCTGGAAATCCGCGAGATCGCCAAGCAGAACGGCGGGGTCTGCACGGTAGGGAGCGTGGTGACGCGGCCGGGCATCGTCACGGCGGTGGTCGGGGAGTGCGACATGACGCTGGATCAGCGGCACATCAACGCCGACCTGCTGGGGCGGATGCTGCATGAAGCTAAGCAGGCCAGCCAGCGCTTCGCGGAGGAGGAGAAGTGCGGGGTCGAGTGGAACCGCATCTGGCAGATCGAGCCGATCCACTTCCACCCGGATCTGATCCAGATGTGCGACGCGGCCATTATGGAGACGGCGGGGGTGGTACACCGGCTACCGAGCGGGCCGCTGCACGACGCGGCGGAGGTGGCGCGGGCGGGGGTTCCGACGATCATGATGTTCGTCCAGAGCCTGCGGGGAATCTCGCACAACAAGATCGAGGATACGCGGGAAGAGCACCTGGCGATGTCGGTTGAGGCGCTGGACAAGCTGGCGAGCAAGACGATGGCGTGGATCGTCGGGCGGGGGAACTGAGGGAGGGAAGGATTCAAACGCGCATGATTCTGGCACGGGGCGACCCGGCGGGCCGCCCCTAGTGCACCTGCTGCGGCTGCAATTCGGCGATTGGCGCGCCATTTCCCCTCGAACGTGACCCCGGATGCCAAATGATAAGAATGATAAGAATGAGAATCGGTCGA
>CAZKXW010000029.1:0-14532 GCA_964556745.1 uncultured Anaerolineaceae bacterium
GCCCAGGCGCAGAATCCTCACTTCATCTATGTGGCCGAATCTGTGGACGAGCAGATAGTGGGCTTTGCCTCTGGCGGCCCGGAGCGCGATGGCCGCCCGCCCTACACCGGCGAACTCTACGCCATCTACCTGCTGGCCGAACATCAGGGGAAAGGGATTGGCCGGGCGCTCGCCCATGTCATCGCTGAACATCTCCGCGCCCAGGGGATGAACGCTATGCTCGTTTGGGTGTTGAAGGGCAACCCCGCCGCCCACTTCTATGAGGCGCTGGGCGGCCACTATGTGGCCGAGAAGCCGCTCACCGTTGGCGGCGCTGATCGGATCGATATCGCCTACGGCTGGACCGATACGCGCATGATTTAGCCCAATGACGGGCTGGCCGTCCGCGGTCAGCCCACGTCGAGCCGTACCGTGACTTCGTCGCCTTCCTCGATCTGTTCTGCTTTGCGGACGCTGGCTTTGATCGGCACAAGGTAGACATCATCTTTGGGAAACAGCGAGGTCTGCCACTCGGTTCTGCCGATCTGAACTCGCACCGGAATCACCCCCCAGCCATACGTCACGAATGTTGATATGGCTTTCAGATCGCGGCTCTGCTCCGGCGGAATGGTGACGAAGTACCACGGGGCAGGCCCCTTCCAGAACCAGATTTCGCCGGTGAACTCGATCCTCATAGGTACGTTTGGCTCCCCAACTGGTTAGGTCATGGGTCTCACCCACATCATTATGCATCTCCTAACCCAATTTAGGCAGAGAAAATAGACATCATGGAATGCTTTGCTGCGGGGATCACAAAATCATAGGACGCTCCCCTGCGTCGACCTTGGTTTTCCCTTTCTCCCAGCGGTATTTCGCGTTAGGGCAGGGGGCCAGGGGGAGGGCTGTATCTTTGCAGCGGAGCAATCATGGAATTATGAGGGGGCGACCAGATTGGCAACAGCACCCCCGCTGACCAACGCCTGCGTCCCCAACACCCCCAGCAGCACACCCACCGTCAGCAGAATGCTCCAGGCCAGCGCCCCGACCGTGAGCCACAGGAACAGACGACGCGGCGGCATATCCAGCGTCAGCCCGATTACCGCCCCGATCTGCGCCCCGACCGTCATCGGCGCGGCCATCCCCAGCCCGACCAGCCCGTAGCGCCGCAGCATCCCATCCAGCCAACCGGAAGGTACGATCCGCTCGCGGCCGCGCAGGACCCGCCTCAGCACCCACTCCCGTACCGCCCCGCCAAACAACGCCACCAGGGCCGCCCCCGCCGCATAGCTCAGCGTCGTCGTGACGATCACCGTGACCGGAGCCAACCCCAGCGCCAACCCCGCCGGAACCGCCGGCCAGAACGAAAAGAACGCCAGCACGAAGATGCTGGCGACTTTTGCCACCTCGCCCACAACCCCATCCACGAGTGCCTCTCCCTTCTACGTGGAAACACAAAGGGCGGTGTTCAAACCGCCCTTGTGTCATACACTTTGTGCGACCTACACGGTTGCTTCCAGAGGTTGCAGCAGATGTTCCCGCTCGCCCAACCACTTGATCGCCGAGAGCGCCGCCTTGCAGCCATCGCCTGCCGCCGTGATCGCCTGTCGGAACACGCTGTCGTGGATTTCGCCCGCGGCGAACACGCCTTCGACGCTGGTCTGCATGTGGTGGTCGATCTTCATATACCCGGACTCATCCAGTGCCAACTGACCCTTGAACAGCCAGCTGTTCGGATCATAGCCCACGAAGACGAACACGCCGTCAGTCGCTTTTTCAGTGACCTGTCCGGTCTTCACGTCGCGCAGCAGCACTGATTTGACCACGCCGCTCTCGTCACCCTTCACCTCATCTACCACCGTGCTGTAGGTGAACTGAATCTTCGGGTTGGCCTTTGCCCGCGTCTGGAGCGCGGTGCTGGCCCGCAGTTCATCGCGCCGGTGGACGATGTTCACGGAACGGCCAAACTTCGTCAGGAAGATGCCTTCCTGTAAGGCTGAGTCGCCGCCGCCCACCACCGTGATGTCCTTGCCCCGGAAGAAGAAGCCGTCGCAGGTCGCGCAGTAGCTCACACCCCGCCCCACGTACTGGCGTTCGCCTGGTACGCCCAATTCGCGCGGGTTCGCCCCAATGGTGATAATCACCGTGTCCGCCTGATAGACATCGCCGCCGTCCGTCTTGAGCGTGAAGGGTGTGCCGTGGCTGAAGTCCACCTCGGTCACACTTTCGTAAACCAGCCGCGCCCCGAAGCGCTCGGCCTGCGCCTTCATGTTCTCGACCAGTTCCGGGCCGGTCGTTCCGTTCGGGAAACCGGGAAAATTCTCCACCTCGTGCGTCGTCGAAATCTGGCCACCGAGGGTCTTCCCGGTGAAGACCACCGTGCTGAGCTGCGCCCGCGCCGTGTAGAGCGCTGCTGTCAATCCGGCCGGGCCGGAACCAATTACTGCCACCCGTTCGTGTTTCATCTCGTTTCCTTGATCTTGCTGATGCGGTCGCGGGTGTGTCCGCGTTACGGAATATCCTTATCCAGTTCCCCGCGCATCTCCGCCCGCAGGATGCAGAGCAGCGCCTGCCACTCTTCGCGGCAGTCCCGGCAGCACGCCAGATGCGCCTCAACTTCCGGCCACAGGTCGTGCAGACTGGCGCCCGCCGCCACCTTTTCCGCCAAGCATTCGAGCTGGCAGCCGCAGGATTCGCAGTCCATCACATCATCCTGATGCTTCAGAAAGATATGCTGGATCAATTTACTGGCGGATTCGTCATGCGGGGTCATCACGCACTTCCTGACATCGGACACACTACTGCTATGGACGTAGACTCCGAGAGTCTTCTTACGTGCTGAAGGCTATTCGTGGAACAGCTCCAGCATATAGTCGGTCGAAAGCCCCTGGTTCTCCAGATGGCCGCGTAGTTTGCGCCGTGCGTCATGGAGCAGCTTGTACAGCGCGTTGCGGTTCGTGCCCATCCGTTCTGCCAGGATTTCCAGAGGCACATCCTGGAGCGCGACCGCCACTAACGCCTGATACTGGCGCTCGGTCAGCGCCTCTTTTAACGCTGCGTTCACCTTCTGTATCACATCAATACGTTCAGTCGCGTCTTCTGGATTGGGGATCGGCGTGCTGGTCAGGTTGGCTGCGCTGTCTGGCAGCAGATCGCCATCCGCCGTCAGGTCATCCAGGCTGAAGTCCCGGTAACGCGCCCGCCGCAAGTCGCTGATTGCTACCCGCACCGCTACTTTGGTCGCCCAGGTCGTAAAACGGCTGTCGCCGCGAAAGCTGTCGAGGTTCTCCATGACCCGCAGTGTGGCGTCCTGTGCCAAATCCTCGGCCATCTGACCGATCTCCTGGCTGGAGTATTGGCTCAGATCGCTGCGTTCGCGTGTCAGATAATAATAGATGCCTCGTTCGAGGCGTTCGCGGAGGTCTTGCAGCGCGGCAGATTGGGTGTCTGGATCACCTCTCAGTTCGGCGATCCATTGCTCGTTGGTGCGTTCGACCATGCGGGCTACAGAGATCGCGCGGATTCGTCGGTTGGATAGATGGGAGTGCGTACAAAATTCACCCGCAGCACCAGGAATCCCAAGCGCACATCATCGCCATCGCGCAGTACGCGAGGCTGGTGCGGAACCAATTTCTGGCCGTTCAGGAAGGTGCCGTTGTAGCTCCCGGCATCGCGCAGATACAGCGAATCGCCACTGCGGCTGATGACCGCGTGGCGCCGTGACACGCCTTTATCTGCCGCGCCGTAGGCTTCCAGATCGACCTCGGGAATCTCGCTCGTATCTGGTGAGCGCCGCCCCATCACCAATTCATTGACACTGGTCGCGTCGAAGGTATAAGCCGGTTCGGTCACGCCGCGTACACGGATCACCAGCGTCGTGCGCTCGTTGAACCGCGCCGTTCCCCAGCGGGGTTCATTCTCCTCAAAATCCGTATTCTCCAGGCCGCGCGTTGCATTACGGCGCAGGAGTTCGGGATCAATATCACCGCCCGGTTGATCCGGCTTTTGGGTCACAACTGGCCTCTGATCAAACAATATTGCTGAATTGCTGAAAAACTACATTCATTCTACCATGTTTTCGCGCCCTGCAACCGCGGCCGGCCTCAATTCTTGAACCTTCCCGAAGCTGAATCCGCGCCCCACTTGGCTTGTGTCCAGCATTCATCCGACCAGTAGCGTCATGCATCATCACCCCACCAGAACGCATCCAGGAGTTCACCGTCGAAATCGCCGCTGATCCGGATTTCCCCGTGCAGACAGCCTATTGTGCGACGGGGTGGCTGTGCATACTTTGGGAGGCAGCAATCGCTGCTCACCCAGGGAAAGCCCAGGCCAGCGCCTCCGGCAGGATGCTGCGGAATGCCACCAATCCGTGCCCGCTGCCGATCTCCTCGTAACGCGCCCCCTCCCCCAGCCGCCGTTGAAAGATGTCTCGCAGCGCCTGGGCCGGCCTGACGAACCGCGCTTTGGCTTCGTAGCGCCCGACGGATTGAAACACCCGGCTCGGCAGCACCGGCGCGCGCTCGAAGCGCCCAGCATACTGGCTCACCAGTGCGTCATCGCTCCCCTTGCCCAGCGGCGGCGAAATCAGGATCAGGCTGTTGAAGACCGCCGGGTTCTTCAGCACCGCGTGTGCCGCGGCGATGGCCCCTGCTGACACCCCTCCGATCCCGATCTGCGTCGAATCGATCCGGTAGCGGGTCTGGACGAATGGCAGCAGTTCCAAGAGTGTCGAAGCGTAGTGTTTGTCGTTGCTGATGTATTCGCGGTCACGCTCATCGGGCGTCCCACTCTGGAGCATGGCGATCACCAGCGGCTTGAGGCGGCCGTGCTTGATAAGCGCGTCGGCAATGAACGGCACTTGCAGCGGCCCGGACATCCACTGCCCATCCTGGAGGATCAGCAGCGGATAGGCCAACCCGGACTGGTCGTAGCCCGGCGGCGCATACAGCCACAGCTTCCGCCCCTTGTAGCCCAATTGCAGGCTGTCCAAACTGAACTCCGCCACGCGCCCGTGCGGAACCGAGCGCAGCCCTGACCAATCCGTGAACGGACGCGCCCGACCCATTTGCAGCACCGAAACATCCTGCTGGGTGGTGTGCATCCGCAGTGGGTTGGCCGGATCGACCCGCCAATGCGTCGAGATGCGCCCCAGAATATCCGGTTCCTGCGCCAGCGGTGTCATCGGGTCATCCACCGCGATCAGGTAATCCAGCAGATCATCCTCGGCGAACGATCGGGTGATATACCACAGCGAAGTTCCATGCAGGTTAGTCATTGGCAGCAGCGGCGGATCGCCCTTCACGCTGTCCATATTCAGCGCCACCCCCTGCTTGACCCCGACGCTGTTGTAAATGAAGGTCGCTTTACCCCCTTCGATCCACGGCCAGCGGGTGCGTTCTTCCAGCAGCTCATCAACGAGTGTCTGCCGGGCGCCATCGCGGGGCGCGCGCTCGGCCTCGGCCAGAAATGCGGCGAAGGAGATCCATCGGGGCATTGATCTGTGCTCCTGTGCTTGGCGTCCGAACTGTCTTGATTGTAGCACCGGGATGGGCAGATGACGAAATAGCATGGTGAGAAATTCCTATCGCCCATGAATCGAAACCGGCGCGTCTGATGACGCGCCGGCTCCACGGATATTTGATCGCTCGTTCAGGGACTACTTGCCAGTCAGACTAGGTAGCGGCTCTGCCATACGCCCGACAGTGGCACAATCCAAGCCACAACGCATTGGGATAGCAGCGCCAGCCGGTGCGATCTGTGTCGCAAGCAGCAGCCCTAACACGAGAGCGATCAGGAAACGTCTGGTGCGGTTCATGAGGATTTCCCCTTTCTTGAGCGATCCATCCGTTACTTTGATTATAAATAAATAAATCGTTGTCGCGCCTTCATTTGTCATCAATTACGTAAATGCTTTATGAATTCTTTGTTGAGATGATCTCGCGTCACGAATCAGGACGGGCACGCCGTTCCGCGTGCCCGTTCTACGGAAGGGTGATCGCTTTATGGGCATCTATCCTTTGCGCCAGAAAGATTGTGGAACAAGCTGGCCTGAATCAAAACGAGCATACGCATCAGTATGCCCGTTTTGATGATGTGCTGCTCGTCCCGGAAGGATCGCTTATTCGCTCCGCAAGGCCTCGGACGTCGTGACACAGCCCTCACCGCAGCGAATCGGCAAGCCCGCGGCAGCTGGCCCTACCTGGCTTGCCAGCAGAACTCCCACCAGCAGAGCGACAACAATACGTTTGACACGGTTCATGAACCGCTTCCACTTCTTTGCGATTGCCCGATCAAGCCCATGAACTTCATTCTAGTGGGCAAATGCCGATTCAGACCCTTGTGATTTCCCGAATTTCAGAGATCAGGAGGTGATGAGCCAACCCAATCGTGGATCGTCGATGTGAAAAATCATTCGCGTTTGGATTAATTTCCCTACGAGGTTGGTTCCGTCGCTTCCTCGGCCACCGGCAGCAGCGTGAAGCTGAAGGTCGAACCTTCACCCGGAATGCCTGGGCTGTCGGCAGCTACTGTGCCGCCCAGCTTTTCTACGATGGTCTTCACGATGGTCAATCCCAGACCATACCCTTCGATCTTCTGCTGGCCGAGCCGCTCGAACCGCGTGAAAAGCTGCGCCAGTGCCGATTCGCTCAGGCCTGCCCCGTTATCCCGCACCCAGAATCGGATGCGCCCATTGGTTTCCTGCTTGGCCCCAATAGTAACGCGCGGCGGCGTTCCCCCGTACTTGATGGCGTTGTTCAGATAATTGACGAAGGCTTCTTCCAACCATGAGGCGTGCCCCATGACCGGCGGCAGCATCCCTTCGACTTCGATTACAGCGTGGTTGGCTTCCGCCGTGGGGTGGATGCGATTCAGCGCTTCTTGCAGCACTGCGTTCATATCCACTGGCTGCGGCATGATTTCCTGCTTGCGCGCCTTCGCCAGGCTCAGCAGCGCCCCGACGATCTCATTCAGCTTGTTGGCCGCCCCCATCAGCTCTTCGATATACACCCGGCTGTCGGAGTCCGGTTGGTCTTCCAGTTCGCCTTCGATCAACGAACCATAAGCCAGAATCACGCCGATGGGATTTCGCAGATCGTGCGCCACATTGTCCGCATAGGAGTCCAGCTCCGCGATCATCTGCTCGTTCTGCTGGATTTCCCTCTCAAGCGACTGGCTGCGGTGGAAGTGCGTTTCCGCCTCCAGCCGCGCCTTCTCGACCTCGTAGATCGCCTGCAAAGTCTTCTGCCGAATGTCTGCCTGATCGTTGAAGACCATCTCCTTGATCGCGTGGAACGCCTTGAGGTGCGAATAGGCCGCCGCATAATCCCCCATACGCTCATAGGCCGCCGCCAGCTTTTCGTGCGTCGCAAAGACTTCTGGCCGGGTATTCAACGCCCTGAACAAGTCTAACGCCCGTTGAAAATGGATCAGCGCCTTCGCCGTTTGTCCCTGCTCCAGATACACCTCAGCAATCAGACTCAGTACCGAGCCTTCCTGGAGCGAAGCGGCATTCTCGCGGCTGATTTCCAGCGCGCGTTCGAGATAATCGACAGCCGCGCTCGCCTGTCCCGCCTTGCGGTATGCCAGCCCTGCCTGCATCAGCCCGTAGGATTCGGCGATGGCATGATGGGCGCGCCTGGCAATCTCGGCGCCCTCCTGGGCGTACTGAAAGGCTTTTTCATGATCGCCCAACTGGTTGTACGTGTCTGCGATGTTCACCAGGACGATGCTCAGCAGGAACGAGCTGCGGCTGTTGGGGCGCAGCGCCGCTTCCACCTGCCGGTAATGCGCCAGCGCCTCCTGGTGATTGCCCGCCTGGCCGTACATCTGTCCAATATTGTTCAGCACAGCGATGGTCTGGCGCGTATCGCCCAACTCGTTGGCGATCTTGAGCGCCTGCGTATAACTCTGGAGCGCGTCAGCATGGTTGCCGATGACGTTGTGGTTCGAGCCGAGGATATTTAGCGCGTCATATTCCAGCACACGAAAGTGACTGGTCTGGGCAATCTTGAGGGCATCCAGTGTGGTAATGACCGACGTTGAATAATCGGCCATGTTGTAGTACGCCCAAGCCTGGTTCAGCAGAGCGCGGCACAAACCTTTGCCGTCATCCACCATACTCGCCAGTTCGATGGATTCGTCGGTCAGTTTCAGCGCCGCCGGCGTATCCACCTCGACCAGATACTCGGCCAGGTTGTTCAGCGCTTCGATCCGCGCCACTGGACTCTCCGCTTCTTGCAGCGCGGCCTCCAATGCCGTTCGACGTTCGCTCATGCTCTCTCGATATCTGTTATAGACAGCGCCTCTGTCGCTATTGTAACATGGCTTGGAGGATCCCACGCTTAACGTCCGACCATTGTTGAGCGCCTCCACGCCCGCTAAAATCTCCTCATGCTGATTCAACGCTTTGTCGCCCATAAACTCCTGGTCATTGCGTGCATCGCCCTGATCTTCCGGGTCGCGGTTTTTCTGGCCTTCCCCGGCATCTTTCGTTTTGAGCAGACTGGTGCCATCCACGGATCGCAGGCCTACGACCTCTACGCCACCCACCTGCTCGACACCGGCATTTTTGGCATCCACCCCGGACAGGCTGATGCCCTCCTTCCTCCCATGTACAGCCTGGTGCTGACTATCCTCTATGCCATCTTCGGACGTTCAGGTATGACCGTCAGCGGCTTCAACATCCTCCTGGATATGCTGACCGTCTTCTGCCTGTATCATCTTGGCCGCCGCCTGTTCCTCCGTCACGGCGAATGGATCGGCGCCCTCGCCGCCTTGATGACCGCCGCCTACCCTTACCTCATCTTTCAGAACCTCACCCTGATCGATACCCCCCTGTTCATGACCTTCATGTACGCCTTCCTGCTCCTGGCCGTACTTCTGCGTGAACGCCCCCACTTCGACCGGGGAACCCTCGGCCTAGCCCTTCTGGCTGGGGTGGTGCTGGGGTTGGGTACGCTCACCCGCCCGATCCTCCCGCCGTTGGCCGTGCTGGTGGCCGTCTGGTTCCTGTTTCGTCTGAACCTCTGGCAGTCGTTTCTGCGCCTGCTCCCGGTCGCGCTCGTCAGTCTGGCTCTCCTCGGCATCTGGGCCATCCGCAATACCAGCGTCTATGGAACCTTTGTGGCGATGACCACCAACTCTGGCGGAAATTTCTGGCAGGGCAACAGCCAGTACGTCATCCCCTATTTCCGCGCGGGCTACGATGTCCAGTGGACATCGCCCGATCCCGGCCAGATCACCGCCGCCGACCCCTACGGCCCCGAAGCCGACGCCCAGCGCTTCGCCCTGGCGTTCCAATTCCTGCGCGAGAATCCCAACCTGATCCCCGAACTGATCTGGGTCAAGCTGGGGATTCACTGGAGCATCGACATCGCCCCCCGCTTCAATCCGACCGAGGGTGAACTCCCACGCCTGAATTACCAAGGCGATATTGTCGCTGTGGCCGCGCCTGATGGCAGTTTGCAGCTTGGCGAACTCCCACCCGGCGATCCCGTCGGCGCCTATTCCGAGCCGCTCTTCGATGTCATCGGACGCTGGGTGCAGCGCCTGTATTGGGGCAGCCTGTTCCTCATCGGGCTGGGCGGAATCATCGTGACCGCCCGCGAATGGCGCACGGTCAGCCTGCTCTGGTTCGTCCAGATCGCCATGACCGCCGTCTATGTCGCCTTCCACCCTTCCACCCGCTACCGTGTGCCCACCGACCCGGCCTGGTTCCTGTTTACTGCCGCCTTGTTTGTCTGGATACGGTTGTGGTGGTTGCAGCGCAGGCGACCCGTTTCCCAGGCAGAATTCGTCAGTTGAGATGAATTCGATCCGAATGCCACACGCACTCCGGTCAATGGGTATACTATATAGGGACATCCGGTTGTTCTGTTATGACATGGGCCGGCTGTTATCATCCAACAACAAGCTGAGATTGTAGAATGGCGCGAATACTCATCCTGGGAACTGCGGCGGCCGTGCGCGATGCCAATCACGAGAATACCCACTTTGTCCTCATCGGCGATGACCGCCCCATCCTGGTGGACTGCGGCTCGAATCCGTTGGGGAAGTTCCAGTTCGAGGGCATCGACGACGATCGTCTCCAGGATGTCATCCTGACCCATTTCCATCCCGATCACGTCAGCGGTGTCCCCAACATGCTCATGCACATGTGGCAGTTAGGGCGGCAGGCCCCGCTTCGTTTCTACGGGCTGCACCACTGTATGAACCGCATGGAAGACATGATGGTCTCGTTTTCCTGGCAGGAATGGCCGAACTTCTTCCCGGTCACATTCAACCGGGTCAGCGAACGCTACAACGCCCCCGTTATGGAAAACGACGACTTCAAGATCACCGCCTGGCCTGTGCAGCATTTCATCCCCACCGTCGGCCTGCGGATCGAAAACAAGAAGAGCGGCAAGGTGCTGGCCTATACCTGCGATACCCAGCCAACTGCCTCGCTCTACGAATTGGCGAAAGGCGCTGACATGCTCATCCACGAGTCCGCCGGCGAAGGCTTCGGCCACAGCAGCGCCCGCCAGGCCGGCGAGACCGCGACCCGCGTTGGCGCCAAGGCCCTTTACCTCATTCACTACTGGGTCTGGAACACCGACCCTACGCCTTTAGTCGCAGAGGCCAAACAGACCTTCGACGGGCCGGTGATACTTTGCCAGGACTACGACGTATATGAGTTCTAGAGCCTATCTTGAATTTCTCGCTCCTTCAGCCTTGAATCGGCTCCCCCTCTCCACTGCGTGGCAGCGGGGGCTGAGGGGTGAGGACCAGGGGAGTAGCACGCATGTTGATTCGATCTCACTGGCTGCTGAGGGCCGTCCTCAGCAGCGTCGTATGGATGTTGGCAGCCTGCAACCTCAGCACGCAGCCGCCCATCACCCCCACTGAACTCGCTGTCATCCTGACCAACACCCCGACTGCGACCCCTTCGGCCACGCCGACGCTCACCCCGCCGCCGGTACCCACCGCCACATCCCTCCCGCCCGTGACTCCGGCCTACCGCGTCTCCAATCCTGTGCCGGGGCCGGTCTGCTCGCTTTCCCCGACCGTCGATGCCGCTAACATCCGCAGCGGGCCGAGTACCGTCAATCCCGTGCTGGGCGTCCTGCCCGCCGGCAACTGGGTTCGCGCCCGCTTGCAGGATTCGGTCACCGGCTGGTATCAGGTCACGTTCACCGGCTCGGTCGTCGATAACGGCTGGATTTCCAACACGGTCGTGACACTCCAGCAGCCCTGCGTCTGCGGCCCCAACAACTGCACCGCCGTCACCACCCCGGTCGTGACCGCCACGGTTCCGCCGCCCGCCGACTGGTGCGCCATGTCCGTGCTGACCACCGCCGATCTGGCGACCATCCACGCCCAGCCCTCCACCTCCAGCTCCATCACCGGGCAGCTCACCTACGGCAGCTTCGTCAATACCATTGGCCGCACCCTGGATGGCGTCTGGTACGCCATTGACCCCGGTATATCCCAGGCTTCCAACGTGGGAATCTACCGCCTCCGTTGGGTGCGCGCCGACTCGCGCATCAACCTCTCCGGAGTCCGCTGCGGTCTCCTCAAAACCATTGACCTCACCGCGCCGCCCGCCTTCAAGACCTGCGTGGCCACGCCCGCTCCCGGCGTCGTCAGCATCCCGGTCTACAACCAATCCGGCTACGATGCTGGAACCTGGGGCACGCTCGTCAGTGGGCAGAGCCTCCCCATCGCGGGCAAGACCCCCATCAACTGGTTCGGCTCCGCTGGCGGTTGGTACGCCGTGATCGTCAACCCCGGCATCGTCCCGGATGTCGGACGCTACGCCCTGCGCTGGATCGCCATCGATCCCAACGTCCAGCAGACCGGCGATTGCACCGATCTGCCCACCGTGACGCTGGACTTCTGATCGCCGTCCCCGACACAGCAAAAGGCGGGCCCGCGGCCCGCCTTTTCACCTTATCCTTGCTCTGTTGCAGGCATCACGAAATCATATGGCGACCACCCGCGCCGGGTCTGGTTTTCCCCCTTTCCCAGCGGCACTCCGCGTCCGGGAGCGGGGCCAGGGGCGAGGGCTGCTCCCGCTTCCGTGCCGTGGAGCGGGGGCTGGGGGTGAGGATCACATTTCTCAAGGGTAGGTTTATTGCCCAGCACGGGCGACCCGCCGGGTCGCCCCCTGCAAGAATCATTCGTATTGGAATGCTTTCCTCGATAAGCTCCCTCTTCAGTGTGAAGCCTCGTCCTCAGGGGAGGCAGTGAAGACGGACTTGGGGGGGCATCAGGCAGTCGCTGTCAGACATGGGATTGTCCCGGTTTGCACGAATTTCCGATATTTTATACAAATGCAAGGCCGCCGCGCCCATGCGTTTGCAAGGAAATGCGGTAGAATCAGGATGAGATCGTCGCGCGACGAGCAGATCGGACGGATAGTATGGAACAACTCATTGATATCCTCAGCACGGTGGAACTGTTCAGCGGCCTCAACCGCGAACAGTTAGGCCGCATCGCTTCCATCAGCCGCCAGGAGACATTCAGGACGGATGACACGATCTTCCGGCAGGGCAGCCAGGGCGACCGCCTGTACCTGGTCGCTGAGGGGCAGGTGGAAATCCGCTTCAACGACACGCGGGGGGGCGACCATGCCGTACTCTACCTCGGCACGGGGCAGTTGTTCGGCGAGATGGCCCTGCTCGACCGGGGCGCGCGTTCGGCCTCGGTCATTGCGGTACAGGATGGCACGGTGGTCTACAGCATCACCAGCGGCGACTTCATGGCCCTGTGCGAGGCCGATACGGCCATCGGATTCGTCATGATGCGCAACCTGGCGCTCGACTTGAGCTTCAAGCTGCGCCACAAGAATCTCGATCCGTCGACCAGCTTCTAGGGAGGCAGGCGGCTATGGTGTATAAAGTCAGTTACGTCGTCACTGGCGGGAACTTCCCCGGTGGCATCAAGAACGAGACGCGGCGGCCACTTGTCGGTGACATCGTCCAGATCGGGCGCATGAAGTTTGAAGTCACCGAAGTCCACGAAATCATCCCTGCGCGGGACGATTTCCAGTTCCTGCACGCCACCGTCAAGCCGCTCGAACAGACGGCCGAGACGCCGCAGCCGTAGGACGCCGATGATCTCACGGGCTGGTTCGGCGCGGGCAGGGTGGATCACATCCGGCGTCCAGCGGATTCAGCGGGTTGTCTGGTTGCTGTTGGCTTTGGCAGCGGCTGCGCTCACGGCCTGCGCCCCTGCCGCCCGCCAGATCATCCCCACCGAGCGCCCGACCGCCACCCAAACCCTCACGCCCACTCCCAGCCGCACCCCCGGCTTCGGCGCGACTCCCACGGTCACTCCCCCTTCGCTGACTCAGACCGCTGGGCCGTCGCCCACCTCCATCTTCGGCGCGACCAGCACGCCCGCCGCCGCCCCTTCGACGCCCACCCGCGTCCTCAACCCCAACGCGCCCCGCATCGAGTTCTTCACCACTGATGTCCTGCAGGTCGCCCCCGGCGACTCGCTGACGCTCTTCTGGTCGGTGCGCGGGACGCGCGGCGCGGTCATCTACCGCATCGAAACCGATGGCACGCGCGGCAACCTCTGGAACGTCCCGCCGGATGGCAGCCTGACCGTCACGACCCGCCGCCGCGACCGCGGCCAGGTAACATACCTCCTCAGTGCAGGCGAGGGCGATCTGCTGACCGAGCAGATGCTCAGCGTGCCGCTCTCCTGCCCCGATCCCTGGTTCTTCCAACCCCCGCCGGACGCCTGCCCGACCGGGCCATCCGAACCCACCACCCTCATTGAGCAGTCCTTCGAGCGCGGCCGCATGGTCTATATCCAGTCGCGCAACCGGGTCTACGCCCTCTTCAACGACGGCCGCACCCCAGCCTGGATCAGCTTCGAGAACCGCTACAACCCCGCTACCCATCCCGAACTGGACGAGAACTTCGAGCGGGCCATCCCGCCTGGATTCGTCCAGCCGCTCCGCATCCTCGGCTTCACCTGGCGCGGCAATGACGTCGTCCGCAGCCGCCTCGGACTGGGCTTGCAGGCCGAAATCGGCTATGAAGGCTTCATCCAGACCGTGATCGCCGGAACCCGCGAAGAACTCTATCTCAACAGCGCCGATGGCAGCGTTCTGCTGCTCCTTCCCGGCGGCGACGCCTGGCAGATCATCACGCTGCCCGTCGCGCCCTAGCCCGTCACCAGGCCTGTTTCAGGCTCTGGCAGCGCCAATCTTCCCGGCAGCCACAGCGCCGGCTCCGCGTTGTCGTCATCGGAGAGTCCCTCGGCCACGTGAACGGCATCCTGCAATTCACAACCATAGTCTTGTCTTCTCGCTCAGCGCGTTCTGTTCCGCAGATTATGCTCCCTGTTCATCCCCGCTTGCCCCGGCTGATGCAGGCTGCCTGCTGCCTGATGTTCCTGGTTCTCGCCCCTGGATCGAATACGCTATAATGCTCTCCAACCAGGGAAAAGAGAACCACCCATGCTGCCTGAAATCGCATCCTCGCGTGAAGACCGTCCCGCCATCCGCAGCGCGCAACCGCCCATCTCGCAGGCTGAGATGCTCCACAACGAAATTCG
>CAZKXW010000029.1:14542-43287 GCA_964556745.1 uncultured Anaerolineaceae bacterium
GGGCGATTCTGCGCACGCCCCATCCGGTGCTGGACAGCCACCTGCGGCGTCAGATTGACCGGGGCATGCCGGTGGTGATCGTTTTCCCGGAGAACCCCTCGGCCTGCCCGTCCAACGCCATTGACGTGGACAACGTGGCCGCGGGGCGTCTGGCCGCTAGGCTGCTGATCCAGGCCGGCCGCAGGCGGGTGCTGCTCATTCAGGATGAGGATTTCGTCAAGCCTGTCCGCGACGATGAACCCGCTCCGCCGGAACCGGGACTCGGCTTTGCCGCCCGCCTCGTCGCCATGTTCGAGGGCAAGCTCCTGCGCGACTCCGAATCCGCTTACGAGGAACTTGACCGCCAGCTGCAAGGCATCGACCATCTGGCCGTCTTCCGCGAGACCGCCTCGCTGCCCGAAGCCGAAATCGGCGAGTCCAACCCGCACACCATCATGGTTTTCAAAGGCCGCCTCCATCCCCAGCCGCGCCCCTGGTGGCCCAACCTGCTCCTCTTCATCATCACCGTCTACAGCGTGCTGATGGTCGGGGCATCGATGGCAATTGCCGAAATCGGAGAGACCAACCGCTTGCAAGCCGAACAGTTGGCGAACAACATCTTCGGCGAACTCTGGCGCGGTTGGCCCTATGCCGCCGCCATCCTGCTGATCCTGGGGGCGCATGAACTGGGACATTACTTCGCCGCCCGCCGCCACAAGCTGGCCGTGACTCTGCCCTATTTCATCCCGCTGCCCTTCCTTAACCTGACCCTTGTCGGCACGATGGGCGCCTTTATCCAGCTTCGTGAACCTATGCGGAACCGCAAGGTGCTGTTCGATGTCGGCGCGGCGGGCCCGCTCACCGGCTTGATTTTCGCCATTCCCATCCTGCTCATCGGCCTCGCCGTTGCCCGCCTCGCTCCCATCGAGCCGAACACCGTCTATATCTATGAAGGCGACTCGCTCTTTTACGCGCTGGCGAAGACTATTGCCTTCGGTCGCTTCGTGCCTGACGGCCGGTTCGACGTGATGATCACCAGCAGCCAGTTGGCCTGGGCGGGCTGGACCGGCCTGCTGGTCACAGCCTTGAACCTCATCCCCATCGGCCAATTGGACGGCGGCCATGTCCTCTATGCGCTCATCGGCGAACGTGCCCGCTGGTTGTATTACCCCCTGCTGCTGGTGCTGGGCAGTCTCGCGCTGATGTCCGGCATGTGGCTCATCTGGGTACTGATCCTCATACTCTTCGGGCGCATCTATGCCACCCCCCTTGACATGATTACCCCGCTCGATCCGCGCCGCCGAGCGCTGGCGCTGCTGACCCTGTTCATCTTCGCCGTGATCTTCGTGCCCACCCCCCTCACCCAGATCACCTCGCCCGGCGGATTAGACGGCCCGCGCCAATCCGTCTACCTGCTGCCCATGCTTATCCTGCCCGCCTTGGGATGGCTGCGGACCCGTTTCCGAGGATAAAACCATCATGTCTATGCTGCCGGTGCTGCGCCGCCTGCTCCACTACAACCAGCACATGAACCGCCGGCTCTGGGAGCGCTGCATCCTCCCCCTGACCGAGGAGCAGTACCATGCCCCCAGTGACTACTCCTCCGGTTCGGTGCATCGCCAGGTCGTCCATACCATGGCTGTCGAAGAACTCTGGCTCTCCCGCGCCCAGGGCATCAACCCCGATGCCCTTCCCAAAGCCCATGAATTCACCGACCGCGCCGCCGTCCGTGTCCGCTGGGATGCCATCGAAGCCCGCTGGCGGGCCTACCTCGACACCCTCGCCGAGGGCGCCCTCGCCCGCGAAGTCGAGTACCGTTACATCACCAAAGCCGGAACCGAACCCCGCCGGATGCTGCGCTGGGAGATGCTCGTTCAGGCCGCCAACCACGGAACCGATCACCGCGCGCAGACCCTCGCCCTTATTCACCAACTCGGCGGCGCGACGATGGAACAGGATTACACCCTCTTCACCTGGGAACACCCGGCGGAGCCGCCCGCATGGGCTTGAGCCGTTCCACCACCCTGATCGCGCTGGTGGCACTCCTGCTGATGACCGCCGCCCTGGGGGCACGCGGCCTCAACGCCGATGCCATCTGGTATGACGAGTGGTGGTCGATCTATGCCGCCGGGGGTGGCCCCTACGCGGCTGCTTCTGTCCATGATCTCCTGACCCGTTCCGCCGAAGGCCAGCCTTGGATGCCGCCCCTGCACGCCCTGGCGCTGGCCACATGGGGCGCATTGACCGGCTGGACGCCCGCTGGGATGCGTGCCTTCTCCTGGTTGGCCGGCCTGCTGAGCGTCGCCTGCGCCTATCGACTCGCCGCAGCCGTCGCCCGCGATGCCTCCGGCCTTGATCCCCGCCTCGTCGGATTTGGAACTGCCGCCGCCCTGGGCGGATCCGCCTTCGTCGTTTACTACCTCCACGAAATCCGCGTCTATGCCCTCCATCTCCTGCTGGCGGTGCTGGCGATCTGGAGCTACTGGCTCATGCGCCATCCGCGCCGCCCACGGTGGATGCCCGCTGCCTTCACGCTCAGTTGGGCCGGGCTGCTCTACAGCCATTTCTTCGGGGCGCTGCTCCTCGGCGCGTTGGCGCTCTATCACCTGCTGGCCGTCCCCAAAGACCGCCGCTGGTGGATCACCGCCGCCGCGATGCTCGCCGCTGGACTGCTTTTCCTCCCCTGGCTGATCGTCGCCCTCAGCGCCGGCCCTGCCCAGGTCGATCCAGTGCTGCGGGCCAATGCCCTCACCCCCGCCGGGATCGTCGAGCGCCTGCTCTTCATGTTCAGCAACGGCGGATTGGCCCTGCTGGCCATCCTGCTGGTCATGAGCGGAATCGGCCGCCCGGCGCGAGCCATCTGGTTCTGCCTGATTGTCCTGGTCGCCGCCGCTGCTATCGGCAATCAGCTCATCCCTGTCATTTCCGAGCTGCGCTATCTCCTGGCCACCTGGCCGCTCCTGGCGCTGGTGACCGGACTGGGCGCAGCCCGGTTAGCCTGGCGCGGACTTCCTCCGGCCCTCATCTGGGGTGCATGGCTGGCCGCCGGAGTCTGGGGCAGCCTCAACGCCGCGCCGCTGATGGTCGCTTTTCAAAGCCCGGACAGCGACACCTACAACCACTCCTACGCCAACGCCTTCCGGGCGCTGCCCTGGCCCCGCCTGCATGATACGCTGGCCGTCCGCGCCCAACCCGGCGATGCCCTGGCCTTCCACCGTCCCGATGCCGTCTGGGCCATCAGCGGCGTCTTCGACTTCTACACCGTCGATCTGCCCCTCCGCCGCGCGCTCCTCGAAGGCCTGCCGGGGCGCGATCAGGACGGCGAGTATCTGCGCGGCGCGTCCCAATTCCTGACCGACGCCGATTCCGAACGCATCTGGCTGGGCGTCGATAAAACCCTGCCATCTACCTTCCGGCTGGATACCTTCCGCGCCGCCTTGACCCAGGCCGGTTATGCCGGCTGCGGAACCATCTTCGATCTGCCCAATATGGCGCTGAGCCTCTACGCTCGCCCATCCGCGGAGCCGCTGGCCGTCTTCGGCGAGGGCATCGCCGTCCGCCTGATTGAGCCGCCCACCCGCGATGGGACATCGCTGCGCCTGACCGCCCTCTGGTCCGTCGATGCCGCCGTCCCACCCGCCACCTATTCCGTCGGCTGGCACATCGCCGCTGCCGATGGGACGCTCCTCGCCCAGTCCGATGCCGGCCTGCCCGGCACGGGATCGACCTGCACGCCCGTGACACTCGACCTGCCCCCCGGCGCGGCATCGCTCCGCCTGATCGTCTACAACTGGGCCACTGGCAGCCGCCTCCGAACCCCATCGGGCGACGATCACCTCACCATCACCATCCTGGAATCACCGAGATAATGATGGGAAACCCAATCAAAGGCGACTCATCACTGTATCTCAACACAAAAAGGGCGATCCGCGCCGGATCGCCCCGTAGAAACCGACCTCAGCCAGGCCAAGTTTAGCGGCGGCGTGTCCGTGAACGCAGGCTCAGCAGTGCGAACCCGAACAGGATCGCCCCCAGCGCCAGCGCCGAACTCACCCCCCGCAGCAGGATTTCGGCCTCCCACCCCGTCAGCAGCACCGAGCGCATCGCTTCCAGGATGTAGGTGATCGGGTTGTAGACCGCCGCTGTCTTGATCCACCCGCTCAGCAGACTCACCGGCACGAACGTCGCCGTGAGAAACGTCAGCGGAAAGAACAGGAAGGAAGCGCCCTGGGTAGCCGCCCCGCTGCCCGTCCGCAGCGCCACGCCCACCGTCAGCCCGCTGAAACCCGCGCCCAGCAGCAGCGCCAGACCGAGCAGCACCAGCATCCCGCCGACGCCCGTAGCCGATTCCAGTCCGAGCAGCAGGCCAACCCCCAGCACGATCAGCGTCTGAAGGCCCAGCAGCACCGCCCCCGCGATCATCGGCCCAAGCAGCAGCGCCGCCCGGCTGATCGGGGTCAGCAGCAGTTTGTCAAAGTACCCATTTTCGATGTCCCGCACGATGCTCTCCCCGGCCAGACCCGCACCGCTCAGCGACGAGCTGATGATCGAAACGGGCAGGATGAAGGCCAGGTAGCTCTGGCCCGGCAGGAAGAAGTTCGCCGCACCGCTCAGCGACGCCTGGTAAACGAACAGGAAGAACACGCTGATGACGATACCCGGAATGATTGCCGCCGGGGTGCGGAAGGCCACGACCAGGCTGCGCCAGGTCATCGTGCTGATCTGCAGGAGCAGCGGCATCCCCTGCGCCCGCTCTTCGGCTGCGCGAACACTTACCCCCGCAGTTTGGTTGGTGATGACACCCATGATTGCTTTTCCCTCGGTTCTCTATCTTGCTCGGTTGGAGCGGCTTTGCGGCCGCCCGCTGGTGTGTACTGGTTCAGGAACATCCTGGACACAGGATGCGCGTTCTTTCGGCCCGCTCAGTTTCCCCCTCCATTGCATGGGGGACTTTGGTTTAAGCAACTTCCTGCTCTGGCTCGGCTTTGTCCTCGAAGCGCTGGCCCGTCACCTGCAGGAACACATCGTCCAGCGTCGGCTGCGTCAGCGTCAGCGAGACCGGTTCCAGCTTGATCTCCTGCAGTCGGCTCATCACCGCTGGAACCGCTGAAGCCGCCTGCTCCAGATACAGCCGCAGCACCTTGCGGTCGGTCTTGGTGCGGGCCATGTCGCTGAAGTGCATCGCGGCCTGCTCCGCGTCCAGCGTGTCGCGGAACGTCACGTTGATCGACTCGGTTCCCAGCGCCTTCTTGAGTTCGGCGGGCGCGCCCTCGACGGCGATTTCTCCCTGCCGGATGATCGCCACCCGGTCGGCCAGTTCATCGGCCTCTTCGAGGTACTGCGTGGTCAGGAAGATGGTCATGCCGTGCTGCTTGTTCAGGCGGCGCACCTCCGCCCAGATGTCCCGGCGGCTGGCCGGATCAAGGCCCGTAGTCGGCTCATCCAGGAAGAGGATGTACGGTTCGTGCGCCAGCGTCATCGCCAGATCGAGCCGGCGGCGCATCCCGCCGCTGTACTTCCCGACCGGCCGGGCGGTGAATTCGCTCAGCTTGACCAAATCGAGCAGCTCATGAGCGCGTTTCTGCGCGTCCTTGCGGCTGTAGCCAAACACCTGCCCCTGAATGGTCAGCAGTTCCAATGACTTCATCATCGGATCGAGTCCGATTTCCTGGAGGGCGACGCCTGCTACCCGGCGCACATCCCCAGCCTGGCTCACGACATCATAACCGCCGACGGTGGCTTTGCCGTCCGTTGGCAGCGCCAACGTCGTCAGCATGGCGACGGTGGTGCTTTTCCCGGCCCCGTTTGGCCCCAGGAAACCATAGATTTCGCCCGAATGGACTTTGAAGGATACGCCGTTCACGGCAGTGAAGTCGCCGTAACGCTTGACCAAATTGTCGGCCACAATCTCACGGTTGTTCATGGGTTGATTTGCTCCTCAGCATGACATGTGTCATGTTATGCTTTTGTCCAGGTAGGGTCAATGTATTGACCGTGAACCTTTGGTGAACAGGTCGTAAATTATGGTCGTCAGGATGAGCATAATTCAGGGCAGCGTCCGGCGGGATCGATTCCTACGCGGTGCAGCTTGCCCGCTACTATGGCGCGGATGTTACAGGCGTGTGTGCCACGCCTCGGATGGACTACGTCAAGTCGCTGGGCACGAATCATGTCATCGACTATAACGGCGAGGATTTCACCGAGAATGGCCTACGATCTGATCGTGGACGTGTTGGGCAAAAGTTCATTCTCACGCTGTGCCCGCGCCCTCCGCGAGAATGGCCGTTATCTGCGGCCAGCTTCAAGACGCCGCAGTTTCTCCAGATGCTCTGGATATCACTGCGAGGCGGCAGGCGGGTCATCTGTGCCCTCGCCATTAAGAGCCAGCAGGACTTGATGATCATCAAGGAGCTGGTCGAAGCCGGAAAGCTCAAATCAGTCCTGGATCGATACTTCCCAATGGAACAAGCCGCCGACGCGCATCGCTATGTCGAATCCGGGGGAAAACGTGACCAGGTAGTCATCACGATGGCCTGACTTCAGGTCAGCAGTTCCGGCGTCAGATGATCGACGCGATTGGCGTAGCGCAGCGCGATCCGGCCATCCGCCCGGAAGTCCAGTCGGGTGATAGCCGCGTTGTACAGCAGGAAACGCAGGTCATCGGCGGGCAGCAGATTGAAGATCGCCTTGATGAGGCATCCGGCAAACGTCCCGTGCGTCACCAGGGCGATGCGCTGGTCGCTGTTGGCTTGGTCCCGCAGCGCCGTGGCGACCCGCAGCGCCCGCGCCATGCAGCCCTGGATGTCTTCTACTCCCTGGCGGCCATCGTACCAGCCCTGCTCGGTAATGCCCGGTGGCAGGATATAGTCGGGGAAAGCGGCCTGCATTTCCGCCCGGCTCAGGCCAGGGAAAACCTGCGCCGACTCCTCCGTACCGAGGTACAGCCCGCCGTGTTCGTAAATCTCTGGCCAGACTTCCGGCGATAATCCGAGTGCCTCGGCGATAGGCTGGCAGGTCTGCAGGGCGCGGCGCATCGGGCTGCAATACAGGCGGCTGATGCGCTGCTCGAAGACCGCCTGGCGCTGTTCCGGCGGACGTTCTACCCAGACATCGATGTTGTGCGCCGACGAGAGATACCGTGCGACCGCCTGGGCCTGCTTGCGACCGACTTCGGTCAGGGGCGGATCCGGTTCGCGGTTGCCCGCATCATACATCATGTTCAGGTTGTTGGTCGATTGGCCGTGTCGGATGATATACAGTTCCATGCGGATCAGAATGCCTCGTAGGTGGTGGTGTTGAGCGGCCACATTGGCAGCACATCCATCTCCAGCGGCGAGCGCAGCCCCGCCATGAATCGAACATAGGCCGCCGCGCCGATCATGGCCGCGTTGTCGGTACACAGGTTCAGCGGCGGGTAGCGCACCGGCAGGTCGCTCTCGGCCCGCATCTTCTGACGGAGTAACTGGTTGGCGCTGACTCCGCCCGCCATCAAGATTTCGGTGGCATGGTGTTCCTTCGCGGCGCGGACGGTCTTCTCCACCAGGATATCCACGAGCGCTTCTTGGAAGCTGGCCGACACGTCGTTCACCGAGACATCCGAGCGCAGCTTAGGGTGCTTATCCGGTACGCGCTTCTGCCCCGACTGGCTGATGGGGGGCACAGTGACATCACGCATCACCGCTGTCTTCAGGCCGGAGAAGCTGAAGTCATAGGTGTCGTCGCGCTTGGAACGGGGGAATCGGAAGGCAGCCGCATTGCCGAGATGGGCAGCACGTTCGATGTGCGGGCCGCCGGGGAACGGCAGACCGAGCATCCTGCCCACCTTATCGAAGGCTTCGCCGGCCGCGTCATCCAGCGTGCCACCGAGCCGCTGATAGCGACCGTGGTCTTCCATCAAGAGCAGTTCAGTGTGCCCGCCGGAGACGATCAGCACCACGACTGGGAAATGCACCTCGCGGTATGGCTCGGTCAGCCACAGCGAGTAGACATGGCCTTCCAGATGATTGATCCCCAGCAGCGGCTTGCCACAGGCCAGCGCCAGCCCTTTGGCGTAGTTGACCCCCACCAGCAGCGACCCGACCAGCCCCGGCCCGCGCGTCACGGCGATAGCATCCAGCCGGTCGTAAATCGAGCCAGCGTCGTGCATGGCCTGTTCGACCACGGCACTGATGGCCTCGACGTGGGCGCGGGAGGCCAGCTCCGGGAAGACGCCGCCATAACGTGCGTGCAGGTCGATCTGCGAGGCGACGACGTTAGAGAGGATGGTCTTGCCGTTCAGCACAACGGCCGCGGCGGTCTCGTCGCACGAGGTCTCTATGCTCAGAATGGTGGTCATCGGACAGCCTCAATCGGTCTCAGCAGGAAGGCCCTATTGTAGCTGAAGGTGAGCGTTGGCTGGAAGTTTGGGGTTTACCCTGCCGCAAGTTTCTGGCTGATCTGTTCGATGTGGGCAACTGCTCGACCAACACCATCTTCGGCGCGGATGCGTTCGCCTAGTTCGGCTGCTCGCTGGCGCATATCCCCATCGCTCACCGCCCGGCGGATCGCCTCGGCCAGCCGTTCGGCAGTGAGCCGCTTGCGGGGAATCGGAGCCGGGCTGACACCCAACTGCGCTGCCCGATGTCCCCAGTAGGGCTGGTCGGCCATAAAGGGGATGACGATGGAGGGCACGCCCGACCGCAGCCCGACGGCCGTTGTCCCCGCTCCGCCATGATGCACTACCGCGCTCATCTGCGGGAACAGCCAGCTATGCGGGATGGCTGACAGCATGTAGACTGTCTCCGGCAGATCAGTGCGGCTCATCCCGCCCCAACCGGAGGCGATCACGCCGCGCTGCCCGGATAACCTCAGTGCCTCCAACGTCAGGCGGGCGGCTTCTTCCGGGTTGCGGCTGCCCATACTGCCGAATCCGATGTAGACAGGCGGCGGCCCCGTCCGCAGGAACTCGACCAGATCGGCGGGCGGTGTCCAGTCGGGGGCGGCATCCAGGAACCAGTAACCCGTCACTTGGATGAACTCGTCCCAGTCGACCGGGCGCGGCAGGACATGGCTGCTGAAGCCATAGAGGATGGGGACGCGCCGCCGCGCCAGCGACCCGAACGGCCCCCAGAACGAGGCTGGCCGCAGCCCCAGCATCCGCCGGGTCAGCACATCGGCGACGCGCGTACTCTGCCAGAGCATCTGCTGGACGGCCAGATAAGAGAGGCGGTTGGCTGCCGAGCCAAGGCGCAGCTGGGGCGTCAGCGGGCCGGGGAAGGCTCCGGTTGGGGTAATGGGCAGGACGTAGGCCTGAATGACGGGAATGTCCATCTTCTCGGCCACCGAAAAGGCTCCACCCATGCCGGCCAGCCCGCAGACCAGCAGATCAGTTCCTTCGAGCAGGGAGGGCATTTTCTCGGCGACTTCCCGCGCCCGCTGCTTGAGTTCTCTCTGCATCCGGGCGGCAATCGCCAGGAAGTTGCCGCCTTCAATCGTTCTGCGCCAGTCGTCGCTCTGGATGATGCCCTCGATGCTTTCGCCCAGCGACGAGAAGTCCAGCCCTTCACCACGAATCATGGCCTCGAAGTCGGTGCTGCTGACCAGGCGCACGGGATAACCGGCTGCTTTCAAACCTTTCCCCAGCGCCACGTAAGGCTGAACATCCCCGCGTGAGCCGGAGGCTGCGATGGTGATCTTCATGCTGATGCCTGTTCCCCTTGTGAGATGGTATTGTTGAATCTTCTACGCAGTCACGCTTCGCTAGTTGCGTAGTTGTGATGATACCCGTGTTACAATTCCACCCGAAAGATATCGAGCCAAGCCTAGGAGGAACCATCTCCTCCGTTTCATGAGGAAACTGCCTTATGCCGGATTGGATGCTGTATGGCGCGACCGGGTATACCGGCCAGCTGGTCGCCGAAGAAGCGATTCGGCGCGGACACCGCCCGCTGCTGGCCGGACGGTCTGCCGAGAAGCTGCGCCCGCTGGCCGAGCGGCTCGGCCTGGAATGGGTCGCGGTCGCGCTCGATGACGCAGAGGGGCTGGCCGAGGCGGTCAGTCGGGTCAAGCTGGTCTACCATGCGGCGGGGCCGTTCGTTCAGACCAGCGCGGCGATGGTCCGGGCCTGCCTGAAGGCCGGAGCGCACTACCTCGACATCACCGGGGAGATTCCGGTGTACCAGCAGGTCTTCGCCTATGACGCGGCTGCCCGCGAGCGCGGCATCGCCCTGATCCCCGGCGTGGGCTTCGACGTGATTCCGAGCGACTGTCTGTTGAAATACGTGGCTCACCAGCTTCCCGACGCTGACCAGCTCATCGTCGCATTGGATGCGCTGGGCACGGCTGAGCGTCTGACCGGGCGGATCAGCGCAGGGACGGCCAACTCGATGCTGGAACTGATCGCGCAGATGGGCATCGCCGCCCGGCGGGACGGGAAACTGACAACGCTGCCCTTTGGCTACGGGGCGCGGCGCTTCACCTTCACGACCGGGCAGAAAGCGGCCATGCCGATCCCGTGGGGTGACCTGGAGATCGGCTGGCGCACGACCGGTATTCCCAACATCACCACTTACCTGACCTTCCCGCCCTCAGCCATCGAGATGTTCCGTGTGGCCGGGCCGCTGATGCGCGGGCTGCTCCAGAGCAGCGGGCTGCGCGGCTTTCTGCGCGGGCAGATCAGCCGGATGCTGAGCGGGCCGGACGAAGGCCATCGCCAGACGGGGCGCTCGGCGCTGTATGCTCAGGTACGGAATCCGCAGGAGGAAACCCGGCAGGCATGGCTGGAGACGGCCGAGGGCTACCAGTTCACAGCGCTGGCGGCTCCGCTCGTCGTGGAGCAGGTACTGGCAGGGAACCTCCGAGGGGCGACCACCCCGGCGCTGGCGCTGGGCGCAGATTTCGTGCTGAGCATCCCCGGCACGCGGCGGTTGGATTCTCTGCCTACGGATTGAGGAGCCGCTCGACGCTGCCCTGGAAAACCTTCCTGAGTTATTCGCGCAGCCAATACTATTTCGCCGAGTCGCTGGTGCTGCGTTTGCGGTCCAGTGGTGTCTCCATCTGGTTCGATGTCCAGCAGTTGGAGCTGGGATGAGAGTGGCTTGATCCGGCATCCCTCTCGTACCGCGGGTGCTTCCCGTTCCACTTCAGGTTTGCTCACAGCCGTCTCGCGTGCCCTGGCTCCTCATCGCCTTCTTTGAACTTGCACCCTCTGTCGTGCGCTACGGGGGACATCAGCGCCGCTGCCCGGATTGGCACGTTCCACGCCTCACTGGTTCGCTTTGACCGCGCCCCACTTCCTGGGTGTCCATTGTATCGCCTTTGCCCGCATCAACCTGTGTCATCTACTGGCTCAGAAAAGTCTCAACCAGTTCAGATGGCCTCTAGCCGAATCACCTATCTGGGAAGCGGTCTCACTCCTCAAATTCGGGATGAGTGCTGTTGTCTTGTTTAGGCGATGCACCTGCTGTCACGTCCTTAGCGGTTACCCTTTCGGAACGGCCACGCTCAGCGCCTCGGCCAGGCTGCGAGCTTCCACCAGTTTCAGCCCTGGCGGGAGCGCCTCCAGCTTGCGCCGCAGCCGGGGGATGATCACGCGCTTGAAGCCCAGCTTGACGGCCTCGTTCAGCCGCGCCGGGAGCTGCCCGACCGCCCGCAGTTCCCCGCTCAGCCCGACCTCACCCACCAGCGCCACATCCGCCGGGACGGGCTGGTCGAAGTAGCTGGAGGCCATCGCCGCCGCCATCGCCAGGTCGCTGGCTGGTTCATCGACCTTCAGCCCGCCGATCACGTTCACGAAGATGTCCTGCTCGTGCAGCCGCAGCCCCACCCGTTTGCTCAGCACCGCGCTGATGAGCAGCAGTCGGTTCATGTCGACGCCGTTCGGAGTGCGGCGCGGGTTGCCGAAGGCCGTCGGGCTGGTCAGGGCTTGCAGTTCGACCAGCAGCGGGCGCGTCCCCTCCATCGTGATCGCAATCGCCGAGCCGGGGGCGTTCACCACCCGCTCAGCCAGGAACACTTCCGACGGGTTGGGGACTTCGGTCATCCCCTCTCCCGACATCTCGAAGACGCCCACCTCGCTCGTGGCGCCGAAGCGGTTCTTGACGCTCCGCAGCAGGCGGTACGCCTGGAACGGGTCGCCTTCCAGGTACAACACTGTATCGACGATGTGTTCCAGCACGCGCGGCCCGGCGATGCTGCCCTCTTTGGTGACATGCCCGACCAGAAAGACGCTCATCCCGCTGGATTTGGCGAGGTGCTGCAAGCGGCTGGCGCATTCCCGCACTTGGGTGACGCTCCCCGGAGAGGACTCGTGTTCCTCGATGTACATCGTCTGGATCGAGTCGATGATGAGGACGGCCGGATTGATCTGCCTGACCTCCTCGAAGATGGTCGAGAGGTTGGTTTCGGTCAGCAGGAACATCTCATCGGATTCGATGTGGAAACGGTCGGCCCGCATCTTGATCTGCCGCGCGCTCTCTTCGCCGCTGATGTACAACACCGTCCCGATGCTCTGGGCGATCAACGCGCACACCTGGAGCAGCAGGCTGCTCTTGCCCACGCCCGGCTCCCCACCCAGCAGGATGATGCTGCCGGGGACGATGCCACCTCCCAGCACGCGGTTGAATTCCTCCAGCGGCACGTACAGCCGCTCGCCCACGTCGCCGCTGATCTCGTTGAGGCGCTGTGGCCCGATCCGCGCCGGGCCGGTCGTGGGGCGGCGTCCGGCAGCGGGCTTGCTCACCTCGACGATCTCCTCGACCATCGTGTTGAACTGGCCGCAGTTCGGGCAGCGCCCGAAGCCTTTGGGCGACTGGTAGCCGCAGTTCTGGCAGACGTATTTGGAGCGTGTTTTCGCCATCAGCATCGCCTCGTGAATTGGAACAGGTGTGCGAGGTGATTATAGCAGAGGCGGCGCAGATTGGCGCGGCGTTCCAAGCAGAGCTACCATATTGTTATGCGAATCTACGGCCTGGATTTCACCAGCGCGCCCTCGCCGCGCAAACCGATCACCTGCGCCGCCGCTGTCCGCGATGACGAGGGGCTGTTCGTCGAGCGCGTCGAACGGCTGACGACCTTAGACGCCTTCGACCGCTGGTTGGCGATGCCGGGGCCGTGGGTGGCCGGGCTGGATTTCCCCTTCGGCCAGCCCATTGCCTTGATCGACGCACTCGGTTGGGGCGCAAGCTGGCCGGAGTACGTCTCTCATGTGGCCAGTCTGTCGTTCGAGGATTTCGCCGGGGCGATCAGCGCCTACCGGGATTCGCAGCCTAGCGGTCGCAAGCACCGCCTCCGCGCCGTCGATCACCTCGCCCGCTCAATCAGCCCGATGATGCTGCACGGCGTCCCGGTCGGACGCATGTTTTATCAGGGCGCGCCGCGTCTGCTGCGGGCAGGCGTCTCGGTTATCCCCGGCCAGCCGAGTGACGATCCGCGCATTGTCCTGGAAGCCTATCCGGCCCTGGCGGCGCGGCGTTGGGCTGGCCGCGCCCCCTACAAGAGCGATGACCGGCGCCGCCAGACCGCCGCCCGCGCCGATGCCCGCGATGCCATCCTGTTCGGCCTCCTCTATCACGCCGAACCAGTCTACGGCTTCCGCGTCGAGATGCCCCGCAAGCTGGCCGAGTTCACCTTGGCTGATCCGAGCGGCGACACGCTGGATGCCATTCTGTGCGCGGTGCAGGCCGCCTGGGCCATCGAGCAGCCCGCCTGCGCCATCCCGGCCGCCTGCGACCCCCGCGAAGGCTGGATCGCCGACCCCGCCGTCAACCAACAGCTTATCGACGACTCGCGCTACGATCTGGTCTGAGCCGCCCCTACCGTTTGCCCGCTCCCTCCTCTAGAATGGTATACCATGTCCTCGTGATCGATTTATTCCCCCTGTGGAGGATTACCGCCTCATGACTCAGCAAACTCATAAGCGTCTGGTCATTCCCGGCCCGGTCGAAGTCCGCCCTGAAATTCTCCAGGCGCAGACTGCCTGGATGATCGGCCACCGCACCAAGAGCTTCGAAGAACTCTTCGCCCGTCTGCAAACCCGCCTCAAGCAGATGTTCCTGACGCAATCGCGCGTGTTCGTGATGGGGTCTTCGGGGACTGGCCTCTGGGAAGGCGCATCCCGCAACTGCATCCGCGACGGCCACAAGGCCCTTCATCTGGTCGGTGGCGCATTCAGCGAACGCTGGGCCGATATCAGCCGTGTGAATGGCAAGGCCGTCGATGTCATCGAGGTCGATTGGGGCTGCGCCCATACGCCGGAGATGGTCGCTGACGCCCTCCGCAAGACTCACTACGATGCGGTCTGCGTCGTCCACAACGAGACCAGCACCGGCGTCACTAACCCGATCCGCGCCATCGGCGAGGTCGTCCGCCAGTATGACGATACGCTCTTCCTGGTCGATACTGTCAGCGGCTTCCTGGGGGTCGAACTGCGGGTCGATGACTGGGGCATCGATATGGCGCTGACTTCTTCCCAGAAAGCTTTCGCGCTACCGCCGGGATTGGCCTTCGCCGCCATTAGCGACCGCCTGCTGGAACGCGCCAAACAGGTCGCCAACCGGGGCTACTACTTCGATTTCATCGAGATCGAAGCCAGCCTTCGTAAGAACAACACGCCCTCCACGCCGCCTGTTTCCTTGATGTTCGCGGCCGACCGCCAGTTAGAGGACATCGCCGCCGAGGGGTTGGAAAACCGCTGGGCACGCCACATTCAACTGCGTGACCGCACCATCAGTTGGGCGAAGGGACAGGGATTCGGCGTCTTTGCCCAGGCCGGCTACGAATCGCCGACGGTGACAGCCGTGCAGAACGACCGCGGCATCGATGTCGATCAGATGGCAAAGTTCATGGGCGCTAAAGGTTTCTCGATGGACAAAGGCTATGGCCAGATCAAGGGTAAAACCTTCCGCATCGCTCACATGGGCGACATGACGATGGACACGCTCAACGAAGTGCTGTCCGGGCTGGATGAATTCATCGGGGGCGCGCAATGAGCTTTCATGTCCTCATTCCCGACAGTGTGAACAAAAAGGCCGTCGAAATCCTCCAGCAGGCCGGACTGCGCGTCACAGCCCCCGGCCAGATGAAGCGTGATGAGACTCTGGCCGCCATTGCCGATGCTGACGCGCTCATTATCCGCAGCGCCACCAAAGCCGACGCCGCCTTGATCGCCGCTGGGACTCGGCTGAAGGCCATCGCCCGCGCCGGCGTCGGTGTCGATAACGTCGATCTGGCAGCGGCAACAGCGCGGGGCATCACCGTGATGAATACGCCGGATGGCAACACCGTCGCTACGGCGGAACTGGCGCTGGGGCTGATGCTTGCGCTGGCCCGGCATATCCCGCAGGCATATGACTCCCTCAATGCTGGCAAGTGGGATCGCAAGTCCTATATGGGCGTGGAACTGCGCGGCAAGACGCTGGGTGTGGTTGGCTTCGGGCGGATCGGGCGTGCGGTCGCCAAACGCGCCCAGGCGTTCGAGATGAGCGTTGTCGCCTACGATCCGTATGTCAGCGCTGACGCTGGCCGTCAGGTCGGGGTTGAGATGGTCGATCTGGACAGCCTGTACGCTCGCGCCGATTTCATCACGCTGCACGCGGTGGCAACGGCGGAAACACACGAGATGATTAACAAGGACTCGCTGGCGAAGATGAAGAAAGGCGTGCGGATCGTCAACGCCGCCCGCGGCAACCTGATCCACGAAGGCGATCTGGCCGAGGCAATCAAGAGCGGGCAGGTGGCCGGGGCCGCCGTCGATGTCTACAGCGAAGAACCGCCTCCTGCTGGGCATCCGCTGGTCGGGCTGCCAGGTGTGATCGACACCCCCCATCTCGGAGCCAGCACCGAAGAGGCGCAGGTGGCCGTCGCTGTTGAAGCCGCCGAACTGATCGTCGCAGCGCTGCTCCACGGTGACTACCGCAACGTGGTGAATCGCTGACGTCCTCACTTCCTGAGTCCCCCTTGTGCGGTGCGCCGCTGCCTGGTGGTCGGCGCAGCATCGGGGGGAACTCAGCGAAACAGGGTAAGTCCCTAGTTCGGCTCAACCATTACGGGATTACGCCGCCGGCCCGGACATATGCCTTTGCAGAGCCCCACGCCAATTCAAGAACAAGACCCCAGGTATTTCAAACGCCGGCGACAACTCTTGACCAGCTGGTTCTTGTGGGCAGGCGTTTCAATCATCGTCTGCGTACTTGCGCCTGAAGTAGGCCTGCTTTTTCCTCTGATTACCCTGGCTGGACTGCTGTTCGACACGATGCTTAAGCTCTACCATCAAATCCAGGTGGATAACTTCCAACACTACCGGCAGGTTGAAGCGCTCGTTTCACTCTATGCTGCACTGAGGATCGAGTATCCTCTGCCTCCCATGCGTTTGTGGGCAGCGTCGCCTGACTTTCTGACGCGCTCCGTCGCGCTCATCAAACGATACAAACCCGGCATTATCCTGGAGATTGGCAGCGGGGTTTCGACTATCGTCAATGCCTATGCACTGCGTGAGATGGGCACAGGCAGCCTGATTGCAGTCGAACATGAACAGAAGTTTGCGGCGGTCACAGCAGACAACCTTGTCGCGCATCAACTATCCGATTTTGCACGGGTTATCCACGCCCCGCTGCGGCCTGTACGGGTGGATGGTCGGGAGTTTATGTGGTATGACACCCTACAGCTTGCCGCTATCTCCTCCATTGACCTGCTTATCGTCGATGGCCCACCGGAAAAAACCGGCAAATTGGCTCGTTACCCGGCGCTCCCAATCCTCTTCGACAGGCTCAACGACGGCGCCTATATTCTGGTCGATGATTTCATGCGAACCGATGAACGCGCGATGGTCAATCAATGGTTGGTGGCATACCCTCTGGAAATTGTGCTTACGGATGCTAACGAAAAAGGCGCGGTCATCCTCAGAAAAACAGCCCTCAGAGAAAAAAGCGCCGAGTAGCTCGCCTTCGCGACAATTCTCCGCACGAAAGACCGAGCAGCGCGGCCATCGCCCGTATCCCTGTGTGCAGCGCATTGACTCGCTGCCGGAAGCATGTTACCGTTAAGGCGTGGCGTAAGGGGGATATGCCTTCCCCGACCGTGCCAGACTTCATCCCGCGCGGCCTGGGACAGAGACAGCGCCCGCTGCCTCTGTGGGTTCCCATCTGACCATTTATAGCGGTTCGCGCGCACTGTGCCCACCTGCCACATCATCCCCCACGGTTGGGTCTCCGCACTCCTACTTATTCGCGGAAACCGCAGGGCGCTCGACCGAGGAGTTGTCCGCGAATGACCGCAGATTTTGTCTCCCGAATGCTCGGAACATTGGTGTTTGCCTTGCTCGGCGCTCGCATCGGCGTCGAGTGGGCCGAGGCTATCGCGCTGCCTGCTGAAGTCTCGGCGGTGCTGTTCGGTCTGGTCGGCGTGTTGATCGGCCTGATCCTGACCCCCTGGCTGACCATTCGCCCACTGCGGCGGGTGCGCCATGTCATCCTGGAAATGCCGGTGGACTCGCTGTTGACCTCCCTGGCCGGCTTGGTGGTCGGTCTGGGGATGGCGCTGCTGCTGGCCTACCCGCTGGCCCAGTTGAATCCCCCCTGGGGCAACCTGCTGCCCCCCATCGTCTCAGTGATCTTCGGCTATCTTGGCCTGACCATCTTCAGCGCCCGCTCGCGCGAAATCCTCAACCTCATCAGCGCGGCCAATGGCTCGCGCAGTCGCCTGTTCTTCAGCGGCGGCGAGCGCACCGTCCTGCTCGATACCAGCGTGTTGATCGACGGTCGTATCGTCGATATTGCCCGCACCGGTTTCCTCGGCGGGACGATGGCAGTCCCCAGCTTTGTCATCAATGAGCTGCATCAGGTGGCCGATTCCAGCGACATGCTCCGGCGGCAGCGTGGCCGGCATGGCCTCAATAAACTCAGTGAACTCCAGCGCCAGTCCACCATCCCATTCAAGATCATCGAAGAAGACGTGCCCGGCATCGTCGAAGTCGATGACAAGCTGGTCGCGCTGGCCGTCAAGATAAACGCCCCGATTGTCACCAACGACTACCCCCTCAATCGCGTGGCTGAAACCCAGGGCGTCACCGTGCTGAATGTCAATTCACTGGCGAATGCGGTCCGCTCAATTTACCTGCCCGGCGATACCCTGGCGATCCGTATCATCCAGGAAGGCCGCGAGGCCGACCAGGGCGTTGGCTATCTGGAAGATGGTACCATGGTCGTGGTTGAGGGCGGCAAGACGCATATGGATCGCACCATCAACGTCGTCGTCACCAAGTTTATCAACAAGGACACCGGGCGCATGTTCTTCGCCGTGCCGGAGAAATAACCGCGCAGGTGCAACTCGTCACCCAGACGGGCGAACAATGTCAGTCCGGCGTGCTCTTTTTCCGGTGTATACTGGTGGGAAATCGCCGCGATTATCCGCATGTCATTAGCGCCGTGAAACTCACGACAGGAGCAGCACATGAGCAATCCCCCCGTTGAGGTGCAGCAGTACGGTCAGAGCATCTGGCTGGATTTCATCCACCGCAGCTCGCTGGAAAACGGTGAACTGCAAAATTACATCAACGAGTTCGGCGTGATTGGCGTGACCTCCAATCCGGCAATTTTCCAAAAGGCAATCGGCGACTCGGACACCTATGATGGCGCGATCCGCCACATGCTCGATCTGGAACCCTACGACATTTACGAGCGCCTGGCCATTGAAGATATTCAGCACGCCCTCGATCTTTTCCGCCCAATTTACGACCGTTCCAGCCGCAAGGATGGCTATGTCAGCCTGGAAGTCTCCCCGCTGATCGCCAACGATACCCAGACGACCATCTCCGAGGCGCTGCGGCTCTTCAAAGTCGTCAACCGCCCCAACCTGATGATTAAAATCCCGGCGACCCAGGCAGGCATTCCCGCCATCGAAGAAGCCATTGCCAATGGCATCAATGTCAACGTAACCCTGATCTTCGCCGTCAAGAACTATGAAGAGGTCGCTTGGGCCTATATACGTGGCTTACAGCGCCGCCTGGCCGCGGGGGGTGATATCAGTCATGTGGCCTCGGTCGCCAGCTTCTTCCTCAGCCGCATCGATACGATGATCGACCGGATGCTGGAGAACAACATCCGCGCTGCCCAAGGGCGTGACCTCGACCGGGTGGCCCGCAACCGCGAACTGCTTGGCAAAGCCGCCATCGCCAATGCCAAAGCCGCTTACAAACGCTTCCTCGATCTGTTCTACGGCGAGACCTTCAAGGCGCTGCGCGAGGCCGGCGCACAGGTGCAGCGTCCCCTATGGGCTTCGACGGGTTCCAAGAATCCCGCTTACCCAGATACCCTTTATGTCGATTCACTCATCGGTCAGGATACCGTCAACACCGTTCCGCCCGCCACTCTGAAAGCCTTCAAGGATCACGGAACCGCTGCCCCGACTCTCACCGATGGGCTGGATGATGCCCAGGAGGTGATGGACAAGCTGGCCGAAGTTGGCGTCGATGTCAATTACGTCACCGAGCAGCTTCAGATCGACGGCGTCGCGCTGTTCGTCGAGGCTTTCGAGAATCTGCTGCGGCAGGTTCAGGCCAAGCGCGATGTCCTTAAGACCGGCGTCATCGAGCGCCAGAACCTCGCCCTCGGAACCTATATGGAGGATGTCCAGGGGGCGATCCGCAAGCTCGAGTCGGAAAAAGCCAACGAGCGCATTTGGGGACACGACGGCAGCCTGTGGAAGGACTCGCCCACCATCATCACCAAAATCCAGAACCGGCTTGGCTGGCTGGATGTGACGAAGACCATCGACCTGCCGCGCCTCAAGCAGCTTCAGGCCAGCATCAAGGGCAGCCCTATCACCCATGTGGTCCTGCTGGGCATGGGCGGCAGCAGCCTTGCGCCGGAAGTTCTGTACCAGACGTTTGGCAAGCAAGTCGATTTCCCCGAATTCCATATGCTGGACAGCACCGATCCGCGCCTGATCCAGATGATCGAGTCGGCCATTGATCTGCCTAACACCCTCTTCATCGTCGCCAGCAAATCAGGCAGCACCATCGAAACAGCCATGTTCGCCAAGTATTTCTACGAGCGGACAGGCAGGCAGGGCAGGCAGTTCATCGCCATTACGGATCCCGGCAGCCAGCTTGAAAATGAAGCCCGCGCCAATGCCTACCGCGACATCTTCCTCAACCCTGCCGATATCGGCGGACGCTACAGCGCCCTGAGCTACTTCGGATTGGTCCCCGCCGCCCTGATGGGACTCGACCTCGACCAGCTTTGGGCAGAAGCCAACCGCATGATGACGGCCTGCGCGTCGATCATTCCGGCGCAGCAGCATCCTGCCATTTGGTTGGGGGCGATCATGGCTGTGTTGGGACAGCAGGGCCGTGACAAAATTACCATCCAGACCAGCGCCTCCATCGCCAGCTTCGGCAACTGGATCGAGCAGCTTGTCGCCGAAAGCATCGGCAAAGAAGGCAAAGGACTGCTTCCGGTCGTCGGCGCGACCGTCGGCTATCCGCACGACTTCGCCTCCGACCGCCTGTTCATCTACCTGCGCGTCGATGAGGACCCCAGCAATGAGGCTATGGATGCAGGCATCCGCACCCTGCGTGAAGCCGGTCATCCGCGCGTCACGCTGTATCTGCCCAACCGCTATGCGCTGGCGGGCGAGTTCTTCCGTTGGGAGTACGCCACCGCCATCACCGGCAAGCTGATGGAAATCAACCCCTTCGATGAACCCAACGTCACCGAGGCCAAGGAAGCGACGGCCCGGCTGCTGAACCAGTTCCGCGAGACGGGCCATTTGCCCGCGCACGAACATGCCTTTGCTGAAAATGGAGTCAAGCTCTTTGCCGACGAGAAGATGCTGCGCCTGCTGAGCGAACTCTCGCTCCAGCACAACTACAGCAGCGGCGATCTGACCGGAATGCTGGCCGCCTTCATCAACTCGACGCGGGCCGGTGACTACTTCTCCATCCAGGCTTACCTGCCAATGACCCCACAGATCACCGGGGCGCTCGAAGAAGTCCGCCGCCGGACGCGCCATACCACCCGTCGGGCCGTGACCATTGGCTTCGGCCCGCGCTTCCTGCACAGCACCGGCCAGCTTCACAAAGGGGGGCCGAACACAGGCAGCTTCATCCAGCTCACCTGTGATGACGAGCTGGACATCGCCATCCCCGGCGAACCCTTCAGCTTTGGAACGCTCAAGGCGGCCCAGGCGGCAGGCGACCTCGAAGCCCTCCGCGCCAAAGACCGCCGTGCCCTGCGGCTGCATATCAGCGGCGATATTGTCAAGGGCATCGACATCCTGCTGCGAGCCATTGATCTCGTGGACGCGCGGCGCAAGTAAGCGACACCGCGCTGCTTCATCTGAAAAGTCCCTCTCTGGTTTCTAGGGAGGGACTTTTGATTCAATCCGCCGTCCGGCCGATCCTACTCGTCGGGAACCATGTCCACCTGCACGCCGACGCTGCGAAGCTGCTCGACGGCTTCGATAGGCGCTTCCGAAGTCGTCACCACCCGTGACACATCGCGGACGCTGGCATAGGTATAGGGCGCGACCTGTTCCCACTTGGTTCCATCGACCACGATTACATTGGTGCGGCAGCGGGCCATCATCGCCCGCTTCATCTCGGCTTCTTCTGGGTTAAGTTCAGTGATGCCCGTCTCGAAGGAAATGCCGCGCGCTCCGAAGAACCCGATGTTCAGGTTGATGTCCGGCAGTGTATCCGGCCGCCCCACCAGCGAGACCGAATCGCGCCGCAGCCGCCCAGCCGGCAGCACCACGCTGACGCGCGGCGCATCCAGAAACTGCTCAGCGATGATCAAGCTGTTGGTGACGATGGTCAGGCTGTCGTAGCGCTTGAGATAGGGCGTGAGCGCGAAGGTGGTCGTGCTGGCATCGATGGCGATGCCGAACCCATCCCGCACCAGAGCCGCCGCCGCCCGCCCAATTACATCCTTCTGAGCGCGATGTTTGCGGCGGCGGGTATCGAAGGACAGTTCAGCCGAGGTGGGAGTCGGGCTGCGAAGCACTGCCCCGCCATACGTGCGTTCCAGCAAGCCTTCGTCCTCCAGTGCCCGTAAATCCTGGCGGATGGTTACTTCACTGACACTCAGTTTTTCGCTCAGCGTCTTGACGCTCACCCGGCCTTCGCGCTTGAGTTCACCCAGAATGAGCTGGCGGCGTTCCTGTAAGAAAAGTGGCGTGACCATCTTTGTTGACACCATATTAGGCGAGGGCTACACTGAAAGTGATCGAAAGAAAATGTAAATCCTATTCTACTGAATATTGTTCGGAAAGGACAACTCTACATGGACTTCAAGCCGGACTACGAGCGGCTGGCCGAACGGTTGACAGCCAAGGGCATCGATATCGAACGGGTCAAGGCCCAGTTGAAGGCGCAGCACATCGAGACCCCATCCTGGGGTTACGGCAACGGTGGCACGCGCTTCAAGGTCTTCGCCTGGCCGGGCGCGGCCCGCAACATCTGGGAGAAAATCGACGACGCGGCTTACATCCACAAGCTGACCGGCATCGCCCCTTCGATTGCGATTCACATTCCCTGGGACAAGGTGGATGATTACACCGAGCTGGCGCACTACGCTAAAGAGCGCGGCATCCACATTGGCGCGGTTAATCCCAACCTCTTCCAGGAAGACCGCTACAAACTCGGCAGTGTGTGCCACCCGTCCGCGGCCGTCCGTGAAGAAGCCCTCGACCACATCGTCGAGTGCTGCCGCATCATGCCCAAGGTCGGCAGTACGGCGCTGAGCCTGTGGTTCGCCGATGGGACGAACTATGCCGGGCAGGACAGCATCCGCGAGCGCAAGCACCGCATGGAAGCGGCGCTGATCGAAACCCACAAGCACCTGCCCCCTAACAGCCGGATGCTGATCGAGTACAAGTTCTTCGAGCCGGCCTTCTACCACACCGATCTGGCGGACTGGGGGATGTCCTACGCGATGGCGCTCAAGTGCGGCAAGAATGCCCAGGTACTGGTCGATACCGGCCACCATGCCCAGGGCACGAACATCGCCCACATCGTGGCTTTCCTGCTGGATGAAGGCCGTCTGGGCGGTTTCCATCTCAATGCTCGGCGTTACGCGGATGACGATCTCATCGTCGGGACGAACAACCCCTACGAACTCTTCGAGATTTACTGTGAACTGGTGCAGGCGGGCGACCGGGCCAAAGATGTCGCCTATATGATCGACCAGAGCCACAATATCGAACCTAAGCTGGAAGCCATGCTCGTCAGCGTGCTGAACTGCCAGATTGCTTACGCCAAAGCCCTGATCGTCGATACCCAGCGGCTCCACCAGCTCCAGGGCGCGGGGGATGTCCTGGGGGCGCAGCAGGTTTACGTCGAAGCCTTCGAGACGGATGTGCGTCCGCTGCTCATGCAGGTTCGGACCGAAATGGGGCGACAGCCCGATCCTATCGCGGCCTATCGCGGCGATCACTATGCTCGCAGCGTCGCCGAAAAGCGCGGCGTGGCGATCCAGGCGGGCAGCGCCATTCAATAGGCCGATTCTCGCTGCCGGTTGGGGCTGCCCTGACCGGCGGCGGTCTGACTCGCGCGGGCGCCAAACTCGTCTTCATCATTGCCCCGGCGCTGGATTTGCGTTCAAATCAGAGAATCCAATCGTTAAAGGTGGGCAGTCCTGCCCGGCAGTCGTTATGCCAAAGTATCAAGAACGAATCTTGGTCGTCGATGACAACCCGCAGATGCGTGCCCTGCTCAAAGACACGCTAAAGATGGCAAACTTCGGCGTGCTGATGGCACGGGACGGCGCCGAAGGCCTGGAGAAAACCCGCCAGTATTACCCCGATCTAATCCTGCTCGACCTGCTGATGCCGCGCATGAACGGGATGCAGATGCTCGACGCGCTGAATGCCGAGAGCATCGATATCCCTGTCATCCTGATGACCGCGAATGGCAGCGAGGAGATCGCCGTCGAAGTATTTCGCCGCGGGGTGCGGGACTACATTATCAAGGGCAACAGCTTCAACCCCGATGTTTTTCTCGCCTCGATCCACCGCTGCCTCAAAGAAACCCGTCTGCAAAAAGAGCGCGATCAGGCGATCTACGACCTGCGGATCAGCAATGCCCGGCTGAACCGCCACCTGCGGGACATGAAGGTGCTGTACGAGATCGGCCGCAGCATCACGGCGCTGATGGACCCGGACAGCCTGTGGCAGCGGATTATCGGGGCGGCAACCATGCTGACCGGCAGCGAAGAGGCTGGGGTCTTTGTAGTCGAGAATGGGCAGTTGTTCTGCCGGGCAATCAAACGAGCGGCGGATGAACGGCCGACAGCGGCCAGTTTCCTGGCTAACGAACCGCTGGCCGTGCGCTGCATTGAAAGCCGCATGACCGTCACCCAGGAACCGGAGTACGAAAACCAGGGCGCCTTCATCGGCGCGGCCACGGTGACGGCGACGCGGGCGCTGGCTGCGCCGTTGGAATTCGGCGGGCAGGTTTTCGGCGCCCTGTTGGCGCGGAACGTCTCCACCGGGGCAACCACCTTCAGCGACCACGAAGCGGGGCTGCTGAACGCGCTGGCGGTCTACGCGGCCATTGCTTACCGCACGCAGGGCAGCCCCAGCAAAGTGGATACGGCCACTATGCCCAGGGCGCCGCGGCTCAAGTCCAAGAAGGTGTTCATCTCCTACAAGCGCAGCGACTACGATCTATACGTGAAACCGCTGGTCGATCTGCTCAAGCAGCACGATATGGATGTTTGGGTGGACCAGCACTTGCTGGAAGTGGGGCAGGACTGGATCGAAAAAATCGAGATCGCGCTGGACGAATGCGCGGTGATGGTGCTGTGCGTTTCCCCGGAGGCGCTGGCCTCGCGCTACGTGCAGACCGAGTACCGCTCATTCTTCCACCAGGGCAAGCCCATCCTGCCGCTGATCTGCAAACCGGCCCCGCTGCCCCCGCTGCTGATCGGCATCCAGACCATGCGCTTCTCCGATCTCGACCGGCTGGTGGCCCGTCTCAAGGTGCTGATGAGCCGGGAGAAACCATGAGCGGCGAGCAGCCTTTTGAACTCTACGACCTGCGCGTGACGGTGACAACCATCGAAGGCCGGTCGGTGTGCGGTTTGCAGGTCGGGGATTACTTCGAGCTGACCGAGAGCAGCCACATCCGCATCCCGGCGGGGAAGCATTTCTGCCTGTACGCGCTGGGGGCAGTGCTGCCCTTGCTGGCGGCCAAGCAGCGACAGATGGCCGCCAACGACTGGCTGCAACGGGACTCGCTCGTGGCCTGCCCGGACCCGGATGAACGGCTCATCATGCGGATCGAGCGGATCGGGCGGCGGACGATGGACAGCAGCGAGCTGACGTGACGCTCTTGCCCCTGTTCGCTCCAGCGGCCGCAGCTCTTACTTACAGTTTCAATAGATTGGATCAACTCCGGCTGACCACCAGCAGAGGGATCAGCACGCCGAGCAGCGCTCCAGCGACGACCTGGGCCAGCGTGTGCCGCCGCAGGCTGAGGCGGGCCGCCGCCACAATCGGCACCAACGGCGACGTCACCAGTGCCGCGCCGACTCCGAACACGACACCCATTGCCACCACTGCCACCGTGATGCCCATCGCGTGCATACTGATCTGCCAGAACAGCGTGATGACGGCCATGATGCTCAGTTGAATGAGCGTCACCGCTGCCACCAGCGGCAGGATATCCGGAGCATTCATCAGCCGCAGCGCTGCCCAGGCCAGAGTGCTGCACAGCACCGAGATAAGGAACGGGATGATGCGCTCGCGACGTTCTTTCATGTGAAGGTCGCTGATCTTGCCGCGCCGCACCATCCACGCAATGTACAGGATGGGCAGCAGGCAGATCATCACCCCATAGACCAGCGCATAGGTCAGCGCCAGCGTCTGGTTGGATGTGACATGAAAGGCGATGGTGAAGATCATCACCGCCCAGACCAGCGGCGGGCTGAGCAGGTTGGAAACGAGCCGCGCCCACCGCCGGCTCATATGCGATGAGACATGAACAGCGCTGCGCTCGGTCAAACGCCAGGTCGAATACAGGTAGGTACGCCAGGTGGTTGCTATCATGCCGTTCACTCTAGCACAGGTTGTGTAAATTGTGATGCGTCAAATTTTAAGGCTGCATGAACGTCCGGGAACAGTTCAGTGATAACGCGGGTTTGCATCAGTGCCACGGGGTTTCACCGCCGAACTGCGCAGCCACGCCTGAAGAGTGACAAAAATATCACCCCTTCCACTCCATTTTGTGTTATTGTGTATCTACTATGAATGATAAACCATCGACTGTCGCTGACCGCCTCGTCCCCCTCCGCATCCAAGCTGAAGTCCGCAACCACTGGCTCAGCGAGCGCCTGGATTCCCTCCTCCCCGAACTCATGACCCGTGAAGGCTTCGACCTCTGGATCGTTGCCGCCCGTGAGTACAACGAAGATCCCGTCATCATGACCCTCCTCCCAGAGCCGGCCATGGCTGCCCGCCGCCGAACCATCCTGCTCTTCTCCCGCCGCCCCGATGGCTCCGTCGAGCGCCTCACTCTCGACCGCTACGGCTATGGTGACCTCTACCAGCGCGCCTGGGACCCCGACCGCGAGTCCCAATGGAACTGCCTCACCCGCCTCGTCCGCGAGCGCGATCCGAAGCGCATCGGCCTGAATGTCTCCCGCGAATTCGCCTTTGGCGACGGCCTGACTCTGGCCGAGTTCTACAACCTCAAGTCCGCCCTCGGCCCAGACCTGATGAACCGCACCGCCAGCGCAGAACGCCTCTGCATCGGCTGGCTGGAACGCCGCATCGAGCCGGAACTCCTCGCCTATTCCAGCCTGATCGAGATCGGCCACGCTCTGATTGCCCAGGCCTTCTCGACCCGCCTCATCCAGCCAGGTGAAACCACCACCCAGGATGTCGTCTGGTGGTTCCGCCAGACCCTGCATGATCTCGGCCTGCGAGCCTGGTTCCAGCCCACCGTGGAAATCCAATCCCCCGGCCACTCCTTCGAGGCTGCCTCGCGCGAACTCATTCAGCCGGGTGATCTGCTCCACTGTGATATGGGCTTTATCGAGATGGGGCTGGCCACCGACCACCAGCAGCACGCCTACGTCCTGCGCCCCGGCGAAGACGCCGCCCCGCCCGGATTGGTCGCCGCCCTGGCCGAAGGTAATCGCTTGCAGGATATCCTCCTGGCCGAGATGCGCGTCGGGCGCACCGGCAACGAAGTCCTCCACGCCGCCCTGGATCGCGCCCGCGCCGAGGGCCTCGACCCGCAGATTTACACCCACCCGCTCGGCTATTACGGCCACGCCGCCGGCCCGACCATCGGCCTGTGGGATCAGCAGGGCGGTGTCCCTGGCAAAGGTGACTACCCGCTCTACGACGACACCGTCTACGCCATCGAACTGAACATCAAGAAACCCGTGCCCGAATGGGACGGGCAGGTCGTCCGCATCGCCCTGGAAGAGGATGCCGCCCTTACCGGCGGCCAGATGCGCTGGCTTTCCGGCCGCCAGACCGCCTTCCACCTCATCGGTTGATCGCCAGCCAGAGGGAAGCGGCTATGGGGATCGGGGAAGCAGAACCACAAACAGAGATAATCGTGGGTCAGGTTACGCCATAGCGCAGCGACCTGACCCCGATACTGCTCCCACAGCTGCAAGCCTAAACGAAACACCGAATAGGTGGCAACACGCCCTTTCGTAACCTGAGGGGCCAGATCCGCGTCGGTCAGGACCAGGGTGCCGAGTGTCAGCACCCAGGCGTGAGCCAACGCCAAGACCAGCAGCAGGCGGTTGGCATGATCCGGCGTCCAGATGCGCGACACCTGCCACTGCCAGCCATCGGACTTGAGGTCGCGGAAACTGGCTTCCTGCCAGTAGCACATCCCATAGTCCCAGCCCGATACACCAGGGCAGTTGGTCACCAGACACCAGCCTTCTCGATACGCCTGTCTCCACAGTACCAGCAGGATGACACCGGATGGAATAGCTGGCGCGACCCAATTCAGCAGCGTTGTAATCAGTTCGACCTATCCCATCGGCCACGGTTTGGGAGAATAACACCAGAACGCTAACGGAATACAACAGCCCCGATAGGCTAAACCCACCACCATCACGCTCAACCGATCACCTAACGGGATCTCATCCCCCAGCAGGATCAGCCGCTGCCCGCTGCAGTGGCCAGTTACCCACCGGCTCCAGGCCCGACAGCAGCTCTGCAAAACGATCCGCTGCTTGGACAACCAGCGTTCCAACCGCCGCTAGACTGTGTCGGCCTTGCCCACCAGCGGCAGCTTCTCGGCTACCCGGCTCGGCATACACTACCGCGCCAGAACCACGCCGTAGCTGTATAACGCCAAACCCAGCGCCTGCCAACACCCCAAAAAGCGAAACGCTGCTCGCACTGCCTGCTGCCAGTGGTACAATTCTTTCAGACGCATGACGCATCTCTCTTCGTTGTGGTTGATGGATACGTCTGAGTCTAACCCTTCCTCTCGTTCCCTTAAAACTGTCGGAGCTGGCGCGGGCGAGCCGGCGGGCCGCCCCTACGATGCGTCGGGGTTGGTTGGAAGTATGGCCGAGGGGGGTGAGGTCGAGTAGAATCAGGGGAGATCGATCCGGGATAATCTATCCAGTGAACTGCTCAACGATGTGGAGCGAGCGCCCATGTACATCGGCCGCGTGAAGGGAAATGTCGTCAGCACGATCAAGCATTCGCTGTATGAAGGCCACAAGCTGATGCTGGTGGCCCGGCTGAACCTGGACGGCAGTGAAGCGGACGCCTACGACATCTGCCTGGACGATGTGCAGGCGGGGGTCGGC
>CAZKXW010000030.1:0-42924 GCA_964556745.1 uncultured Anaerolineaceae bacterium
CCACCTCGGCGATGTGCTGTTGACCACTCCGGCGATCCGGGCGCTGCGAGCTGCCCGGCCCCAGGCCGAACTGCACGCGCTGGTCGGGCCATGGTCCGCCGAGGTGCTGGCCGCCTATGCTGAGATCGATCAGGTGCTGACTCTCCCCTTCCCTGGCTTCAGCCGCACACCCAAAGCCGATTGGAAGTCACCGTACCAACTTGTCTTACAGGCTGCCGGATGGCTGCGGCGCATCGGTTACACCAGCGCTGTGATCCTGCGCCCTGATCACTGGTGGGGAGCGCTGCTGGCGGACCGGGCTGGCATCGGTGAGCGGATCGGCTGCGACCATCCCGATGTAACCCCCTTCCTGACTGAACCCATCGCGTTGCAGCAGGAACATGCCATCCAGCAGAACCTGCGGCTGGTACAACGCTGGACGGGCACGATCTCACCGGATCGCGTGCAGTACAGCTTCCCGGTCGATCCGATGGATCGGGCCTATATCGATGGCTATCTGGAAGAATGGGGCATACGCGCTGATCAGGGCGTCATCTGCATCCACCCCGGAACCGGAACCTGGGTCAAACACTGGATGGAGGAGAATTGGGCGAAGGTCGCTGACATCCTCGCTGAGCAGCTAAACGGCCAGATCGTCTTGAGCGGTAGCGACCGCGAAATCCCCCTGGCGCAGCGCATCGCCGACCAGATGAAGCACACACCGATCATCATGACAGGCGACACGCGCGTGGGCCAGCTTGCTGCGCTGTTCCAGCGGGCGAAGGTCGTACTGGGGCCGGACAGCGGCCCGCTGCATCTGGCCGCGGCGGTGGCAGCACCCACCGTGGCATTGTACGGCCCTGCTGATCCAGTCGAGTTCGGGCCGTGGGGGGATCCCCAGCGCCAGATCGCGCTGACCAGCGACATCGGCTGCCGTCCCTGCCGCATCCTGGATTGGGATAGCGACGACCCGGCTTATCACCCCTGCCTGCGTGAGATCACTGTCGGGCGCGTCCTGGAGGCGGCCCGCCGCGCCAGCCGCGCCTGAACGCCCTTTAGTCGGCGATAACCACCTTGTCTAACCCTGGTTCGGGCGGCGGAAACTCCGGCTTCATCGATTCCAGCGTATCGACCAGAGCGCGGGCAATCACCAGATCACGGTACCACTTCTTATTGGCGGGGACAATTATCCAGGGCGCAGACTCAGTATTGCACTCGGTGATCGCGTCCTCATAGGCGCGCATGTAGTCGTCCCACTTTTCGCGCACGGGTAGATCGCCCATCGAGAACTTCCATTGTTTGGCGGGATTCTGGAGACGCTCTTCCAGGCGGCGTTTCTGTTCAGCGCGGTCGATATGCAGGTAGAACTTGATGACGCGCGTGCCCGTCTCGGTCAGCAGACGCTCAAAGGCATTGATGTGGTCGTAGCGTCCCTTCCACACTTTTTCGGGGACGATCTGGTTGACGCGCACCACCAGGACATCCTCATAATGGCTGCGGTTAAAGATGCCGATGTAACCTTTAGGCGGGACGTGCGGATGCACGCGCCACAGAAAATCATGGGCCAGTTCTTCCGCGCTGGGCACTTTGAAAGCGGTGACACGCACCCCCTGCGGGTTGATCCCCTGAAACACCTTGCGGATCGCGCCATCCTTACCGCCCGTGTCCATGGCCTGCAAGACGACCAGCAGTGCCTGCGTCCCCTGCGCATAGAGGCGCTCTTGCAGATCGAAGATGCGCTCCTGAAGCTGGTCGGTTTCAGCCTGGGCAGTCTCCTTGTCGTAACCGCCATCCTCTTCAGGATCGTAATCGTTTAGATGAACTTTCTTGCCCGGCTCTGGAATATGAATGCGCACCTTCACGTTCAATCCTCCTGATCTGTCTCGTCGGATTCGCCGCGTGGCACGGCCATGCGGGTCTGTTCATTGCGGTACGTGACCATTCCCTGAGCCGCGCCTTTGATCTTGCGGACATCCATACAGCGGGTGACATCTACAGCCACGCGGGTATCCTGCCGGGCGGCGCTGTAATAGGCCGCCAGCGATGCCGCTCGATCCAACACCACTTCAGGGATAGGGCGGCCATCGGTCTTGATGACCACATGCGCGCCGGGAATGCCGCGGGCGTGCAGCCAGACATCCTGCCCACTGCCCTTGTTGAAGGTTACTGTTTCATTTTGGCGGCTGTTCCGCCCCACCCAGATAACAAAACCTTCCGGCGTGACCACCTTGAGCGGGGCGCTCTGCCCGCCACCCATGCGCCTGGCCGTCTGCCCGTGCCAGTGACCGCCTGCCTGGAGCGCCTGCTGGACTTCATCGATTTCCGGCCAACTGGCCGCGAATTCCAAGTCCGTCTCCAACTGCTTGAGATGATTCAGTTCCAGCCGTGTGGCTTCCAGCAGGCGCGGCACATCGTCGAGGGCGCGTTTGGCTTTGTCGTAGCGGGTAAAATACGCCTGGGCATTTTCCAGCGGAGTCAGCGCCGGATCAAGACGGATGACCAGTTCCGGTTGGCCGAGATCATACTGCGCCTTGAGTTCGGTCTGGCCGGACTGAATAGCATACTGGTAGGCCAGGATAAGTTCGCCGCTCTTGCGCAGCGTCTCGCGCTCGGATTCGTCGGTCAGCGATCTATCCAGCGAGGCAAGCCGCGCTTCTAATTTGACGAGGGCTTCATCCAGCGCAGCCTTCACCGGGACTTTGGCCGCACGGTAGGCGTCTTCACCGACAGGCGCGCCGTAGTAGGCGCTCATGGCCGCGCTGAGTGACTCGACCGGATGCCATCCAGGTTGAGCTTGTATCGGGTAGACTGAAAAAGCCGTCACGCCCTCGGCAGCTTTGACGACCCCCGGCTGCCAGTGCCGCTGGCGCATGGGTTCGACCAATTCCCGCAGGGCTTGCCAAAGCGCTTCCGGCTGCGCCTGCGATGCGAGCTGGTTGACATCGCCGCCCGCGCGGTAGACGATCTCCCGGGCGAGGAGCGGGCTGACCCCCAGCAGGCGCGACGACAGCACCTGCTGAGTCTTGCGTTTGGGATCGGTTTCAGCAGCGAAGAGGCCGTGTAAGTCTTCGGCCTGCGCGGTCGTAGGGTCGAGCTTGCCGACCTGGGGCGGCGGCAGTTTGTATTCGTGGGCGGGCAGGCTCAGGCGGTGGCGGTTTTCGTCCGGCCCAACCCGCCGCATACAGTCCAGGATGATGCCGTTCTGCACCAACAGCAGATTGCTGCGGCGTTCCATCGGCTCGACGATGACCGAAACCTCGCCCTCCGGCCCGGCGATATCCAACTGAATGATGCGCTCCCAGGGCGGCTGGCTGACGTGCCCAACGATCCCGCCTTCAACATAGCGGCGCAGCAGCAGGCCGATCTGCGTCGGTTTGACCACGCCGCGCCGCAGCTTGTCTTCGACGACGCGAATGCGCGGGCGCTGCATGTCGGCGCTGAGGTACAGGTAGCGGCGGCGTCTACCAGCGTAGATTTCCAGGCCGAGGCCGGTCGGATCGACATCGATGACATCCTGCACCCGCCCGCCCACCAGCGTATCCAGGAATTCATCCACTAGGGCGGACAGCGTGAAGGCATCCAGGTACATCGGCTGTCCGGGTCCTCTCAGCGGGCATCCGGCGTCATCAGATAGGCGATGATGTCGCCAATCTGCTGCGGGGTCAGCCGTTTGGCAAAATCCTGGGGCATCGCCGCGCGGTAGTCACTGGCCGTAGAGGTTGTTGGGGCGTCAGATGGCTCGCTGTGCGTATCACGGGCGATATACGCGGCGGGATTCGTGATGGACTCGTAGATATAGGCGTCGGCAGGCAGCGGCGGACGGCGCGTCGCCGCGCGTTCGGCCACGCCCGCAAAGGGCGGCGCGATCTTATTGGCCGCGCCTTCGCGGTGGCAGACCGTGCAGCCGAACTGCTCGACCCACTGCGCGCCCCGCGACGCATCCGCTGAAGGCAGAATCGCATCGAGGGCCTCACGGTAGCGACCAGCTTCGACCGCCAGCGGAGTCTGCTGGCTGGCAGCGATTTCCACCTCGGTCTCGTAGGTGAAGGCGACCACGAAGGCCACCGTGACCAGAATGAACAAGCCGCCGACCAGATAGACCGGCCAGCGGGAAGCCTTTGAGGGAGAAACGGTCACGTCCTGCCGACACCTTTACAACAGCAGGCGGTCGAGAATCATCGCCATGAAGAGAAACGCGAGATAAGCCGTGGAATACTTGTAGGCGCTGCGTGCCGCCGCGCCATCCTTGATTTCGATCAGCTTGACGGCCTTGTAGATCAACCCCAGCCCCAACGCCACCGCCAGGATCAGGTACACGACATTGAGCATCCGAAACGGCGCAGGCAGCAGCGTAATCAATAGCAGCTGGATTGAGTACAGTAGAATCTGGGTGCGGGTGGCTTCCTCGCCGCGGGCGACGGGCATCATCGGTATGTTGGCAAGCGCGTAATCCTTGTTGACCAGCAGCGCCAGCGCCCAGCTGTGCGGCGGCGTCCAGTAGAAAACGATGGCGAACAGGATGAACGCCTGGAACGACAGTGTTCCGGTCACAGCCGCCCATCCGACCAGCACGGGCACAGCCCCAGCCCCCCCGCCGATCAGAATGTTGACAACCGTGTTGCGCTTCAGGACCAGAGTATACAGAATGACGTAATACAGCCCGCCGATCAACGCCAGAAACGCCGCCAGCCAGTTCACCCACACGCCCAGGATCAGCACCGACCAGGCCAGCAGACCCAGGCCGAACAGCAGCGCGTTGACCGGAGCCACCCGCCCCGACGGGATTGGCCGCCGCGCCGTGCGCGACATGCGCCCATCCAGATCGCGGTCAATATACTGGTTGATGGCGCTGGCTCCCGCCGCCGCGAAAGCCCCACCAATGATCGTCGGCACGAGGATGTTCAGCGCCGGGATACCATCAGCGGCGATCACCATCGCCGTCACAGTGGTGAACAGCAGCAGCAGGACAATCCGCACCTTCGCCAGTTCCAGGTAGGTGCGGAGCAGCCTTTTCAGGCTGTAGGACTCACTTCGGATCGTCGTTTCCATTCTTCCCCAGCCGGCTCACTCACCCGACTACCCATCCATTCCATCGCCGATAACGCCGCCAACAATGCCCAGGTCGTCGCCGCCATGCCCACATGCGCCGCGCCCCACAGCGGCGACCCAGCGCTCCACACGAACAACGCCCCAATGAGCGCCTGCGCGATGTAGCCCGCCAGCGCCGCAACCGCCAGCGTCCGCATTCGCGCGTCGGAGCGATCCCGGTAGACAAAGATCACCAGAATCACCAGGCTGATCCCCAGCGCCAGCACCGAGAAGCGGTGGAACATGTGAATCAGCGCCAACTGCCCCTGCCCCGTCGGGATCACCTGCCCATTGCACAGCGGCCAATCGGTGCAGGCCAGGGTTGCGCCGCTGCCTCGCACCAGTGCCCCGGTCAGGATGATGACCAGCGACAGTGCCGCCGTCAGATAGGCCAGCGCCGTCACGCGGTCCGACGGTCGCCGGACAGCCGGGCGATACATGGCCAACACCGCCGCCACCAGCAGCGCCGCCAGCAGCAGCATGGCCGTGCCCAGATGCAGCGTCACCATCGTCGGCGGCAAATCCAGTACCACCACCAGCGCGCCCAACGCGCTTTGAACAGCAAACAACACCGCGGCGACCACTGTCATCCCCAGCATGCGGCGGTTGCCCGACCGCGACGCCCGAATAGCGACCGCCAGCGTTCCCAGCCCGAACAACCCGATCGTCACCGCGAACAGGCGGTGCAGCCACTCGATCCAGGCGGTCAGGTTATCCAGCGGCGGAATGACCGTGCCGTTGCACAGCGGCCAGTGATTGCCGCAGCCCAACCCGGAGTCGGTCACGCGGACAACCGCTCCGAAGACGATCAGCCCCAACGTCAGCAGCGCCGTAATCAGCGCGAGTCGAATGAACAGCCCCCAGCGGGCCTCAGCCTTCTGCATACGATCAGCCTCGAACCAACTCTACTCAGATTTTTCGGTGGATAACTCGGTTTGGGATTTCGCGCCGCGCGCATCCGCTTTGGTTCGCTTGATCTGCCAATCCAGGAACCACATCACCGCCATGATGCCAATCGCCATCGGGATCAGGCCAGGCGGAAACGGGCTGAACAGGATGAACAGTACCACGATCACCAGTTGTTCAGCTTTCCACGGGGTCACGTCCAGCGCCGAGGCATTCGGATCATCGGTCTGGCGGATGATGCCCGGAATGCGCAGTTCGCCGCCGTCAGCCTGAATCTGCGCGGTCAGGCCGCCGCCGATGACCATGATGAGCATCAATGCAAAAAGGATGCCGAGACGTTTCACCTTATGCCTCCTGTTTCACCGCGTCAAGGCGTGAGATTGTACTCTTTCTCACAACCCCCTGCAAGCAAGTCTCAGCTAGAGTTCATCCCCAGCCACATCCGGTGGGACGGAATCTCGCTTCTCCTGAATGTCGTCGTCTACAGCGTCGGGAACCTCGCTGGCGAACGGCCTTCTGGCACTGGGCCGCCCGTCATAGCCTTCCCCCAAGCTCGGCAGGGTATCTTCCAAACTGTCATCGCCATCAGTGACCACCTGGTTTAGTGGCAGCGTGAAGTAGAACACACTGCCCTCTCCCAGCTGGCTCTCAACCCAGATGCGCCCACCATGCCGCGCCAGAATGCCCTGACTGATCGCCAGCCCCAACCCGCTGCCTTCGATCTTCAGGCGCACGCCTTCCGCCGCCCGGTAGAAACGCTCGAAGACGTGCGGCTGATCCTGCGACGAGATACCAATGCCGCTGTCCGCTACGCTGACCAGGATGTGCCGGTGATCGCGCGTGACCCGCACCCGCACCACCCCCCCCTCACGGTTGTACTTGATAGCATTGCTGAACAGGTTATCGAACACCTGGATCAGCCGGCCGCCATCCGCCGGGATGCTCCCGACATCTTCGGGAATATCCACCTCGAAGGTGATGCGCCGCTGTTCTGCCACTTCCTGAAGCATGTCGATCACCTCAGCCACCATCGCTGGGACGTAGACATCCCGCAGTTCCAGCGGCCCTTCTCCATCCACCCAACTGATATCCAGCAGCCGGGAAATCAGATGATCCATGCGATGCAGGCCGGCAAAAGCCCGCTTGACGTAGCGCTGCTGCTTCTCGTTCAACGGCCCCATATGCTCGATCATATCGAGTGATCCACTCACCGAATTCATCGGGGACTTCAGATCGTGAACAACCATTTGCAGCCATTCCGCGGCAGACTTGAAATTCGGCATGAACCACCTATTCCCCTACCGGATACAACACATCAGGCAGCACAGTCAGCGCGTAGGCGATCCGTGTGCCGTGCCAGGTCAGCAGCGACCCATCAATCCGATGGATGCGCCCGTGCTGGGCCGCCGGAACGTTCAGCCGCTCGAACAGCGGGAGATGGGCGTCGTCAAACGCGAACGGCTCGCTCGGCAGCAGGATCACATCCGGCTGCGCCGCTTCGACCTCTTCCCAGGTGATCCGTGGGTAGCGGGTGTCACGCCCCGCCGCCGAAGACGACTGCGCTTCACCCTGATCGGCCTTCAGCGGATACCGGCGCTCGCGCTCGGCGAAGACATTCACCCCCCCGCAGATTCGCAGCAGATCGCTGGCATACGTATCCCCATTGAAGGTCATCAACGGTTCGAACCAGATCGGCGCGAAGACCCGGCACGGATTGGCCGCCAGGCGCGGCTCGCTCAAGCGCCAGACCCAATCCATCGTCTGCTCGATCAGGCGCACGCGCGGAACCATCTCCGGTTGGTCGAAGACGTGCATGATGTTCCACAGCAGGTTGAAAGCATCCGCCACCGTCCGCGGAAACGTCACCCAGACCGGGATGCCCGCCGCTTGCAGCGCCAGCACATCATCTTTGCGGTTTTCCTCCTGGTTGGCGATCACCAGATCAGGACGCAGCGCGACGATCTCGTCGATACGGGGGTTCTTCGTCCCGCCGATGCGCGGCAGCCGCGCCACCCCCTCGACGGGATACACGCAGTAATTGGTGATCCCGACCAGGCGGTCGTCCAGATGGAGATCGAACAGCGACTCGGTGATGCTCGGAACCAGCGACACCACCCGCTGCGGCGGTTCACTCACCGGAGCATCCATCTGATAGACATACGTCGAATCACTCATCCTGCATCACGCCATTCTGCTTGGGAAATTCGTCTCTTTGTATGGACTCGGTGTTCTGTATGGCTCAGTGATGGAATTGGATTGGTTTTCAAGGATGATGTCCCCGTGCAACCCCTTCGCCGCTTACCCCTTACACGAATACCAGTTGATCCCGCTCCGGCCCCACGCTCACCGTGCGAATGCGCACCCCGACCAGCTCGCTGATTCGCTGAATATAGGCAACCGCGTTGTTCGGCAGATCGGCCAGATGCCGCGCTCCAGTCACATCCTGAACCCAACCGGTGACACTTTCATACACCGCCTCTGCTCGCGCCAATTCCGCCATCGTGCTGGGGGGGTAATCCACCGCGCGGCCGTCAATGCGGTAAGCCACCGCGATCTTGAGTTCCGGCAGGCCGCTCAACACGTCCAGCTTGGTGAGGAACATTTCAGTAAAGCCGTTGATCTGCGCCGCGTAGCGCAGCACCACCGCATCCAGCCAGCCGCAGCGGCGTGGCCGTCCGGTCGTCGTGCCGAACTCGTCCCAGAAATTCTCGCCAGTTCCGCGCAGACGGCTCGCCAGCTCGCCTTCAAGTTCAGTTGGCATCGGTCCCGACCCCACCCGTGTGCTGAAGGCTTTGGCAACCCCAACGACGCGATCCACCGCGCCGGGCCCAATTCCCAGACCGGTCAAGGCTCCTCCCGCCGTCGGCGATGAACTGGTCACGAACGGATAATCACCGTGATCGACATCCAGCAATGTGCCTTGTGCTCCTTCGCACAGCACCCGCGCCCCATCGCGCAGACGCTCATTCAGGTAATGAGCAGTGTCCCGCACATATGGCCGCAGGAGCGCCGCCGCCTCCAGGTACTGCGCCGCCGCCGATTTTGCATCCAGTGGGGCGTGCCCATCACGAACCAGTGATTGATTGGCCTGCTCGATCATCCGCTCGATGGAGTCGGCAAAGCCTTCCGGATCGTGCATTTCTCCGGCACGGATACCCTGCCGTCCGGTCTTATCCAGATAGGCCGGGCCGATACCGCGCAGAGTCGTGCCGATGGCCTGGCTGCCGCGTGCCTGTTCGGACGCGCTGTCCAGCGCAATGTGCGCTGGGGTAATCAGATGCGCTCGGCTGCTGATCATCAGGCGTTCCGGCGAAATCTCGACACCGATAGCCTTCAGGCCGTCGATCTCCTTCAACAGATTGACCGGATTGACGACCATCCCGTTGCCCAGCACGCATACCACATGGTCATGAAGGATGCCGGATGGAACCAGATGCAGCTTGACAACCTGCCCCGAAACAACCACCGTATGCCCGGCATTATCGCCGCCCGCGTACCGCGCCACGACATCGGCTTCGGCGGCCAGCCAATCCGCCACGCGGCCTTTGCCCTCGTCACCCCACTGCGCGCCGACCAGAATCGTTGCAGGCACAATTCCCCCCTGTGTCATGAACGGCAGCGCCCGCCGTTCTCCTGGTTTGATGACTAGTCGCTATTATAGCAGAGGTTCATAAGATCACAGCGGGGAGCCGCTCCACGGGGAAATTCGGGAATGGAGGCAGCTCCAATTTGTGCCCCACAACCGGGAACATACATGGAGCGTCCCCTGGCAGATCGCCGGCCCTGTGTAGGAGACGGCCCGCGGGCCACCCCCAAAAGCGAACTGCTGCTCAAGCATTCAACAGACACCAAAGAGTTACCAAAATGTCACCCTAACGGCCTCATTTTGTGCTATCCTGGAGATAGGGATGTGAAACTCCCTCTCCCAGCAAGCGTCAGCGAGCGTTCGGGAGAGGGCGGCCCTCACCGCCGTCCTCCCTGATGCGAAATGTGAGAAAATCGGGCGATTCTCATTCTTACTATTCTTATCGATTCTCATTTGGCGATCAGCGTCGAGGGGAGAAATGTCAGAGCAGCTGCATCAAAGCAGCTGCTTGTATAAGCATATTTTAACAACTGAGTAATTACCGGATTCGTATCAACGAAGAACTAAATCACCCCCTGAACCGCGCCCCCAGGGCGATCGTCACCTGACGCCGGCCCCAGGTCTCCACCTCACCATCCGGCCCCAGCGCCAGTGCCGACCCCACCCCAATCCCGGCCGCGATCCCGGTCGGTTGCGCCTCAAGGAACTGCCGAACGCTGGGCACTTCGGCAGCTGCCAGAACCCCCGGAAACACCGCCATCCCCCGTGCCCAATCCAGCCCAGGCCGGATGCTCCCATCCGGCAGCACCAGCCATTCGCCCAAGACAGCCGCGCTGTTCCCCTCGGCCAGGATAACTGCGCCGTTCTCGTAGGCAATCTGGAGACCCTGAACGGCCGCGCCCAACAGAGCCGACCGGACTTCCTGCGCTTCGGCCTCCACGCTGATGACCACCATCCCCGCCTCACCAAGCTGCTGTTGGATGGTCTCGTCATCCTCGGTGAAGAGATCGACCAGATAGCCGGACGGCGCGCCCAGGTCTTCAAGATCGGTCAATGCGCTTTCGGCTTCGGCCAGGTGGCTGCCGAACGTCACGTAAGCCACGCCCCCATCGGCGGACAGCCGCCCCACTGCCCGCGCATGGATATCGCTGGCCTCCTCCGCTCCCCCGGAAAGCACCAGCCACCCCCGCCCATCACGCCAGCGTAGGACGCTATTCTGCCCCATGGCTGTACCCCGGCAGCACAAACCAAGCCACCGCTGAGGACATCAGAGCCACGCCCAGCGGCAGCGCGTCCTCATCGATGTTGAAACACGGATGATGGTGGCCGTAGGTAATGCCCTGGTCACGGTTTCCCGCCCCGACGAAGAAGTACATCCCCGGCACATCGTCCATCAGATAGGCCACATCCTCCGAGGCCATCGTCCGCACCGTGTCGTCCAGCGCGTCTGCCCCCACGACTCGCGCGAAAGCTTCCCTCACTTGAGCTGTCACCTGCTCGTCGTTGACCACCGGAATGGTCAAGTGCTTGACAGTGATGTTCACTGAGCAGCCTACCGACGCGCAGACCGACTCCGTAACCGACCGGATCAACTGTTCGAGCACCTCGCTCGTGTAGGCGTTGAAGGTGCGGAAGGTTCCCCGGATTTCAACTTCCTGCGGGATGATGTTGAAGGCATCGCTGCTGCTCCGCACCCCGGTCACCGATAGGACAACCGCGCCAGCCATTGCGTCCATCTTACGGCCAACCAGCGTGTGCAGCGCCATGATGACCTGCCCGGCGCAGTGTACCGGGTCAATCGTAGTGTAGGGCATGGCTGCGTGACCACCCCTACCCCGAATCACCATCTGAAAGGTAGATGATCCCGACATGATGTCTCCATCAGCCACGCCCACCGTGCCGATTTCCAACCCCGTCCAGACATGCAGCCCCAGCGTGACATCCGGACGGGGATTTTCCAGCACACCATCCTGGATCATCGCCAGCGCCCCACCCATGCCTTCTTCACCGGGCTGAAAGACGAACTTGACCCGCCCCTTCAGAGCGCTCCGGTAGCCGCTAATCAGCCGCGCCACACCCAGCGCGATGCTCACATGGGCGTCATGGCCGCAGGCGTGCATCTTGCCAGGAACGGTCGAGGCGTAATCAAGACCAGTCTCTTCGTGGATCGGCAACGCATCCATATCTGCCCGCACCAGAACCGTCGGGCCATCCCCGTCACCTTCCAGCAAACCAACCACGCCAGTCGTGGCGATGCCGGTCTGCACTTCCAGACCAAGCGTCGCCAGTTCTGCCGCGACGATGCCAGATGTGCGAAACTCCTCGAAGCCTAACTCTGGGTATCGGTGCAGATCACGGCGGCAGGCAACTAAGTCCTCCCGCATGGACGCGGCTTGAGCCAGGAAGTCGATGCTCACAAATCCTTCCTATTCAGGAGGCAGCACGTATTCAGCCACCGCCGAGGCCATCAGGGCAGCGCTCAGCGGAAGCGCGTTCTCGTCGAAATCAAAGCGGGGATGGTGATGCCCGTAGTATTCAGTGCGATCTGGCACGGATGCCCCGACGAAGAAATACATGCCGGGAATGCCATCCATGAATAATCCCACATCCTCCGACCCCATCGTGCGTTCGTCTTCGACCAGTCCCGTCTCCCCGACCAAGCGCGTGAACACCGGGCGTAGTCGTTTCGCCACCAGTGGATCGTTGGTGACTGGAGGAACATTGTGTTCCACCTCCAACCGGGCGGCACAGCCCATTGCTGCCGCGATGCCGTCAGCGATCTCGTGCATACGCCGCTCAACCACGTCACGGACGGCCTGCGTGAAGGTGCGAATTGTCCCCCAGAGTTCAACCTCCTGGGGAATGATGTTATAGGCAGTGCCGGCCATCATCCGCGTTACCGAAACGACGGCGCTGTCCAGCGGGTTGACGTTGCGACTGACCACCGACTGAAAGGCCGTGATGACTTGGGCAGCGCATACCACCGGATCAACGGCATACTGTGGCGAAGCCGCGTGACCACCGCGCCCGGTAATGACCACCCTGAACGTGGTCGATCCAGCCATAGTCGGCCCAGTGGCTACACCAAGCCGACCGATGGGCATGCCATTCCACAAATGCAGGCCGAGAGTCACATCCGGGCGAGGATTTTCCAGCACACCGTCGGCAACCATCGCCTTTGCCCCTTTGACAATTTCTTCGGCGGGCTGGAACACAAACTTGATCCGCCCGCGAATCTGGTCTCGATACTGAGTGAGGATTTTGGCAACACCCAGGGCGATAGCCGTGTGCCCATCATGGCCGCAGGCGTGCATCTTGCCCGCGTCCTGGGACGCATGGGCAAAAGTGTTCTCCTCCAGGATCGGAAGCGCATCCATATCCGCGCGAACCAGTACAGTTGGCCCGTCCTGGCCGCCCTCCAGCAGACCGACCACCCCGGTCTTGCCCACGCCGGTCTGGACCTCCAGACCGAGGCGATTTAACTCTTCAGCAACAATTCCGGCGGTGCGGAATTCCTCGAAGCCCAACTCAGGATGCTGGTGGAAGTCCCGGCGGCGGGCAATCAATTCATCTCGTAAACTTTCAGCCTGTGCTTTGAAATCCAATTTGGGTTCATCCTCTTCAACGTCTGAAAGTAATGACGCGGAACTGTTCCATGTAGCGCAGCGCGTCATCCGGCGATTCGGGATCACGATTGGAACGCTGGCGTTCTTCCATCGCCGCCATATCCGGTATCTGGCTCTTATGCTCGCGCAGCGCCCGAATCTTGGTGTCCAGAAAGGCGGTCACATCCACCTTGACAGTCGGTGAAGCCGTTCCGCTGATGTACACCTGCTTGACCTTATGTGTCGGCAGTCCTTCATCCCGTTCCAGTTCCGGGAAGTTCAGATGATCCCGTGCGGTTGGATAAACAGCCTCCAGCGCAACCGCCCCTATTGCCCGGTGATCAGGGTGGTTCAAGGACTGCGTTCCGAACCAGAACACGGTAGGGTCGCACGTCACGACAATATCGGGCTGCTTGAGGCGAATCAGGCGGGTCAGGGCGCGGCGAAGGTCGAGATTTGGCTGCAACTCGCCATCGGGATAACGCAGGAAAACGACTTCATGAACGCCCAGGACAGCCGCTGCATTGCGCTCTTCGACTTCCCGAATTTCGATCAGTTTGGCCGGAGTCATATCTGGGTCGCTGCTGCCTTTGTCCCCGCTGGTGGCGATCACAAAGACGATTTCGGCTCCTTCAGAAGCCCATCGCGCGAACGTTCCGCCACAGAAATACTCCGGGTCGTCTGGATGAGCAAAAATACCCATCACCCGTCGAGCGGGCTGTTCTGGTTGTGAGTCTAGCATGACTTCCTCGACAAAGTGCGTTTAGGAAAACAGGCAACAATCAAACGCCGAATACGAGACAATCCGGCGGTTGAAGAACGTCTACCGCGCATAGACCAGGTCAGTCGTCCTGTGAAGGCTTTCCGGGCTTCATCCCACACTCGCAGGGACCATCACCATGCCGGGTACAGGGATCTTTGGCCTTGTTTTGCAGGGCTTCCCATTCTTCAATAGGAATCAGTTCCTCTCGTTTGAGGAAGTGACGGGTTTCATCCACGAGAACAGTGACAGCATCGAGCAGTGGATGCACATCCAGCACCTTGCCTTCGCCGTGTGGCGTACCCACCCGTTTGTTCTTTTTCGGCAGCACCTTGCGCGCTTCTACATACTGTTCATATTCGTACACGAGGCAGCAGCGCAGCCGCCCACACATCCCTGTGATTTCCGATGGGTTAAGGGAAATGCCCTGCATCTTCGCCATCTTGATCGAAATCGGGCTGAAATCCGTCAGGAAGGTGCTGCAACAGCGGGTTTCGCCGCAGGCCCCAAAGCCACCGAGCAGCTTAGCGACATCGCGCGGGCCGATCTGCCGCATTTCGACCTGAGTGGAACTGTAAAGGCTGCTGAGTTCAGCGAGCAGGCGGTTGGTATTGATCTTGTCTTCAGCGGTAAACAGGAAGGTCAACATGCTGCCATCGTAGTTGTAGTGCGCGGCAATGAATTTGACCTCTTTGAAACCACCCAACCGACGCGCGATTTCGACGCATTTCTCCAGAGCTTCGTCCTGACGAAGTTCCCAATACTGCCGGAGCGTCAGGTCGCGGGGGGTAGCAGGACGCATGATGGGTTTATAGTCGCGGGGTTCTTCATCCGGTTGGGTAAAACTGACTACCTGCCCCATCTGACGACCGCGTGCCGTCTCGACAATGACATAATCGCCCACCTTGACGGAAGGATAGGCGCTGTAATCGAAATGGTACAGCTTACCTACATGGTGAAATCGAACGCCCGCCAGGGTGCGCTGCTGTTCGATGATTTGATCGGTCATGGAATACGCTGCCTTCTTCAATAATCCATCTATCAACTGGATGTATCATAGTACAGACGCGGGCACAAGCCAAAATATTGACAGATTCTCTCCAAAATGCTAGGCTCACCGCGCCGATATGTACCTTACTCGCACATCCATTTCCTGCCAGATTGTCACGGAGCCATCCGATGATCTGGTTTTCATTGCACAATGGGTTCGGTGGTTGACCTATGTCAACGCTGGTCATGAAATTCGGCGGATCATCCGTTGGGAGGACAGACGCCCTCGCTCAGGTTCTCAGCATTGTCCTGCATGAGCGCGAACGCTGGGACCGTCTGATATTGGTCGTTTCCGCATTGGACGGCGTTACCGACGTGCTGATCGAAGCGGCCCATCTAGCCCAACTGGGCAACCAACGCGGCTACCGACGCATCATCGCCACCCTGCGAACACGTCATCTCCACCTGATCGATGAACTCCCGATGGGCAGCACCGAGCGTGCAGCTCTCCAGGCCGATATCGACCGTCTGCTGTTCGATCTGCTGGACATTTACCACGCCATGACGCAGGCAAGCGCCGGAAGGCCCATGACGGGCATGGTCGATGCGACGGTTGGGGTCGGCGAAAAGCTTTCCGCGCGGATCATCGCCGCGCTGCTGCGGCAGAGCCAGATCCGCAGCGTGGCCATCGATACCACCTCGCTGATCGTAACCGACGACACGCACGGTTTCGCGACACCCAATTTTCCCCAGACGCGACAGCTTATCGACGCTAATCTGCTGCCACTGGTGGAACGCGGGATCGTGCCGGTCGTGACAGGTTTCATTGGCGCGACCAGCACGGGTCAGCCAACCACGCTAGGGCGCGGGGGCAGCGACTACACGGCCTCCATTCTGGGGGTCTGCATTCAGGCTGATGAAATCTGGATCTGGTCAGATGTTGACGGGATGATGACGGCTGATCCGCGTGAAGTTCCAGGAACACGGGTCATCCCGCTGCTGGATTATGACGAAGTAGCCGAGATGTCCTACTTCGGCGCGCGAGTGCTGCATCCACGCATGATTGGCCCGCTGCGGGCTGAACACATCCCAGTACGGGTCAAGAATGTCTTCAAGCCGCAGCAGAGCGGCACACTCATTAAGGCGTTGGGCAAAGCACAGACACCACTGCTCAAGGCTGTAACAGCCATCGCTGGGATCACTCTGTCAGCAGAACGAAATAACCCAAGCACAACACTTCCAGCCATGATCGAGCTGTCGAGTCCAATTGCGGCCAGTGTCTACGCGGATGTGATCATCGCCGTACAGTCCAGCACACGTACGCTCATCTGCTACCTGATCCCGACGCTTGCGGGGCCAGACGCGCTCCACATCATGCAGGCAGCGCTGCGTGACTTAGCTGAAAAGCTATCGGACCCGCCATGGGACATCCAGATCGTGAGCATCATCACGGCAGTGGGATCAGATACAGCACGTTGGGCTTCGATTAGCACAGATCTGTTGGACGCCGTAGGGGATATTCCTGTCACGGCCAGTGCACAGGGGCCATCCGGTTTCAGTTTCTCCGTTGTGGTTAGCGCCGCGGATGGCGAGGCTGCCCTCCAGCGCGTCCACAAGTACATCCTTAATAGCGTGTGATGTAGCGATCGATCTCCCAGGCGGTGATCTGGCGATTGTACTCCTCGAATTCCTGACGCTTGACGGCCTGATAGCGATCACTGATGTACTGACCGAGCGCACTCAGAATCACATCGTCCTGCCCCAGCACATCCAGCGCTTCGCCGAGCGAAGTCGGCAGCATCTCCAGCATCCGCAGACGCGAGCGGTCACGGCGAACCAGCGTCTCTTCTACCGGTTCGGGCAGTTCAAGCTGCTGCCGAATGCCATCCAACCCGGCCATGAGCATCACAGCCGTCGCCAGATAAGGGTTGCTGCTGGGATCAGGGCAGCGGAGTTCCAGGCGGGTATGAGATTCGCGCCCGGGGCTGATATGCGGTACACGGATAAGGGCCCCCCGGTTGATATGCGCCCAGGTGACGTATACCGGCGCTTCAAAGCTCGTGCCCAGACGCTTGTAGGAATTCACCAGCGGGGCCAGCACCGCGCACATGGCGCGGGCATGCTGAAGCTGTCCTGCCAGGAAATAACGCGCCGTTTTCGAGAGACCGTACTGGTCATTGGTATCGACAAAGACATTCGAGTCGCTGCTCAGGTCATGAAGACTCTGGTGGGTGTGCATCCCGGAACCGGGCAGGTTCGAGTCAGGGCGCGGCATGAAGGTGCAGTGCAAATTGTGGCGATGGGCAACTGACTTGAGTGCCACTCGCGCGGTCAGGATGCGATCCGCGGAAGCCAGCGCGTGGTCATAGCGAAAATCGATCTCGTGCTGGCCAGCGCCATTTTCGTGGTGAGTTGAATCAACCTCGATGCCCATTTGCGTCAGAACACTGACCATCTCACGGATGACAGGCTTGACCGGATCAGACGAAAAATCGAAGTAACTGGTTTGATCGATGGGCAACAGCGGAAGGAGAGAGCGATTTTCCCCGGCACGGAACAAGAAGAACTCAAGTTCCATGCCCGTTTTATAAGAGAAGCCCATCTCCTCGGCCTGCCTGAGCGCCTTGATGAGTACGTTGCGGGGATCGCCAATGAAGGGTTCCCCACGCAGTGTATCAACATTGCAGATTAGGCGGGCAGTATGATGGTTGTGATCCCAGGGCAGCACCGTAAAGGTATTGACATCTGGCACAAGCATCATGTCGCTCTCGGCGACACGAGCAAAACCCTCGATGGACGAACCATCGAAGTGCGATCCGTGTTCGATCACACGGCGAACTTCGGAACTTGGAACGGTCACGCTTTTGACCATGCCAGTAATGTCAGTGAACCACAGATCGACAAATTCAATCTGCTGATCTTCAATCTGGCTCAGGATCGCATCGGTTGTAGACATGGGCGCAGCAGCCTTTTCAAGCGCTATCGGGCATCACTGAATGCCAGTATAGCGGAGAGAAAACCCAGAAACCTACAGTCCAGTCCGCCAAATCATCCATGCTGGATGTTGGCGAACGCAACCAACTATTCAGTGAGCGGCAGCACGCCGAGATATCCAAGCAGCGCGTCAATGCCCAGGATGTAGCTCCGCCAACCAAAACCCGTAATCTGTCCAATACAAACTGGCGCTAGCAGAGAAGTATGGCGGAAGGGTTCGCGGGCATGCGTGTTGCTGAGATGCACTTCGACGACAGGGATACTGATGGCGCTAATCGCATCCCGGAGCGCGACGGAAGTATGGGTGTAGGCTCCGGGGTTGAAGACAACTCCATCAGCCCAGTTACGGGCGACATGCAAAATATCGATCAGCGCCCCTTCATGGTTGGATTGTTCAGCGCGCAGTTCGGCTTTGTGCCAGCGGGCACGGGCAGCGGCCCACTGGTTAATCTGTTCCAACGTGACACTCCCGTAAACCTCTGGTTCACGAGTACCCAGCAAATTCAAATTGGGGCCGTGCAGCAGCAAGATTCTCTTGGTCATTTTAGACTCTCCAGAACATGAATCACATCCGCTCTGGGAATATTCTCCTGGATCAGCGGTTGGCCTATATCACGCAGCAGCGCAAAGCGCGACTTTCCCGCCTGCCACTTCTTATCCGTACGCATAGCCACATAAAGGGCCGATGGATCAAGTTCACCCAAACGAGTGGGCAGACCTACCTGCGCGACGATACGCTCGACCCGCCTAGCCAACACCTCGGCACACAGCCCAAGCCGCGCCGATAAGCGCAGTGCCGCGATCAATCCCACTCCGACGGCTTCGCCGTGCAACCACACATAGCGAGAAACTTGTTCGATGGCATGGGCGAAGGTATGTCCCAGATTGAGGTGAGCGCGGATGTTGTGTTCATAAGGGTCTTGCTGAACCACATCCACTTTGACCTGTACCGCCCGCTGCACCAGATCGGCGGCCTGGTTTGGATCATGAGCCAGTTTGGAGAGATCGGCTGCCGATTCGATCATGTCGAGCAGAAGCGCGTCAGCCAACAAAGCGTGCTTGATGACCTCGGCCATCCCACAGCGCCATTCCCGTTCAGGAAGGGTCGCCAGAACTGCTGGATCAATGAAGACTGCCTCCGGCTGCTTAAAGGAGCCGACCAGGTTTTTGCCCTGGGGCAGATCGATACCGACCTTGCCGCCCACACTTGAATCCACCATTGCGAGGAGGCTGGTGGGAATCTGAACGAATCGAACCCCTCGCAGAAACGTCGCAGCGACGAACCCTGCCGTATCCCCCACGACACCGCCACCCAAAGCAATGATTGTCCCCGAACGATCAAGTCCGGCGCTGACCAGATCAGCGTACAGATGAGTTACGGTATCAAGGTTCTTGAACTGTTCACCATCGCCCATGGTCACAAGCATGGCATTGGGCAAATCAGCTGCCAGCTTTTGCCCATAGAGGGGTACCAGGGTCTCATTGGTGATGATGATAGTTCGAGCAGGGAGCAACCACTGGTTCAGGTCGCGGAGAACACCGGGCACGATGTGGATATCGTAGTCCCCACCTGGAGCGGTTACATGGATGCAGCCTGCCATAGGCTCACGATCTCCTCAGCGATTTCTAGTGGGGTTCGGGTACTGGTGTCAATTTGAATCGGTATAGAGTCATAAGCGGGCCGACGTTTCTCCAAGAGGCTTCGCCAATCCCCTTGCAGCAGCGGACGATCCTCAGGATCATCCAGAAGGCGTTTAGCAATCACTTCGGGGGACGCTGTCAAGCAAACGACGAAACCGGAAGCGAGCATGACTTCACGATTGCCATCATCGATCAACATGCCGCCACCGGTCGAGATCACGTAGCCACCTTGCGAAGCCAGAAAGCGGCACATACGGCGCTCGATGTGCCGGAAGCCCGCTTCCCCCTGCCGGGCGAAGATTTCGGGTATGCTCATCCCAACTCGGTTGACAATCTCGGCGTCGGTATCGAGATAGGGACGCTGAAGCCGCTCGGCGACCAGCCGACCAACGGTCGATTTCCCAGTCCCCATGAAACCGGTGATAACAATATTGCGATCATTATTGGTCGTAGCCAAAGCGCCACTCCACATTATCCATCGGCAGATCTTCCAGGCGGGCACGTCGCAGCGACTCAAACCGCGGGCGCATCTCATCCAGGCTGTCACCACCCAGCTTCTCTATCAGGGCATCGGCGAGGACAATTGCCATCATCGCCTCGCCAATTGGTACCGCGCGAGGCAGGGCGCAGAAATCACTGCGCTCATAAGTCGTGAATTCAGGTTGGCCGGTTGCCAGATTGACAGATGGCATGGCCTGGAGGATAGTCGAAATCGGCTTCATCGCAACACGCGCGATGATCGGTTCACCTGTAGTGATTCCGCCTTCCAGACCACCTGCACGGTTGGTGCGGCGGGCAAGCATTCCGTCAGAGCCGGTCAGCATGATCTCATCATGCACCTGTGTGCCACGCTTGCCTGCATTCTCGAAAGCGGGACCGATCTCAGCGCCTTTCATAGCGTGAATGCTGACCATCGCGGCAACAATGCGGGCATCCAGGCGACGATCCCACTGAACATGCGATCCCAATCCCGGCGGGACGTTCAATGCCACGATTTCCATGACGCCGCCAAGAGTGTCTTTGCCGATCTTGACCTGGCGGATGATCTCATGCATCGCTTCAACAAATTCGGGAGATGGACAGCGCACGTCGTTTTCTTCGGCGATACGAAAGCGGTCAGGATAGGACAGCGACTCATCCAGAATGGCGCGGACATCCCCAATCTGAACGACGTAGCCGCCGATTTGGATGTTGAACTGGGCGAGCAGCTTCCTGCAGATGGCCCCAGCAGCAACGCGCATGGTAGTTTCGCGGGCACTGGCACGTTCCAGAGCGATACGCAGTTCACGATAGCCGTACTTGATCGCTCCAGTGAGGTCGGCATGGCCGGGACGCGGTGTAGTCATTGGGGTGATATCTTTTTCGCGCCAGTTCTTGTAATCGCGGTTATCGACGTGCAGCGCAATAGGCGCGCCGGTCGTCATGCCATTCATGACACCGGAAGTAATCCTCACTTCATCCCGCTCGATGCTCATACGGCCACCTGAACCATAGCCTTGCTGACGGCGGGCCAGTTCAGTATTGATGTCATCGACGGACAACTTCAGGCCCGCAGGTAGGCCATCGATAAGGGCGGTGAGGCTGGGACCGTGCGATTCGCCAGCGGTGAGAAAACGAAGCATAGATACATATGCCTTCCAGAATATCAGCTCATTCGCGGGATCTGACGCAAGCTGTACAGAAACCTATTCTAACGCAGGGACTTCATCTAGTGCTGAGCGCAGCACGGGCAGCAGCGAACATCACGTCCACTGGAGCGGATACGTTCGTCCAGATGGTGAAGGCTGCGGCTCCCTGACGCACCAGCATACCTAATCCCCCAACTGCGCGTCCACCCGCCTGCTCGACCTGCTCCATGAATCGGGTGTGTTCTGGGCGGTAAACCATATCATAAGCAACCACGTTGTTTGGGAAAGGGACGCCCTCGATCCAAGGTGACTCCTGAACGTTCGGCCACATCCCAACCGACGTGCAGTTGACAATCAGCGAAGCACCTGCTTCGGCGGCTTCGTCAAGGGTTTTCACATCCGCATTTATTAGACCTGCTGAAAGGGATAGATCGGCCAGCATCACGTGGGCACGCTGCGGCGTGCGGTTGACAACGGTGACCGAAGCACCCGCCTTGACCAACCCGTAGACAGCGGCACGGGCAGCCCCGCCTGCCCCCAGAACAATGACTCGATGCCCTTCAACTTCGATACCGTGAGCGTGTAGATCATCCATAAAGCCGAGAATATCGGTATTGGTTCCAGTGCCATTCCTAAAGTCGATGGTGTTGACTGCGCCAACCGCGCGAGCACGTTCATCGGCCCTGACATAGGGAATAACCTTTTCTTTGAGCGGTACGGTGACATTGACCCCGATGAAGCCGCCCTCATCACGCAGAGTTCGCAGCCCTTTGCCGACAATGTCCGGTGGGATCGGAGCCAGTTCGTAGCTCCAGTCATTCAAACCCAGGGCTGCGAAAGCGGCATTATGCATGGCTGGGCTGATGCTGTGCGTGACCGGCCAACCGATGATCCCAACTCTGTTCATCCGAGCCTATACCTCCCGGCAACACCCCCAAACACGATGAGGGAGAATAAGGCTTGTGGCGGTGGGCAGCACGTTAGCAACGGTGTGTTCCCCAGGATTAGCGACAGGATCGTTGTGCTCATCCAAATTCCTCCAACAACTGCTACGAGCGTGCATCCTACTCCCCAGAAGCGAATGCGCCGCTTCTCACGCTCATGAGTCTGGCGAACTTGGGGCAGCACCCGTCCCTCGCCACCACACAGCGCACAGAGTTCCAACGTGAACTGCGGCTTCAATCCGTGATCGGACTCATCCCACGACCAGAAACGTTTGCCACGGTTTCCGCCGCAGGCCGGACAAATTACCCGGTCGTGCTGCTGGCACCGCCAAGCTTCATAGGCGGAAGGGGAAATACTCCCCTCCCCCCCACAGACCGGACAGGCTTCCAGATGTTTCTCGCCGCTGCCAGCGTAATCATACTTGTAGCGCGGCTTAAACGCATAGAAATGCTCGACGTTGCTGGCTCCATCACAAACAGGACATCTAATGCGTTCAGTGGGTTGTAGAGTAGTCATCGTTGAAAGCCTATTACACTCGCCGAATCAGGCCGAAACTGGTGCGACATGGATATTTGCGCCGAGAGCCGACATCGTCTCGGCAAAACCAGGGAACGAATCTCCGGCGCAGCGCGCATCCAGCACAGTCGTCTCTCCAAGGGCTGCCATCCCGGCTACCGATAAGCTCATCGAAACGCGATGGTCGTCGTGCCCATCCACCGATGCGCCGCGCAACTGCTGGGGACCATAGATCACAAAGCCATCGGGCGTCTCGGTGATGTCTGCGCCCATTTTCGCCAGTTCCTTGACCATAACAGCTATTCGATCCGTTTCCTTGACGCGGAGTTCCTGCGCATCCCGCACTACGGTACGGCCTTCAGCGGCCAACGCCGCGACCATCAGAATCGGGAATTCATCGATCATTTCGACTACCACAGATCCGCCGACCTCGGTTCCCCTCAACACACTGTGCCGAACGCGGATGATGCCAACGGGTTCGCCTGCCTCGAGACCGGTTTCCTGAACCTGGATGTTCGCGCCCATTGCAGTGAGCACATCCAGGATACCCGTGCGGGTGGCGTTGAGGTTGATCCCGGTGAGGGTGATGTCGCTCCCAGGAACGATCAATCCAGCAACCAGCGGGAACGCCGCCGAAGAAATATCCCCTGGAACGGTCAAGTCAACAGCTTTCAGATGAGCTGTGGGAGTCAGGATAATTTCGCGGCCATCGAACTGTATGGATACGCCCATCGCACTCAACATCCGCTCGGTATGGTCACGAGCTGGACCGGGCTGCACGACTGTGGTCTGCCCCTGGGCAAAGAGTCCGGCCAGCAGTACCGCGCTCTTGACCTGGGCGCTGGCAACGGGCATTGCATAGCGAATCCCCCGCAGAACAGCGGGTTTCACCGTGAGCGGAGCGCGGTCATTGACCCCGCTGATCTCCGCGCCCATCTCACGCAGCGGCGCAATGATGCGCTTCATTGGACGGCGGCGAAGCTGTTCACTCCCATCCAGGATACTCTCAAAGGGTTGGCCGCACATAATCCCGGCCAGAAGGCGAATACCGGTTCCGGCATTGACCAGGTTCAGGACTCCTTGGGGCGGATGCAGCTGCCCGCCGTGAATGGTCAGTTCGGAGCGGCTGTGCCGTTCGATGGGCACACCAAGCATTTGAATACTAGCAAGCGACGCCTCAGTATCTCCGGCAGCCAACCAGCCGCGCACATGGGTCGCCCCTTTCGCCAACGCTCCGAACATGACGACGCGGTGGGAAATCGATTTATCGCCGGGAACGGTCGTCGTGCCGCTCAAAGGATGCCCCGGAACAACCTGAAAACAATCACTTGCTGCCATTGCGGTGTCCATTCTCATGATGTTGAATCCAGTTCAAACGAGCCTCGCGGGTTGGGCGGAGGAAATCTGCCAGCTTTTGATCGTCACGTGAAATCAGCATGGCTTCAAGCATTGCCAACTGCACCCGGAACAAGGCCAGGAGCGTCGCGACAGCCTGGGTATTGGTACTCAGGATGTCACCCATCATCTGAACATCCTGGCCGGCCAACCGGGACATATCGCGGAAACCACCCGCTGCCAATTCCCAAACGGTCGCGTCGGCTCTAGCTTCCTGAGCAACCGTTGCGACCAACGCCGAACTTAAGATGTAAGGCAAATGGCTGATGGCTGCCACGAGATGATCGTGACGATTTGCCTCCATTTCGAAGGGAACAGCCTCCAGCGCTTCGACCAGGTTGAGGGCACGGATGCGGGTAGCCGGAGTTGTCCGGCGGGTTGGACATAAAACAAACGGCCGACCTTTGAACAGCTTGCCGTCGCTAGACTCTACCCCGCTGTGTTCCTTGCCTGTCATCGGATGCCCACCAATGGCATGAATGCCAACGGGCAGACGTCCCATTGCCTCGCAGATGTCCTGCTTGGTGCTGCCGATGTCGATGAGCAGGGTATTGGAACGCAGATACGCGCCTATGCGCCGTTCAATCATGGATTGGATAGCGCGAACAGGCGCGGCCAGGATGACCGTTTCAGCCTCCGAGACGCCCGCCCGAAGGTCATCGGTGGCGTGATCGACAATCTTGTGATCCAGGGCATACTGGCAAGCTTGCGGGCTGAGTTCGACCGCGGTAATCGTATCAGCATGATCCCGGAGCGCCAGAGCAACTGAGCCACCCATCAAACCCAAACCAACAACGGCCAGATGCCGGGTATGAAAACCGCTTGCTTTCATATAGGTATCCGTTCGTGAATATCCAGCAAACTTACGGTCAGGCAGCGCTTTTCTCTCATGCGTCTTGCTCGGTGTTGAAAACAATCTTGTTGTCGGGATACAGGTCGGGGCGCAGCGCCAAAGCCCCGCGCATATACACGTGTTTGATGTCGTCCAGTTTTCGATCCGTATTCCAGTGAATGAGAACCCGGATGCACATCGGGATTCCGTCGGGAACATCTATCTCCTGCGCTCCCATCAAGGCCGTGCGATGCCAACCGAGATCACGGGCGGCTTTAGCCGGAAAAACGGCATTGAGGTCGGGCGTAGTCGTAAAAATCACACTAGCTACATCATCCTCTTGAATCCCGTTAGTCTCAATCAGCGCCCGCATCAGCCGCGAGGTCGCGTCCAGAATTTCGCTGACGGTGTTGTGTTCAACAGTCGTCGCCCCGCGCACACCGCGCATTCGGATTACCATAGCCACCCGCATCCTTTCTGAGCCCAATCGCGCAACAAAAAAGGCGCGGAGCGTATGCTCTGCGCCTGTTCATTCCACACCTCTATGGGTTCAGTTCACTCGTTCCGACCCAGGCCGCATCGCTTCCACCGTCTGTATATGGATCGTAAAGTATCGGTACGAGTAGCGTAGCGACAGGCCGAAGATTGACATGGTCTCTGAACGGTTATCTCCACGAATGGTCAGAGCATAACACGGGATTTTGCGGGTTGTCAACGTAGCTGTAAAGCCGACTTCATGAACTACTTGACAGCCTATTGAAATGTCGTTAGGATCGTATTCAACTTCATACACGCTAAAAGCGTTGATCTGGAAGAGTAAACGTTGAAACAGTGTTCAGAGAACTGCCGGCAGCTGTGAAGGCAGCACACATGCCAACGTTGAATGGGCCAGGGAGCTGCACAGCCGAACGATAAATATCCAATTAGGCTGTGCCGGAAGCGCACCGTTATCAGAGCGTAGGGTATCATCACGGTAGTGATTGTACCTAGCAAGAGTGAAATCATGGCCTTGGTCATGGTTTTATCAGGGTGGCACCACGGGAATCCCTTCTCGTCCTTGAGCGACAAAGGGATTTTTTATTGACAGAAACCCGTTAGGGGGACGCAAACGTGGTGTTATTCGCGACACACACTCATGAGAATGTTCAACCCAACCGAGAGACGGTGCATCGCCTGTTCGAGCAGGGCGACCTTGTTCCCGTCCATCGGACTTTGCTGGCCGACCTAGAAACACCAGTCTCGGTTTACCTCAAGCTGACTCAATCCGGTCAGTATTCGTTTCTACTGGAGAGCGTCGAGGGTGGCGAACAAGTCGGACGTTACTCTTTTCTCGGTGTAAATCCGAAGGGCGCGGTATTCGTCCAGAATGATCAGGTCACGCGCATCTATCACGGACAGCGCACGACCCGTCCGCTCGCGCCCGGTGAGGATCCCCTTCAGGCGGTCAAATCGGAGTTTGCCCGCGTGAAGCCTGTCCGGCTAGAAGGACTACCTCGTTTCGTCGGGGGAGCCGTTGGTTATCTAGGTTACGATGCTGTGCGCTACTTCGAGCGCTTGCCGAATACCGCCGTAGACGAGATGAACGTTCCCGAAGCGGCATTCCTGCTCCCTGACACATTGGTTATTTTCGATCATGCGCGGCACCTACTCATTATCCTCGCCAACGCTCACAATACGGGTAATCCTGATACCGCTTACGATGATGCACTGGCGCGTATCGACGACATCACACAAGCAATCCGCCGACCCACGCCCACCATCCCAACGTCCGAGTTCCCAATAAAAGAAGAACTTCGTTCCAATATGAGCCGCGAACGTTATGAAGAAATCGTCCGCGAGGCCAAGGAATACATCGCCGCTGGAGATGCGTTTCAGATCGTCCTTTCCCAGCGGTTCACGCGGCGCACTTCGGCTCCGCCTCTCGCCATCTACCGCTCGCTGCGGATGTTGAATCCGTCGCCCTATATGTTCCTGCTCAATTTTGGCCCTGACCTCAGCTTGATTGGCGCGTCGCCAGAAGTGATGGTACGACTGGAGGATGGCACAGCGATGGTACGTCCAATTGCAGGAACCCGCCCGCGCGGCTCCAACGAAACCGAAGACGCGAAGATGGCCGAAGAACTCATCAATGACCCAAAGGAGCGCGCCGAACACGTCATGCTCGTCGATCTGGGCCGAAACGATCTGGGTCGGGTCTGTCACTATGGCTCTGTGCGGGTTTCGCGCATGATGTATGTCGAACGCTATTCTCATGTTATGCACATCGTCAGCCAAGTCGAAGGAAAGCTGCGTGAGGATATGGATGCCTTCGATTTACTGCGAGCGACCTTCCCGGCAGGCACATTGAGCGGGGCACCCAAAGTTCGGGCGATGGAAATCATCGAGAAACTAGAAGGTACGCGGCGGGGAACCTATGCTGGCGCGGTAGGGTATTTCAGTTTTGACGGCTCAATGGACACATGCATCACCATACGAGCCGTCCTGATGCGTGGCGATACGGTCGTCTTGCAGTCAGGAGCCGGCATCGTGGCTGACAGCGATCCAGCACGTGAGTACGAAGAAACCATCAACAAGGCGCGCGCCGTCGCGGTTGCCATCCAATACGCGGAGCAGGGCTTATTGTAGGAGGTTGGTGTGACGGTCAAACGTGTGATCTTTATACGTCCAGGTGAGACCGATTGGAACCGTGAACTGCGCTGGCAGGGTTGGGTTGCCGCCCCGATGAACGAACATGGTCGGCGGCAGGTTCAGCGGTTAGCGAATTTCATTCGTAATATCGGCATTGCTGCTCTCTATACCAGCGATCTGAAACGTGCCCTAGAGACTGCTGAACTGCTGGCTGAACGTCTGGGATTTGCTGCTGTCGCTGATCCTCGCCTCCGCGAGCGCAGCATTGGGGCTTGGCAGGGTTTGACCCGTGAAGAAATGCGCGAGTGGTACAAAGACGATTATGATCGCCTCCAGGCCGATCCAGAAAACTTTCAGATTCCAGGAGGCGAGTCCCGCCAGGATGTCAAGAAACGCATGATGACTGTGTTCAATGAGATTCTAGCACAGTCCGGTGTCGAGACGGTTGGGATTATTACACACACCACAGCGGTTCATGCCCTACTGGATGTCATTCTCCCCGGCGGTTTTGCGGGCGAGGAAGGAGTCCGCAATACCTCGGTCACGACGATTGTTCGTGAAGAAAATGCCTGGCGCTTGGTTGCATCCGATGATGTTACACATCTCGAAGGCATGGATTCTAAGAAATCCCCAGAACTGGAGAGCCTGAAATGATCCTGGTCATCGACAATTACGACAGCTTCACCTACAACCTCGTCCAAGTGATGGGGGAGATGGGTGCGCATCTGGAAGTTGTTCGCAACGATCAGATCAGGGTCGATGAAATTCGTGAGCTGCGTCCAAGCCACATCGTGATTTCACCTGGCCCTGGCGATCCCGACGACAGCGGTGTGTCCCTGGATGTGCTGCGTCAGCTTGGAGCGTCCACACCAATCCTGGGTGTATGCCTGGGGCATCAGTGCATCGGTCAGGTCTATGGTGGAGTAGTGATGCGTGCGCCACGCCTGATGCATGGCAAGACCAGCCTGATCTACCATCAAGGCGATTCCATGTTTGAGGGAATACCCACCCCGTTTGAGGCGACTCGCTATCACAGCCTGATCGTCGATCAGGCAACACTACCCAACTGCCTGCATGTTACTGCCACCACCGATCAAGGCGAAATCATGGGATTACGCCATAAGCAGTTTCCCGTTTATGGCGTGCAGTTTCATCCAGAAAGCATTCTGACCGCCCACGGCCCGCGCCTGCTGCGGAATTTCCTGGAAGTTAAGGTACCTGTAGGAGTACAGTGAATGACGACATCCCAAACGGCCGCGAAAGCATCTACCACAAGTGGCGCTGCCCGCAAGAAGACAGTGCTTTCCGGGATTCAGCCGACGGGCATCCTCCACATTGGGAACTACATCGGTGCGCTGAGCGTGTGGATTGCCAATCAATATCAATACAACAATCTGTTCATGATTGCCAACCTGCACGCACTCACCGTGCCAGAGTCAATTAAAGCGGCCGAACTGCGGGAGAATGCCCGCCGGGTAGCAGCCCTGTATATTGCCTGCGGCATTGACCCGCACGACTCGGTGATCTTCTTGCAGTCGGATGTGTCTGCACATCCCTATCTGGCCTGGATTCTAACCTGCTGCACCCCTATGGGTTGGCTTGAACGCATGACGCAATACAAGAGCAAAGCTGCCTTGCAGGAGACCGTTGGAACGGGCTTGTTCACCTATCCTTCACTTCAGGCCGCTGATATTCTTCTCTACAAGGCCGATCTTGTGCCGGTGGGGGAAGACCAGAGCCAACACGTAGAGATCACCCGTGATATTGCTCAGCGCTTCAACCATCTCTTTGGCGAGGATTACTTTCCCCTGCCCGAACTCTATCTACGTAAGAGCGGCGCCCGCATTATGGGCTTCGACGATCCAACTGCCAAGATGAGCAAGAGTCTGGCTGAAACGAAGAAAGGTCACGCGATTTCATTGCTGGATAGTCCCAGTACCATCAAGAAGACTATCATGTCTGCCGTCACCGATCCAGGCAGCGAAACTCGTTTTGACCATGCCTCGCCTGGCGTGCTGAATCTCCTCACGCTTTACGAAGTGCTGACAGGCGAATCCCGCCCAGCCATCGAGGATAAGTTCGCAGGAAAAGGCTACGGCTTCCTGAAACGCGAACTCGTCGATGCTGCCGTCAAGACTCTCGAACCCATTCAGACCCGCTACCACGAAATCACCGAGCGCAAAGGCTATCTGGATGAACTGCTGACTTCCGGCGCGGCGCGGGCCAGCGCCATCGCTGACCAGACGTTAGCAGATGTTCGCCGCCTGACAGGGGTCTAGAGAAGGGGGCACGCCGTGGAGATTCAACATGCTTTGGATGTGTTGAGCCGTTTTGGTCACTTGCAGGATGAAGAAGCGGAAGCGGTCATGAACCAGATCATGGCGGGTGGAGCCACTGAAGCTCAGATTGGCGCCTATCTGATGGCCTTGCGGATGAAGGGCGAGACTTCCGATGAGATTACCGGCAGCGCCCGCGCCATGCGCTCCAATGCCCACCGAGTTCCCACTCGGGTCGATGGAAGTCAACTGTTAGATACCTGTGGCACAGGCGGCGACCGTTCCGGCACATTCAATATCAGCACGACGGTCGCTTTTGTCGCCGCTGGAGCCGGTGTGAAAGTCGCTAAGCATGGCAATCGTGCCGCCAGCAGCAAATGTGGGAGCGCCGATGTGCTGGCCGAACTGGGCGTCAACCTGGAACTCACCCCAGAGCAGGTTGGTCAATGTATCGACGAGATCGGCATCGGCTTTCTCTTTGCAGCCAAACTCCACCCCGCCATGAAGAACGCCATTGGGCCGCGCCGCCAAATGGCGATCCGCACCATCTTCAATATCCTCGGCCCGCTCACCAATCCTGCAGGGGCGCGCCGGCAGTTAATGGGCGTCTTTGCTGCCGACCTAACTGATATGCTGGCGCATGTTCTAGGCAAGTTGGGTGCACAGTCCGCTATCGTCGTCAGCGGTTACGGCGGTCTCGATGAACTAACGACCACCGGCCCGAACCGCGTCAGCCAATTCAGAGGAGGCTCAGTCCGCACCTTCGATATTGACCCGCGTGAGTTCGGTTTCCGGGGTGCAGCCATTAGCGAATTGCTGGGTGACGATGCACCGACCAACGCCGCCATCCTCCGGGGAGTCCTGAACGGTGACATCCGCGATGCCCGCCGCGATGTCGTTCTGCTGAATGCGGGCGCAGCGCTGATGGCTGCCGATACAGTCGACAACCTATCAGATGGAATCAAACGGGCAGGTGAGGTCATCGACAGTGGCGCGGCGGTCGCCAAACTCGATGAACTGATTCGTTATTCCGGTCAGTTTGCGTCGGTGCAGTGATGTCTTTTGTCAAGACAGACACTATTCTGGATACGATCCTGGGTCAGAAGCAGATCGAGATCAAATCTCTGCGCCAGCGCCCGGATCACATCGCTGAATTGGAAGCGGAAGCGCGATATCGACCGCCGCCTCTTGATTTCATATCTGCGCTGCACAAAGACACGGTCGCGCTGATCGCCGAAGTCAAAAAGGCTTCGCCTAGCAAAGGGATACTGGTTGCAGACTTTGACCCGCTTGCCATCGCGCAGGTCTACGCCGGGAATGGCGCGGCAGCCATCTCCGTCTTAACGGATGAGAAGTTCTTTCAGGGCAGCCTGAGCCATCTCCAGAGGATCCGCTCCCAGGTGAACTTGCCCTTGCTCCGCAAGGACTTCATTATCGATCCACTTCAGGTACTAGAGGCCCGCTCTTCGGGGGCTGACGCGGTGCTGCTCATCGTCATGGCGCTCGAAGACGCGCTGCTGGTCAATCTGCAGGCTCTGATCCAGGAACTAGGCATGGCGGCTTTGGTGGAAGTTCACAACGAAGCCGAATTGGATCGGGCGCTGGCCGCCGGCGCGACACTCGTCGGAGTGAACAATCGTGATCTGCGGACGTTCCATGAAGACCTGCAGACGACCGAGCGCCTGGCGAATCACTTAGCGGGCAGCAACGTCACGCTGGTAGCCGAGAGCGCCATGCGAAGCCCAGAAGATATCCGACGGATGGGCGACTGCGGCGCTCACGCGGTGCTGATCGGCGAAGGACTGGTCAAAGCACCGGATCGAGCCGCGGCGGTACGGGCTTTCAGCAGCCAGCCCAGACGAAACAGGATGCTATCATGACCGCCTTTCAGTATCATCCGGACATCATCGAACGCTTTCCGGCTATTGTTGGCGGCGTGATCGTCGGAAAGGGACTGTCCGCTTCCTCTGTTGACGCAGAACTCATGCACGAGTATCTGGCAGAACAGCGTGCTGTGCTATCCCACGTCGATGATGGCGGCCTGAGCAAGTTGGAACCGCTTGCGGCATGGCGTCAGGCTTTTCGACGCTTTGGCGTGGAACCGACCCAGTACCGCAGTGCCGCTGAGTCCCTCCTTCGTCGGCTCACCAAAAAGGGAGATATTCCCTCCATCAATCTATTGGTCGACATCGGCAATCTGGTGAGCATTCGCTACGCGCTCCCGGTCGCGGTGATCGACCGCCAAGCAGTTCAATTGCCGATCACCGTCCACTTTGCGCGCGGCGATGAACGTTTCGTCCGTCTTGGGGAAGAGGACAGCGATCCCATCCCGCCTGGCGAAGTGATCTTCACCGATGCCGCCGGGTCGGTAGTGGCGCGGCGCTGGTGCTGGCGGCAGAGCGCCGAAAGCGCCGCTACGCCGTCTACGACCGACGTGATCGTCACCGTCGAGGCGCACCATGCCGCCGGACGCACCGACGTGGAACGTGCCTGTGCCGATCTGGTCGAATTGTTCAGCCGGTATGCGGGCGGCAAATACGCATCTTCTATGCTGCATGTGGGCAATCTTGCGGGATAAAGACAATGACGAAGGTCAAAATCTGCGGCGTGATGACACTGGAAGATGCCCGCGCGGCTGCGGCCGCCGGGACGGACTTGCTGGGCTTCAACTTCTACAAGAAGAGTCCGCGTTACATTCCGCCGGACGATGCCCTCCAGATTTGCGATGCATTGCGGTCCGAATTCGGATCGCGCTGCCCGGTGCTGATCGGACTGTTCGTCAATGAAGTCGCGGGTGTAATTTCTGCCGTCACCCGAAAAGTGGGTCTCAACGGGGCGCAGCTCAGCGGCGATGAGTCTGACGCGCTGCTCAAGGAGCTTTATGGCATCGGCTACAAAGCCATCCGCCCGATGAACCGTGCTCAGGCGCTCGATGATGTGGAGTATTTCCGCCCGCAGTTCCCGACCAATCCGCAGTTTCCGTCTCTCCTGCTGGATGCCTACCATCCCCAGCTTTACGGTGGCACGGGTGAGCAGACCAGCGTAGAAGTGGCACTGGCGGTCAAAGCAGTCGTTCCCCGTCTGATGCTGGCGGGTGGTCTGACGCCCGAAAATGTCGGTGAACGCATCGAACAGATTCAACCCTGGGGCGTGGATGTCGCCAGCGGGGTCGAGATCGAAGACCAACCAGGGCACAAAGATCCCGAACGGGTGCGGGCTTTCATTGACGCCGTGCGCCGCAGCGAGACCTGAGCGGAGACAGCATCCATATGGAAATCACCATTCAACCCATGCAGCCCGATCATTGGGAAAGCGTGCGCGAAATCTACCTGGAAGGCATCGCCACCCGGAATGCGACCTTTGAGACGGAAGCCCCTTCGTGGCAAACCTGGGATGAGAATCACCTCCAGGACTGCCGCCTTGTCGCGCTGGCCGGGAAAGAAGTCTGTGGATGGGCTGCGCTTTCGCCGGTCTCTTCACGGTGCGTTTATGCCGGAGTAGGGGAAGTCAGCATCTATGTAGCGGCGCACGCGCGCGGTCAGGGAGTAGGCAGACTTCTCCTGGAGAGGCTGATTTCCGCCTCTGAGCGAGCCGGTTTCTGGACCCTGCAAGCGGGAATCTTCCCAGAGAATGCAGCCAGTCTCGCGCTGCATAAGGCCTGCGGTTTTCGTGAGGTAGGCTGCCGCGAGCGTATCGGTCAGTTGGACGGCCTCTGGCGCGATACGATCCTCCTTGAACGTAGAAGTGGCGTGGTCGGAGTCTGAGTGAGGAACACAGGTAGTAAATGATGTCGAATATGAGACCGAATCCGTATATCCAGACCGGCACAGCCGATGTTCCGAACGAGCGCGGCTACTACGGCGAATTCGGCGGGCGCTACGTTCCCGAAACCATCATTCCCGCGCTCGATGAACTGACCGAAGCCTACTACGCGGCCATGGCTGATCCCGCGTTTCAGGATCGGCTTTTGCAGCTTCACCGCACCTACACGGGCCGCCCGACGCCACTCTCCTATGCCGAGCGCCTCAGCCAGCACCTCGGTGGCGCACAGATTTACATCAAGCGCGAAGATCTCGCCCACACCGGGGCCCACAAGATCAATAATGCCCTGGGTCAAGCGCTCCTCGCCCAGCGTATGGGCAAAAAGCGCGTGATCGCCGAGACCGGCGCAGGGCAGCATGGTGTCGCCAGCGCCACGGCCTCGGCGCTGCTCGGCCTGGAATGCATTGTCTACATGGGCAGTGTCGATATGGCCCGCCAGCAGCCCAACGTCTTCCGTATGCACCTGCTCGGCGCCAAAGTCATCCCTGTGGAAAGCGGCAGCAAGACGCTCAAAGACGCCATCAACGAGGCCATGCGCGACTGGGTGACCAACGTTCGCAGCAGTTTTTATCTACTTGGCAGCGCCCTGGGACCACATCCCTATCCGATGATAGTGCGCGACTTCCAGAGCGTGATCGGCATTGAAGCCCGCCAGCAAATCCTCGAACGCACGGGGCGTCTTCCTAATGTGGCGATTGCCTGCGTGGGCGGCGGGAGTAATGCCATCGGACTGTTCCACGGCTTCCGCCAGGATGAGAATGTCGAACTGATCGGCGTGGAGGCAGGCGGTCACGGTATCCTCAGCGGTGAACATGCCGCCCGCTTTGCGGATCCCAACCTCGGTAGACCGGGCGTGCTGCACGGTACGCGCTCATTCGTTCTCCAGGACTCCGACGGCCAAATCATGAATACCCACAGCATCTCTGCTGGTCTGGATTATGCTTCCATTGGCCCCGAACATGCTTATCTGCGCCAAAGCGAACGTGCATACTACACCCTCGCGACCGATGACGAGGCGCTGGCCGCTGTGCAAACCCTTGCTCAGATGGAAGGCATCATCCCCGCTCTGGAAAGCGCCCACGCCGTCGCCGAAGCGATCAAACGCGCTCCGACTATGCCCAAAGACTCGATCATGCTGGTCAACCTCTCGGGACGAGGCGACAAAGACCTGGATACGATTATGCGCGAAATCAAGCGCACGCCATCGGAATAGGTGAACCAGAGCCATGTTTCATCCCGGAACGCCTATCCGTCTCTGCGTGAGCGCCCTGCTGCTTACGCCCGACCGCAAGGTCATTATTCAACTGCGGGATGATAAGCCTGATCTGCCTTTCCCAGCGCACTGGGCCACCCTTGGTGGACAGATCGAGTCCGGTGAAACGCCGGAACAAGCTGTGCGCCGCGAACTCTATGAAGAGACCGAATTGACTCTTCCTTTGACCTACTGGCGGCGCATTGACCATGCCTATGTCTGGAACGGGCGGCCTGGTTATGTCGAGAATTACGCCTTCGTCGGCCATTTCAATGGGGTGGTGAGCGAGATTCGGCTGCACGAGGGTCAGCAGCTGGCCTGTTTCAACGCTGAAGAGATCGACCACATTCCCATTGCCTACGGCCTTGAGAAACTCTTGAAGGAATTCTTCATCGATTATGTCCATCACATTGGCAGCAACCTTTAACCCACGCGGGGAAGTCGGCAGATTGCGCCGTTTCTACGCGCATCTGAAAGCGGCCTACGATCACATTGTGATTTCGCTGCCGCCTGTTGTCGCGATGGAAGATGCTTTCGCCATTCGAGAACTGCCCGAAGCGATCATTCATATCAACGAAGATTGGTCGCACGGCCGTTTCATGGCGCTCAATCTGGCCGCCCAAACACAAGCAGACCACATCCACTATGCTGATATGGATCGGCTGCTGCGCTGGGTAGAAAACCGTCCACATGAATGGGAACATATTCTAGGCCGAATCGCGCAGGTGGACTGCCTCGTCATCGGCCGTACCGAGGCAGCCTGGGAGACTCATCCCCACGCTTTGCGTGATACCGAAGCGATCACCAATGATCTGTTTTCTCGCCTGCTCGGCCAGCGCCTCGACCTAAGCGCCGGTTCCAAAGGATTCAGCCGGAGCGCAGTGGACTTCATTCTGGCGAACAGCCAGCCTCGCCGCGCCATTGGAACCGACTCGGAATGGATTGTGCTGCTGCATCGCGGCGGCGTTCGGATCGAGACCGCATTAGTGGATGGCTTAGACTGGGAAATCGCTGACCAGTATCAGGACGTTGCCGCCGATACAGATCGACAGAAAGCGATGGCTGCCCTATACGATGCTGATCCCAAACATTGGGCGCGTCGGGTCGAGATTGCCCATGAGATTGTTGAAGCCGGTATGGACGCTTTGACTCGCGAGCTTCACCTGGAGGCGGAACATGCGCTACGTCGAAGTTCGCAGACATAGCATCCGCATCAAGCCAGGGGATCGTCTCTCGCAGGCCGGAGTCGATCTAGCGCGGCGGGTGGGGCAGTCCATGGGGCCATTCCAGCGCGTTATTACCAGCACCCTGCCCAGAGCCTACGAAACTGCCATCGCCATGGGCTTTGCGGTGGATGAACAGCTTGAAGGACTTTGCCTGATGGACTCGGCTGTCGAGACCGAAGTATCCTGGGACGCCGGTTTCCTGGCCTTTGCCGAAGCGGTTCGACTGAATGGGGCGGCGGCCGCTTTCGCCCACAAGCAGGCGGATTTCTGGCGGGCCGTCGCGGAAGCATTGCCAGGCGGAGGCGCGGCCCTGTTGGTGACTCACGGCGGTTTCATCGAATCCGGAGCAGTCGTAAGCCTGCCGCAGACGGATCATCGCGCCTGGGGACGAGCCTGCTCCTGGTGCGAAGGCATGCGTTTGAGCTTTGAAGCGGGAAAATTCGTGGACGCACACATATTGCGGGTGAACCCGGAGGCAGCATGACAGAAGTTAAACAGCAGACCGGCCTGGAGGCCGTGGCCGCTATGTTCGAGCGGGCAAAATCTCAGAATCGGCCCGCCTTTTTACCCTATTTCCCCATTGGCTACCCTGACTACGACTCCTCGTTAGAAGCCCTGCACGCTATGTCGCAGTTGGATGTAGATGGTTTTGAGATCGGCATTCCTTTCAGCGACCCACTGGCCGACGGGCCGATCATTCAAGCGGCCACCCAGAAGGCACTGGAAAACGGTATAACGGTTCGCAAATGTCTTGAGGCGGTGCATACCCTGCGAAAGCGTGATGTCCATCAGCCGATGCTCATGATGGGCTACGTCAACCCCATGCTGGCCTACGGCGTGGAGCGCTTTGTTCAAGATGCGCGGGCTGTGGGTGTCGATGGACTGATTATCCCTGACCTGCCACCGGAAGAAGCCAACCAGTTTGTGACCCTCTGCCGTCAAGGGGGTTTGGCGCTGATTTTCTTCCTAGCGCCAACCAGCAACACCCTTCGTATCGACCAGGTGGCTGAACAGGCAACTGGGTTTATCTATGTGGTTTCGCTCACCGGTGTCACTGGCGTCCGAACTGAACTGCCGCCCGATCTCCGGGACTACATTGCCCGCTTGCGAGCCCGCACGGCCATGCCGTTGGTGCTTGGCTTTGGCATCAGCACACCCGATCATGCCCAGATGCTGAAAGGACTAGTGGATGGTTTCATCGTCGCCAGCGCGTTGATCCGCGCCGCCGCTGAGGGGATCGACCGCGCCGTAGCGCTCGCAGATGAAATTCGCCGCGCTCTGGACTCGTGAAAAACCGCACGGGTGAATTTCAAGTTGGGGGCAATTAAGGCTATTCCAGAGAATTGGTTTTCCCCCCAGATTAATGGAGTAACAATTACTCATGCGGCGCTGCGGATTGGATGGGCATAGCTTCTACACGAATGTAGCCACTGACGGTTGTGTAAACTTCGAAATAGTCAAGCAATCCCATGCGTGCTTGCTGTCGTGAAGCGAATGTGCCGTCTGGGGTCGCCTTCAGCTTCACCGCTGCGAAAAAGCTTTCCGCGGTTGCATTGTTGTAGCTGTTCTCGGTGCTGCTCATACTCAGGCGGACTTTAGCCTCAACCGTCCCGTCTGCGAGCTTCGCATTGGCGAACTCGCTGCAAATATCCGAACTGAGGATCAAACCTGCGGGGGGATGTACCCGGCCAATCGCCGTGTCCAGCGCTGAAACTGACGGATCAGCATCATGATGATCGCCCATCGCCCAGCCCACCACCTGATGGCTGAGCGAATCTATCACGTTGACCAGGTACAGCCTGAAATACACCCGATTTTGAAGAAACCAAATTGGGTAATCCAACCAAACGAAACAGAAACTCGACAGGCAAAACACGAGCGACCTGTTTCATCACAAAAACGATCATTAGCGGCACTATAAGATACAAGAAGATGCGCAGTCCAAGACTGAGGAAATACTGATCGCTGAGCGCAACCAAGCGATCTGTACCTAGAAGTTTGGGGACCAGGGGAATGTGGACGAGATAGATAAAAAAAGAGTAACGCGCGATGGTTCTAGCAGGCTGATCGACCCACTGGGGCAATTTGGCTGTTTGAAGGGCGACGAGGATATAGTGAATAGCGATGATTTCATACAAAAAGCTGGCTACCTTAAAGTAATCCTGTGCGCCCGGCATGAGATCGACATAAAGAGTCCACGTCTCCCATGACGTAATTATCCACAACACCAACGCCAGACCTAGCCCTAGCACCTTGTGATCCGATAACCACTTAAAGAGACCCCGATCGATTCTGCGATTGACTCGAGAAATGTACACGCCGTACATAAAGAAGAATATCCATGTGAAGGGATTCCGATACATCAGATGTCCAGGAAGTCCTGAGTCAGGTTGTGACCTGGCTACCCAAATTGCAATCTCATAGGAAATAATGACTGTGAAATTGATCAGGAAGCTGACAAGTACTACCTGTCGCAAACGAGTATCATTCAATCTCAGCACAAAGTAACCAGGTATGAAAAGCAGCATCAAAGCGATAGTGAAGTAGTAATGAGCTGGATCGGTCAACAGAATCACATTGTTCACGATGCTTCCGATATCCAAGCCTACTGTGTTGCCAATCACCGAAAAAACAATCCCCAAAACGATTGTCCAAAACACGCTGGGCAAATAGATGCGACTCACTTTATCACCAATGAACCCGCGAACATTGGAACCGGGTTTTACACTCAAGAAATAGCCTGCCATAAAGAAAAACAATGGAACCCCAACAATCACGAGATTATGAAGAAACGAGTCGATCAGGATCGCAGTCGGTGTAAATACGTATTCGAGGGTCGAATGCATAATCACGACACAAATGATCGCCACAGCACGGGCATAATCGAATGCGATATTGCGACTCATGGCATCCTTCTTGAGTTCATATCAACGACTCGTACACTATCACTGCGGGGAATTGTCACCTTGAGAGCTTTCAATGACCTATCGCGCATCGCATCACATGAAACCATAGGCTATACTGACCTCATTCGTTCACTACAGCAATCCAGAAAATGCGATTCTCCCTAGTTCTTATCCTCGTTGTTTTCCTTGTCCGCTCCACGTCGTCTCAGATGTTGGCTGCTCAATCGTCATCGATCTCGGACATTCTGCATGAACTGGGAAGCTATCCCTGTCCAGACAGCGACTTAACCTGCGTTGAGCTGACCGTGCCATTGAATCACTTCAATCCCAACGATACGCGCAGCATCCAGGTCGTGTTTGGGGTTCTTCCAGCAACAGGGGAACGATTAGGGATGTTCGTGACGGCGACGGGTGGTCCCGGTACATCAGGATTATCTTACGCCGACTCATACGCTGGATCATTCGCGTCTGAAATCAGCGATCATTACGATCTGGTGTTTTTTGATCAGCGCGGCGGAAGTCAATCGGGCAATCTGCAATGTCCATCCGCAGCCACCCACTTTTATCGATCCGACTGGCAGGCGATTACATCGCAACAAGAGCAGCAGATCGTCACCACCGCGCAACAGTTTGCCAATGAGTGCATTGCTGAAATAGGCATTGATCCAGACACGCTGGGTTTCTACGGCACACGCCAAGCCATTGAAGACTTAGAGCTTTTCCGACAAGCAATCGGGGACGATAAGCTGTGGCTCTATGGCGAGAGCTATGGAACACAGTTCGTCCAGCAGTATGCAACATCTTATCCCGATCATACTGCCACCGTTATCCTGGATGGGCCGGTGGACCTAACACTGACAGGGATTGAATACTACGCCGAGCAAATCCAGGCATTCAACGACGTGTTGACAGAAACGCTGCAAGCGTGCGACTCTGATGAGAGATGTAAAGATAATTTCCAGAACGGACTGGCGCTGGAATTCTATAATGAATTGGAAGCCGAACTTCAGGTCGCTCCAATAACTGTGGAGTTTCCGTTGGTTTCAGGGAAAACTGACACACGACAGTTCACGTTGAGCGATCTTGAAACAGTAGCGGCCAGCTTCATTTATAGTGAAGATGCGCGAATGCTCTTGCAGCGTGGCCTGGCAGCAGCATCCACAGGAGATTTTACCCTCATGCTGCGGTTGCTTTACAATGCGCTTGGGGTCGATCCTGAAACTGAGGCCCCACTGCCGGGCAGTTCTGAAGGATACTCCGATGCCCTGTTCTATGCAGTAGAATGCAGTGATTATGCGTACTTCGAGGGTACAGTGGAAGCGCGTACCGAAGCATTTTTGCGGGCTGGAGACGAGATCGAGGGCAAGGTTCCACACTTTGGTTCGCTGATTTACGGTGATCTGCCTTGTGTATTCTGGCCGGGACAACCACCCGAAGAACGTCCGGCCTCTTTTATAGGGCGAGGTATCCCCACATTTGTCTTGGGCGCAACGGCCGATCCTGCTACACCTGTCGCCAATGCCGAGCGAATCTTCAGTCGTCTGGACGATGGTTATCTGATCGTCACCCAGGGGGGAGCACATGTGATCTTCGGTCGAGGCGACGCCTGCCCTGATGACCTCATCACGGATTTTCTGGTGGATGGAATCCGTCCAGAAGAACGTCGGATCGAATGTGAGGGCGTAGTCAGCGATCCCTACTTACCCACTGCACCTGCGGATGTGACTGAACTGGATTCGCCGTTAGATGCGCTGGACGCATTGACAACCGATCTGCTGTACCTGCCAGAGTATTACTACTGGGATGGAAAAACACTTATGATGGTGGCCTGTCCACAAGGTGGAATTCTGTCGTTCGCGCCATCATTCAATGGGGATCAATTCAGGTTCAGCGCGTGCGCGTTTTCGCGCGGGTTCGCTATCACAGGCAGCGGCAGTTATGACTATGATAGTGGCAATCTGACTGTGAATGTGCAAATCGATGGGTACAAAACGGGGCAGGTTAATTACCTCCTCGATTCAGAAGGTCGCAGTTCCATCAGTGGAGAATTCGACGGAAATCCTATCGAAATGGCGAACGATCCATCGTAACTGTGCCGCAATAGAAACATTAGGCCTATTCACTTGGAGCCACAAGTTGAGCCTGACGAACCGTGATATCGCCACGATCTTTGAGAATGTCTCGGTCATGCTGGAAATCAAAGGTGAGATCATCCACAGGGTGCTCTCGTATCGGCGGGCGGCAGAAACGATCCGCGATCTGCCGCGCGACTTACGCGCTATCGCCAAGGAAGGTACGCTGACGGAACTACCCAACATCGGCGACACGCTGGCGGCGAAAATCACTGAAATGCTGGAAACAGGACAGCTTCAGTTCTATGAGCGGCTCAAGCAGGAAATTCCGGAAGGGCTGGTCGCGCTGGTGCATATCAACGGGGTTGGGCCGAAAAAAGCGAAGCTGTTTTGGGAGCAGTTAGGGATCACCACGCTGCCTGAACTTGAAGCGGCGGCGCGAGCGGGAAAACTACGCGATCTCCCTGGCATGGGCGAAAAGAGCGAAAAGAAAATCCTGGAAGGGATCGAGGCGTTAGCACGACAGACTGGGCGGCAGCCGCTCGGCATCGCCCAACCCGCCGCGCAAGCTATTCTGGATTACTTGTTGACACTGCCCGGAACAATAAAAGGCGCGGTGGCTGGCAGCATCCGCCGTGGGCGACCGACCATCGGTGATGTCGATCTGTTGGTCGCCAGCGATGACGCCACGCCCATCATGGACGCTTTCGTGAAGATGGAGCAAGTGGCACGTGTCCTCGGCCATGGGCCAACCAAAAGCTCGGTCGAACTGCTGAATGGGCTGCAAGTCGATGTGCGGGTTCTGGAGAAAGCGCGCTGGGGTACAGCGCTCAGCTACTTCACAGGCAGTCAGGCGCACAATATCCGACTACGGGAACTAGCGCTTCAGCAAGGGTGGAGCCTGAATGAACATGCATTCAGCCCCGTGAACGTCGCAGGAGTCATCATTGAAGATGCTCCAAAGCGGCTGTGTGCGACGGAAGAAGAGGTCTATGCTGTGCTGGGACTGCCCTGGATTCCGCCGGAACTGCGTGAGGACAGTGGCGAGATCGAGGCAGCGCAGGCCAACCGCCTGCCCAAGCTGATTTCCGTTCAGGATATTCAGGCCGATTTACACATGCACACGACCTGGAGCGATGGCACATTGAGCGTGCGGGAAATGGCCGAAGAAGCCCGACGGCGCGGCCGCAGATACATCGTCATCACCGATCATTCGCGCAGCCTGGGTATTGCCAACGGGCTTAGCATTGAGCGACTGCTGGATCAGCAGGAAGAAGTACGGCAGGTCGATGCGGAGATGGCGCCCAACTTTCGCGTATTCCATGGCACGGAAATGGATATGAACGCCGACGGCAGTCTGGATTATCCCGACGAAATCCTGGCAAGATTGGATTTCGTAATTGCCTCGCTGCATGTCAGCCTGCGACAGCCGCGCGAACAGATCACCCAGCGCGTCTTAAACGCCCTGCGCAACCCTCACGTCGATCTGATCGGACACCCACGCGGGCAGTACATCCCTGACCGAGAGCCTGCCGATCTGGATATGGATGCGGTATTCGCGGCTGCGCGTGAATCTGGTACGGCGCTAGAAATCAACGCGAATCCTCGCCGCCTTGATCTGGAAGCTCAGTATGCGCGACGCGCCGTGGAAATGGATATCCCAATCTCGATCAACACCGATGCACATAACGCCGAACAGATGGACTTACTTCATTTCGGCGTGACGACCGCCCGGCGAGGCTGGGTCGAAGCAGCCTCAGTCATCAATACATGGCCGGTCGAACAATTCATCGCCTGGACTCAAAAGCGGGGATAAGCCATGCCGGTCAGTCCAGCACCCCCTCCGCCTGATCTGCCGGAAGACGAGCGCCCCCGGC
>CAZKXW010000031.1:0-42190 GCA_964556745.1 uncultured Anaerolineaceae bacterium
TCAGCAGCTTTTCCTTGCATCTAAGGGAGTTGCCGCCATTTGCCGTTCTGCAATTCCCGAAATCGCCGCAGCAAAACGCTCCCGCTTTTCGGCATCCGCGTCACTTGGGGCGCATGGGGTGACACACACTCTCTGTATTCCTCTGTGTTCTCTGTGCCTCTGTGGTGGTATTGCATGGAAGTCTGACACAAATGGCGCGGGTGGCATGTCAGGCATTGCCGCCATTTCCGCCAGTACCCCCCTCTCCCAGCGGTACTCCGCGTTCGGGAGAGGGGTTGGGGGTGAGGGCAAATGAGAATTCTTATCGTTTGGCCGATTCTCATTCTTATCATTCTTATCGTTTCGCATCCGGGATCACGTTCGAGGGGAAATGGTGCAAGAATCACCGAGTTGCAACTGCAACAACCGTTCCTTGCATGTAAGGTATTTGGCGCAGAATTGCGTTTCCGCAGCTGCCGAAATTGCAGAAATTGGTGCCAATTCCGAGGACTCTGCATTTGCCTATCAACGATAAACTATCAACCATTCACATCTTCTGTCTGGCTGTAAGCGATCAGCGAATAGCGAATAGCTGCCTCTATAAACTATCAATCACTAACTATCACCTTCCCCGGCTGCCGTGATACAATCAGCCTCAAATAGCTCCACCTTTTCAAGGAGACTTCCATGCTTCCTGACTATCGCCCCGAACCCCTCCTGGACTACACCAAACCTGAAAACGCCGCCCTGATGCGGGCCGCCCTCGACCGCGTGAAGTCCCAGCTCGGCCAGACCTATCCGCTCATCATTGATGGCCAGCCCCACACCAGCAGCAGCCAGTTTGCTACCATCAATCCCTCTCGCCCCGCTGAAGTCTTGGCTCACTTCGCCCAGGCCGATGCCGAGCAGGGTGATATGGCCGTGGAAGCCGCCTGGCGAGCTTTCCAGACCTGGCAGCATGTCCCCGCCACCGAACGCGCCCGTTATCTCCTCCGCGCTGCTGCCGAGATGCGCCGCCGCAAGCAGGAATTCAACGCCTACATGATCCTGGAAGCAGGCAAAAGCTGGGCCGAAGCCGAAGCCGATACCTCCGAAGCCATCGACTTCCTCGAATACTATGCCCGTCAGGCCGTTCGCCTCGCCGACCAGAGCCATCTCCTCACCCAAAATCCTGGCGAGCAGTTAGGCTACTACCAGATTCCGTTGGGTGTCGGTCTGGTCATTACCCCCTGGAACTTCCCTAACGCCATCCCCACCGGCATGCTCTCGGCCGCGCTCGTCTCCGGCAACACCGTCGTCTTCAAACCCGCCGAACTCACCGCCCTCATCGCCTGGAAGATGGTTGAACTCTTCTACCAGCAGGGCATCCCCCCCGGAGTCCTCAACTTCGTGCCTGGCCGCGGCTCGGTCGTCGGAGCCAGGATGGTCGCTCATCCGCTCACCCGCTTCATCTCTTTCACCGGCTCCAAAGAAGTCGGCCTCTGGATTTACGAGCAGGCCGCTAAAGTGCCCCCCGGACAGAAATGGCTCAAACGCTCCATCCTGGAGATGGGTGGTAAGGATGCCGTCATCGTTGATGAAACCGCCAACCTGGAAGATGCCGCCCAGGGCATCCTAGTCAGTGCCTTCGGTTTTCAGGGCCAGAAGTGTTCCGCCGGGTCACGTGCCATCATCGTCGATTCGGTCTATGAACAGGTCACCAGCCGCGTCGTCGAACTGGCGAAGCAGATCACCGTGGGTGCTCCTGATGAAGGCAGTCATATCTGGATGGGCCCGGTCATTGACCAGCGTTCGATGAAGAACATCATGGATTACATCGAGGTCGGTACTCAGGAAGGCAAGCTCCTCTTCGGCGGTCACCACATCGAGACCCCCGCAGGTGGCTACTTCTTGGAACCAACCATTTTCGGCGATGTCCCCTGGGATGCTCGTATCGCCCAGGAAGAAATCTTCGGCCCCGTCCTGGCCTGCGTCCGCGCCTCGGATTACGACGATGCCCTACGAATCGGCAACAGCACCGAGTACGGTCTGACTGGATCCGTCTACAGCCGCGATCGCTCGCGCTTGGAACGTGCCCGCCGTGAATACCATGTCGGCAATCTCTACTTCAACCGGAAGTGCACCGGCGCCTTGGTTGGTGTTCATCCCTTCGGCGGATTCAACATGAGCGGTACGGACAGCAAGGCCGGCGGTCCAGACTATCTGCTCCAGTTCATGCAGCCCAAGAGCGTCGCCGAAAAGCTCTGAACCATCCGCCATGAACCCCCTCTCTATCTGGACGAATATCCCAGATAGAGAGGGGGTGCTTGACCTATCACACCATCTCCGTATGATCTCTGTGTCTCTGTGTGGAATTATCACCCTGTGATGAACGTCAGCGCGGCCGCTGCTTCTGCGTAGTGACCTTCACCGTGCATCCGAATGACCGCTTTGCGCACTTCCGCCCAACTGGTATAGGGAGTCATCCTGATCGCGCTTCCTTTTTTGGACTTCACCGGCATGATGCGATACTATAGTTCGTCTTACATCTAAATGCTGTCCGATACGGGGAATTGCCGATGAAGCAGGAAGTCCTGTCCTGGGCTGATATAGACCGCCTGATCGATGTGCTTTTGCCGCCGCTCAAGATTGTCGGCACATTCGATGCGATGGTCTTGATTACGCGCGGCGGGATTATCCCTGGTGGTCTCCTGGCTGAGGCCCTGGCGATCCGGCATATCCTTACTGCCGCGGTCGATTTCCCGGCTACCGAGGCCGCTGGCTTGATGGCCTGGCCAACGTTCTTACAGTTTCCCGATCAATCTCTGATCCGTGACCGCCGCACCCTTATCGTCGATGATGTGTGGGGCAGCGGCCGCACTAGCACCGCTGTCAAGGGACGTGTCGAATCCTCTGGTGGTATTCCCTATACCTGTGTGCTGCACTACAATCCCTATCGTTCCATGTTCAGCCGCGCCGAACCGGATTTCTATGCAGCCATTACCGACGCCTACGTCATTTATCCTTGGGAGATAGATCGCGGCGTCCAGGGATTGGATATTGGCATCCCCGAAGCGAATTAGCTGGGAATCCGATGAGACTGTGTACGAAACGCAGATTTTTCTGCTATAATCGGGTCCTGTTGGGAGACTCGCTGCGACCAGGTTGGGTTGGGTTGTATTGTCTGATGGGTTCCGGTACAGCTAAAGTTGCTATTGGCCGTACAGTCGTTTTCGGCAGGATAAGCCTGGTAAGTTGAAAGGCCAGGCCAAAACGCGAACTTCAGCACCGCTTTTCTTGCTCGATATCCTCTGTGTTCCACGGATGCGGGCCGCCTACCCCTGACAACACCGATCACATCTGGCCATGTAGACTCGCCACCTGGTGTCGTCTAGGTGTTATGTTGCGTAGAGTCCCTTTTTTTGAACATTTCACTCTTCTTCGTGGTAGCAAGACAGTCCCACCGGTTCGGGTGTTCCGGTGAAAAACGCCCATCCGATCCATAAGGAGAGGTTGATGAAGTCGTCTAAGATCAAAAGCAGCACCGAACAGCGCGGTTCGAGCGAATTCGAGCAGTTGCTAGAGTCGTCGTTTGCGTATACGCCGCCCCGTCGCGGCGAAATCCGCAACGCCATCATCTTGCAGGTGGATGTCCGTGAAGTCATTGTGGACATGGGCGCCAAGCAGGATGGTATTGTCCCTTCGCAGGACCTGGAACGCCTTGATCCCGAGGTTCGCCAGAGTCTCAAGATTGGGGCTGAAGTCCCGGTCTATGTCCTAAATCCGCGCGATCAGGATGATAACCTGATCGTCTCGATCAATATGGGCTTGCAGCAGTATGATTGGGAGAAGGCCCGTCAGCTTCTCAAATCGGAAGAGGCTGTTCAGGTTTCCGTGACCGGCCACAACCGGGGCGGTGTTCTTGTGCGCTGGAACCGCCTGGAAGGCTTCATCCCCAGTTCGCATTTAGTGTCCTTCAACCTGTCCAGTGACCGCCGCGACTGGAGCGAAATCCTGAATCGTCCCCTGGGCGTCAAGGTCATCGAGGTCGATCAGGATCGCCGCCGCCTCATCTTCAGCGAGCGCGAGGCCCAGAAGGAATGGCGCGCCCAGCAGAAGGCTCGTTTGCTGGCCGAACTCAAGGAAGGGGATCGCGTCAAGGGCGTGGTCACGGGTCTGCGTGACTTCGGCGCCTTCGTCAACCTGGGTGGCGCGGATGGCCTGATTCATGTCAGCGAGTTGGCCTGGCATCGCGTGGATCACCCCCGCGATGTCCTCAAAGTGGGTGATGAGATTGATGTTTATGTGCTGGCCCTTGACCGTCAATCTAATCGTATCGCCCTTAGTCGCAAACGCCTGCTAAGCGACCCGTGGGAAGATGCTGACAAGCGTTACCATGAAGGCCAGCTCATTGATGGTACTGTCACAAATGTGGTCGATTTCGGCGCGTTCATCGCGCTGGATAATGGTCTGGAAGGGTTGCTGCACTTGAGCGAGATGGGCGATGGGTCGCTCAAGGAACCCTACAGCTATGTCAAGAAGGGTGACCGCCTCAGCCTGCGGATTAGCCATTTGGAACCGGAGAAGCGCCGTGTGGGCTTCACCCAGCGTTGGGGTACGGACTCTGTGCAGGGTGAAGAAGGTCAGCCCGCGCCAGAGAACGCTCCTCAGGATGCTGTGGATGCCGCGCCTGCCGCTGAAATCGAAGTAGAGGATGTTCCGCCTGCTGCCGAAGAGACGGCTGAACCGGAACAGTCGGCCTGATCGCCGGTCAGACTGCTAGAAGGGAAGGGATACATTGAGGTATCCCTTTTTTGTTGCGTCACCCGTTTCTAGGTGCTTTCCCTGAATAGTGCTGCTGAGCGGAAATTCATCCTCACATCTTAACTGACCAACTCCGTGGAGGACGACTACCCGATTCTATAATTGACAGAAAATTCTCCAATTTGTATAATCCATCCGATCTTAAGGAAAGGATGAGCGTAGCTCCCTCGCAGGGCTGTTCCGCTCGCACCCGCAGTGTGCGTTTCTTAGATATCCACAATACGTTCTGCCAAACTCGGTAATATGGGATTGCCCGGTTCACCGGTTCTTGCTGCGTTTATTTCCTGACGATCAAAAACATCGTTCGATCCCTGGGGGATATAGATTTATGCCTGTACAAACTGCTCTACCCGACAGCATCACCGACGATATGGACTTCGCCGCGATGCTGGAAGCCTCGTTCGCCAGAGAACCGGAGCGCGGTGATACCATCACCGGCACGATCCTGGCGGTTGATTATCAAGGCCTGATCGTGGACGTTGGCCTGAAGCGGGACGGCATCGTTCCGCGACGGGACTTCGAGCGAGTCGGTAAAGATCCCAGCACCTATCATGTCGGAGACGACATCGAGGTGACGGTCGTCCGCATCGAAGACCAGGATGATAACCTCATCCTCTCAGTGTCGCAGGCCGAACAGAGCGAGGACTGGAAGCGAGCCGAACAGCTCATGACCAGTGAAGAAATCTGGGAAGGGCTTCCGATTGACGCTAACAAAGGCGGCCTAATCGTACCCTTCGGCAATCTGCGCGGATTTGTCCCGGCCAGTCACGTTGTCGATTTGCCACGCAACATCAGCGAAGACGACCGCAAGGGTTACATGATGATGCTTCTGGGGAAGAAGATTCCGCTGAAGGTCATCGAGGTCAACCGCAAGCGCCGCCGTCTGGTTTTCAGCCAGCGCGATGCCCAGCGCGGCCGCCGTGAAGCCCGTAAGGAGCTGCTCCTGGACGAACTGCGCGAGGGCGAGGTCCGTCGCGGCGTGGTCAGCGGCCTGCGCGACTTCGGCGCGTTCGTCGATCTGGGGGGAGCCGACGGCCTCATCCACATCTCAGAGCTGGCTTGGCATCGCGTCAAACACCCGAAGGAAGTCCTCAACGTCGGCGACGAGATCGAGGTCTATATCCTGCGGTTGGATACCGAGGGGAAACGCATTGGTCTGAGCCTCAAGCGGCTGCAAAAGAATCCCTGGGCGCAGGCCGAGGAACTCTACCATGTCGGTCAATTGGTCGAGGGGACGGTCTCCCGCGTAGCTCAGTTTGGCGCGTTCGTCAGCTTGAATCCGGGCATCGAAGCGCTGCTTCATGCCAGCCAGATTGCCGACCCTGTGCCCGCCGATCCCTCACAGATCGTTCATGAGGGTCAGGTGCTGCTGCTGCGCGTCATCAGCATTGAGCCGGAACGCCAGCGCCTCGGCCTCAGCCTGAAGGACGTGACCGACGAAGAGCGTGGGCGTCACCAGCCGGCTGTGGTTGAGGTGGATTTGCCCGCCGCGGAAGCACAGCCTCAAGAAGCTGATTCCGCTGGACAAGCCTAAGCTGCTGCCGATGCCTGCGTCTGTTGTCCTCATCCTGGTTTCAGGACGGAACCAGGATGAGGGGATAACGCCTGCTCATGCGCAGCCAAGACTTAAGTCTGGCGTGTTGCCGCAGCATTCGGTAGAATTAAGGTTCATGTGAAATCCAGCTTCGCCTTACATCTTGGGGTGCAAGCCGGTTTTATTCGTTCTGGTTCCGAGTTCTCTAGAAAGGAGGCAGCCGGAAAATATGGCGTCTGTGACATTGAAACCGAATGAATCGCAGGAAGCACTGCTGCGCCGGTTCCGCAAGAAGGTCACCAACAGCGGCATTCTGAGCACGGTCCGTCGGAAGCGTTGGCACATCTCCAAGAGTGAACTGCGCCGGATCGAACGCAAGAAGGCTATCCGCCGCGCCCGTCGCCGTCAGCGCAAGACGGGGCGTTGAGGATGCTGCCGTGACCATCGCGTGAACCGCTGCCAGTGCGGTGGCGGTTTGCTGTTCAGATCAAGCGGAGGGATATGGCGAAAAAAGAAGATAAGCTGGAAGTTGAGGGGAAGGTTGTCGAAGCGCTTCCCAACACCCAATTTCTGGTTGAACTCGATAACGGCCATCGGATTTTGGCCTATCTTTCCGGTAAGATGCGCAAATATTACATCCGCATCCTGCTGGGAGATCGGGTAAAAGTGGAGATGAGCGTCTATGACCCGAAACGAGGGCGGATCATCTATCGCCACAAAGATGCTGGGCGAGGCGGTGATGTGGAAGAAGAGATGGAAATGTGATCGCTTCGTCTGCTTAGATGGTTAGTGAAAAAGCTCGCTCAGCAAGGCGGGCTTTTTCGTTGGGAACCCTCGCCCTGTCAATATCAGGTCTGCGCGAAAAACCCCGTGAACAATTCCTCCGCTTGTTTCAGAAACCTTTTGCTGCCGGTCACCCTGCTGCTCGCTTTATGGATGACGCGGGTGGCCGCACTCGATCTGCTCCCGCTGCACAACGATGAAGGGCTGCACCTGACGCGGGCAGTCGAGGTCTGGAACGGCCACCCTTTCTGGGCGATCAGCGACGGGAAGATCGTCAACCACTGGCTGATCGCGGTCTTTTACCCGCAGCATGCGCCCGCATTCGTGGCGCGGATCGCCACGGTCTTCGTGGCGATGATTGGGTTGGCTGCCGGGTACAGGCTGGCGCTGCAGTTGAGCGGTAGGCTGGGCGGGGTGATGGCCGGGGTGCTGTGGATCGCTTCGCCGTACCTGTTCTTCTACGAGCGGCTGGCATTCAGTGATGCGGAAGCCGGAGCGCTGGTGGTATTGGCGCTGTGGTGCGGGCTGGGAGCGACGCGGCTCAACCGGACGATGGGCGGTCTGGTCGTAACTGGGTTGGCGTTGGGGGCGGCCATGCTGTTCAAGTTCACAGCCGCACCGTATGCGCTGGGGGTGGCTGCGATCATCATGCTGCTTGGAAAGGGGAACTTACGGGAGCGGGGACGCGATCTGACTGTGGTCGTGGGGGTCACGGCGACCTGTTTCGTGATCCCGCTGGTTTATTTGCTGGCGCGGGAGAAAGACCTGTTCGGGATCGCGCTGGGATGGTTGGGCGGAAGTTCCGGGGGGACGCCCTCGCTGGTGAGCAACCTGGAGCGGCTGTGGGCGCAGTTGAGCGGCTTCGGGACGCTGACCTGGGTGCTGATCGCAGGGGTAGGGCTGGTCTTGGGGGTGATCCGGCGGAGAGACGGGGCTGGGACGGTGTGGTTGGCCGGGGCGCTGCCGTTCGGGTTGATTCTGGTGCTAGGGAGGGAGGTGCTTTCCCGGCACTTCGTGGTGGGGCTGCCGATCCTGCTGACTCTGGCGGGGATCGGGCTGGGGATGGGGTTGCTGCGGATCAAGGATGCGGCTGCGCGGCCGCTGGTGGCCGGGCTGGGGGTGGTCGCGCTGGTGTTCGGGGCGGTTCCATTCGCGCTGAGGGCCTACACCGATCCAGCGGGGCTGCCGCTTCCGGCTGATGCCCACTACGAACATATCACCTCGCACAGTTCGGGGTACGGGCTGCGTGAAGCGATGCTGGGGCTGCGGGAGACGATCACACGCAGGGAACTGCCGATCCTGGGGAGTATGTTTCCGGATAGCTGCGCGCGGGCGAACTTCTACGCGGTGGAGGGGCTGCGGCTGGTGTGCGTGGGAGCGCCCGGTCAGGAGGCGATCCAGGGGGAGCTGGCCGAGCGGGGAGCGGTCTATGTGCTGGCCGATACCGCGCCGATCATCGGGGTGGAGGTGGGCCAGTTGGGTGGACGGGCCACGGAGGTCGCGCGGTATGCACGGCCGGGGGAGGCTGAGGGAGCAGTGGCGCTGTGGCTGGTAGAGGGGGAGTAGTTTATGGTTAGTCGTTGATAGATTTATATATTATATGTTAAATTACATATTTTAACCCTACGAAATGCACAATGTGGCGGCGATGAGAAATCTGATAAGAATGATAAGAATGAGAATCGCCCAAACGATAAGAATTCTCAGCAATACCACCACAGAGACACAGAGAGTGTGTCACCAATGCGCCCCAAGTGATACGGCTGCCGAAAAGCGGGGCCGTTTTGCTGCGGCAATTTCGGCAGCTGCGGAACGGCAAAGGGCGGCAACGTCTCTACATCCAAGGAAAAGTTGTTGCAGTTGTCGCAGTTGCAACTGGGTGATTCTTGCAACAACGATGGGCTGCGATATGCGCAATTGATAATTTGTGAAGGTGCAGCGGGAGTATCCCTCTCCGCTTCGCAAGGAGGGGAGTGCATCTCCGTACCCCTACGATAGCACAAAATGGGCGGGTTAGGGTGACATTTTGTCTACTTTTGCGACATAAAATCTAAGAGAAGAATAAATTCCACCACAGAGATACAGAGAAATACTGAGAGGATAGAGTCAGCGGGGCGAGGCTGGGGGATGAAATCTCGCGGCAAGGCGAAGATCACGCCTGAATGAGGTTTGACAGGCAAAATCGGCAGTGGGCGGACGGACCAAGGGCGTCTTCGCCCTTCGTCCACCCCTACGAACCACGATCTTCATGGCCGAACCTGTTCGTCAAAATTCATCAAGGACTTTATGGGGTCGCAGAATGGCGTTCCTACGGGCCGATGAAGAGTGTCTGGGGACAGCCTCGCAGATAGGTCAGCCTTCCAGGGTGAACTCGGATTTGTAGCCGAACTCGACGCTGTTGTCGATCCAGCGGATCCAGTGGGGGCGGAGGACGTAAAGGGTGCTGGCAGCGATGGCGGCGTCGAACGAGGCGGGCAGCAGGAACTTCCGCAGGTAGAGGGTCATGATCTGTTCGCGGACGCGCTCATCGGTGATGGCTTCGGCACGGCCTTGGATCTGCACACCGATGATATCGCTCCACTGCCAGACAATCGGGTAGATGGTGGCGGCGACCTGGGGCCGGGCGGTCAGGTTAAGGCTGTGCCGAACGGTGGTGTTGGAGAGCCAGTAGAGGTTGTGGCGCTCGTCGGAAACATAAAACAGCGGGGCAACTTCCGGTTCGCCCTGGTCGTTGACGGTTGCCAGCGACAGCGTGGACTGTTGTTCCAGGAACTGCTGCAAGGTGGGGCGCAGATCGTCATTCATCGGTGGGTGGCTTCTCCTTGCTCATCCCCAACCATTCAAAGTATAGCGCATTCTGGATGCCGATGCGGGCCAGCGCCCGGCCGACAGTGCCGTTGATGAGGTCATCGATGGTGCGGGGCTGGCCGTAGAAAGCGGGCACGGGCGGCATGAGGATGGCGCCGATCTCGGCGGCCTGGGTCATCAGGCGCAGATGGCCGAGATGCAGGGGGGTCTCGCGCACCATGAGCAGGACCGGGCGGCCTTCCTTCAACTGGACATCGGCGGCACGAGTCATCAGGTCAGCGTCGTAACTGTGAGCGATGGACGAGAGAGTCTTGATGCTGCATGGGGCGACGATCATACCCATCGTCTGAAAGGAGCCGCTGGCGATGCTGGCGCCGACATCGCTGAGCTTGTGGACGACATCGGCCAGCGCCTCGACTGCGCTCACTTTCCACTCGGTCTCCTGGGCGATGGTGGCTTTGGCCGAGGGGCTGAGGATCAGGTGGGTTTCGATGGATTTGTCCTGAGCGAGGACTTCCAGGAGGCGGATGCCGTAGATGACGCCGGATGCGCCGGAGATGCCAACGATGAGGCGTTTCATAGGGGTTTTTCTCCCCAATGGACGGCCATCGTGCCGAACATGAACAGGCGGTAGGCGACCTTGTGGATGCCCGCTGCACGCATCAGGGCGGCGAGTTCGTCAGGCGTTTTGAAGGCCTGGGTGGAGGCAGGGAGGTACTGGTAAGCGTCGGCGCCGTTCCTGCCCGCGACGAGCCGTCCCAGCAGGGGGATGCCATAGCGCAGGTGGAGTTCGATGAACGGGCGGAGCAGATTGTCCTTCGGCGGGGAGCTATCCAGCACGACGATGCGACCACCCGGCTTGAGTACGCGGAGCTGCTCGGCGAACATACGCGGGATGTCGATGACATTGCGGGCGAGATAGCCGGAGGTGACGGCCTCGAAGGTCGCATCGGGGAAGGGCAGATTGAGGGCATCGCCGCCCGTCCAGCCGACCTGATGGCCGAGGGGGAGTTTCTGGCCGACTCGCATCATGCCGAGCGAGAAATCGGCGCCGATGGCGTGGATGCCGGGCACGGCTTTCAAAGCTTCAAAGGCGATGTCGCCGGTCCCGGTCGCCAGATCGAGGAGGTGGTCGCCAGGGCGGAGCCGGGCTTGCTGAACGACGAAGCGCCGCCACTTGAGATCCTGGCCGCCGGTCATGAGGCGGTTCATCAGGTTGTAGCGGTTGGCGATGCGGTCGAACATATTCTGGACGTAGGCGGCGCGTTCGCGGCCGTCGAGGTGAGCCATGCGGTTATTCCAGCTTTCCAATGTCAGATCACCAGCGCCAGGAAGGTTCCGACGAACAGGGTGATGGCGATGTAGGAGTTCATGTTGAAGAAGGCGATGTTGATTTTGGAGAGGTCATCGGGTCTGACGAGGCTGTTCTCGTAAGCGAGCAGGGCGGCTACGATCAGCAGCGCGACCCAGAAGGGCCAGCTCAGGGAGAGGTGCAGTCCCAGTACGACCAGCGTCGCGATCATCAGGGCGTGGTTGGCCTTCGCCAGCCGGAGGGCGCTGGCGATCCCGTAACGGCTGGGCCAGGAGTGGAGCTTCTCGCGGCGGTCATGCTCGACATCCTGGCAGGCGTAGATCAGGTCGAAGCCGCTGATCCAGAAGGTGACAGCGAACATCAGCAGCCAGGCGGGCAGGTCGGCAGCGGTGAAGATGCTGCCGCGCACGGCGATCCAGCCGCCCATGGCCGCCAGACCGTCGGTGAAGCCCAGCACCCAATGGCACAGGCTGGTGAAGCGCTTGGTGTAAGAGTAGCCGATCAGGAAGACCACCGCGCCGGGGAAGAGCAGCAGCGTGAGCGGGTTGAGCAGGCCGGCGGCCAGCGCCAGCAGCGCCAGCGAAAGCGCCGCGAAAGCGAGCATCAGGCGGGGGCTGATCGCGCCGGTGACGGAGGGACGGCGGGCGGTGCGCGGGTTGGTGGCATCGAAGCGGCGGTCGGCCAGGCGGTTGATGGCGAAGGCCAGCGTGCGGGCAGCGGCCATGGCGACCGTTACCCAGAAGAACTGGTGAAAGGTGGGCAGCCCGCCCGCAGCCAACACCGTGCCCAGATAGGCGAAGGGGAGGGCGAAGATGGTATGCTCGAACTTGATGAGTTCGAGGAACAGCTTGATCCGGTGCAGCAGACTGTCGTTGGGGATGGTGGCTGTGTCGGTCATCGGCGGGTTTCTCACTACCTTGTACAGGAAGAATGGGCGCTAGAAGGCGTCGCCCCGCGCCATGAATTCCAGCAGCAGATCAAAGCGGTCATCTGGGGCGGCGCGGTTGCGCTTGACGTGGCCGCAAAGCTGGCAGCGGTGCGTCAGGATGATCTCGCCGTTTTTCCGGGTGACGCTGACCGGCTCCATCAGGCCGCCGCAGTTGGCGGCGCGGTCGCCCGGATGGACATCGAGGTGCTTGCTCCACAGGCAGCGCGGGCAGTGGTTGGTATAGCCATCGCCACTAATGGCTGCGCCGCAGTGTTCGCAGATGAAATCTTCGATCCGCCGCTGGAACTTGCGCGTCATCAGTCCCCTGGGAACAGCACCCATAGTTCAGGACGGCCGGAATTGCAGTGGACGGCCCGCCCGAGCATGCCCAGGCAGCTCCACGAGAGGTACAGCGCCATCCGCGCCGCATGCCATCCGCCCCAATGGCGGTGACGCTCATGCTGGTCGTGGCGGTCATGCAGCCGGGCGACGCGGTTTTCGACAGCTGGGATCGGGTGGAAGATGGTCTCGATCCAGCGGGCACGGGATGGTTCATCGTCCTGCTGTTTATCGAGTGCCTCGATCACCTCGACCAGGGTGGGGACCGGCGCTCCAGCTTTGTGAGCGAAGCGGTCGGCATCGTAGACACCGGGGCGGCTGAGGGATGGCAGAATCAGCAGGCCGAGGAACGACCATAGGTTGAAGATCAGCGCGGCGGTGAACAGGCCGCGGGCGCTGATGATGGCTTCGGTTCCGGCCAGCGAGATGGCGATGTAGAAGCCGATCAGGTTCCAGAGGATCGCCAGATAAACGCCGCGCTCGCGTCCGCCGGTCTGGATCGCGCCGATGCGCCGGGCGATCTGCGCGGCCAACTGTTCCGCGGTGAGGTTTTGTACCCAGGCGGCCGGGACAATCAGAGTCTCCAGGCCGGGCAGACCGGCCAAGCCGCCGACGAAGCCAATATCACGGCTGCGCCCGACGGTGATCGAGTCCGGCAGCGCCAGCCCCCAATGCTTGAGCGCCTTAGCGACCGCGCCCAGATCGGCGCTGGAGGGGGTGAAGCTGCCCGCCAGCCGGGCGATCCAACCCTGGGCTGCCACCTGAGTGAGCATCGCGACCAGCACAAGGAAGGTCACCAGCAGGCGGTTGCCGGACTGCTTGCCGGCTGTGATGAACAACATGCCGACGCCGAGGAGGATGACGGCCTGCACCAGCGCCGCCCGCAGCCAGCCGATCAGATAGCTAACGATGTTTTGCGGCGCGGGACGGTTGAATCGGCGCGGCAGTATGTAGCCGCCGAGGAGATCGAAGGGCAGGCTGAATAGGTTGTAGAGTCCGATCAGGAGCAGCAGCCTGACGGCGGTTTCGTTGGGGTCGGCGTCCAGCGTCGGGAAGAGCAGGTTGGGTAAGCCTGCGATCAGGGCCAGTGTGGAGACGATCACCCAAAAACCGACCCCGCTGATGCCCAGGTACAGGCGCGCACGCGCGTAAGTCACGACCGTAAACTCCTTCTTTCAGCATCCAAAAAATTGACTGTAGGGATACACCGGAAGAAGATGTATTTGCCCCGTTCGATTCTGTCCGGTTATCCCTACAGATCAATCCCCAATCAGGAAAGTCCGTACTCTGTCCAGCGCCGCGTCACCCGTTCAACGATCTCCGGCGACATGGCGATCTCCTCCGGCCAGCCGCGCGGGTGTCCATCGGCGGCGGTCTTGATAGTGGCATCGATGCCGATCTGACCGCGTGGGTTTCCGGCATCAGCGAAGTGATCGATCCCGCCGAGGATGTCGATGTCGCGGCGCCAGTCGGTGTTGCCGAGGGCGCGCCAGGCCACATCGGAGAGATTGGTGGGATCGACGAAGGCGTCCACCAGGATCAGACTGCGATCCGGGCAGATTTCCCAGAGGCGGCGCATGGCGTCCTTCGGCGTGAGGCGCTGCTTGTCCAGCGCGACGATCAAGGCCCCGTGGGTTTCGCGCCAGCGGTCACCGACCAGGGCGGTGATCTGATCGGCAGGGAGTGGATTCAGCGGCGGGAAAGGCTGGTTGAATTCGGGTTGGGTTGAGCGGGTGGCATCCACGCCGATCTTGCCGCCATATGAATCCTGGATCGAGGAATGATCCAGTTGATCGACGGGGCCATCGACGATGGTCACGTCGTAGTGCCAATCGACGTTGTTGACGACTTCGCGGGCGACCGCTTCAAGGTCGTGGACGTTCACCTCGGCATCGACGATGATGAAGCCTTTGGTGAGCATCATCAGGCCGAGACCCCACAGCCCATACATGATCTTCTGGGCATGGCCGGGGAAGCGTTTGCGGATGCTGACGATGACCAGATTGTGGAAGACGCCCTCGGCGGGCATGGCGTAATCGACGATCTCGCCCATGAACAGCTTCATCAGCGGCAGGAACAAACGTTCGGTAGCCTTGCCCAACCATAGATCTTCCTGCGGCGGCTTGCCGACGATGGTCGTCGGATAGATGGCGTCGCGGCGGTGGGTGATGGCAGTGACGTGCATCACCGGGAAGAGATCAGGCGGGGTATAGAAGCCGGTATGGTCGCCGAAGGGGCCTTCCATACGGTGTTCGTTGGGGTCGAACCAGCCTTCAATGACGAATTCGGCATTGGCCGGGACTTCTAAGTCCTGGGTCACGCATTTGACGAAAGGCGTTGGCTTGCCGCGCAGCCAGTTCGCCAGCAGAAACTCATCGATGCCGGGGGGGAGGGGAGCCGAGCCGCACCACATCGCAGCCGGGTCGCCGCCCAGGACGACAGCGACTGGGATTCTCTGCTGCTGGCGCTCTTTGCCCGCTTCCTGATGCTCTTTGCCGCCCTTGTGGCGCTGCCAGTGCAGGCCGAGCGTCTGGCCATCGTAGACCTGGACGCGGTACATACCGACGTTGCGCGTGCCCGTGTTGGGGTCTCGAGTGATAACCGAGGTGAGGGTAATGTACTTCCCGCCGTCATGCGGCCAGCACTTCAGGACGGGTATGATGTTTACGTCGGGATTCTCGGTGATGACGACCTCCTGCACCGGGGCGGTCTTGACGCGGCTCGGACCCAGCCCAACGCGCCGCAGGGCGTCGAAGACATCCAGACCGCGCCGCAGCATCGGCCCCATACCCTTTGGCAGTTTGAGGTCGATCAGCTTCGCCAGACGGTGGTTGAGTTCTTCCAGGTCATCCACGCCCATCGCCCAGGCCATGCGGCGCGGGCCGCCGTAGAGATTGATGACCAGCGGGAAGCGGCTGCCTTCGACATTCTCGAAGAGCAGCGCCTTGTTCTGATGAGCGGGCAGTTTAGAAATGCGGTCGGTGATTTCAGTGATTTCCAGTTCGGAGCTGACGGGCGCCTGGATGCGGATCAGTTCCCCGGCCTGTTCCAGCCGCTGGATGAATTCGGACAGTCGTGAGTAGGCCATCGTTCACAGCGTTCAATTTGTTATGAATATCACGAACATTATACAGGCCGTGCTGGAGCGATGCCATTAGAACCGTATGAGGGTGTCCAGTGATGGTATAATCGCGTTATATCGTTCGCTTGCGGCCGGGGACTTCCAGATGGCGCAGCCCGCGATCATGCCAATCCGCCTGAGCCAATCGTCACTCCGCCAGATCATTGCGGGTAACGTGTTTTTCGAGCAATATCTGAGCGCGTATGCGGGCGCATATGCCGAGTGGGTCAAAGGGATGGTCATCCAGAGGCCACCGGCTTCTGCCGTCCATGATTCGCTCAGCCAGTTTTTCGTCATCCTACTGCGGCATTTCCTGCGCCAGACCGGGTTGGGGACGCTCCGCGCAGCGCCGATGGTAATGCGGACGCAGCCCGATGCCAGCGGGCGCGAGCCGGATCTGCACATCGTCCTCAGCGAGCGAGCGGCGATCCTGAAGGACACGCTGACCGATGGGCCGGCCGATGTAGTGATCGAGATCGTCTCACCGGAAAGCCAGGATCGAGACCTGGTGGAGAAGTATCAGGAATACGAAGCAGGCGGCGTCCGCGAGTACTGGATCATTCACCCGCAGCGCCAGCAGGCCGACTTCTATGCGCTCCGCGCCAACGGGTTATACCAGCGCATCGAGCTGTGCGACGGCCGGTTCGAGTCGCGCGTGCTGAGCCGCTTCCGCCTGGATACAGCAGTCCTCTGGGATCGGGACTTCCTGGAGGCCGATGAGCGGATTCGGGCGCTGGTGGACGCGATGCTGGCATAGACAGGGGAACTCTCATCGATGTTCAACGTTAATCTGAGGAACAGGGTCGCGCTCGTCACCGGGGCAGGGCGCGGCATCGGCAAGGCCATTGCCCAGGGGTTATCCGACTGCGGCGCGAAAGTGGCCGTCAACGACATCGACCCGCAGACGGCGGCGCTGACTGCCGGGACGCTGGCAGGCGAGGCCAACGCTTACGTTGCCGATGTGCGAGACTCAGCGGCGGTGCAGACGATGGTCGATCAGGTCGTGGCCGATTTCGGGCGGCTGGATATTCTGGTCAACAATGCGGGGGTCGAGCCAAAGGCTTCGATCCTGGAGATGACGGATGCCGACTGGCACGATGCCATCGAGACCAACCTGAGCGCGGCGTTTTATGCCAGCCGCTCGGCGGGTCGGGTGATGAAAGCGGCGGGCGGCGGGGTAATCGTCAACATCGCGTCGATTGCCGGGCACAACATTCCCATCGCGCTGCGCTCTGGCTATGTGGCGAGCAAAGCGGGACTGATCGGCTTCACCCGCGAGTGTGCCCGTGAGTTCGCGGCTTATCAGATTCGCGTCAACGCAGTCTGCCCCGGCGTGATCGAGACTGAAATGACCGCGCACCTCCGCCAGAACGCCGCGCAGATGCAGAAATGGTTGGAGGACATCCCGCAGAAGCGGCTGGGCATCCCCGAAGATGTAGTCGGATTGGTGCTCTTCCTGTGTTCGGACGCGGCTCGCTACCTGACAGGTCAGGCCATCAACGTCGATGGCGGCAAGGTGATGCTGTGAACGGGGCGATGTTCCTGGAAGAACTCCGCAGCATCGCGCACCTCGGCCTGAATTATGCGCCCGATCCCTACGACCGAGAACGCTATACCCGGCTGATGGCGCTGGCGGCGCAGGAATACACCGCGCTGACCGGGCTGGCCGCTGATGAGGTAGCGGCGCGGTTCCGCCAGGAACTCGGTTATATCACGCCGAAGGTCGGCGTCTCAGCAGCGATCTTCAACGGGCAGGGGCAACTGCTGCTGGTGCGCCGCTCGGATAACGGCCGGTGGGGGCTGCCAGCCGGATTCTGCGAGGTTAACCAGACGCCGCAGGATAATCTGCGCCGGGAGGTGCGCGAGGAGACCGGGCTGGAGGTCGAGATCGAGGAACTGGTCGATATCTTCTGCGTGCTGCCGGGCGAGTTCGGCCAACCGCACACGATCTACTCGCTGCTGTTCCTGGCGCGGCAGGCGGGCGGCAGTCTGACGCCTTCCCACGAAACGCCGGAGATCGCTTTCCGCGATCTAGCGACCGTCACCGATTGGCACTTCGACCACCAACGCCGCGCCGAACGCGCCCAGTCGCGCTGGCTGGAACGGACTCAGGGATAGGTCAAAAAGAAACTGCCGGATGGGGGAACGCCGGGATGTAATCCCCCGGCTAGAGGAAGATCATCCCCTAGGGGGGCTGGAAGACCGGCGCGGCAGTTTCGGGGAATCCCGGAGGCTCCCTCAAGGGCGCCCGGCAGGTTATGCCGGCAGCCGCCTGTTGTTCTCGACGATTTAGCGGATGCACCAATAAGCGAGGCGGAGATGTCCCTGCGATTTCACGAAATTGCCGAAACGACTCATCTGATCCTGAACCCGATCACCGAGGACAAGCTGATGCTGCTTGGCGAAATCGGGGGCTTCAAGGCCGGGATGCGCCAGCTTGATCTGTGCTGTGGCAAGGGGGAGATGCTGTGCCGCTGGGCGGCGCAGTATGGCATCAGCGGGCTGGGGGTGGATATCAGCGCGGTGTTCCTGAGCGCTGCCGCGCGCCGCGCCGCCGAACTGGGGGTGCAGGATCGCGTCAACTTCCTCCAGAGCGACGCGGCTGAATACGCCCGCAACCAGACCGGAACTTACGACATCGTGAGCTGCATCGGCGCGACCTGGATCGGGAACGGGCTGATCGGGACGCTCGACCTGATGAAACCGCTGGTCAAGGCGGATGGGCTGGTGCTGGTTGGCGAACCCTACCTGATCGATCCGCCGCCGTTTGAAGCCTACCGCGCCTGGGGGTTTTCGCCCGCCGATTATACGTCGCTGACCGGGACGCTGGATCGCTTTGAGCAGGTTGGCTGCGAATTGGTCGAGATGGTGCTGGCGAGTCCTGACAGTTGGGATCGCTACGAAGCGGCGCAGTGGAAGGCTGTGGACGACTACCTGCGCGCCCACCCTGACGATCCTGAAGCGGATGCACTCCGCCGTTGGATTCGGGAGAACCGCCGCGCTTATCTGACTTACGGACGGCGCTACCTGGGCTGGGGCGTGTTCGTGCTGCGGAAGGGCGAAGCCTGATCTTCATCCCTAATCGAGGGAAGAATTCAGATGCGATTGATTCTTGCGGGTCGACCCGGCGGGTCACCCCTGCTGCCCCCGCGTTCGCGGAGTGGCGAGGATCACTGATTCCCGATGATCTGTTCCATCAGGGTTTGCATCCGCTGGTAGTGCGGCCCTTTCCAGTAGACGCGCCCGCAGGAGCGGCAGCGGTGAAACTCGTCGTAGTAGTAGGCGGTGGCATCGGGCAGGTGCTGGTTGATCTGCGCCTTTGGAACGCTTTCCAGCAGGCCGTTGCACTTCATGCAGTGCTTGAAGGGCACGACCATCGGCTGCAGCTGGAATCGCCGGGTGATCTCCGCCAATTGGCGGTGACGGTTGGTCTCGCGCACGTAGCAGCCATAAACGACCCGCCCGCGTTTGAGCAGGCCGATATCGCGCGTCAGCAGGATGCGGTTCTGCTCGTCAGAGATTTGCGCCAGTTCTTCGTCGTGGTAATCGTTGCGGTAGAGCGTGTCGAAGCCCAGCATCCGCAGGTAAGCGGCCAGCCGCCCCAGGTGCTGATCCAGCACGAAGGCGGGGCGGCCGGGGTAGGGCGGGCGCAGGGGGATTGGCTCGGTCGAGGGCGGTGTGTCCTCGCCGTAGACTTCGATGTGGTCGCCGCTCTGGATGATGTGGGTGAAATCCACCGCGCGGCCGTTGACGATCAGCGCCTCGATTTCCGGGTGCGGCACGCCCAGCGATTCGACCCGGTCTTTGATCGACCCCTTCCAATCAAACTCATGCGCGAAGGTTCTGTCCTGGCGGGCTGTGGGCAGGAAGAAGTTCAGCTTGCCGTAAAACCGGAAGGTGGCCTGTGCCATCGTTCAGCTTTCGTGCGGCCGCCGCGCTTCGATCCCTACCCAGTCGCCTTGCTGCCGCCGCTGGTAGGGTTCCAGCCCGGTCTTGCGCAGGGCGGCTTCAACATCGGCGGCCTGCTCCTCGATAATCCCGCTGAAGATCGCCAGGCCGCCTGGCCGCACTACATCGCCCAGATGTTCATCGCACATGGCGATAATGACCCGCGCCAGGATATTGACAACGATCAGATCGAAGCGCCGGGCGGACGTGACCACGGTTTCCAGGCTGCCCTGTTGGGCGATGATTCTGTCGCTGACGCCGTTCTGGGCACTGTTCTCTTCGGTGACGCGCACCGCCATCGGATCGATATCCAGTCCCAAAACCTGGGCCGCGCCCAGCTTGACCGCCGCGATCCCCAGGATGCCGGATCCGCAGCCCAGATCGAGTACCTTGATGCCTGGCCTGACTGTCGCCTCGAGCGCTTCCAGGCACAGCTGCGTGGTGGGATGCGTGCCTGTCCCGAAGGCCATGCCCGGATCGAGCGACAGCACCACGTCGTCCGGCCGAGTCTCCACCTGCACCCACAGCGGGCGGATGAAGATGCGCTGGCCGACGCGCACGGGGTGATAATGCGCTTTCCAAGCTTCCGCCCAGTCTTCCTCATGCACGATCTGGTAGACTGGCGCAGGCATGGGATACATCAGGTTCATGCAGCCGAGCGCGTGTTCGAGTTTGAGCTTGGCTTCTTCCGCCGCCTCATCCGCCGGGATATAGGCGCGGACCGTCAGCCGCATCGGGGGCGGCGTCTCGCCTTCGTTCCAGGCTTCCGGCATGATGCCTTCCTGCTCGATAGCGACGCCTTGATGCCCATAGCGGTTCAGCACTTCGGCGACTGCTTCTGCCGCTTCTCCATCCACGCTCAATGAAACTTCGATCCAATCCGCCATTATTGATTACCTACTTTAATCCACAAACAAACAAGAGCATCCTCATCGAATGCTCTTGGGTTCATGCGATCCAATCGCAGCTCAGGACTGCTCGCCCGCGAAGAAATCCATCACGCGGTCGAAGAAGCCACGCCCGTTCTGCTGGGGGTTGACCTCTCTGCCGAAGGTCTGCGCCAGCCGCTCGAAGAGTTCGCGCTGCTCTGGCGTGAGCGATGTAGGCACGCCGACCTGCACATAAATAAGCTGGTCACCGCGGCCCGAATTCGTGCCATCGCTCCGCAGTCGGGGGATGCCTTTGCCGCGCAACCGGAAGACCTTGCCGGTCTGCGTGCCTGCTGGGATTGTCAGTTCCTGGTCGCCTTCGATGGTGGGCACATTGATCTTGTCGCCCAGCGCCGCCTGCGCCACGTTGATGGTGATGTCAAGGATGATGTCGTTCTCTTTGCGCTTGAAGAAGGCGTGTTCTTTGACATCGATGACCACGTAGAGGTTTCCGGGCGGAGCGCCGCGTTCCCCGGCGTCGCCTTCGCCCTTGATCTGGATTTGCAGCCCTTCGCGCACGCCGGGCGGAATCTGCACATTCAGCGCGGCTCGCTTCCGCAGCAAGCCGCTGCCGGTGCAGGTGCGGCAGGGGTTGGGGATGATCTCGCCACGACCGCCGCAGCGGGGGCAGGGAGCCGTCCGCACCATCGCGCCCAGGAAGGTCTGATCGACGCGGCGAATTTCACCCGTGCCTTTGCATTCCGGGCAGCGCGCCGGCGAGGTTCCCGGTTCGGCGCCGCTGCCGCTGCATGTCTCGCAGGTGGTCAGGCGGTCGAACTCGACCAGTTTCTCGACGCCAAAGACGGATTCCTCGAAGGTGACGATCACATCCACCCGCCGATCCGCGCCGGGACGTGGGCCGCGCCGTCGTGAACCCGTCCGCGCGCCGCCGAAGTTATTGAAGAACTCCTCGAAGATTTCCTCGAAGCCGCTGACGCCGAAGCCACCCGCCCCGGAGAATCCGCCGCCGTTGACCCCGGCCGCGCCGAAACGGTCATAGCGAGCGCGTTTCTCGTCGTCGTTGAGGACTTCGTAAGCCTCATTGATCTCCTTGAAGCGGTTCTCCGCGTCCGAATGCTGGCTGACATCCGGGTGATACTCGCGGGCCAGCTTGCGGAAGGCTCTCTTGATGTCCTCTTTGCTGGCCGTGCGGGGAACCCCCAGCACTTCATAGTAATCTCGCGCCATACCTGCCCTTAGACTTTCGCATCATCACGCTGTCGAATGTGCCTTGCAGCCTAATCCAATGGCTATTGTACAGGTCATTTGTCTCGAAAAGAATGCACTGCTTCCCGAATGCGCGTGGGGACATGGCCGCGCCATGCCCGCCATGTCCCCACGATAACGCTCTTGCCGCTGTGATTCACTCGTCCTGCTGCCAGGACAGCTGCCTAGGCTTCGGTGTATTCGCCCTCGACGACATCCTCGCCCGACTTCTTTTGATGCTGCTGATCGCCTGGTGCTTCTGCGCCCGGCTGCTGGTACATGCTGCCACCGAGCGTCTGCACCTGGGTGTTCAGCGCATCCGTCGCCGCGCGGATGCGATCCGAGTCGCCGCTTTCTACAGCTTTCTTCACGGCGTCGATCTTTTCCTGGGTCTGCTTCTTGGCATCTTCCGGCAGCTTGTCAGCGAAGTCGCGCAGCACCTTTTCGGCAGAGAAGACAGCGCTGTCGGCGTTGTTCTTGACCTCCACCTGTTCCTTGCGCTTGCGGTCATCGGCTGCGTGCGCTTCGGCGTCTTTCACCATCCGCTGGATTTCGGCTTCGCTCAGGCCGCTGCTGGCGGTGATGGTGATTTTCTGGGCGCGGCCAGTGGCCTTATCGGTGGCGCTGACGTTCAGGATGCCGTTGGCGTCGATGTCGAAGGTCACTTCGATCTGCGGGATACCGCGCGGTGACGGCGGGATGCCATCCAGGATGAAGCGGCCCAGCGACTTGTTGTCGCCCGCCATCGGACGTTCGCCCTGCACGACATGGATTTCTACCTGCGTCTGCCCATCCGCCGCTGTTGAGAACACCTGGCTCTTCTTGGTCGGGATGGTCGTGTTGCGCTCGATCAGCGGAGTTGCCACACCGCCCAGCGTTTCCACGCCCAGGGTTAGGGGTGTCACGTCCAGCAGCAGAATGTCTTTGACCTCACCGCCCAGCACACCGGCCTGGATCGCCGCGCCCAGCGCCACGACTTCGTCGGGGTTGACGCCCTTGCTCGGTTCTTTGCCGAAGAAGCTGCGGACGGCTTCCTGCACGGCGGGCATACGGGTCATGCCGCCAACTAGAATGACGGTATTGACTTCACGGGCGGTGATGCCGGCGTCCTTCAAGGCCTGCTCGCATGGGCTGATCGAGCGGCGCACCAGCTGCTCGGTCATGCTTTCCAGCTTGGCGCGGGTCAGCGTGATGTGCAGGTGCTTCGGGCCGCTTGCGTCCGCCGTGATGAAGGGCAGGTTGATCTCCGTGGAGAGCGTGCTGGACAGTTCGATCTTGGCGCGTTCGGCGGCTTCCTTCAAACGCTGGAGGGCCTGCCGATCCTGCCGCAGATCGATGCCCTGTTCCTTGCGGAATTCATTGGCGAGCCAGTCGATGATTACTTCGTCGAAGTTGTCGCCGCCCAGGTAAGTATCGCCGTTGGTGCTGCGAACCTCGAACACGCCGTCGCCGACTTCCAGGATTGAGATATCGAACGTACCGCCACCGAGGTCATAGACGGCGATGATTTCATTCTTCTTCTCACCCAGGCCATAAGCCAGGCTGGAGGCTGTCGGCTCATTGATGATTCGCAGGACTTCCAAGCCGGCGATGCGCCCAGCGTCTTTGGTGGCATTGCGCTGCGCGTCGTTGAAATAGGCCGGCACGGTGATGACCGCCCGGTCTACGGGTTCGCCCAGATAGGCTTCCGCATCCGACTTGATCTTCTGAAGGATCATGGCGGAGATTTCCGGGGGGCTGTATTCCTTGCCGCCCATATGCACGCGGATATCGCCATTGGGCGCGGCGCTCACCTTGTACGGAATGCGCTTGGTGGTTTCCTGCACCTGTGGATCGCCGTGCTTGCGACCCATGAAGCGCTTGACCGAGAAGATGGTGTTTTCCGGGTTGACAACCGCCTGGTTGCGCGCCACCTTGCCGACCAATCGCTCGCCGGTCTTGGGATTGGTGGCAACGACCGATGGAATCAGGTTGCTGCCCTCCGATGAGGGGATCACGACTGGCTGGCCGCCTTCCATAACCGCGACAACCGAGTTTGTTGTTCCCAGGTCGATGCCGATGATACGTCCCATAATGTGTTTGATGCTCCTCTGTGTGTAGTTTTAGCCAGTCCAGTCTGGCAGATAAGCTGGGCAGCGGACTGCGCCAGCTCTGTGGTTACTTGGCGACTTTGACCAGGGCGGGGCGCAGGATGCGGTCTCCGCGTATGTAGCCTTTTTGCAGCGTCTCGATGACGTGGCCGCTGTCGACCGTCTCGCTGTCTTCCATGACCACCGCTTCATGCTGCGACGGATTGAATGGCTGCCCGGCAGGATCGAGGATGGCGACGCCCTTTTCTTCCAGCAGCCGCAGGAACTTGCGGTGGATGCCACCCACGCCGTTCAGCCAGGGATGCTCTTTCCACTCAGGCGGGACGTTTGCCATCGCCCGCTCGAAGTCGTCGATGATCGGCAACACGCCCATCAGGCTCTCGACGGCGGCTGCATCACGCAGATCCTTCATCTGGTTATCGACGCGCTTCCTGTAGTTGGCGAAGTCCGCGCGTTCGCGCAGCCAGCCTTCTTTATACTCCTGGGCTTCTTTCCGCGCCGCTTCCAGCGCCACAGCCGCCGCGTCCGCCGCCTGCACAGGCGCAGCGCCTGCTTCCGGCAGATCGCTCGGCGGGGTGGTTTCCTCGGCGACGGGACTCGTCTCCTCTGCGCTCACGTTCCCTTATTCCTCTCTCAGGCAAGATCAAAGATCGGCGCTGTCATGAACAGCACCTTTACAGTACGGGTAATTCTATCAGAATCGCGTTAACGGGCTGATGATAGGTGCATGAGTCTGTTGGGGCTGGTCTGGGCTTCGAGCGAATGGTTGCACTGGGACTCAAGGGATATGGTGCTCAGTGGATTTCGGGATGGAGGGGTATAACCTACCCCTTATCCTCATCCGGAGGCTCAGCCTGTGGCTTGGGGTTCTCGTAGATTGTTTCCAGCGCGTCCGTCATCAGGCCGGACATGTAGCGCACCGCGCTGATGGCCCGCCCGTAGTTGAGGGCAATCGGCCCCAGCACGCCGATAGCGCCGCTGGCCTGGCCGGGGATACCGTAGCGGCTCAGCACCATGCTCAGGTGCTTGAGTTCTTCCCAGCGCCCCTCGCCGCCGATGATCACCTCGACATGTCTTGACATCGGCGTCAGCAGTTCGTTCAGAATCATGTTGAGGAAGGCACGCTCCTCGAAGACGCGCACCACTTTCTGCGCTTCCTGCCCGCTGCCGAAGGCGCTGATGATCTCGCTCAGCCCTTCCCGGTAGATCAACCGCACCTGGTTCGAGTCCGCGCGTTCCATCAGGTCGGCGGCTAGGTCGGCCACTTCTCGATCCAATAGTTGCAGCTGGACGCTCTTCATCCGCACTTCGTCAGCGTTCAGGTTGAGGCACAGGTCATTGATCCGCGAGGCCACTTCGCTCAGCTGGGGCTGCGGGATCGGATCGTTGAGCGTGAGCATCTGTTGATGTACCGCGCCGCCATGCAGCACGAGTACCATCAGCACCAGCCGTCCCTGGATCGAGATCAGTTCGATGTGTTTGAAGCGGCTCGTCTCGGCAATTGGGGGAGTCACCAGCGCCGCCGAGCTGACCGTCCGGGACAGGATCATCGCCGCCCGCCGCATCCATTGTTCCGTGGCCAGCGGCGAGTCCTGGAACTTCTCGGCGATGCGGGTCTGCTCCGCGGCGCTCAGATCATCACGGTCGATGAGGCGTTTGACAAAGTAGCGGAAGCCGTTCTCGGTCGGGATGCGCCCGGCGGAGGTGTGCGGCGCTTCGATGTAGCCCAGCTCTTCGAGCACCGCCATTTCGTTGCGGATCGTCGCTGAACTGACGCTGATGCCCGACCTCTCGGCCAGATTCTTGGAGCTAACCGGTTCCGGCGTGCGCGTGTACGTCCGAATGATGAGCGAGAGGATTTCTTCCTGGCGGCGGGTAAGTTCTGGGAGGTGCGTGTCGTCTGAAGACATAGATTAAACCAAAAAACGTGACTATCACGCGGGATGTCTGCTTGTCAGTGTCCTATCCGTATGATAACATGCCGCGTAGAGTCGCGTCAAAGTAGTGTTGAGGAGCGAGAATCGCCCATGGGTGCCAAGACGTTTGAAGTCACCGAAGCCAACTTCGAATCGGAAGTTCTCAAGTCCAGCGAACCGGTGCTGGTCGATTTCTGGGCGGAGTGGTGTGGTCCGTGCCGGATGATTGCTCCGCTGGTCGATCAGATCGCCGAAGAATATGCCGGCAAGATTCGCGTTGGCAAACTGGATGCTGATGTCAACCAGCAGGTGTTGAGCAACTACAACGTCATGGGCATCCCCACCCTGATCCTCTTCAAGGGGGGCAAGCCGGTTGAGCGCATCACCGGCTACCAGCCGAAGGACAGGATCACGGCCAAGCTGATCCCCCATCTGAGCTAACCCGGCTCCCGGTCAGTTAAACATCAAGGGCCTCCATCGCGGAGGCCCTTTTTGATTTCCTGGGTGCGAGATCGATTTTTGAACCCTTCACCTGCAACTTTGAAACCTGACCGACTATCACGCTTGTGCTGTCATTCAACCAGCGGAAAGGGGCTGCCATGCGCCAGATCATTCTGATCCCTGACCCGGAAGTGGGCGGTTCGCCGTTGAAGTGCCCAGCCTCCCCGGATGTGTCAGCGAAGGCGATACCCTTTATTTGGCCGGCTCGGCTTCTGGCTGCAAGACCACCGGGATCGTGAAGTTGAAGGTCGTTCCCTCTCCCAGCACGCTCTCCACCCAGACCTGCCCGCGATGCCGCTCGATGATCCCGCGTGTGATGGTCAGTCCCAGCCCGGTTCCCGGCTGCAACCGGGTCAAGGGGTTCTCGCTGCGGAAGTAGGGCGTGAACAGCTTGTGAAGGTCTTCCTCGCTCATGCCGATTCCCTGATCCCGCACGCTGATGTGCAGCGCCGGCCCCTGGTCGCGCCCCTTTGCGTCCAGGTTTTTTTCCATCAGCCGCCCGGTGATGAGGATTTCGCTGCCCTCCGGGCTGTACTTGTGGGCATTGCTCACCAGATTGGTCATCACCTGGATCAGCCGGTTCTGGTCGGCCAGGATTGGCGGCAGCCCTTCCGGGAGGTTCAGTGTGAGGCGCTGATCCTTGTCATTAAGCTGCTTATGCAGCGGCCGGAGTGTCTCCTGCACCACTGTTTGGAAATCGACCGGGGCCGGTTCGATCTGGAGGTTGTTGGTCTGGAGTTTGGTCACGTCGTTCAGGTCGCTGACCAGCGTGTTCATCCGGTCGATGTTCGAGCGGATGGTTGTCAGGAACTCGCGCTGCTGCTCGGTCAGCGGGCCGACCACGCCGCTCACCAGCAAGTCAGTGTACCCCTTCATCGAGGTCATGGGTGTTTTCAACTCGTGGGCGACGAAGCTGACGAACTCGCTCTTGGACTCGTTGGCGCGGGTCAGTTCCGCGTTGATCTGCGCGTTGGCAATAGCGATGCTGGCATGTTCGGCTAACCGCTGAGCAAAAGCCAGATCGACGAGGCTGAGGCGCGGCTCGTGGTCTTTCTCCAGCACCAGGATAGCGTTGATCTCCCCACCGGACATCATCGGGATGGTCATCTGGCACAGCGAGTTTCGCAGGCTGGGGATATAGCTGGGGTCGATGCAGACATCGGGTGCCAGGTCGGGTTGGCGGGTACGCATCACGCGGCTGACGATACCGCGATCCAGCGGCCAGATCATCCCGTCTGCGCCTGTCGGGAAGTCCTCTGGCCGGTAGCCGTACATGGCGACGATCTCCAGGTGGGCGGGTTCCCCTTCCACGATGCCCAGCACCCCGGCCGTGGCCCCGGTGTTGGCGATGGCCCAGCGCATGGTGATCTCGGCCACCTTCTTGAGGTCGAGCGAGCGGTTCAGTTCCACGTCGATGCGCTCCATTGCCTGGAGTTCGTCTACGCGCTTGCTCAACTGCAAGTCAGTCATTTGGAACAAGCGGGCGTTTTCGATGGCGACGGCTGCTTGCCCAGCGAAGGTCGCCAGCAGTTCAGCGTCTTCTGGCCCATACTGGCCGCCGCCTTTCTTGTTCAGCACTTCCAGCACGCCGATGACCCGGTTCTGTGCCAGCAGGGGCACGGCCAGCACGGCGGATGTGCTGAACTCGCCCTTGGCGAATTCGCCTGCCCAGCGCGGGTCGTTGGCTGCGTCGTTGACGATAACGGGTTTGGCTGAGGTGGCGGCTTCTCCGGCCAACCCGCGATTCTTGGGGAAGCGCTGCCCGACCAGTTCCTTGCCGGAACTGCCCACCGCGATTTTGAATTCCAGCACCTTGCTATCTTCTTCCGGTGTCAGCAGCAGCGATCCTGCCTCGGCATCGAGGATTTTGACCGCGCTTTCGGTGATGAGCTGGAGCAGGTTATCCGGATTCAATTCGGAGGCCAGCTTCTGGCTGATCTCGTTGAGCGCGGAAAGTTGGCGGGCGCGTAAGTTCGTTTCGGCGAACAGGCGGGCTTTGTCCAGCGAGGTCGCAGCCAGAGTCGCTACGTCGCCCAGTATTTTGAGCTGATCATCGGTATAAGGTTTGCCCGGAACCACATCCGCCACCGCGATCACGCCCAGCGTGTTTGTGCCCGCGATCAGCGGCACGCCCATCCAGGCCCTCAGCGACAGGCTCTCGTAGACGATCATCGCGTTGCGAGCGTGCATCTCCGCGGCGTAGTCATCCACCCGCAGGGGGACCCCTTGCCGGACAACTTCGCTGAACAGGTCGCGCCCCATCGCCCAGCGGCGGTTTTCACGCTCCGTGTAGCGTTCGCCGTCTTCTGAAATGAAGGCGAAGTAGAGTCGGTCGGTTCCTGGCGCTACGCTCCGGTCACGCAGCGCGATATAGAAGTACGGCGCGGAGACCAGACGGTCGGTCTGGGCGTAGATCAGTTCGAGCAAGTAGTCGAATTCGATGGTGAAGTTCACCGCCTGGCTGACCTGGCTGAGGACATCTAGTTCGCGCACACGCCGTTCCAGCGAGGCCACGACCTGCGCCCGTTCGACCGAGAGGGCCAACTGCGCCGTCAGGTTCTGGATGAAGCGAAGCTGCTCGAAGGTGAAAACTCCGCTGTCCTTGCGGGTCTTGCCCAGGCAGATGAAACCAATCGTACCCGCCCGGCCGCGCAGTCGGGCAATTGTCGAGGTCTGGAGGATTCCCAACCGCGCTTTTTCCGGCAGGAGCGCGGACGGCCAGGGTCGTCCTGGTTCCAGATAGATCAGGTCTTCCTGTTGGAGCATCTCCACCAGCCCGCTCTGAGAATCAAAGCGGATATCGGAGTGAGGTTCTCCATAGGAGGTATAATCCCGCGTAGCGGGGTTCGGCAGGAACACGAACAGGCTGGCCGGATTCAACGTCTCCTGAACTTCCAGACGGAAGGTTGCAATGATCTGTTCCAGGGTTTCCAGTGTGGTCAGGCGCTGTGAGAACTGCTCGATACGATCCTGGTAGTTGAAGCGGCGGCGGTAGTAAATCTGGTCGATACGTTCCTGGAGGAAGGTTCTGACCGGGAGGAAGAGTATGGCCAGGATGAAGATCATCAGGGCGATGAGCAGTTCATTGCCCTGAAGCTGGAAGGTCTGGTTGGCGAAAAGGCTGGCTCCAAAGACGAGCAAGAAGTAGCCCAGCACCAATGCCACCAGCATGATGCTATAGGTGATGCCCTGGCTGATAATCCGGTCCGTGTTCAGACGGCGGTATTGCAGCACCGAATAAGCCATGGCCAGCGACGGCATCACGAAGAAGGGCATCAGCGCCGAGGTGTTGATTCGCAGGAAGGTAGTGTTGGTCTGCGCCCACATCAGCGCGTCCACGGCCCAGACCAGGATGGGGGAGGCAGTCAGGGCGACGCCGATCAGGACGGTGTTGGCCTGATCACGCAGTCCGGGCGAACTTGCCAGATGGCGATGGCGAATGAGGTTGCCGACCAGAGTAATCAGCATCAGCACCGCGTAAAACACGGCGGGCTGCCATACATCGGGGAAGACTGTTCGATTCGGCGGGTTGAGATAGAGCGCCAGCGACACCACGAAGCCAATCACGCTCCCGACGGCCGGGAGGTAGAGCAGCCTGGGCATCCGGTAGAGCAGTGTGAGCGGAATGGGGAAACTCAGGGCTAACGCGCCCAGCGCGCCACCGATTCCCCAGTTTGCCGCCAGCCAGATGACTATGAGCTGGTAGGTATTGTTGACGTTGAACATCCCGGCCATAAAGATTGCCAGGAATGCGGAGAATGCCGCGATGAGACGCGCGTTGGGCTGGTTGGGACGCAGCAGCAGTACAGCCGCTGCGATCACCAGCGTAATGAGTCCACTGACGAAAGGAAGAACAAAGTAAGTCAGGAGATCGGAATTCGGCAGTGTTTGCAGGGTAAAACTGATCCGGCATTCCAGGTCTGAGTTGGCCAGCGGCCGGCAGTCGGCCTCTGGTGGGGGTGACCCAGCATCCCGGATAAAGGTAACTTCTACGCTGCGTCCTGGCTCCAGTCCTGAGAGGGTGCTCATGAGGCGCTGCTGCGCACCGACATAATCGCCTGGCTGATCGAACAAGGCCTGGCCGTTGATGGCCATCACCAGATCGAGTCGATCTAATCCGGCATTCACGGCCTCCCATGTGCCGGCTGTGATGGGTCTGCTGCCATCTACCGCCAGATAGGGGGTCAGCATCGCGCCCAGGAAGGGGCGGCTGCGCCATGCTATCGCAGAGGCCAGATAGACCATCACCACTATTGCGGCCAGAATCACGACCAGGAGCGTGCTGAAGAAACCGACCTTCTGGCCGGGCAGTAAGGTCAAGGCGCGGTTCTGCTTTGAGTGGGGCATAGGCTGGACAGCCGGCGCGACGCTCATCAAACCCCTCCGCTTCAGACTCATCTCATTCAGTGATTGTAACACAACTTTAACTTTGGATTGTTGCGTGAAATTGCTGTTGAGTTGGAGTTTGGTTTGGTTTCAGAAGATTGCTCCTGATTAGGATATAATCGATCTGAAAATCAATGTGTATGCAGGGGGAATCCATGTCACAGACAGTAGCATCGACGATCCGCGTTCTGATTGCTAAACCCGGCCTCGATGGACATGATCGCGGCGCGAAGGTAATTGCGCGCGCGCTGCGCGACGCAGGCATGGAAGTCATCTACACAGGACTGCGACAGACCCCGGAAATGATAGCCGAAGCAGCCCTTCAAGAAGATGTGGATGTGGTTGGCCTGAGCATTCTGAGCGGCGCGCATTTGGCGCTGGTTCCACGGGTGCGCCAGATGCTCAACGAACAAGGATTGGCTGATGTGCCTGTACTGGTCGGCGGCATTATCCCTGATGAGGATATTCCCGCCCTGGAACAGGCTGGGGTTGCGGGGGTCTTTGGCCCTGGAACGAATACGGAAGAAATCGCCAAACGAATTCATGAACTGGTGGGCCATAAGGTCTGATGATCGATCTCGTCGAACCACTCCTGCGGGGGGATCGGCGCGCGCTTGCGCGGATGCTGACGGCGGTTGAGAACAAAACTGCCGGGGTCGAGTCGGCGCTGGCAGCACTATATCCGCGCACAGGGCGAGCCTGGGTCATTGGGCTGACTGGATCACCGGGGTCAGGTAAGAGTTCGCTGGTGACCGCACTCGCCAAGCAGTACCGGGCACGCGGGGAAACCGTTGGCATTATCGCGGTTGATCCTACCAGTCCCTTCACGGGCGGCGCGATCCTCGGCGACCGCATTCGTATGCGCGATCTTTCAGGGGATCGCGGCGTATTCATCCGCAGCATGGCAACACGCGGCAGCTTGGGTGGACTTTCACGGGCAACACGCGATGCCATCCGAGTCCTGGATGCAGCCGGATTCGACCGCGTGCTTGTCGAGACCGTTGGGGCAGGGCAGAGCGAAGTCGATATCGCCCGGTCGGCTTATACCACTGTGGTGATTGAAGCGCCGGGAATGGGTGACGATGTGCAGGCCATCAAAGCCGGTATCCTCGAAATCGCCGATGTGCTGGTGGTGAATAAAGCTGACCGCCCCGGCGCAGACAACACCGTGCGGAGTCTGCGGGCGATGCTGGAGATGGGACATCCCGCCTCACGTGACCAATTGGTGAGTCATCATGGGCAACTGATTGCAGTGGAATCTGTCGTCAAGTCGGGTGATGAACGGCTGTGGTTGCCTCCGGTCGTGCGGACAGTTGCTATCGAAGACAAAGGGATCGAAGAGGTCATCCAGGCCATCGATGGACATCGCACGTTTCTCAACCAGGATGGTCGCCTGAGCAGCCTCGAACGCCAGCACATTGAGATCGAACTGCATGACCGGCTGCGCGATGCGCTCATCGCGCGGCTGCTGCGAACACTTCCCGCGGCATCACTAGAATCGATTATCAAACAAGTACAGCAGCGAACGCTTGACCCTGAGGCCGCGGTTGAACAACTGCTGGAAATGCAGGCTGTGACTGTGGCAGAATAAAGGTACGGGTGAGCTTTCGACAGGTGAAGCGGCGAGGTGCAACAGCAGATGGGTACAACTGTCACCAAAGTTCCGGGTACGACCAGTTACGTTCGCGATACGGATACGCACCGGACTGCGGAACCGACCGGGCCGTATGGCCGCATCATGGTGTTCTCTGGTTCGGCCTCACAAGAGCTGAGTGCCCAGATTGCTCAGGAACTCCGAGTTCCAATCGGCTCTTATGAACGCGTCGTTTTCCCTAATGAGAATATCTTTATCAAACTCAAGGAAAGCGTGCGAGGTCAGGATGTCTATCTGATCCAGAGTATGGTCACGCCCCTGCATGACAACATCATGGAGATGCTGATCATGATTGACGCCCTCAAACGAGACTGTGCTGGGCGTATTAATGTGGTCGTGCCGTATATGTCGTATACGCGCTCCGACAAGAAGGATCAACCGCGTGTGCCAATCACGGCCCGGCTGGTTGCAAACATGATTGAGGTAGCTGGCACAGACCGCTACATGACCATTGATCTCCATGCCGGCCAGATTCAGGGCTTCTTCAATATCCCCGGCGACGCGCTGACGGCCTTCCACCTGCTCAGTGACTATATCCGCGATAAACATATCCCTGATCTGACAGTTGCTTCTGCCGATCTAGGCTTCGCGAAGAAGGGGCGCAACTGGGCAGAGAAGCTCGGAACACCGCTGGTCATCATCGAGAAGCGGCGTTTATTTAATACTGGTAACGCCGAAGCGCTGACGGTTATCGGCGAGCGTGAACACATTGAAGGACGGAATGTTCTGCTGGTCGATGATGAAGTGCTGACGGGTGGAACCATTGTCAAGGCGGTCGAAGCGGTCCGGGATCGTGGCGCGAAAGATGTATATCTGGTCTTCACGCACGCGCTGCTGAAAGCACAGGCCTATGATCGTCTGCGCGATCTGGGACTGAAAGAGATCATAACGACCAATACGGTTCCGCTCCTCCCAGATAAAATCCTCCCGAACATGACTATTCTGTCAGTCGCACCGCTGCTGGCGGAAGTCATCCTGCGCTCGCATCAGGGGCGCAGTGTCGGTGAACTGTTCAACGAATAAGCCGCTAACTGAATCGTGCCCGGACTATCCGGGCATGGTGACATAGTCTGCGTAGTTTTCGCGTGTGAGGCAGAGCGGTTCGACATAATGGGCGCGTTCAACTTTCTCGCCGCTTAGGATGTGCCTGGAGAGTTCTATCAACTGCTGACCATAAATATCTGCCCGGAATGATGGCGAGACGATCAGGCGGCTGTTTGGGCGCTGGAATTCTTGGATGGCGACGGGCGTTCCATCATAGCTTGCTACGGCAACATCCGCTTCTCTGCCCAGTGCGCGGATGCCTTCCAGCGCCCCGGATGCAATCTTGTCGTTCATGCACAAGATGACAATGCGGTGATGATTTGGCCAATTCTGGATGGCCTGGGTGACTCGCTTGGCCGTAATGATTTGGTCGCCCCCATTGTCCAGATAGAGCAGACTGCTTTTGTCGTATCCAACCATCTCATCCAATTTCTTCAACGCGTAGTCGTAGCGCTGCCGGAACACATCTAAGGTTCGTGACTCCAGCAAGACGATGATTTTGTCGATCCTGCCGTTCCAGTTAGCCTGGACCCAATTGGCCAAGGCTTCACCGACTTGGTTCCCGGCGGAACGGGTGTTGATGCCAAAGAAAATGGCTCCAAACAGCGGGACATCGATGCAGATGACCGGGATGCGGCGTTTCATGAAGGGGGTGACGAGCTGCGCTCCCGCACGCTCATCGATATGAAACAGAATGGCTAGATCGACGGGAATGCTGATAAATTCTTCGACATTGTGGATTGCCTGCGGCGTATTCATGTTGTTGTCGCGGACAATCAAGCGAAGATTAGAGTGTTGAGAGGCCTGCGACTCAAGATGTTCGCGGACTTGAACGGCAAAGGGGTTTTTTTCGTCGAGATTCGAGAAGCCGATTGTATATATCGAGTTGCCGTGCATGTCGTCCTCACTGATCCATACCTCCTTTACGATATTCAGATTGTAAGGTGTGTTCTGTTGGCTGAGTCTTAAGGAGTCAGCCAACCCTAATGAATGCCACGTGGTTTACTGATGGATCCGTGTGTGGAGCGAACTATAACAGCGGCGCAGCAGGTCTTCACATTGGAGCCAGTCACGGGCTGGGTCGGTGGAAGTTCGTCCGGTGATGGTATCCAGCACGTTGTTGGCCTGCACCCGCAGCTCTGCGGACTCGTGAGTTTGCTCTGGTTTCAACCCAAAAATGGCTGCGTGCAGCGCGGTCATGGTTTGGATGAAAGCCGATTTGTCGCTCTGGCCGACCAGTCGGCGGTGAACATCCCAGTACTCGGCTTCCAACTGGGCGACCACCTGTGGATCAAATCTTAGACCAGAATAGCGCCGCGCGATGCGGTAGAAGTTTTCCAGATTGTTGCGAATCACGGCCTCATCATGATCTTTGGGAACCCAGGCTGCGGATGCGCGAGTGACGTAATAGGCAGCCAGCAGCGAGACTGGAAAGGGAATATGGAACTGCGCCTGAACCAGCGCAACCACAAGCCGCAGCAGGCGCAGCCAATTGCGGTCGTAGTAGGCTTTCCAACCCTCGACCTCGCAGTGGGCGATCTGGTTGGGATCAAAGTCAAAACGGATTGCCATGTGGTTCGACTCCCTTGTTGGATAGCCTGATATTTCAGAGAAATGTTTAGTGATGGTGTTCAACGGGCAGTTGAATCTGGAGGCGATTGGCTGCGCCAAGCGCGAGGCAGACCGGGCAGGTGGCTTCGTGCCACGCGCCAGCGGCTTCGGCCAGCAGTTCGCGGGATGTGGCATCGGGGAACTGCCGTTTGCGGATCATGAACCAGGCCCCAAAGCCGACCAGTAACAAGACAATCAATCCGATAAGGATGCTGGGAACTGGGACGGCGCTGCCCAATGTAGTGAGCACAGAACCACCGATGTAGCCGAGAAGGAAGTGCAGCGCAAGGAACAGACTGCTGCCCACAAGCAAACCGACCACAAACAAGCGCAGCCGGATTCCGGCCAGGCCGCAGGCTACTACCGCGATAGACCGCACGCCGGGGGTCAGGATAGCGAGACTGATGCTCAGCACGCCGCCGCGCCGCAGTTTGGATGATGCTGTTTCTAAACGGACAGGCGTTATTCCCAGATAGCGGCCGTAGCGCGTGAGCAGTCCGCGGCCGGGTCCACGCACCAGTCCAAACTGAGCGACACCGCCCACGGTCAGTGCAATGAGCAGGGCGATAAACGCCGCCGGCAGGGCGATGCTGCCGCTTGCAACCCGTGCCGAGGCCGCCAGCATCAGCGCGTCTGCCGGGATTGGGATGGGCACGCCGGCCGATTTGAGCAGCAGCACACCAAAGATAGCGGCTAAGCCATAGGCATCGAGAAACGTTTCGATCTCCATGCGGCCTCCTGTGGGGTGATGATGATCCCATTATGCAGCCGCGCGATGATCGATATGAAGTTCAATTGATATTCATTTTCTGCTCAATTCCAATTCCGCGCTGACGTCAACCAACCTGTGAATAGCGGAAGCAGTCCACAGTATGGTCGTTGACCAGACCGCAGGCCTGCATGAAGGCATAGCAGATTGTTGGCCCGACGAAGCGGAAACCGCGCTTGAGCAGGTCTTTACTCAACGCTTTCGATTCGGTCGTTTCGGCAGGAATCTCGCGCAGTGTTTGCCAGTGGTTGACGATGGGCTGACCGCCGACAAATGACCAGATATAGGTGTCGAATGTGCCGAATTCCTCGCGCACGCGCAGGAATGCCTGCGCGTTACTGATGGCTGCCTGGACTTTGAGCCGGTTGCGGATGATTCCTGAATTAGCGAGCAGCGCCGCGACTTTTGCATCGTCGTATTGGGCGATCTTTTCGGCGTCGAAGTGGTCGAAGGCGGTGCGGTAGCTCTCGCGTTTCCTGAGAACAGTGATCCAGTTCAGACCAGCCTGCGCTCCTTCTAAAATGAGCATCTCGAACAGATGTCGATCCTCGTGAACGGGGACGCCCCACTCGGTATCGTGGTACTGGATATAGAGCGGTTCATTCGGGTTCACCCAGTTACAGCGCTGCATGATCGTCCTCCTAGAATCCCTGGCTGATATCGTTTAGCCGCTTAACTTCGTCGTCGGACAGTTTGAGGTCGGGTGCGCCCAATACCTCGTGAAGCTGCGCCAAACTGCGCGCACCGATGATCGGTGAGGTGATGACCGGATTTGCGAGCATCCAGGCCAGGGCGACATGCGCTGCCGGAACATGATGGTCAGCCGCGATGCGTTTGACTTCATCCAGGGCAGCATGGGCACGTTCATCGGCGGTAAGCTGGCGGATCAGGCCGCTGTTCTGGCGGGTGCTATCGACCTCGCGGCTGTCCCGGTTGTACTTGCCAGTCAGGAATCCGGCGGCCAGCGGGCTGTAGGGGATGACGGCGACCTGCTGATCGCGGCAGACGGCCATCAACTCGCGCTCGAACTCGCTGCGGTGCAGCAAGCTGTAATGCGGTTGGAGGCAGTCGAAGCGGGTGAGGCGCCTGACATCGCTGACCCAGAGCGATTTCATCAGCAGCCAGGCGGGATAGTTGCTGCATCCGATGTAACGCACCTTGCCGGACCGTACCAGCGAGTCGAGCGCGGCCAGGGTTTCGTCCAACGGTGTTTCCTCGTCAGGATAGTGAACCTGATAGAGATCGATGTAATCGGTTTGCAGCCGGGTGAGGCTGTCTTCGACAGCCTGAACGAGGTGGGCGCGGCTCAAGCCTTCGCCGTTCGCTCCCGGCCACATCCGGCCGCGGGCTTTGGTAGCGATTACCAGTTCGCGACGGGGCTTGTGCTTCATCCATTTCCCGATGATAGTCTCGGATTCACCGCCCTGGTTGCCTTCGATCCAGCGAGAGTAGATGTCGGCGGTATCAAAGAATGTCAAGCCGGCGTCAAAGGCGGCATCCATGATCTGAAAAGAGGTTGTTTCATCGGCCGACCAACCGAAGGTCATTGTGCCCAGACACAAACGGCTAACTTTCAATCCGGTTCGTCCCAATTTGACCGAGTCCATCGTGATGCTCCTTATTCGCTTCTAAGCGACGCCTGTGGCGATTATGATATAATGCGGCGGCGTAAGCCATACCCACACTGGGTTGGAAACTGAGGCAACTATGTTCAAGAATCTGATGAAGAAAGTGGTCGGTGATCCGGCAGAACGTGCGCTGGCGCGTTACCGGGATGCGGTGGCACAGATCAACGCGCTTGAACCCGAAATCAAGCGGCTGAGCGATGCCGAACTGCGCGGCAAGACCGACAGCTTTCGGAAGCGGGTGGCTGAGGGGGCTGCGCTGGATGATCTGTTGGTCGAAGCCTACGCGGTAGTGCGCGAGGCTTCGGTACGGACGATTGGCCTGCGTCACTATGATGTGCAGATGATCGGCGGCATCGTGCTGCATTCGGGCCGCATCGCCGAGATGAAGACAGGTGAAGGCAAAACGCTGGTCGCCACGCTGCCGCTGTATTTGAACGCGCTGCTTGGAAAAGGCGCCCATCTGGTGACGCCTAACGACTACCTGAGCAAAGTTGGCGTGCAGCAGATGGGGCCGGTTTATCACGCCCTTGGTTTGAAGGTGGCCGTCATCCAGAGCAAAGGCGACAGCCCCGATCCTGACGCTGGCTCGTTTTTGTATGACCCCACTTTCCTGTCCAGTGACGCACGCTACCAGAACCTGCGTCCCTGTAAGCGGCGTGAGTGCTACGAAGCTGATATCACTTATGGAACCAACAACGAGTACGGCTTCGACTATCTTCGGGACAACATGGTCTATGATGTTACCCAGATGGTGCAGCGTCAGGAACTCTACTTCGCCATTGTCGATGAAGTCGATAACATCCTGATCGATGAGGCCCGCACCCCGCTGATTATTTCCGGGCCTTCCGATGAACCCTCAGACTACTATAAGACCTTCGCCGACGTGGTCAAGCGGCTCAAGCCCAGCAGTGAAGAGAGCGTGGAGGCCAAAGAGCCGGACGGCGATTACGTGGTGGACATCAAGGATCGCGTCTCTTACCTGACCGATCAGGGTGTGGAGAAGGTTGAACGCATCCTGGGAATCGATCACCTTTACCATCCCAGCCATGCTGAGTTGATTCCCTATCTAGACAACTCACTACGGGCTATGACGCTTTATCAGCGTGATAAGGAGTATGTCGTCCAACAGGGGCGCGATGGACTCGAAGTCATCATTGTCGATGAATTCACCGGCCGCCTGATGTATGGCCGCCGCTTCTCCGAAGGCCTGCATCAGGCGATTGAAGCGAAGGAGGGACTCAAGGTTCGCCGCGAGAATCTGACGCTGGCGACGATCACTTTCCAGAATTTCTTCCGCATGTACAAAAAGCTGGCAGGCATGACCGGCACGGCGATGACTGAAGCGGAAGAGTTCGAGAAAATCTACAACCTGGAAGTCGTGTCGATCCCGACGAATCTGCCTGTCGTCCGTAAAGACTACGAAGACCTGGTCTACATGACTGAAAGCGCCAAGTTCAAGGCGGTTGTCGCCGAGATCAAGGAGCGCAGCCAGCGCGGGCAGCCGATCCTGGTCGGTACTGTGGCGATTGAAACCTCCGAGCGGCTGAGCAAAATGCTGGATCGCGCGGGGGTTAAACATCAGGTCCTCAATGCGAAGCAGCACGAAAAAGAAGCCGGGATTATCGCGCAGGCGGGACGACCCGGCTCGGTAACGATTGCGACCAACATGGCTGGTCGCGGCGTCGATATTCTGCTGGGTGGCAACCCAGATGGACTGGCACGTGAGAAACTCCGCAAACAGGGACTGGAAATCACCGAAGTGTCGCCAGAGCAGTGGAAAGCGGTCTATGCAGAAGCGGTAACGGAATGCGAAGCCGATCGCAAGGTGGTGCTGGCCCAAGGGGGCCTGATGGTGTTGGGCACGGAACGCCATGAAGCGCGCCGCATCGATAACCAGCTTCGCGGGCGCTGCGGGCGCCAGGGCGATCCAGGCGAGTCACGTTTCTTCCTGAGTCTAGAAGATGACTTGATGAAGCGCTTCGGTGGTGAGCGCGTCAAAGGCATCATGACGCGGTTGAACATGCCCGAAGACGAACCGATTGAGGCGCGAATCATCAGCAACTCGATCGCCCAGGCGCAGGTGCGCGTCGAAGGCTACAACTTCGATATACGCAAGCGTGTGCTGGACTATGACGATGTAGTCAACAAGCAGCGCGAAGTGATCTACGCTCAGCGGCGTGAAGTTGTCACCAAAGAAAATCTGCGGGATGACTACATCAAGATTCTCGAAGATGCGGTCGTCGAGGTTATCGACGAATTTGCCTCCGAGTCAGCGCCATCATCGGATTGGGACCTGGAAGGTATGTACCGCCGTCTGTTGACGGTCTTCCCGGTTCCTGAAGACATTACACCTGATACGCTATCCGGGCAGACCATCGAAGAAATCGAGGAAACCCTCTTCGCGGCCATTCAGCGAGTCTACGACCAGAAGACGGCCGAACTCACGCCGGACATGATGCGCCGTCTTGAACGCTGGGCGATGCTGCGGAGTATCGATCAGCATTGGCAGCGTCACCTGACCGATCTGGACGTGCTGCGCGAAGGTATCGGCCTGATGTCGATTGCTCAGCGTGACCCGTTGGTGGAATACAAGCGCCAGGGTTTCAATATGTGGCAGGGCATGACCGAAGAGATTCGCAAGCAGGCTGCTTACCAACTCTTGACGGCTCAGGTTGCTCGCCAGCAGCAGCCGCTCCGTCGTCCGATGCAGATGCAAGCAGCGCGGGCCAACGGCGCGGCTGAAGCCAAAGCAGAGCCAGTACGGGCACTCAACAAGCTGGGGCGCAACGATCCCTGCTGGTGCGGCAGTGGCAAAAAATACAAATTCTGTCACTACAAGACCGATCGAGCGACCGGAAAAGCCTCGTAAGGGGTACAATAGAACTGTGGAACACAACGCGCCTCTGGGGAGGCTATCCAGAGGCGGTATTCAGCGCGGGAACCAGCGCAATCGCCGCGTGTCCGCGTTTTGTCTCCAGGTGACATGAGGGGCATTTGATAGGGTGTGTGCGATGACACAGACGGAATTTGCCTCACGTCGGGCAGAAGATATCGATCCCAAGCTGTTCGAATTCCTACGCAGTAAGGTCAATTCTTTCGTCAAGTGGGACCTGGTGCGTTTCTTCCACGACAATCCACACGCGGCTGATACTGCTGAGAATATCGCTCGTTATATGGGGCGTGATCTCGGCAGCATTGCTGATGAACTCAGCGGCCTGGTGAATTCCGGCGTCCTAATCCAGACGAAGGTATCCGACCGTATCATTTTCAAGTTGGCACCTGATCCGGCGATGCGTGATCTCATCAACACCTTTGTCCGCGCTTGCGATGATCGTGCGTTCCGGGTCAAAGCGATCAACCACGTTATTCACAGTATGCGTTAATGCCGGAGAGTGATCGGCGTGACCGCCATCACCGTCAGCCAGATCCTCACGCTGTACACCTGGTTTCCATTGGCTCTGCTGCTGCTGTTTCTCTTGCTGATCGCACGGCACTATCAACGTTCCACGGGGGAGACGACCCGCTTTCTATGGTTTCTGGCTCCACTGCTGTTGTTCGGGCTGGCGGTTGTGCGCTATTCCAGCATCGATCATGTTTCTGGTGACATCCTTGCTAATGGGCTGCTGGGGGGAGGCGGGCTGATCCTTTTGGGGGCATCATTGTATTTGTACCGCCGTATGTCACGCCATCGATGAAGGAACGCTTTTGTGGTCATCTTGAGCGAGTGGTTCAGCTTGCTGGGGCTGGGGGGGATCATCGCGGCTCTGCTGGTGCTGGGGCGGTTGAGCCGACGGATGGGGGAAGTGACCCGCGCGTCTCGGTTCTATCGTGGGTTCTACCTGAGCGGGGCACTGCTCAGCATCAGCCTGGGAGCGCGGGTAGTCTACCTGATTCAGGGACGGACACCAACTGAACTGCATGAGGATACGCTGGCGCTGCTGCTGATCGTAGGGCTGCCGGCGCTGGCGATTACGCTGGGGGTAGTGATTGCCTGGCGATACTGGAGCTGGCTTTTGGCAGAGCGCGGCTAAACATCGTTTATAATGCGGAAGAGCGTTTCTTGTGCATGTTGAAGGATAGGCTGTGAAAGCTGACCTGCTAGCCGCAGCGCGTAACCTGCCGAAAATTGAGCTTCATCGTCATCTGGAAGGTTCTGTGCGCCTGGAGACGCTGATCGACATCGCGCGCGAATACAGCTTCGAGATGCCGGAATATGATGTTGAGATGCTGCGTCCGTTTGTCCAGATGATGCCGGGGGAAACGCGGAATGCTCAGCATTTCCTGGGGAAGTTCCAAACGCTGCGGCAGTTTTTCCGTTCGCCTGACGTGATTCGCCGCGTGGCGCGGGAAGCGGTACTGGATGCTGCTGCTGATCAGGTGCGCTACATGGAACTGCGCTTCACCCCACGGGCGCTTTCCAACATCCTGAACTGTTCATTTGAAGAGGTCATCGAGTGGGTCACCTTGGAAGTCCAGCAGGCTGCTGCCGAAACGGGTATGCAGGCCCGCCTGATCCTGTCGATGAACCGGCATGAGAGTGTCGAGATTGGCGAAGCGGTCATCGAGGCCGCGATGGGCTTCCGGCATCTGGGTGTGGTGGCGGTCGATCTGGCGGGAATGGAAGAGGGACATCCAGCCGTGCCGTTTCAGGCGATCTTCGAGCGGGCCAAAGCTGAGGGACTGGGTGTCACAATCCACGCGGGGGAATGGGCTGGGGCTGAGAATGTGCGGGAAGCGGTCGAACGGCTGCACGCCGACCGCATCGGGCACGGGGTACGCTCGATTGAAGACGATGCACTGGTTGACTGGCTGGTCGAGCAGGGCGTGGCTCTGGAAATCTGCCCGACGAGCAACCTGCACAGCGGCGTGGTCAGTGCATGGGATCAGCACCCGCTAAAGTC
>CAZKXW010000031.1:42200-42668 GCA_964556745.1 uncultured Anaerolineaceae bacterium
AAGTCGCTGTACCGGCGCGGGGTGGTCACCACGATCAATACCGATGACCCACTGGTGAGCGATCTGACGCTGAGCGACGAGGTTGCCAACGTGATTGAATACCTGGCGCTGAGCTGGGATGATATCAAACAGCAAACGCTGCATGCGGCGCGGTCGGCCTTTCTGCCGCCGGGTGAGCGAGAGACGCTGGTTCACCAGTTCACCGAATGGTTGAACGCTGCGACCGCCTGGGCTGCACCAGCGAGTTGAACGGACAGAGGACTTCACATGATTTCCATCGGCGAGTTTCGCCTGCATATGATCAACGACTCGTCCATCAAGGTCGATCCAGGTGGGGCGTTTGGATTGGTCCCGCGTGTGTTGTGGTCGCCTTTGATGCCGCCGGATGAGAACCACCTGGTTCCGATGATTCACAACTGCCTGTTGGTGGAGGTGGGTGGAAAGAACATCGTGGTCGATACTGGCAAC
>CAZKXW010000032.1:0-41470 GCA_964556745.1 uncultured Anaerolineaceae bacterium
GGGTTATGCTGCCCCTTGGGATCGCCATTGGAGACGACTTAGTTGCCGTGTTCCCACTTTGGGTTCTCAACGCGGCCGTAGGCTTCACCAATGGGCATGCGGGGGGTGTGCTTGCCATCAGTCATGACCGATTCACCTTTGGTCTTCTCCAGACGCGGCAGAATCTGCTTTAGGATGCGGACGCTCTCTCGCATTTCATCAATGCGGATGAGGTAACGGTCATAAATGTCGCCGTTATAGCGCACTGCTACATCGAAATCGAGTTCAGGATAGATGCTGTAGGGATCGGCACGGCGCACATCGTAGGGCACACCGCTGGCACGGAGGAGCGGGCCAGCCGCACTATACGCAACTGCCATTTCCGGCGGCAGATAACCGACCCCGATGGTGCGGGACTTGATGATCTCGCTCTCGGTCAGAAACTGATCCAACTCATCGATAGAGCGAGGAATGCGTTCGTTGATGAGTTCGGTCAGGTAGTCCATCGTGTTAAAGTCACGAATCCTGTCATTGACCAGATTCGCCACGCTACGGATGCGTTCGGGCAGGTCTTTGAAGACCCCCCCGAAGCGCATGTAATTACACATCATGCGGCTGCCAGCCGTGGCCTCGAAGAAATCGAGGATTTTCTCGCGTTCAGCAATAGCGTACAGTGCCGGGGTGAAGAACGCGCCTAGATCGTTGAGCAGGAAGCCGATGGCCCAATAGTGATTGACGATACGGGTGAGTTCCACCATCAGGACGCGGATGACTTCCGAACGGTAGGTGGGGGGCTGGTACTTGGCCCCCAGGCTGAGCAGGTGTTCCACAGCCAGGGCATAGCCATGGTTGTTACTCATACTGCAGATGTAATCGAGGCGGTCGGTGAAAGGCATATTGTGAAGGAACGTGTTACGCTCACCGATCTTCTCGTGGTTGCGATGCAGGTAACCCATGACGGGTTCGAGCGTCTCGATAGTCTCGCCGTTCAGGGTGACAATCATCCGAAAGACACCGTGAGTGCTGGGGTGATGCGGCCCCATGTTGACCACCAGGCGGTCGGTCTTGAGGGCGGCTCCACTGGCATCATCTAACTGCTGGATGCTGACGCCGAGACCGAGGTCGCTGTAAAGCGACTCTTCGGAGTTATCGGTCATGCGTGACAGGTCGAAATCGGCGGGATAGGACACGTTCTTGCCATACACATTGCGCTCTTCGGCGCGATGCACCCAGCCTTCCGGCCAGCGGCTTTCAAACGGTTTGTGATCTTCTTCGTAATAGGCCTCGTGCCAATCCTTCCGCATGGGGTGGCCGTTGAAGCCTTCCCACATGAGGATGCGCCGGAGATTGGGGTGTCCGGGAAACTTGATCCCGTAGAGGTCCCAGGCTTCACGTTCCTGAAAATCCACGCCCGGCCAGACATCGATCAGCGAGGGAATCTCGGCATTATTCCGAGGCGTCTGTGACTTGAAGACCAGGGCGGGGCCACCGCTGGTGCGGTAAGCATGATAGACCATCTCCATCTCGTCGGCGATGCCGTGATAGTCCACAGCGGTCGCGCTAGAGAGGTAGTCGAAACCCAGTTCGTCACGAATGAGCGTTGCCACCTCAACGAGGTGTTTGCGATCTACGATGATGCCGCTGTAGCCGGGGCGTGTATCTTCACGCACGATGTCCGGGTACTGCTCTTTCAGATGGCTGATGGCCGACTGGATGCTGGTGCTTTCAACAATCGCCTTATCCGTCATGTCGCATTATCCCTTGTTAGCTTTCTTCTCGCGGATCTTGGCGAGCATCGCCTGCTTGTCGAATTTGCCTTTGGGCGCACTGCCTTCTGGAGCAGCCGCCGGAGCGGGTGCTGCGGCAGGAGCGGTTCCAGCGGCAGCTTTGGTGGCCAGCGCCTCTTCGCGCTTGCGCTGGCGTTCAGCTTTGGCAAGATCATCTGTTGGCGGTTCCGGGACTTTAGCTTTAGCCTCGATCTTAGGCGCGGCTACAGGCTTAAGAGGCGGCAGTTCACGCACGCCAAAGCTCTTACCTTCAGCCGCCATCTGCGCCTGACGCCGGATCAAATCCATCTGGCGCGGGTCAATAATGTCGGGGCCGAGGATCGGGATGGGCGTGGGTTCGGAGGGGCCAACGCCGTACCAGGGCACGTCATTCAAGTTGGCGAGTGACTGTCCGTCGATCTTCTTCTGCAGGGCGATTAGGCCGTAGAGTAGTGCCTGCGGAGTAGGCGGGCAGCCAGGAACGTAGACGTCGACAGGCACATACATGTCGATGCCGGAGACAACGTTGTAGCCCTCTTTGAACGGGCCGCCGCCGCTGGCGCAGGCGCCCATTGCCAGCACGTACTTGGGTTCGGGCATCTGATTATAGAGGCGAACGATAGGCACGACCATCTTCTTAGTGACGGTTCCAGACACGATCATTAGATCGGACTGGCGAGGGCTGGCACGCATCACTTCCATGCCGAAGCGGGAGAGGTCGTAGCGGGAGGCTGCAGTCGCAATCATCTCGATGGCGCAGCAGGCCAGGCCGAAGAGCAGCGGCCACATCGAGGAACGCCGGGTCCAGTTGTAGAGCTTGCTCAGACTGGTGATGGCGACGTTGCCCTGCATCTCATCAGGGATCGGAAATTCAGTGCTTTGCAGCTCACGCAGGTCGAGTTGCGCCATTTACGGATTGACCTCCTCATACCATTCCCGCAAAATTTCGCTCAAAATGGCCTCGTTAGCCAAGCGAGGATCATCGGCGAAATTCGGGAGCGTCACGATATACTCATTCAACTCATCTAAACCGACAGCATCAATGTCTAAACTGGGATACTGTTCCATCAACGCCAGGACAATTTCATAGGTCGATTCCCAGTACAATTTACCCGATTGTGAAAAACCATTCATAGTTCCAAGAGTACCGCAACCTAACCTAAATTACGACGATTCGTTCATGAGTAAAACCTGAAAAATACTCAGGAACTAGTTTGGCGCAGCACTGCCTCGGTGTCAATCTGGGCGCGCTGCAAGCGGCCGCTGTAATCAACATAGACGGACTTCCACTCGGTAAACGAGTCCAGGCCGACGAGACCGGCTTCGCGCATCCCATTGCCTGTCCCGCGCGTTCCGCCAAAGGGGAACTGGATCTCCGCGCCAGTTGTGCCGTGGTTGATGTAGACGATGCCGGTGGTTAGGTCGCGGATGGCGCGGAAGGCCAAGTTGACATTCTCGGTGAAGATGCTGCTGGAGAGGCCGTAGCGAACTTCATTATTGACGGCAATGGCTTCATCCAGTGAGGCGACTTCGATGAGGCTTAAGACTGGGCCGAAGATTTCTTCGCGAGCGATTCGCATGTCGCGGCGGACTTCTGTGAAGAGGGTCGGCGCATAGAAGAAGCCGCGTTCGCTGCTGGGGCGCTGGCCGCCAACTACAAGTTTCGCGCCTTCCTGGCGGCCGATTTCGACATAGCGTTCGACCTTTTCGAGCGCCTTGGCGTTCACCAACGGGCCGACTTGGGTCGTCTCCAACAGGCCATCGCCGACAGAAAGCGTGCTGGCTTTGGCGACAAGGGCATCGACCAGCCGAGGCATGATCCCGCTCTGAACGATGAGGCGGCTGGTAGCAGTGCAGCGCTGTCCGGTTGTGCCGTAGGCGCTCCAGGTGATGGCTTCGACGGCGAGATCGAGGTTAGCATCGTCCAGGACAATGATGGCGTTCTTGCCACCCATCTCCAGAGTGACTTTCTTGCCGAGGCTGGCAGCCTGTGTATAAACCTTGATGCCAGTGTCGGTTGAACCAGTGAAGGAGATGATGCGGACATCAGGATGGTTGACGAGGGCCGCGCCGGCTTCTCCGGCTCCGGTGACGAGGTTGAGAACGCCTGGCGGCAGCCCAGCATCCTCGAAGACTTTCACGAAGGCTGCGCTGGTGGCGGGTGTGTCTTCGCTGGGTTTGAAGACGACCGTGTTACCCGCAACAAGCGCAGGGAGCATCTTCCAACTGGGGACGGCGACCGGGAAGTTCCAGGGAGTAATCAAACCGACGATGCCGACCGAATCGCGGACGGCCATGCCGAACTTGTTGGGCATCTCGACCGGGGCAGTGTAGCCGAGGAGACGCCGACCTTCACCGCCCATATAGTAGGCCATGTCGATGGCTTCCTGGACATCGCCGCGGGTTTCGGTCAGGATTTTACCCATCTCCTGGGTCATCAGGCGGGCAAGCTGATCTTTACGCTCGGCGAGGATCTGCGCGACGCGGTAGAGAATTTCGCCGCGGCGAGGGGCGGGGGTCAATCGCCAGCCAGGATAGGCTGCGCGGGCGGCCTCGATTGCCAGTTCGACATCCTGGGACGAGCTTTTGGGCGCGTGAGCCAGTTCGGATTCGGTGGCAGGGTTATACGAGATGAAGGTTTCTCCGGAGGCGGCTTCCCTCCAAGTGCCACCAATGAAGTTTCTGACTTGTTCAACCATGAGCGACTCTCTTTCGAGAAAGCCTGGACAGGGGCATATTTTGAGGGGCAAATGATCGCTGAATCCAGCGGCGAAGTATAAGAATTCGGGATTTGTTTGTCAAGCAGTCTTCGACGATGCAGCCCCGGACCGGGTGCTGTTCAGAACGAGGCTGCGGGCAAACTGAATGAGAAGGTTGATCCCCGGCCTTCGACGCTGTGGATTTCCAACGGGGCGTTGTGCTGGTCGAGGATAAACTGCACGATGGTCAGGCCGATGCCCATCCCGCCGTGCTTGCGAGAAGCGGGCGTGTCGATCTGGAAGAATGGTTCGACGACACGGGATATCAGGTGCGCGGGAATGCCGATGCCCTGATCGATGATGCGGAAGCGGACAGAGTGACCCTCGTGCTTGGCGGTGATATGGACAGCAGACTGGCTGAACTTGAGAGCATTGTCGATCAGGAGTTGCAGGGCGATGCTGAGGCGCTGGCGATCTCCCAAGATGGGCGGCAGTGAGTCAACCAATTGGATGACAATCCGGTCAAGATCGGGTTTGCGCTCCCAGGTGCGTCCGAGATTGCGGACAGCGCTGTGGATCAGGTCGGCAACGGGGAGCGGGCTGAAATCTTTCGACTCGAAACTCTCGTTCATCAACTCCTGGAGCAGGGTGACGTTGCGGACGCCGGTTTCGAGCCGTCGGGTGGCACTCAAGGCCAGATCGATGATGGGATTGCCCGGCTGGACTTCCTCGGCGAGGAGGGCAACCGCTGATTTGACCTGGAGCATAGGCGTGCGGAGTTCATGGGTGACGTTCTGGACGATGGCGTTTCGGAGCAGGTCAAGCTGGGCGGTCGATCTGCGGAGTTCGGCGAGGGATTGGCGCGCGTGATCGAGTTCGTGGCGAAGCAGCCGTGTTTGCTGCAATGTTTGCAGCACACTCGGCAGCAGATGAATGGCAGCAATGGGTAAGATCAGATCGATTTGATCGCTTGATGCGAGCGATTTCTGTTCGGTCACAAGGACGGTATAAAGCGCAGGTGAGACGCGGGAGAGTAGGTTTCGTGTGGTCAAGAATTCGGGCGGCACATCATGAGCGCTGCTGATTCCAATCACAAAATCGATATTCAATTCAACAAGGCTCTGCTCACCTACATGATCCAGATGGTACAGACCGATGCCGGACCTGGCCAGCACCTCATGAATGGCCGACTCCAAAGCGGGTGAATCACCGCAGATCAGACCGATCAGTCGATGAGAATGGTCTGAATCCTCAGACATGCCGAACTCCATCAACTTCCCGCAAGACTCTCTCCCTCATCATAGCATGGATGCCCAAGCTACTGGCAGCGGCCAAGGGTCTGGCAAAGCTGATTCATGTGCAGACGGTCGTGCTGGGCAGTGAAGTGCGCCATCTCGATCAGACTGGTACGCCCAAAGATGCTGTGCCGGGCAGGACGATACCAGTCTTTGGGTGCTAGTCTTTTCAGCCAGTCGATGGTGATCTCCCGTTCCTGGGCAAAATCGACCGCCACCTTGTGACCATCCAGGCCACAGGCTGCTGCGGCTTTCGGGCCGGGCGGAGGCAGCGGGCTGATCAGGAACGGATCGTCTTCTACAGCGATACGCTGCAAGCGTGGACGCTGGACCTGACGTTCGCTCTCGCGGAGATGCCCAATGACCTGGATGGGTGACCATTCGTTTTCATCGGGGTGCTGGTTCCAGAAGCGAGGTTCGATGTGCTGGATAGTGGCAAAGAGCGCCCCAATGTTGCCCCGAAGTTCGGCCAGCACCATGTCTGAGGTCAGTCTGGATGGCGGGAAGGGATCGATCCCGTCAGACTGCTGCACCTGCCGAATCAAGGTGCTGACAGAATTGGCAGAGTCAAGTGAATAGATTGGGAGCCCGGCCTGGCCCGCGCGAGCTGCGTGTTCACCCGGTTGGCCACGAAACAGATAGAGCGTCTCATCGGGTTCGACGCCCACTCTGGCGACCATCTCGATATAGTAGGCCAGATCAGATTTCAGGAACGCGGTATTGTCCCCGTGTCCAACCTGAGTGTAGCAGTCGATCTCCGCAGGCAGCGCGGCCTGCTGGAGCATTGTCCGCAAAGCGGATTCGGTTAGGGACGGATCAACCGCCAGGATGAAAGCGTATTGATTCACGCGAATGAAGTCGAATAAGGTCTCAAGCTGCTCACGTTGGACGGGAGTCGGCGCAGCAATTGGGGGATAGTGCCGTTGCCGAAGTTGTTTCATCACTTCCGGTGGCAGGCGGTCGTGAATAGTGAACTGTGCTTCGATCAGCGAGGCGGTGGAGAAGTCCGTCGAGGCCCGTGCAGTGATTTCTACTCCCTGAAATGGTGTCACTCCACGCGCCGCGGGGAAGGTATCTAGATCGAGCATGAAGGCCTTAATCATCGCTGTCCTGCTCCAATGCCTTCCAGAAGATATCGGGCGCTGGACGCTCTTGGTTGCAGTCCGGGCAGCCGACATAGGCATCTTCGATGGGTTTCTGATGTTTTAGGCAGCTTGCCTGGACATCCACGACTCGTCCGAGGCCGAGCATCCGGGGGCGGATGGTCAGCTTCAGATCCAGATATTTGCTGGCGTTGGCGTTCAGGATGGCGGGAACAGCGCAGCGACCGCAATCCGAGGCTGTCCAGCGCAGCGAGGCAGGATTGAGACGGGCCAATCGACATTCTTGCAGATTGCGGCCACGGTTGAAATCCTCGTAGAAATGGGGACATTCCTTGCCAGCCGGGGTACGCATGGTTCGACCTGTCGCACTCGTTTACGATTGAGTTGATCCCAATCCAGGCCGCGACAGCCAATTCCTGGCGGCCTGGGAAATACTCTGGAGCGATCCGTGCTGCATGGTGCAGGGGGGCAGTGCCGCGAGGAACTGCGCTCCATAGGTTTTGCTGGTGATACGCTTGTCGAGGATCACGACGATGCCGCGATCTGTCTGAGACCGGATCAGCCGTCCGAAGCCCTGGCGGAAGCGCAAGATGGCCTCCGGCAGCATATAGTCATGGAAAGAGTCGTTGAAGGTTTCGGAACGGGCGGCGATGATGGGGTCGTTGGGAACCGGGAAAGGCAGGCGGGTTATCATCAGGGCGCTGAGCGCTACGCCTGGAATATCGATGCCTTCCCAGAAACCTCGTGTGCCCATTAGTACGGCCTTCTCTGCGCTCTTGAATCCTTCCAACGTCGCCATGCGATTGCTGGCTTCGACCTGATCGTAGACCGCGATGTTGCCTAACGCCAGGCGAGGGCGCACGGCCTGAGCGGTCTGTTGAAGCTGGCCGTAGCTGGTGAACAGCGCTAGGGTGCGTCCGTCCAAAGCCGCCGCTAATTCGACCAGGCTGCGTTCGATGGCCTGCTGGTAAGCGCCTCGCTCGTTGGGATCAGGCAGGTCGTTGGGCAGGTAGATCAGGCAGTTCTGGCGGTAATCAAAGGGCGAGTCCAGGGTGCTGGTCGCCATGGATTCGGCCTGAAGTCGCTCCTGAAGATAGTCGAAGTTATTATCACTACGAAGGGTGGCGCTAGTCAGCACGACTGAACGTTTCTGCTGCCAGAGATTGTGCCGGAGCACGGGGCCAACGGTCAACGGCGCGGTTTGGATGGAGACATTTCCGCCGTAACTCTGATTGAACCAGTGGATTGTATCAGAGCCTGAAGGCTGCATGACATCGCTCAGTACAGCCTGGAGGTGCGACAATTCGTCGAGGCTGCTCTCGACGCGGCGGAGCAGATCCGGCGCGTTCCGGACCCCCTTCTTTGACCAGCGGCGCAGCCCGTCGGCGAGCTTTCGCACAGCGTCAATGATGCCGCTCAAGAACTCTTCGGTCGGCACCCAGGTGTGATGAAGGCGTTGGAAAGCGGCGGATTGGCGGATTTTGGGGGTGAGGCGGACAGTAGCGGGGCCATCGGCGGAGTCGCCGTTCATATCGCCAATGAAAGCACCCACAGCATTGAAGTAGAGATTGATGTGCCGCTGGAGCGCTTTAGCTCCCTGGCTGATGTGGTCGCCAAAGGTGGACAGACGGGCATAGTCTTCAGTGGTCAGGGATTCTTTCATCTGCGCCAGTACGTCACCCAACAAACCGCGATGCACGCTGGCGAGTTCGCTGATCCGGTAGGCGATACCAGGTTCATCAAGTCGGGCGGCATAGGCGTTGGTTGCGGCATCTTCGAGGTTGTGGGCTTCATCGACGATCAGGTCCTGATAAGGAGGCAGGATAGGGTCTTTGCCGAGAGAATCGGCGCAGAGTAGGGCGTGATTAACGACAATCATCTGGGCGGATTGGGCGGCCTTCCTCGACTGGAACAAAGGGCAGCGACCTCCAGCCAGCGCTTCACAGTCCTCGATGGTGCAGGCGTGTTCGTCGGCACTTAGGTGCTTCCAGATTGCCAGTTCGTTGAAGCCGCGTAGGTTGATTTCATTGCGGTCGCCTGAATTGGGAGTCTGCTGCCAGATCAGGACTTTGGCCAGAATACGCAGTTCATCAAGCGTAGTCGGCCCGCTGCGCCGCATATCTTCAAGGCGGCGCGGGCAGAGATAATGGCTGCGGCCTTTGAGGACGACAGCGCTGACCGGTTGGCCGAGTACTGTCGAGACCATCGGGATGTCGTTCTGGATCAGTTGATCCTGAAGGTTGGTTGTGTAGGTCGAGATGACGATGCGCCGGCCAGGTTCCCGCGTCCATAGGACAGCCGGGACCAGGTAGGCGAGTGTCTTGCCGACGCCGGTTCCGGCTTCAATCATGACCTGCTTCGAGTCACGCAAAGCTGCATCGACCTGGGCGGCCATCTCCTGCTGCTGGGGGCGGTATTCATGAGCAGCCAATTTTTGCGACAGCAGACCTTGCTCACCGAAGATGTCATTTATGTCGTCGGCTGTAGGAGGCATGCTGGCAGGCGCTGGGGCCGTTGGAACGGTCGGCTCGGCTGATGAGGGCGAGCCTTTCGGTCCCGGGTAGGCGGTTTTGCGCTCCGCGAGGGCGGACTCAAAGTAAGGGCGGGCTTCCCATTTGAGGTCTTTGGAATGGGTGAGAATTTCCTGAATCAGAGCAGGAGGAAGCTGCGTGCAGACCTTCCAGAGTTCCCAGTACAAATACGCGGTGGCGCGGGCGTCGTCAGTCGCGCGGTGGTGGCTCATCAGATCGATCTGGAAGTGGCTGGAGAGGTACGCCAGGCTGTAACGCAGCGCGCGCGGGAGCAGGATTGATCCCAGTTCAAGCGTGTCGAGCCAGTGATAGTCACGGAAGCCGGCCTTTTCCATGAAGGCGCGATCAAACTGGGCATTGTGGGCGATGAGCACAGCATCACCGAGGTAATGCCGAAGCTGCGGGATAACCTCGGAAAGCGTCGGTTGGGTTTGCAGGCTGGCTTCACTGATGCCAGTCAGCAAAGAGACTTCCTGCGGGAGGGGGCGAAGAGGATTGACCAGCGTGGAAAACTCGTCGATCACCTGACCATCCCGAAATCGAACGGCTCCGACCTCAATGATGGCATCGGTATCGGGACTCAGGCCTGTAGTTTCCAGATCAAGCGCGATCAGTTCTCCGCGCATCATGTTCCTTTCAGTCCAGTGTGGGTATGCGAGCCGTGACGTGGGTGGGTGTCTCGCTGCGCAGTATAGCATAGCATATCGCAAACAAAAGCACCCCTGTTCGTTCGAGCAGGGGTGCGGACAATCAGGTGGGGTCAGGTTACGAGCCGGGGGTGGCTTCCGGTGTAGCTTCTGCCGTGGCCTCCGGGGTGGCTTCAGCCGCCTGAGCCGCGGCCTCGGCGGCATCCAGATAGGCTTTCTGGAGCGTCTGGCGGAGGGCGGGCAGACTGCCGAAGGTCACGCCGATGAAACCGGCGCGTTCAAACTGGCTGAAGTTGGCGTCACTTGCCAGATACCAGAGGTACGACTGCACCTGAATCTTGGTCAATGAAGCTTTGTTGACGAGCAGCGTCGCGCCACGGCTCAGGGGGTAAGTCCCGTCAGCGATGGTCTCTGCAGAGGGGATGACGCAGCCGCTGCCACCATCGATGCCGACCAGCTGGATGCGCTGCTGGTTGTTCTGCACCACGCGCTGGTATTCCGACCAATCCATGTAGGTCAGTGCGCCGGAGACATTGGCGGTGGCGGCAGCGCGGAAGAGTGGATCGTTGTTAAGCTGGCTGTCGCCCCGAACAGGTACGTCCTTACCCGCAGTGATGGCCAGGAGAAGGTCGCCCGAACTGTCACCAGGGTTGGGCGCGAAAAGCGTCATTGCATCAGCGGGGAAAGTGGAGTCCACCTGATTCCACGTTTTGATGGTGTTGGCGGCGCTGAAAGCCCAGATCGAATTCACCTGCTCGGTCGTCAGGCAGGCAAGATAGCTGTTGGCGGCATTGCTCACTAGCACAACGGCCTGCTTGCCGAGATCAATGGGGAGCGTCTCGATGTTGTTGGCCGTGCAGTTCTGAATCTCTTCCGCGGTGATCGGAGACGTGATAGCAGCGATATCGACTTCACCATTGCAGAGACGGCGCACTCCAGCCGGCTGTCCCAGCGTCTTGATGTCAAGAGTGATGCCGGTATACTGGGCGCTGATGGCGGTTCCCAGATTGTTCAGTAGATCGAAGGCCTCGGCTGCTCCCGCAATAGCGACCTGTCCTGCTGCGGCCTGCGGGATGCTGAACGAGGTGGTCTGCTCGCTGAAGGGGCGGGTGTTGCCTGTGCCCGCCAGGGCAGTCTGATTGGCTGCGGTGATAAGCGCCGTGGGGACGGTGAGGCCGGCGGCCTGGATTGAGCTGGAAGCGGCTTCACTGATGGCGTAATTGAGTACTTCGGTCACGCCGGGTTTGCTCAGGCTGGCGCGGTTGAAGTAGATGAACAGCGGATCCATGGCGCTGTATGCGCGTTGTTCGACACCCTCCGCCGAGGGCGTGTCGCAGCCAATGACCTCATTTTCATTTATTTGGAGGATCTTCACCCGATCAGTGGAGGAATTCGCGGTCTGAAGATTGACGACGCCGACAGCGCCGTCTGTGCTGGCGACAGCTGCGATCACATCCGCATCGCTGGCCAGGACAGTAGCATCTGGCCTGAACCCATCCCCTTCGACGAAGGAGTCGAGGGTCGTGTAGGTCAATGTCCCGGCCTGTGGCAGAATCACCGAGAGCGGGGCCGTGCCAGCGCCGGGCAGGATTTGTTCCCAGGTGCTGGTCTGGGCACTAGGAGCCATGATCGCGGCGATATTTTGCGGTGTCAGGCAGGTGGCATAGCTGGCATCGGCTTTAGTGATGAAGGCTGCGATGCTGTAGGCGACCAATAATTCGGTATAATCGACATTGTTGTTGGTGCAGTTGAGAGCTTCTTCGGCGCTGATGGCGCGGGTTGCCAGGGCCATGTCGGTCTGGCCGAGGCACAGACGCTCAAAGCCCGCGCGAGTTCCTGTGACTTCAGTCGTTGCTTCGAGGGCAGCGCCACTGTTGGACTTGAGGCTCTCGAAAAGCGGCGCAACGAGATTCGAGCCTACAACTGTAACTGTGCTGCTGTCCTGAGCCTGTACCCAGGTTGCACTGATGAAAAGCGCAAGCAGGAATAGTGTTCCGACTTGGCGCCAGCTGGATTTCATGACGATTTGCTCCTTAAAACGGGACTCTGGGCAGCCGTGTTTTGCGGAAAGGATTGTACTCTCGTGACCTGAATTGTCCAGCCGCACTTTTTGTTCACCAAAGGCCCGAAGTCCGAGAAAACGGCGAGAGGTACGATGTCCGACGGCGAATTCAATGTGTATGAGCAGCTCGGCGGCGATCCCGTATTTCGCCAGCTTGTCGATGATTTCTACGCGCGAATTGAGGCGGATCCACTGCTGCGCCCGATGTTCCCGGATGACCTCGAAGCGGGCAAGGAGTGGCAGTTTCTGTTTCTGACGCAGTTCTTCGGCGGGCCAGCGCGATACCAGAGCGAGCGTGGGCATCCGCGTCTGCGAATGCGTCACTCGCCATTTCTAATCGATCAGGCCGCGCGAGATCGCTGGCTGACGCATATGTTGGCGGCGATGGACGCCGTTGGGATTACCGAACCCAGCCACAGTCTAATGAAGGATTATTTCATGCGAGCTTCGACAGCGATGATAAACGCGGAGCCGAATGCCGGGAACCTGATGCACTGGAATCTGCCCAGGGAAGACCGTTCATGAGCCGTCGCAAAGCGCAGCCGCCGATGCAGCGACGCATGGCCGCTTCGCCAGAAAAGCCACCCCTGATGCGACCGACGCTCAGACTGGAACCGCTGGCGGCCTGGATCGTGACCCGTCCGCGGCTGACTCGTATTCTTCTGGTGGCACTGTTCAGTCTGGCAGTAGTCTTACTGACATTTCCGATTGTCGATAATGTCTACATCAACCTGTTCTTCAACGAAGCGACGCGCATTCTGCCCTCACTCGTGGCGGCGGGACTAGGTGCGGTGATGTATGTCGCTGGGTGGCGGCTGATTATCGGGACGCGCGGTGAGACCCCGGCAGTACATCCATTGGTGTTGGTGTACTGTCTTTTTGGCTCGATTGTGATTATTGTGGTCATTATTCTGATCTTGCAGGGCTACTCGATTGCGACAGCCGAACTGACGGCTTGAAGCCCAGAGGAGGTTCACCTTGAAGAATGGGTTTGTTCTCATCCTGGCGCTGCTGTTGGCGGCGTGCGGTTCGCAGTCGGAGGGTGAACTGCCGACACTGATTCCGACCCTCGGCGGCGTGGAAGCGGCCACGGCCACCACCCTGCCTCCAACTGAGCCACTACCCACCCAGGCCCCGATTGTGCGCCCGACCTTACCGCCTACCTGGACGCCCTCAGTTGTTCCTACTGAACCGCAGAATCAAGCGACCGAGACTCCTGTGGTTTTGCCCACTGGGATTCCGTTGGCGACGCTGGAAGCCTGTGGGACCTTTCTGGTCGATCTTGAGCGCAGCACTTCAACATTCAAGCTCGGTGAGAGTCCTGCGGTGTATTGGTCCCCAGCAGCCGGCGCTATGCGCTACCGGGTGAGTGTTATCGATGAATTTGGCCAGGAACTGTTCATGGATTATGCCATCGATGCCACCTATAGCTTCCCAGCGGAATTGTTCAAGGCGGGCAAGCGATACGGTTGGGAAGTCTATCCTGAAGACAACATTGGCCGGCAGATGTGCTTCCAGCAGGGGGCTGAACTGTTCATCTCACCGTAGCGATCACTGGGGCGGCTGTTCAGATTTCAGGATGTACTCACTGAAAGCCTCGGCCGTCCAGGGCAGCGCGGGCTTGAAGAAATGCTCGAAAATGGCTTCGGCATAGACACGGATTTCGTGCTGCGCGTCAGAAGCCATCCGCAGTTGCAAAAAGTGCATCAGGTTGTGAGCATCGATCTTGGCGACCCATGTATAGTAGACGCTGAATCCTGGTAGGAACAGGCGGGCCAGTTCGCGGGAGACACCAGCTTCGAGCGCCTGTGAATACAGTTCATAACTTTGCTGATAAAGTGATTCAAGTCGGAGGGTAAGTTCGGCGTTGGTTTCGGCATCGACCTGCCCATCGCTGGCCTGTTTGTTGCTGGCAGCCTGCTTACGCCAGACATCCGGCACATAGAAGTCGTTTTCTTCAAAGGCAGTATAGCGGCCGGATTGAGCGTTAAAGCTCCAAGTGCGATGGCGCACCCACTGCCACCAGGTGACCAAGGGGGCGCGTACCCGGAACTTGAACTCGACCATCTCGAAAGGCGTGGTGTGATGGTTGCGGAGGAGATAGAAGAGGAGCTTTTTGTCTTTCTCCGGGCCTTTACTTTCCCCCATGAAGCTTACCCGAGCGGCGTTGACGATGGCAAGATCACCGCTCACCCCAGCGCTGGGGTGGGGGAGCATGTCGATCAGTTCAATCCAGCCCTTGTCCAGGACTGCGATCCGCTTTCCAAGCAGTTCGGCGTCCAAATCAGTGTACTCCGAAGATCTTTGTATCAGGCGAAGTATTGCAGCGCCATGCGGACCCGTTCTTCGACGCTGGGCGGCGCATCAGATGGCAGAGACTGGACGGCAGTCTGCGCCTCCACGATGCTGTAGCCGAGCGCGACCAGGGCGTCGATCACATCCGTGTTGACATCATCGAACATGGAAACGGGGGTGGTATCCTGGCCGAACTTAAGCTTGTCCTTGAGTTCAATCAGGATGCGTTGGGCGGTCTTGTTGCCGATGCCGGGCACACGAGTCAGGATTTCAGCCCGCTCACTGACGATGGCGTTCCGCAGGCTGTCCAGGCTGAGAGAACTCAGAATTGCCAGGGCGAGCTTCGGCCCGACTCCGTTTACGGTCAGCAGAATATCAAAGACTTCCTGCTCCGATGATGTGGCGAAGCCATAGAGCGTAAGTGACTCCTCACGCACGATCATTGAGGTGTGCAGGAAGGTTTCTTCGGACGGATCAATTCGATCCATGGTCGAATGTGGCACGAAAACCTTGAACCCGATTCCGCCTGTTACCACGACCACATAGTCCTTGCCTGTTGTGCTCACGACTCCCTGAATGCTGGCGATCATGGCGCGGCCTCAGTCTTCTATCAACCCGGCGTAACGGGCGCTGTGTAAATCGGTGATCGCAATCGCCAGCGCATCGGCGGCATCATCCGGCCGAGGAATGTCTTCGAGATTGAGCAGCATACGAACCATTTCCTGAATCTGAGACTTTTTGGCTCCGCCGTAACCGACCAGCGACTGCTTGATATTGTTCGGCTTGTACTCGCTGATTGGCAGGCCGGTTGATGCCAGCGCCGCCAGGATCGCTCCGCGTCCCTGAGCAACCGTGATGGCGGTGGTCACATTCTTGGCAAAGAACATTTCTTCCACAGCGGCGCGATCCGGTTGGCGCTCCCGCACCAACTGCACTATACTGTCATAAATAATCGCCAACCGCTCCCACATGGGAGTCTGGGGACTAGTGGTGATCACACCATAGGCGACGGCACGCAGAGCACCGTCGTGATCTTCCTCGACAAATCCGTAGCCGACCGTGGCCGTGCCCGGATCGATGCCGAGGCTTATCATGAACTGGCCTCAAGCGCGGCGATGACTTCATCGGTGATTGACAGGTTCGAGGCAACGCTCTGAATGTCGTCCAGTTCTTCTAGCTGTTCCATCAGCTTCATGTTCTGGACGGCTTTTTCGACCGGAAGCTCACTTTCGTTCTTGGCGACCCAGCGCAGTTCGGCTTCATCGATGGTATATCCAGCAGCGGTGAGAGCACTTTCCACGGCGGCGAACATCTCGCGCGGGGTGTAGACGGTGATCGTGCCTTCTTCGTCCAGCACATCGTCAGCACCGGCTTCGGCTGCGGTCATGAAAACCGCATCGAAATCTAGTCCTTCGCCATTTAGGGCGATGACACCCTTTTTTTCGAACTGCCAAGCCACCGATCCTGCTGAGGCGAGGCTGCCGTTGGCGCGGGTGAAGGCGCGTTTGACATCTGCTAGGGTGCGGTTCTTGTTGTCGGTCAGCACATCCACCAGGAAGGCGACCCCATCAGGGCCGTAACCCTCGTATGTGATCTCTTCCAGCATGACCCCGTCGCCGCCGCCGCCGGTTCCGCGCTGAATAGCGCGCTCGATGTTGTCTTTGGGCATATTGTTGGCCTTCGCTTTGGCGATTGCCAGCTTCAACTTCCCGTTGGAATTTTCGTCGCCACCGCCTTCACGGGCTGCCAACATGATGTCGCGGGCCAGACGGGTAAAAATCTTACCCCGCCGGGCGTCTTCCGCGCCTTTTTTACGTTTAATTGTGGACCATTTACTGTGTCCGGACATAGGTCGTATCTCCCGAACCGTCGCTTGCAACACTACACTTACATTATATCGGAGGGATAACAGCACGTCGAGGCAGGATGACCAGCCGCCATGCGTGTTATAATGTGCGTCGCTTTGAACTGAATGTATTGGGGCGTCGCTTGACCGACATCAGTGTACCCACTGCTAATCCTCGATTGGACCCGCAGCGGCTCGCCTGGGGCGTCCTGCTCTTGTCTTTCGCCTTGTTTTGTGTGATCTGCGTGGTGACGGGTGTGGGAGCCAGCTATTTTCTGTTCCAATCGACGGTGGCGCTGGACTCGGTTATGCAGGTCGGTTTGGGAACAGGTAGCATCTCTGGGCAGGCTGTCCGCGCCGAAAGCCGGTTTTCCAGTGGCAATGTCGTGAGTACCGACTCGGTTTCGCAAGTGACCTTGTTCTTTCGGGACTCGCAAATCGAGAATCGTCTGATTGCATCGGTGACGCTGTACGGCGACACCTCGGTATCGTTCTGGCAGGCTTATCGTCCACGCTTCTCATGGGGCAGTGGGGTCTACGGTATCGAATTGCGCCAGTTTGTGGGTAAAGCCGATGTGTTCATCCCGGCTGGGGCAAGCTGGGACGTGCGCCTCACACTTCGGGCTGGCCGGGGCGATACGATCTATCTGGACAACCAGGGCAGCTATACGGTCGTGGTTTCGGCGACGCAGCTTGATGTGATTAACTATCAGGGATCAGCGTCCATCGTCCCGGCGGAAGCGAGTGTGGGAAGGGCTGTTCCGGTTGGAAACTTTGGTCGCATCAGCTACGATGTGGATGCTTCTGCGATCCACGTTGGAACATCTTATGTGAACCTATTAGGTGCGAGCAGCTTTCAGGATGCACTTCTCAAGCCGGATTCTGGCGCGGGTCCAGCAGCGCCGCTGGTCGCGGATTGGGCCTGCGCGACTAGTGACAGTCAACCGCCAAGTTACTTGAGCACCGAGTACCGTGATGGACGTTTAGCACTGCGGCTGACTCGTGGCGACAATGCCATTACCAGTGGGGCGACGGGGTGCAGTAAGTACTTCGGCGCGAATGGCGTTGATGTGCGCGGCTACAACTACCTTGTATTGAAGGCGGTGTTCAATCTGAATTTCCAGTCATTAAGCATGTGTGGCTTCGTCGCTAGCGAGTGCCCGCTGATGCTGCGGATGGATTACAAGGACGCAGAGGGGAACCTTCGCATCTGGTATCACGGGTTCTACTATCTACTCGATACCCAGTTGAACTATCCGCTTCAATGCGATAGCTGTTCACAACAGCACGAAATCATCAAAGAAAAGGCCTGGTACACCTACGACAGCGGCAACCTCTTCAGCCTGATTCCGGCGCGGGTGCGTCCCCAGGAAATTATCAGTTTGCAGTTTTATGCCTCGGGACACCAGTACGATGTGTTCATCAGCGACATCAGTCTGCTGGCTGGGGCAGACAATCCAGCCTGATTCAGGCATCCTCAAAACCGAACCCAGAACGTCGCAGCGAAGTCCAGTCGAGCGGGCTGATGATAAGGTGATCGACTAGACGAATGTCCAGCAGCTTTCCCGCCGCGATCAGATCGCGCGTCATCTCGATATCTTCCGGGGATGGCGTGGCTTCTCCCATCGGATGGTTGTGTGCCAGGAGCAGCGCTGGGCAGTTCCGTAGTATGGCGGGGCGGAACACCTCCGCGATTCGCAGCACGGTAATATTCATTGTGCCGATGTAGAGCGTTTCGATACCGATCAGGCGTTCGTGTGAGTCGAGCAGCAGCACGCGAACGTGTTCTTGCGCCAGATGACGCATATCGTGCAACTGATGAATGGCGTCATCGGCATTACTAATGCGCGGTGGCGGATCGGGAATTACGCGCACAATACGCTGCCCAATCTCGATTGCGGCCAGTAGCCGCGCTCGGGCAGATGAATCGAGATTGGCGATCTTGGAGAGCGAATCGGGATCAATGTGGGTCAGCCCTCCCAATCCTCGAAAAGTTTGTAGGGTTGTCTCTGCTGTAGTCAGCGGATCGGGCAGGGTGTCCAGCAGCACTGCCAGCAGTTCGGCGTCGGAAAGTCCCTGCGGACCGTGTCTCAACAAGCGCGCTGTGATGTTTGGGTTGGGCATCGCGGCGTCCCCAATGTGCTGTCTGAACCTGTTAACCGTTTTGCGCCGCTTCTGGCGGACTGATATACTGTTCCAGGGAACCCGTCATTGTCGTGGAGCCACAATCTAATGGGCGATTTGTTCTCTGGTCTGGGAATCTCGGCCGATCTGGTCACGATTGGTGCAATCTACGTGGTGCTGGTTCTGGCGGCCTTTTGGTTGGCGCTTATCCTGTGGTCGTTCCGCGATATGCGCTCGCGTTCACGGGATCGGGTCCTGCAACTGGCAGTCGCGCTGCTGGTCGCGCTCCTCAATGTTCCAGGCCTGTTGATCTACCTGCTGTTGCGCCCGCGTGAAACGCTCAGCGAGTCCTATGAACGTTCTCTGGAAGAAGAAGCCCTGCTCCAGGAAATCGAAGGCAAATCGACCTGTCCGGCCTGCGGTCAGCGCGTACAGGAGGATTGGCAGGCGTGTCCGCACTGTTTTACCCGGCTCAAGAAACCCTGCGTTCAGTGCCGCCGGATGTTGGAACTGTCCTGGCAGGTATGCCCATACTGCACGGCTCCCCAGTCCCAGGCGGCTTCAGATCAAATGGCCGGAACACTCCAGCATGTGCGTCCGAATACCATGCCTGAACAGAGCCGCTACTCGGTCACGTCCTATCGTGGCGGATCTTCGAACGCCCGCGCCGGCGAATCCCTGGAATTCATCGACGGCGACAAGTATTGATGCAAATGGGGCATGTCGTTACATCCCCCGCTGAAATGTTCGATCCCCCGCTGAACTTCAGAACTCAACCGCTTCCCCAACGGTGTGAATCTTCAGGAAATTCGTTTGACCCCCGATTCCGAATGGAACCCCGGCAATCAACACGAGGCTGTCACCGCGCTGCACCAGGTTGGCATCCTCGGCCGCTTTGACTACGGTTTCGATCATTGCGTCGATGGTCTTGAACATGGGGATGAGCAGCGGAATCACCCCCCAGACTAGCGCCATTCGTCGGTAGGTCACTTCATTGGGGGTGACGCACAGGATAGGTGTGCGCGGACGCTCTTTGGCGACGCGGCGGGTGGTGTAGCCGGTCAGAGTCGAGGTGACGATGGCCTTCGAGTTGAGCGCCTCGGCGATCTGACAGGTTGATTGGCTGATGGCATCGGAGATAGCTTCCCGGCCTTCGGCATTCGGCGTATATATCTGCCGAATGTCCTTGCGTCGATTCCAGATGCTTTGCTCGGCGATGACAGCGATACGAGCAATCGTTTCCACCGCATTGACTGGATAATTCCCGGCAGCTGTCTCATTGCTGAGCATGACCGCATCCGTGCCGTCGAGGATTGCGTTATAGACGTCGCTGGCTTCGGCGCGGGTGGGACGGGGGTTATCGACCATCGAGTTCAACATCTGGGTAGCGGTGATGACGGGTTTACCGGCATCGTTGCACAGTTTAATGATCCGCTTCTGGTGGAAGGGGACTTCTTCGGCAGGGGTTTCTACACCGAGGTCGCCACGAGCCACCATGATGCCGTCAGAAATCTCGATGATGCTCTCGATGTTTTCCAGAGCTTCGTGCTTTTCGATCTTGGCGATGACCGCGACATCGCCGCCAAGGTGTCGCATCAGCCACCTCAGCTCGCGGATGTCTTCCTGTGATCGGACGAAGGACATCGCCAAATAGTCCGTCTGCATCTTGAGGGCGAACTCGATGTCATCGCGGTCTTTTTCGGTGATGGCGGACAACGACAGCTTGGCTTTGGGAGCACTGACGCCTTTGCGCGAACTCAACAGACCGCTGACCACGGCTTCACAGACGACTCCGCGAGCGGTCGTCTGCAGGACGACCATTTCCAGGTTGCCATCGTCCAGCAGAAGCTGCGTACCGACCTTGAGGTCACGAACAAATTCCGGATGGGGCAGGGAAATGAGGCCGTTTTCACCTGGAACGTTATCCAGCGTGAAAGTCACTTTGTCGCCCTGTTTGAGCATGAGCGGCTCGTTTGCCACTTTGCCGATGCGGATTTTCGGACCTTGAATATCGCATAAAATGGTGATGACGGCGCGTTCCTGCTCTGCGACTCGACGCACTCGATCAATGTTTTGCCCGTGGGTAGCGTGATCGCCATGCGAGAAGTTGATCCGGGCGACATTCATGCCGCTGCGGATCATATCGCGGATCGTCTCTTCATCCTGCGATGCGGGGCCGATGGTGGCAACGATTTTAGTGCGTTTGCCGTTGATTCCGTTTTTCACCAAGCTGTCGTGTCCTTTCTATGTCAGCGCGCCGCGCTATACCTTGAGGTTTGTAAAGGTTTTCATCCCCGGATACACGGCAGCGCTGCCCAGTGCTTCCTCGATGCGGAGCAGTTGGTTGAACTTCGCGACGCGGTCAGAGCGGCAGGGCGCACCGGTCTTGATCTGACCCGCGTTCATTGCTACCGCCAGGTCAGCGATAGTGGTATCTTCTGTTTCTCCGCTGCGGTGGCTGACAACCACGGTCCAACCGTGACGCTGGCTCAACTGACTGGCGGCCATCGCCTCGGTGAGCGTACCGATCTGGTTGACCTTACAGAGCAAAGAATTCGCGGATTTCTCGTGGATGGCACGTTCAATGCGCTCGACATTGGTGACGAGCAGATCGTCGCCGACAATCTGCACGCGGTCACCGATGGCCGCGACGAGCCTCGACCAGTTCTCCCAGTCGTCCTGCGCCAGCCCATCTTCGAGAGAGATGATCGGATACTTCTCCACCCAGCCTGCCCAGAATTCGACCATTTCCTCGCCCGTTAGCGTGCGGCCTTCAATCGCCAGATGGTACTTTCCATCCTGATACAGCTCTGAGGTCGCGGGGTCGAGCGCGATGCGAATCTGTTCGCCTGGAACGTAGCCGGCTTTTTCGATGGCTTCCATGATGGCATCTAGCGCAGCCACGTTCGAGCCGAGGCTGGGCGCGAAGCCTCCCTCATCGCCAACAGTAGTGCTGTGCCCTTTCTTATGCAGGACTTTCTTCAGGCTCTGATAGATTTCGGCGCACCAGCGCAGAGCTTCACGGAATGAGTCGGCTCCCACCGGCATGACCATGAATTCCTGGAAGTCAGTGCTGTTGGTAGCATGTTTGCCGCCGTTCATAATGTTCATCATCGGGACGGGCAGTACGTGGGCGTGAACGCCGCCCAGGTAGGCATAGAGGGGCAGGCCGGCACTGGCCGCGCCTGCGTGCGCCACAGCCAGTGAGACGCCCAGGATGGCGTTTGCCCCCAGTTTGGATTTGTTGTTCGTGCCATCTAGTTCCAGCATGATGTCGTCGATGGCCTTCTGCGAGACGAATTGGCCTCGCAGAGCATCGGCGATGGTAGTGTTGACAGCTTGGACCGCCCGGAGTACGCCTTTGCCGTCGTAACGTTTCTTGTCACCATCACGTAGTTCGAGGGTTTCATGATCGCCTGTAGATGCGCCGCTCGGAACTGCCGCGCGACCCAATGATCCGTCGGCCAGGCGGACTTCTACCTCGACCGTCGGGTTACCACGCGAGTCCAGAATTTCTCGCCCGTGGATATGCTCAATGACAGACATCGGTTGTTCTCCTGTCTGATGAAATAATAGCAGTCGCGCCAGGTATCCAGCGCGTCTGTTTTAAGCAGTTGTGCGAGTTGCGCTCCCAATGATATATCGGATTCGCTGTCTCGTCATGTCAAATCTATGAAAAATCGGCTGATTTCCTTAAAATGTCTCTATTGACTTGTCAGTTTCTGGAAGCGAATGCCCGATGAATTCCCGGCGGTTTGTATACCTCGACCATTCGGCAACCACGCCGACCGATCCACGTGTGGTCGCGGCGATGATGCCCTACTTCACTGAAGTCTATGGCAATGCCTCGTCGTCACATCTTTTCGGACGGGATGCGGAAGCTGCCATTGAGAATGCCCGCGCAACCGTTGCCCGCGTGTTGAACTGCTCTCCCGACGAAGTAATCTTCACCAGCGGCGGATCGGAAAGCGACAATTTGGCGATTCGCGGAGTCGTTTGGGATGATCGCCAGCGCGATCGTGGTGGTCATCTGGTGACATCTTCTATTGAACACGCCGCTGTCAGCAAGACCGTCATGCAGCTTCAGGATGAGACCGGACTCAAAGTCTCGGTTCTGCCTGTGGATCACTTTGGGCGGGTATCGGCGGACGATGTACAACATGCCTGCCGGCCAGATACCAGTTTGGTTAGCATCATGTTGGTGAACAACGAAGTCGGAACCGTTGAACCCATTGCCCAACTGGCTGCGGTTGCCCGGCAGAACGGCACGCGCTTCCACACAGACGCCGTGCAGGGGGCGGCACAGCTCTCACTGGATGTGCGGGCACTGGGTGTTGATCTCCTGAGTCTGTCGGCGCACAAGTTCTATGGTCCAAAGGGTATCGGCATTCTATACGTTCGTTCCGGCGTTGAACTCGTGCCCGCGCAAACTGGCGGCGAACACGAACATGGGCTGCGGGCGGGGACGCAGGCTACACCGTTGATCGTCGGCGCGGCCGAGGCGCTGCGCTTGGCCTACGAAGAATTCGATATTCATGTTCGGCATTACCGCAAGCAGCGCGACCGGCTCGTCGACCGCATTCTTGACCGGATCGCTGGCGTTCAGTTGACTGGGCATCCGACGGAACGGTTGCCTGGACATGCCAGCTTCGTGATTGACGGCGTCGAGAGCAATTCGCTTCTGATGCATCTGGATATGCGGGGCGTGGCTGCCAGCAGCGCCTCCGCCTGCAAGACCGGCAACCCGGAACCTTCGGGTGTACTCATAGCGCTGGGCTATTCACCGCAGGAAGCCAGTGGCAGTTTGCGTCTGACCGTTGGGCGGCAGACGACAGAAGCTGATGTGGACTACGCAGTTGAAGCTCTGGCGGAGTCGGTCGACCGGATTCGCAAGCTGAGTCGAGAGCGGGTTTTGTGAGCAGCAAACGTAAGCGCGTGGTCGTCGCCATGAGCGGCGGTGTGGATAGTTCGGTGGCGGCTGCTCTGCTGGTGGAGCAGGGCTACGATGTCGTGGGCATGATGATGCGTCTGTGGTCAGAAGAGTCAATGGCCGGCGGTGCGCATAACCGCTGCTGTACGCCTGACCAGATGGCCGACGCGCGTCGCGTTGCAGCTAAATTGGGCATCCCTTTTTATGTGCTGGATACCAAAGATGTATTCCGCGGCACGATTGTCCAGTTCTTCATCGACCAGCATCGCGAAGGCGTTACGCCCAATCCCTGTCTGGAGTGCAACCGCCAGATTCGTTTTACCTACCTGCTCCAGAATGCGCTGGCCTTGGATGCGGATTATTTGGCGACGGGTCACTATGTGCGGGTGTCGCAGGACAAGTCTGGCGAGTTTGTCCTACGCGCCGGAGTCGATTCCCACAAGGATCAAAGCTACGTCCTCAGCGTGTTGGGGCAGGAACAGCTTCGCCATGCCCTGTTTCCGGTGGGCGAGCTCAGCAAGCCGGAAGTGCGACAGATCGCCGAGCGCTTTGGTTTGCCGACCGCCAGCAAGAAAGATAGCCAGGATTTGTGTTTTATCGGGGACAATAACTACCGCCGCTTCCTGAGCGATCATGCCCCGGATGTCATGTTGTCCGGCCCGATCATCCGGCGGGATGGGCGGGTTGTTGGGGAACATACCGGCTTAGTGAACTACACCATCGGACAGCGCAGGGGATTGTACGTCAATAGCCTCGAAGCCCTGTATGTGATCGACATGAAACCAGAGATCAATACGCTGATCGTTGGAACCGCCGACGAATTGGGCCGCGCTGCTCTCACGGCAAGGCGGGTCAACTGGGTTAGCGGAAAGGCTCCGCCTCAGCCATTCCGGGCCGAAGTGAAGATCCGCTATAAGGCGCCCGCGGTTCCTGCCTGGGTTGAAGCCCTGCCGGATGATCGCATGGCCGTCACGTTCGATGCCCCGCTGCGCGATATTACGCCGGGGCAGGGCGCTGTCGTCTACAACGAGGATCGGGTGCTGGGTGGCGGCGTGATCGAGCGCCCTCAATAACCCGCGATCAGGAAGCGCACCTGAGCGCTGAACAGCAGCATGATGACTGTGCCGGCGACGATATACGGGCCGTAGGGCAGGGCGGTGAACAGGGTGTAACCCTTGCCGAGGAGGCGCTGGACGATCAGATACAGGATCGATCCTATTGCGCCGAGAAACACTGTGATGAACAGCGCGAAGATGACCGCCTCAAGACCCAGCACCAAACCGCTGAACAGCGCCATCATCACATCGCCGTAGCCAAAGGCCACCGTGTTAATGCCGCGTCCCTGAAGGCGATTCACCAGATAAACATACAGAATGCCACCCAGGTAAAGGATAAAAAACGTTCCAAACCCCACGGCTCCACCCAGAAGTGCCCGTTCCAGATTAGGTTCTTTCTGGATAGGCGTGAGGATAGCATCCAGAATCGCCAGCACTGAGGCTGGAATGATGACCGAGAACAGGATCAACTTGTGTTCCAGGTCGATGATCGTGATGAGGACGAAAACCGGCATATAGGCCAGCCAGAACAGCAGTTGGAGATCGCTGACATCGGCCTTGCCACGTTTCACGACATAGGTGAGCAGCATCAAACCGGCGGTCAGAATCTCGGTCAAGGGATAGCGCCAGCCTAACCTCGCACCGCTGGAAGAAGTTCTCTTGTCCCCCACAAATGCGCCAATTCCTAACCATGCGGCAGTGGGACGCGGCGAACCGTCTGGGTAGCGCGGCAGACTGGGCCAGCGGTGGTGAGGCAAATCATCCGCCAGCGCGTTTACCATTCCGCCTGCGACCAACCCGACCAGGGCAATGAGGACAATCTCTAGCATTTTCATCAGTCCAGTTTCAGCTACCGCGTCACCGTTGGAATGACGGGGGCAGGCGGCAGCAGTGATAAGGCAACCACCAACACAAAAATCACCGACAGGACAATCGCCAGCATCACCGCGCGGGCTTGAGTCGGTGTGAGGTCATCCCCCTCATCCTCATCCTTCCGCTCAGGAGCGCTGCCAGTTTCAATTTCGACCGGCTTGACCTCGCCGCTTCGGATAGACCACGCACCCACCTCTGGCGATTCCCGGTTCCGCAGTCCCACAATCACGTACAGCGCATCGGGATACGTGGCCTGCCGAACATCGGTCGGCGAAGGTATGTGGCTGCCATTCGGATGCGAATGATAGAAGCCGATCAACGATTGGCTCTTCAGTTCGATATCGCGCAGCGTGTCAGCCAGCGCTCGGTCGTCGATCCGGTAGCTGCGTTTGGGATCAGCAGCGGTGTTGGGCAGTGGGATGATACTCGTTACCGCCTGCCCCTGCCCAGCCAATACCCCACAGGCTTCATCCGGCCAGACTCTCAGCGCATGACGCTGTAGTTCAAGAATCTGTGCCGTACTCATTTGGAGAGGCATGACTCGATCCAAGTCCTATTCTACTGGGGGTCTCCTGCCGGAATCGTGAAGGTTTCGACGCGCCGATCCTGTGGCGGGTTGCGTGTTTCGTAGAATAGGTCAGTCGTGAGGGTATAGACTCCGGCGGGATCGCTCACATTGCGGATATGGATGGTGAATTCCATGTCATGGTGCATGGTCTCGATCACATTGAGTTCGCTGACGACACGATCCTGTTCATCATGAGCGACAATGAGCAGATTGGGGCGTTCCAGAAAGGGTGTCACCTGAAGGCGGAGATGCACCCGGAAACGATCTGGGTAAGGGGTGATGGTGACGGCCTGGATACGAACTTCTTCGCGCGGACGCGGGGCTTGAGCCGCCGGGAAAATGGGAATGTCCATGATGTGCTGAACCGAATAAACTCGACTATGAGTCGGATTGTAAACGGCGCAGCGCGGCCAGTGCAACCTCGACTTGATCGCGCCGCACCATGAGATGGTCGCGGCTGAATGCGCCGAACGGGATGATCGAGACATTGGCCTCCGCCAGTGTGGTGCTGATCTTTGCCATGAATCCGACCATCTCGGCATCCAGTTCCAGATCGAAGGTAATCAGGCGGTAGGGCGTTGGGCTGACCGTCTTTCCCGGCAGTCGCTTCTCGAACTCGGCAACAGCTTCATACGGGATGACCAGGCTGACCTCATCCTTGTCGGCGATCAAGGCGCAGAATGCCTCACCAATTTCCGCGATGATACCAGCCGCGGGGGTGATCGCCTGAAAGGGCAGCCTGATGAGGGCGTAATCTACTTTGTCGGTATACAGCGTGGCCTGCTTGATGGCTTGCTCGGCGGTCTGGTACATACGCTTCCTGTCGGTCATTCGTCGAATTGGTAGGTGGCTTCAGCATAATAGCGTGCCTGGCGGTTCGCCATCCGCGCCTGAATCCATTCCTGAAGGTGGTTGTTCTTGTCACGCAGCGGAGTCTGCATATCCCGCAGTCGGTCAAGCGGATAATTCAGCCGCAGGGCACGGCCATGGATAATGTGGCGGCTGATCCCTGGCGGGATGAAGGCTTGATGCCGGGCCGCGGCGATGATGTCAGACGGTTGGTACGCTGGAAACTCGACGATGGAGATGCCGTCAGGATGCAGTAGCCAGATGTCTTCGGGTTCTGAAAGTGCGGTGCGGTGCAGCGCCGCGTTGCGCTGGTAGACCTGCACCACTTGGCGGAGCGTAGCATTGCGTTCAGAGGTGTTTTGCACGGGTGTATTCACGGCTATGGTACGACCAGATCGCAGCAGCAGGTGGGCCAGCGCTCCGCCATGTGTCCCTTCGCTAATGCGCACGGATGGAATCTGGCGGAGTTGATCGACGAAGGCAGCCTCGTCCCATTTGCAGACGACATGCCGCCAGGTCGATAGCTCGACGTAGCCACTGTCATATGATACAACTTGCACCAGGATGTGCGGATAATGCAAGTGCGAGAAAGCGTAGAAACGGTTGGCTCCATCCAGCACGACAAACTGCGTCGAACCCATTGGACTGACGATGGGTGGATTGATGACTACGCTTTCCTGGGCCAGCCGCTCGATGAGCGGCATCGCGCGCTGCGAATCGTGTTCTTCGTGCGGATGAAGTGTCTCCGTCAGAACAATTCGCAGGTCGGGAGGTGGGGCATCCAGCTTGGCCGATGGCATAGTAGTCTACCCTGTTGAAACCGCGCCTCAGTAGCTTATCACGAACGTCGATCAGCGACAATTACTGGAATAGTGCCGAGGGAGAGGATATATGGGCGTTGCCGAGCAGGGAGCCGGGGCGACTGAGGGACGCTGGTTGACCGTGGTCCGAACACTGTGTTTTGTGACCAATGGTCAGGATGTGCTGTTGATGAAACGCGCGCCGCATAAGCGCATTTTTCCGAACCGTTACAATGGCGTTGGTGGACACGTTGAACGTTATGAAGACCCGCTGACCAGCGCCCGCAGGGAAATTGAAGAAGAGACCGGTCTCCAGGTGCGTTCCCTCCGCTTATGTGCGGTCTACAACGTTGATACTAACGAATCCACTGGGATCATCCTGTTCATTTTCACTGCTGAGGCTGTGACACGCGCTGTTCGAGCCAATCAAGAGGGCACACTGCATTGGATCCCTCGTCAGTCGATCCTTCAGTTCGATCTGGTCGAAGACCTGCCCTTCATCCTGCCACGTATCCTGGACATGAAACCCACGGATCCGCCGCTGTTTGTGCATGTGGGTTATGATCGTGACAACTGCATCCAGATGCGCTTTGCGGCGGTCGATTGAATCCCATGAACTCACTCGACCATATGACCTTGCCTCAGCGAGTCTACTTGCGACTCCGAGGTATTTCCGGGATCGATATTCTGAACGAAGGAGAACCTGAATCCGGGAAAACCCATGCCGATCTCCTGAAGAACATGGACACAAGTTTGTCCCAGTTTCGTGCCGCTGCACTGGACGACTCTAGGTCACAAGTGAACTATGGAAAACTTGGAGATAGTTCTACCTTCAGGGCTTATCGCCAGAGTATCGTTAATCTGTCAAGTTTTGACCTGGATACACTGGCGACGGATGAAGACCGCCTTGCGTTTTGGATCAACCTGTACAACGCCCTCGTGATTCATATCGTCGTTGACTATCGAGTCCAAAAGAGTATCTTAAGTCTTCGCGGGGCCTTTGACCGGGCTGTATACCGCGTCGGCGGTCTGCTGTTCAGCGCCAACGACATCGAACATGGCATTTTGCGAGCGAATCGTGGCCACCCTTTGATCCCCGGGCCACAGTTTGGCCGCAGTGATTCACGCCGCCGCTTCATGGTCAGCCGATTTGATCCGCGTATTCACTTCGCGCTGAACTGCGCTGCTCGATCCTGCCCCCCGATTCGTTGGTATACTTCCGACAAGATTTCTAGCCAGCTTGATCTGGCCACAGCCAATTTTGTCAATGATGGCGGTCTGATTATTGCCGAGTCGACGAAACGGGTCTATATCTCGCGGATCTTCTTATGGTATGCGTCCGATTTTGGCGCGCCTCCCTTCGGTTTAGGAGATCGCTCTGCGCTTATCCAATACATCATCCCCTTTGTCCAGCCGGAATCGCGCAAGCAGTGGTTGATCGACAATTTTGGGTCGCTGCGGGTGCGGTTTAGTACGTATGATTGGTCACTAAATGGAACCCGCTGAGTCACCCCCCCCGTCACCCATATCACCTCAGTCTGCTCGACCCAAAAGTCTGCGCTGGCGGATCGGCTGTGGGCTGGGACTGGTAATCTGGGCGATACTCATTCTGTCCCCATGTGGCTTTATTCTGATTGCCACACAGCGGGAAATTACCATCCCGTTGGGCGAACTCCCAGGACAGGCGCTCCGTGTCTGGTTGATCGAGGAACCGACCCAACGCGGCATTGGTATTTCGACGCCGAAGGTGATCGGCGAGGTCGCCTCAGGCACAGCCTGTGTCGAAGTCAGCAGTCGCTTTATTCTGTGGATGGGGCAGGGCGAGCCGACGACGATTTGCGAGTGTTATGCCCGTCAGGGAGAATTGTGGGAATATCTCTCTGGAACAGCCGGAATTTGCCAGCCATGAGGACGCGGAGGGTGTGAGATGCCGCTGCTGCAAAACGTGGATATCGGAACGCTGCTGCTCATCACTGTAGGCTGTGTTTTGCTGTGTGTGGTTGGCTTGGTGCTGATGTTCGGCTTGCAGCTCATCGGCACGACGCTGCATACCTTCGTGGGCTTGTTCCAAGTGTTCGAAAGCGTCCTGAGCGGCGGCCCAGTGGCTTGGTGCGGTTGTCTGGTTCTGCTGTTCATTTGCGCCGTCATTGTGGGTGGAGCGCTGGTCATCGTCACCTGTAACTCCGACCCAAACGCGATGAACTTCTGCACGCTGATTCCCCGCTGACTGCGCGTCACATCAGGCCAGGCTGGGTGCTGTTCCCATCGAGCGGCGGTCGACACCTTTCTTTTCTTGAGGTGCAGGATCGTCTGTCGAGTGAGCTGCCGTGGCTGAAGATAGACTTTGGTGATGATCCGGTGGGGTTGTTTCGGCTGCCTTCATGATCGACAGGAATTCATCCGAGTCGATGGTCTCGACTTCCAGCAGACGCTCGGCCAGCCGGTCCAGCAGCGCCCGATTTTCAACGATCAAGCGGCGCGCTTCGCTGTAAGCCCAGTTGACGATGCCACGCACTTCGCCATCGATCTGCTCAGCTACCGCCTCGCTGTAATCCCGCTGTTCGGCGATATCACGACCGAGGAAGATCATTTCTTCTTTTTGACCAAACATCATCGGGCCAAGTTTGTCACTCATGCCGAAGCGCGTCACCATGGCGCGCGCCAGTTTGGTGACATGTTCAAGATCGCCAGTCGCACCGGTGGTGATCTCGTTGAAGATGATTTCTTCAGCAGCGCGTCCCGCTAGGGCAACCACGATCTGATCTTTCAGGCGTGACCGCGAGACGAAGTTCATATCCTGCTCGGGCACGAACAGCGTAGAACCTCCGCTCATGCCGCGTGGAATGATAGTCACTTTACGGATTGGATCGCTGTTCGGCAGCAGGTAGCCAACCACAGCATGTCCCGCCTCGTGATAGGCTGTGATGCGCTGTTCCTGCGCGCTGATGACCCGGCTCTTGCGTTCGGGACCGAGCAGGATGCGTTCAATCGCTTCCTGGAAATCGCGGTCATGGATGGTTTTTTGATTCTTTCGCGCCGCCAAAATTGCCGCTTCGTTGACCATGTTTTCGATGTCCGCGCCGGCAAAACCCGGTGTTACCCGTGCCAGCACACCCAAATCAACATCCGAGGCGAGCGGCTTGCCGCGCACATGTACCCGCATGATGGCTTCACGCCCCTTCACATCGGGACGGTCCAGGATCACCCGGCGGTCGAATCGCCCTGGACGCAGCAGTGCCGGATCGAGGATATCGGGACGGTTGGTGGCTGCTACAACGATGACATTGGTATCGGTGTCGAATCCATCCATTTCCACCAGGATCTGATTGAGTGTTTGCTCACGCTCATCATGACTGCCGCCTAGCCCAGCACCGCGCTGCCGTCCGACAGCATCGATCTCGTCAATGAAGACGATGCACGGGCTGTGGCGCTTGGCCTGGCTGAACAGGTCGCGGACACGGCTGGCCCCGACGCCGACGAACATCTCCACGAACTCGGAACCAGAAATGCTGAAGAAGGGGACGCCAGCTTCCCCGGCGACAGCTTTCGCAAGAAGCGTCTTGCCCGTACCGGGGCTGCCCACCAGCAGCACGCCTTTAGGAATACGCGCCCCAAGCTGGATGAATTTCTCCGGCTCTTTGAGAAACTCGACAACTTCGGTCAGGTCTTGTTTGGCCTCTTCCGCGCCGGCCACGTCGTCGAATGTCACGCTGGGTTTATCGCTGCTGAACATCCGAGCGCGGCTTTTCCCAAAAGCCATCGCTTGATTGTTCGTCCCCTGGGCCTGCCGCAGCATGAAGAAAATCAGCCCGCCAATCAGTATGATCGGAAGCACCGTAATCAGCGCGTTGAAACCGATCAGCGGCCAGTTGCTCGGCGTATCGAAGCGCCAGCTGATCCCGTCGATCTGTTCCGATGTGACCCCGAATTGGAGTAGCTGTTCCTGCGCGGTGGACTCCGGCGCTTTGGTCGTTGTCGCGGTGCTGCGATCCACAAACGTAATATTGAGTTGGTCGCCTTCAACTGCGATCTCGGCGACTTCGTTGTTCTTAATGCGTCGCACCAGGTCGGTGAACTGGATTTCCCCCGATTGCGCGGAACCGCTGTTCACCGCGAACAGCACGATAAGCAGGACGAACCCAATCACCGCATAAATGACGAGATTACGGGTACGTGGATTATTCATGGCGTACCTCCGGATTATTTACAACGGATTGCTCGCACGGATTGTGTCATCTGGGAATTCGGTTGGCGCAGCTAACGATAGATCCTCTGCCCAGCTTCATTATAGCGTACCTTACAAGCGTCTCGATAGAGCATTATCCGAATTCGGTATAGACAGCGAATTTCGCCGATTATGGAAAAACAAACGAGGAAACAGGGCATCCATCGAAACCCGTCGGGACGCCCTGTGATGGCGTGTGCGGTACTCAAGTCTAGCGCAGCAGATCGGGGATTTGTTCGGGGTTATCCGCGACTTTCACGCCTGCCTTCTGCAGCGCCTCAATCTTTTCGGCAGCAGTGCCTTCTCCACCCTCGATGATCGCTCCAGCATGGCCCATGCGCGTGCCGGGCGGGGCACTCTTCCCGGCGATGAAAGCCGCAACGGGCTTGGTCATGTGCGTCTGAATGAATTCCGCTGCGTCGATTTCCGCGCGTCCGCCGATTTCGCCGATCAACACAACCTTCTCGGTTTCGGGGTCTTCCTCGAACATCCGCAGTGCATCGACAAAATGGGTACCGATCACCGGATCGCCGCCAATGCCGACGCAGGTCGTTTGACCCATACCCGCCTGGGTGAGGGCATACACCACCTCATAGGTGAGCGTACCGCTCTTGGAAACGACGCCAATATTACCTGGTTTGGCGATGTAGCCTGGCATGATGCCGATTTTGCACTGACCAGGTGTCAGCAGTCCCGGGCAGTTTGGGCCTATCAAGCGGCTCTGGCTGGCTTTCACTTCTGCATACACCTTGAGCATGTCCTGGATCGGAATGCCTTCGGTGATGCACACAATCAGACGGATGCCTGCATCTAAGGCTTCATAAATAGCATCAGGAGCGACCGATGCAGGCGCATAAATGATGCTGGCGTCCGCTCCAGTCGCGTCTACCGCTTTGCGAACTGTATCGAAGACTGGTTTGCCGTGGATCCATTCGCCACCTTTGCCCGGCGTGACACCACCGACGACCTGCGTGCCATACTCGATCATCTGTTTAGTGTGGAAGCTGCCTTCACGCCCGGTGATCCCCTGTACGATCAGGCGGGTGTTCTTATCGGCCAGGATTGCCATTAGTTCGCTCCTTGTGCGGCTTCAACGGCCTTCTTTGCCGCCTCAGTCAATGTGGCTGCGCTGGTAAGGTTTGTGAGATGCGCGGAGTCGATGATCTTCAGGCCTTCCTCGGCGTTTGTTCCTGCTAATCGAACAATCAAGGGAATGTTGGTTTTAACTTCATCTAGCGCCTGGAGGATACCACGAGCGACTTCATCGCAGCGGGTAATGCCGCCGAAGATATTCAGCAGTACCGACTTGACATTCGGGTCTGCCAGGATGATTCGCAGTGCGGCAGCGACTTTGGCGGCCTGCGCGCCCCCCCCAATATCCAGGAAGTTGGCCGGCCCAATCTCATCGCCGCCGTAGAGTTTGGTCATGTCCATTGTAGTCATCGCTAAGCCCGCGCCGTTGACCATGCAGCCGATCTGCCCGTCCAGCTTCACATAGCTGATCCCGGCGGCGCGTGCCTGGGTTTCTTCGATGGGTTCTGCGTCGGTATCGCGCATCTCGGCCAGAAGCGGCAGCCGGAAGAGCGCATTGTCATCGATGACCATCTTGCCATCGAGTGCCACAAGCTCATTCTCTTTGGTGATGACCAGTGGATTGATCTCGGCTAAAACCGCATCGCTGGCGACATAGCAGCGGTACAGGTTCGTGGCGATTTTGGAAAAAGTGCGCCAGTGTTCGTGGGGTAGATTGATGCCGCTGGCGAGAGTGCGTGCCTGGAAGTCCAGCAGTCCCAGGAACGGATCGATGGCCTCAGTCACAATCGCATCTGGATTCTCTTTGGCGACGATCTCGATTTCGACGCCACCTTCCGATGACGCCATGATGACGGGCTTGCCGATGCTGCGGTCGTTGACAATCCCTAGATAAATCTCCGAAGCGATGTTGACGGCGGGATCGACTAAAACCTTGCGGACGGTCAATCCCTTGATCTTCATGCCCAGAATCTTCGACGCCATCTCTTCAGCTTGTTCCGGACTGTGGACAACCTTCACGCCGCCCGCTTTCCCACGGCCGCCTGCGAGGACCTGCGCCTTGATGACGACATGACCGCCCAGTTCCCGGGCGATGTCATATGCTTCCTGTCCAGTTGTGGCGGTTTTGCCGCGCTTGATGGGAATACCAAACTCGGCAAAACGGAATTTGGTTTGATACTCGTGAAGATTCACAGGCGGACCTCCGGCTACACGTCAGCAAAAGTGATCGCTGGAGAGTATACACTGCCATGCGGTTTATAGACACGGTTGAATTGGCTATGGTAGACTTCATCTCAGGGAACGTTGACTGCTCCAATACGCTGAATGCCAAGAGAGTACGAGTCCATGTCTGCTACCCGTATTGTGTGCATTGAAGATGAACCGGAAATGATCGATCTCGTCCGCATGATCCTCTCACGTGAAGGTTTTGAGGTCATCGGTGCGGCAGGCGGACTCTTGGGGTTGCAGATGGTCGAAGATGAGCAGCCGCAGCTTGTCCTGCTGGACTTGATGATGCCTGATCTCGACGGTTGGGAAGTCTACCAGCGGCTCAAATCCAACCCCCATACCAGTCATATCCCCGTGATCGTGATTACCGCGCGGGCACAAAGTATCGACAAAGTATTAGGGCTGCATATCGCCAAAGTGGATGATTACATCACCAAACCATTCGGTCCGGGTGAGTTGTTGAGCAGTGTCAACCGCGTCCTGTCGAATGCAATTTAGCAGCTTTTTGTGGCCTTTTGTCGATTGTGATAAGATAAGCGTTTAAGCGTGCAAACGAACTATAAACCTGACAATACCTCGTTGGGAGCCGCCATGAAGAACCGTTTTGTTGTCCCAGGCGCAGTGACGATCTGGCTGTTGCTGTTCATTTTGCTGTTCGCCTCGCCGGCAGCTGCTCAGGGACAAAACCTGCTGACCAACCCCGGTTTTGAGGCCCCCTATGTCAATGCGGGTGGCAATGGATTGGTTCAGGTCGCACAGGGATGGTCTCCTTGGTTCATTGGAGGCGGTCAGTCGGCCTCAGAGAATGTGCAACCGGAATACTATCCCGCATCAGATGTCGCCAACGGCTTAGGTGTTCCGCGAGTCCGCAATGGCACGGAGGCGCAGCAGTACCACACCTTTTTTGCCACGCATGATGCGGGTCTCTTTCAGCGGGTGACTGGTCTGACGCGCGGCGTCCAGCTTCGTTTTACCGCGTTTGTCTATGTCTGGTCGAGCACTTTCGATGATCCCAACAAGAGCGAAGACCCCGGTGGCGTGGTCGTCCAGGTCGGCCTGGACCCCACCGGCGGCACCGACCCGGAGAGTGCTTCCATTGTCTGGTCTGCTCCTGCCATCCAATATGACTCGTACAATGAATACAGTGTGACGGCAACGGCAGCAGATACGGCTGTCACCGTGTTTGTTCGTTCGACCGTCACCACACCGGTCAAGAATAACAATGTCTATGTCGATGATGCCTCACTGTCGGTCGCGGGATCGGTTGGCCCCACGCCGACTTTCACCGCAACCGTGCGTCCTCCCACCGCAACACCCACCGCAACATTGACCCATACGAATGTTCCCACGGCGACTTTTACGTCCACAACTGTGCCCATCGTACTGACTTCAACCTTTACCCCAACGGCGACATCTACAACCCAACCTGCTGGGCCGTCAGCCACGCCTACGCCGACCTTCACCCCAACATTAACCTTTACGCCGAGTCCTACTTTTACACCCAGCGCGACACCGACTGCTTCATCCACTCCCACGATTACGCCGACCCGCCCGCCGCTGAGCAGCGAGTTCCCCGGTCAGATCGTTCATGTGGTGCGCGATGGCGATACGGTCGGTCAGCTGGCAGCGTTGTACGGTAGTACCATCGAAGCGATTACAACGGCCAATGGACTTTCTGCCAGCGCTTTCATTCGCGTCGGGCAGGCGCTCATCATTCCAGTGCGTCTGGCGCCGCCGGCCACATCGACCCCGACCGCGACTCTGCCACCGCCTGCCGCGACTGCGACTTCCAACGTGGCGACGCCTGTTCCTACTCTGCCCACACAGACTCCGACGACCACTACCTACATTGTTCAACCTGGCGATACACTCCTGCGGATCGCGCTGCGCTTCAATACGACCATCGCCGCCATCTCGCAGTTGAATGGGATTACCAATCCCAATGTCATCCGTTTCGGTCAGCGGCTCATCATCCCGGTCGGGGGCGGGGTCGTTGTGCCGTCAGAGCCGTCTCCACCGCAGCCGCCGACCGCTGCGCCGCAGCAAACCTATGTGGTGCGGCCGGGTGATACTTTGTTCAGGATTGCGCTGCGTTTCGGCATATCCCTCAGCCAACTGATCCAGGCGAATGGGATTACCGATCCGAATCGAGTATTTGTTGGACAGGTGTTGGTCATCCCGTGAGCAGCCCTTGGCGTGTGTTGCGGAATGAGTCGACCGGGAAGATTGTGCTGCCACGCGCTCGTTGGTGCAGCAGCTTCCTGTGTCACCTGCGCGGGCTGATGTTTGTGCGCGATCTGCCCCGTGACGAAGGACTGCTCTTTGTCACAGGCAGCGAAAGCCGCACCAACAGCACCATTCATATGCTGTTTATGCGGATCAGTATAGGTGTCATCTGGCTCGATAAGTCCGGCCGTGTGGTCGATAAAGTTCTGGCAAAACCCTGGCGGTTGGCTTATAGCCCACGGCAGCCTGCCCAATTCTATATTGAAGCCAATACAGACATCCTTGACCGCGTGAAGATCGGAGATGTGCTGCGGTTCGATGAGGTGGCGTCTTGATTTCCCGTATTCTATACCTTGTGCTGCTGATTGTCGTGGGGGCGGGTGGTTTTTCGACACCCGCCTCTGTCATGAGTCAGGATGCTGCGCCAGGAGTAACCATACATGTCGTCCAGCGCGGTGAGACTCTCTACCGGATCGCACTGCGATATGGCCTCACGGTCGATGAGATTGCCCAGTACAACAGCATCTTGGACCCCACCAACATCCAGGTCGGCCAGCGCCTCCTGATTCCACGGGCAGTCAATGCCGCGTCCCTGCTGCCCAGCACCCACGTGGTGCAGCCTGGGGAAACCCTTCGCAGTATCGCCGAGCTTTATGGTCTCTCCGTAGAACAGTTGGTGGCGCTGAACGCCATTGCCAATGCCGACACGATCTATGTCGGGCAGGTTCTCAATCTGGTACCAGGAGAGTCTGCCGAGGCTCCGACTATCCCGGTCGAGACCGCGCCGGTGATGTTCTCCGAATCCCAGACCCTGATCTATGTGGTCGAGCCAGGCGATACCCTTTTCAAGATTGCTACTCGCTTTGGCCTGACGGTGATCGACCTTTCTGCCGCCAACGATATCACTGATCCAACGCTTATCTATGCGGGACAGAAGCTCCTGATCCCCGGCGTGGAGCTGCCTCAAATTGCGGTCGATCTGCCGCCCAATGTGACCAGTTTCACCATGTCGCCGCTTATCCTGGTTGAAGGCGAAACGGGTGAATTCCGGCTCACCACAACCATACCCATGAACATCACCGGTCAGTTCCTTGGGCGCGACATTCGCGATGCCACCCCTGATGGTGGTCTCACCCATGTCATTCTGGCGGGTGTGCCCGTGTTTACGGAAGCGGGGAATTATCCTGTTCAGCTTACCCTGACCGACTCGGCTGCCAATCAGCAAGTCATGCTGGACGTCAGTGTCCAGGTGCTTGCCGGCGGTTATAGCAACGAGAATATCACCCTCCTGGCTGGTCGTGATAATTTGCTCGATCCCAGTCTCGATGCTGATGAAAAAGCTTTTATCGAAGGGATCATGAGCGGTTTCACGCCGACACGTTACTTCGATGGGCCGATGGGCCTGCCCGCCGCGGCCAGCATTACCTCCCCTTTTGGACGGAAACGTTCCTATAACGGTGGGCCGCGAACCTTTTTCCACAGTGGAACCGATTTCGCAGGCGCGCCGGGAACACCTGTAATGGCGGCGGCTCCCGGTGTGGTCGTCTTCGCCGATACGCTGAATGTTCGTGGTAAAGCAACCATCATCGACCATGGATGGGGTGTGTACACGGGCTACTGGCATCAAACCGAACAGTTTGTATCACATGGCGACACGGTCACTGTCGGGCAGGTTATTGGTACAATCGGCGCGACTGGGCGCGTGACCGGGCCGCATCTGCATTGGGAAGTCTGGGTCAATGGTGTGCCCGTCAATCCGATGCAGTGGGTTAAACAGTCTTTCTCCTGACGAGTTCTCCGCAATATGCTCTTTGGTCGCCGTAAACGCCGTAATCCCACCTGGATTCCTGTTGGTCAAGTCCTGCACGTCCAACCGCACCAAGCCGGTATCAAACTGACCTGCGAAAACGGTCATGTTGATCTCAGTTGGGCGGGACCGTCGTGCCTGCGTGTGCGGTTTCATGTCCGGGTGGAATCGCCCGTGTCCGTCGATTGGCAGGATGCCCCTCAACTGGCAGCGCCTCCCCCCTGGGAGATGATCGAAGGGCCCCAAGCCCTCGAACTCCGCACTTCGACACTCCTCTGCCGGGTCGGGAAACACCCGTTTCGGATCAGTCTGGAGAACCTCGATAACCGCATTCTTTGTATGGATCGAGGCGGTCTTCTCTTCAATGCTGGTGGCCGAGTGCGCCTGTCGATGAATCGGCTCCCTTTTGAGAAAGGCTATGGCTTTCGTTTTCGTGGCACTGCTCCCATAAACGGTCAGCGCCTTGCGTTGGAGTCCGGCCGACATGCACACTCCGATTTGCCTGGACATCTGTATGTTGGCATCCACCCTGTAGGCGCTTATGGCGTCCTGTGGAACATGCCTGGAGATGTCTGGGTCGATGTCGGCATGACCCAACCCGACGACCTCGTGTTTGAAGTGGAATCCAACCGGGTAGAGTACTGCTTGTTCGCGGGTGCAGACGTGGTTTCAGTATTTGCAGGTTATCCCAGCCCGGCGGTGAAGCCTGAACTGCCTTCTTTTTCCAAAATGACGAGTCTCGCGCAGTCTTCGGCGGGCAACCTGCCTGCCGTGGGGTCAGGTCGCCAGAACGCCTCGTTGAGTGAGCCGCTGGTGCTGCAACCAGCCTGGATGTCTCTTCAGGCTGGCATTGGGGCCGCCATACATGCCAGTCTCTCATGTCATTTGGCTTTTCAGTTTCAATTGACCGATTGTGGTAAGCTGGATGACAAAGAGTTGGCTGTCCGCTGGTTGCAGGCTTTCTGCCTGCTCCCCTATACCCTACTGGGGCCGCAACCATTGCTTGGCTTCGGTCAGCCGTATGATGCGCTGGTTCGGATGGTGCTTCAACTGCGGCGTCAGTTTCTTCCGTATCTTTATTCACTGCTAGCGGCCTCTCGCGAATATGGCGCGCCGCCGGTTCGCCCGACCATGCCGGATGATCCGGGCCAGCGAGTCGACGACAGCTATCTCCTTGGTAATTCGGTTCTGGTGGCTCCCGTGATTGGCGCTCAGCAGTCTCAACGCCATCTCTTTCTCCCCCCCGGCATCTGGTACGACTACTGGACCAACGACGTGTTCACAGGCGGTCGCACGATTACCGTAGTATCTCCTTTAGAACGGCTTCCGTTGTTTGTGCGCGCTGGTTCGGTGCTGCCTCTATTCTGGGAGGATGGTGACTCAGTCTCCTCGAATGCATTGAACCTTGTGTACCGGGTCTATCCCGGAGAGGGCGAGAACTCGATCTACGAGGATGACGGTGAAAGTAGCGCCTACCTGGACGGACAATACCGCTGGGTGTTCGTGGGCTGTGGTTGGGACCGCGCTCGCCTCATCATCAATCGCCGTCTGGCGGGACGTTATGCCCCAAGCCGAACACTCGCCCGCGTAGAAGTCATCGGCCTGGACTACGAACCGGAGTCCGTCCGGGTGGATCGCCAGGGAGCGCCGCTGTGGTTCTATGATGGCGGTGTGCTGGAGATCATCACCGATGACTTTCAACGCATTGAAGTACAGCGTGCGGCGCTTGCTGATGATCGAACCATTGCCATGCGGCCCAAATAGACACCCTTCGCGAGTCGGGGAGCAAGCAGTGCGAGACGCGGCTCTGCATCCGCAGAATAATGTTCGCTTCTGTGCAGTAGGCGTTGATTCTGCGGCGGTCGGCAAGGGTGCGACTGGATGACCACCTCAACTGATGTCTACCCCAAATCGTTGACATGGGCGAACGTGAATGCTATTCTTTTGCACATGTTTACGTTGATCGCTTCCCAACCCCTCTTCAATTCCAACGCATGTTGTTGTATGTGTCGCCGTTTGGATTCTCCCTGGAGTGGGGTAGCCTAGCGACTGACGCAACAGTTCGCTGCACTCGGTCAATCAGCCGGCTTCCCACCAGGGAAACCGGCTTTTTATTTGTGTTTGTGAAGGGACTTGAGGGATGTCTCAAACGAACCGGGATCGTCAGGTCGATCACAGCGCCTTGCGGACAAATCAGGCTTTCATCATTGGACTGCTCATCCTGGGCTTTGTTCTGGATGCCCCGGTACTGGTGATGTTTGTCGCGGCAGTGATGCTGGTCGGCACCGTGTTTCCTTCGGCGGGGTTGTTCAAACGCATCTACCAGCATCTGCTCAAGCCGTCGGGCTTGGTGCGGAGCGATGTGAAGCTCGATAATCCCGAACCCCATCTGTTCGCTCAGGCTGTAGGTGGAATTGTCCTCCTAGTAGCAGCAGTGCTGTTTGCGGCCGGGGCAGGGGGCATTGCCTGGGTGTTAAGCGGGGTCGTTGTCGCATTGGCCGCGCTCAACCTGTTCGCGGGTATCTGCGTGGGCTGCCTCATATACTATCAGTTCAACCGCTTTGGAGTGCCGGGATTCATTCATGTGCCGCTGTCGCGTAAGGAGAAGTCATCGTGATCGAACGAGTCGTCATACTACTCGCCCTTATTGCGGCTGGTGTTTTGCTCTGGCAGCTTCATCATCGCTGGGCTTTAGGGCATCTTCAGCAGGCCGCGCCGCGTGATCCTCTACTGGCGGGTATTCGTCGGGGCACACCCGTGATTGTCTACTTCACCGCGCCATTCTGCGCCTCATGCCGGACCATCCAGAAACCGACTATCGAGCGGCTCCAGCATGAACTCGGCGATGCCTTGCAAATCATTCACGTTGACGCCAGCCAGGATGAAGAAGCGGCTGCCCGCTGGGGGGTCTTTAGCCTGCCCACAACGGTGGTGTTGGATCAACATCACCAGGTCAGGCACATCAACCGTGGTGTCGCCACCCGTGAGAAACTGCACCTTCAATTGGCAGGGGGTGATTAACCCTGCCAACCCCATGAGCCAGGATGCTGACCGGTCGTGAAACGGATGTGTCAGAACCAGTCAGCTCGGTATTTGAGCCTGCTCAATCTCGGCAAGTTGGGGTGATGTGAGCGTGAAATCGACTCGTCGGTTCATGCATAACGAGTCTACCCCATTCGTGGTTTCCTTTTGACTGCTGGCTAATTGCTCCATTCGGTAAATCGTCGAGAACAACAGGGGACTGCGGGCATAACGTGTCGGATGCGCCACTGATGAGAAAACCAAATCAAACGCGAATCACCGTAGGGGCGACCTGCCGGGTCGCACGGGCAAGAATCATTCGCATTAGAATTTCAGTCAGTGTTGCAGACAGTCGTTTATGCTTCAATCCGCTTCCGCGCTAACTACATATCGTGTTGCCGGTGTGTAATACACCCGATATACGAGGCCATCTTCGAAATGCTGATAGTCGCTCTAGTGACCGGACACTGAACAGATGAGCGAGAGGAATGGGTGGGAAAGCCAGCG
>CAZKXW010000033.1:0-19556 GCA_964556745.1 uncultured Anaerolineaceae bacterium
CTGAATATACAGCGCCGAGGTCAGGTACGCGCCGGCTTGATCCGGCCTCCGGGCGACATCGCGGATCAGGATCGGCGGGACGCCGAAGGTCGAGATGGCCGTCCCTACCTGGATAAAGGCACTGACCGCGCCGTAGATGCCGAAGGCTACCGGTCCGAGTCCTGGCACGAGGATCAACTGCCAGCCGAACTGGAGGCCGCGCCCCAGCAGAGTCGCCGCGGCGATGGCCCCAGCATTGCGGGCGGCCCGGCGGGCATCGGCAGGGGTCAGCGTGGGCGCGTCATCCGGCACGTTCCAGCGCCTCCAGCGCGGCCATCATCCTGCCGCGCATCAGCTCTGCTTCCACATCATCGGCGGCATCCAGGGTGAAATCCAGGTGCGTGACCAGCCGGTACAAATCCAGCCGCAGCGGCAGATCCTCCGGCAGCGGACGCAGGTGGCGATAGCCCGCATAGAGCGCCGCCCGGCTGCCAGGACAGGTTTCCTCCCACTGCCGCTCGATCCGCAGATCGTAGACCGGATCGCCGGAGAGCGCCCACTCGAAATCCAGCACACCTGTGATCCGCCCGTCCTGCTGGAGGATGTTCTCGAAGTGGTAGTCCCAATGAATCAGCCGTGCCTCGGTCACGCTGTCGAGCAGGCCGCTGTGCCGGGTCAGGGCATGTTCCAGCCGCGCGATCAGTGCCCGGTCAACAACCTGCTCAGCGAGCGCCTGAGCCGCGCAGCGGGCGAAGTAGGCTTCGATGTAATCCCGCCACGACCCGCAGACTTCGTGGTGGCCGTAGAGCCGCCCGTAGGTCTCGAAGGGAATGGCGTGCATCCGCGCCAGAATCTCCCCGGCTTCGACCGCCAGCCGTTCGCGCTGGGCCGGGGTCAGATCATCCCAGGTGTCGATCACCGGACGGCCTGCGACCCGCGTCATGACGATGAAATCCTGGGGCACGAGCGTCCGGCGGGTATCGACCGCGATCACCTGCGGCGCGGGGATGCCAGCGGCTTTGAGCGCGGCGTAGGCCCGCTGCTCGCCGTAGAAGCGTGACACCGGGGTATCTGCCAGGCTGTCCAGTCCGTCGAAACGGATCACATAGGCGTCGTTGACGATCAACGTCGGGTTGTTGCGTCCCCGCGCCGCCCAATCGACTGTCCGCGGCGTGCCCAGTCCGTGCGCTTCGCACAGCGCGGCCAGCGCCGGCTGATCCAACTGGAACGCCCGGTTGGGAGCGCCGGGCAGCGGAGTCGTCTGTTCGCGCAGGGTCATGCGACGCTGATCCCGAAACGCTGCATCCACAGTTCCAGCGTCAGCAGCCGGAAGATGACCTCGATCTGCCGCGTCCGCCCCCAGAAATGGTCATGCAGCAGAGCATCCAATGCCGCCGGTTGGAACAGGCCGCGCAGGTGATTGTTCGGGTCGATCAGCACCTCGCGAATACGGTCGGCCAGCGCCGTCTCAAACCAGTGCTGGATGGGGGTGCGGAAGGGCTGCTTGGGCCGCTCCAGCGACCACTCCGGCAGATACGGCCGCATGGCTTCGCGCAGGACGATCTTGTTAGCCTTCATGCGGATGCCCGCCGGGATGTTGGCCGCGAACTTGAGCAGGACAGGATCAAACAGGGGAACCCGCGCTTCCAGCGACGAGGCCATCGTCACCTTGTCGGTGTGCAGCAGCGCGTTGCCGCTCAGCCAGGTATTGATGATGAGTGCCTGAGCGGTATCTTCGGGGCGGCTGCGCCAGCTTCGGTCGATGATCGCGGCATAGGTCTGTTCTTTATGCCGCGCCCCGGCCCAGGCCTGCGCCAGCGCGGGGCCATACAGCCGCTCGCGCAGGGCGTCACTGAAGACCATGCCATCGAAGGACATCATCCGGCGGATGGCTTCGTCGCGAGGGAGGCCGGCCTGCCGCCAGCGGGGGAGATAAGTCGGGATCGCGCCGACGATGCGGTACCGTTTCATCATCGGGTAGTAGGCTTCCAGCCGCTGGAGTGATCCAGCGGGGAGCAGCCGTCCCCAGGACTGCTGGTCGCGCAGAAGCTGGGGCAGCGCCCGGTGGCCGCTGTAGCCGCCAAAGAGTTCATCGCCGCCCAGCCCGGTCAGCACCACCTTGACCTGGCGGGCGGTGTGTTCAGCCAGCAGAAGCAGCGAGACCGCCGACTCGTTGGCGATGGGTTCGTCATGGTGATAGACCGTCTTGTGCAGCCCGTCCCACCAATCCTCGGCGGTCAGGACGCGCTCGTGATGGTCGGTCTTGAAGTGGTCAGCGATGCGGCGGGCGTGGAGCAGTTCGTTATCGGGCGTCTCGGCAGCATAACCGACGGTGTAGCTCTTGACGCGGCCGCCGGCTTCCCGGCTCATCAGCGCCAGCACCGCCGCCGAATCGACGCCGCCGCTCAGGAACAGGCCGAGCGGGACATCGCTCCGCAGGTGGATATGCACCGAGTCGGCCAGCAGTTCCCGCGCCTGCTGGTAGACCAGCGTTTCGCTGGCCTCCTGACCGGCCGCGGCGGGCTTGGGAAATTCCCAGAAGGGATGCAGCCAGGTCATGCCCTTCTCGGCCACCAGCGCGTGGCCGGGCGGCAGCCGCCGGATGTCGTCGAAGAGCGTCTCCGCCCCGATCATATAGCCGAAGCTGAGATAGGTATCCAGGGTTTCCAGGTTCAGCCGGCAGGGAGTCTCCGGGTCAGCAAACAGGGCTTTGGCTTCGCTGGCGAAGAGCAGCTTGCCCTCGCGCTCGTGGAGATAGAGCGGCTTCATGCCGATGTGATCGACGGCCAGCACCAGCCGCTCGGCGCGGGCATCCCAGAGAGCAAAGCCGTACATGCCGCGCAGGTGGTTGAAGAGATTCAGCCCATATTCTTCGTAGAGATGGATGATGGTCTCGCCGTCGCCCTCGGTTTTGAGGACGTGGTTGCGGCGTTTGAGCTGGTCGCGCAGTTCGCGGTAGTTATAGATTTCACCGTTGAAGACCAGCCAGATGCTCCGGTCTTCATTAGTGAGCGGCTGGTCACTGCCACGCACATCGATGATGCTCAGCCGCCGCATCCCCAGCGCGATGTTGGGTGCGTGGAAGAACCCGTCGCCATCTGGCCCCCGGTGGCGGATGGTCTCCGCCATGCGCTGAACCAGCGCTGGGTCCGCCCGATTCTGCCCGTCGAGGTCAATGAGGCCGCATATCCCGCACATAGAAAGGTCTTCGTGATGAATGATTCAACCGGGTTAGTGTATCAGCACCCGACCCTGCCGCGATAGGGGCGGGGTGACAAAGGGCGACACAGCCCGTACACTTAGGGAAGCATAGCGCAAACGGAGAGACCGATGGGCAAAACGCTGTTCTTCAATATTCCGGCCACCGGGCACATCAACCCGTCGCTGGCGGTGGTGGCCGAACTGGTGCGGCGCGGCGAGCAGGTGCTTTACGTCAACACTGCCGAAACCCGCGCGGCCATCGAGCCGACCGGAGCGCAGTTCGTCGCCTACCCGGAAAGCAGCGCCCTGGCGACTCAGATGGAACGTACTGCCGGGGGAACAATTCCCAGGAACGCGCTCGCGCTGCACCGGATCAACGAGGCGCTGCTGCCCTGGGCGCTCGACCTGATCGATCACGTCCATCCTGACCGGGTGGTGTTCGACTCGCTGGCGGGGTGGGGCAAGCACGCTGCCCATCTGCGGGGGATGAAGGCCATTGCCTCGATCAGCACCTTCGTCCTCGACCCGCGCATCAACCGGCCGCCGATGCCAACCGGGATGATCCTGCGCACGACGGCGCAGGTGATGGGTACGCTGATTCCCTATCTGCAGACGGCGCGGCGGATGCGGGCCAGGCACGGCAAAGTCTCGCTGGGCGGGCCGCTCGGCTCGGTGATGAACACCGGCGATGTCAACCTGGTGTACACCTCGGCGGCCTTCCAGCCGGGAGCCGAGCGGATGGGGCCGCGCTTCCACTTCGTTGGGCCGTCGATCTCGGCGCGGCCGGATACGACCGGGTTCCCATTCGAGCAGATCACGGGCAGTCCGGTGGTCTACATCTCGCTGGGGACGATCAACAACCAGAACCTGGAGTTTTACCGGGCGTGCTTCGCGGCCTTCGCCGACCATCCGGGGCAGTTCATCCTCTCGGCAGGGAAGCGCACCGATCTGGCGGCGCTGAACCCGATCCCGGCCAACTTCATCGTGCGGAACTTCGTACCGCAGCTGGATGTCCTCCAGCGCAGCACCGTGTTCATCACCCACGGGGGAATGAACAGCGTTCATGAGGGGCTGTGGTACAACGTCCCGCTGATCGCCATCCCCCAGCAGATCGAGCAGGCGGTGGTGGCGGGGCAGGTGGAGGCCACGGGGGTGGGGCTGGCGCTGGGGATACAGCCGCCGCTCGGCCAGGTGCGGGCGGAGGAACTGCGGGCGGCGCTCGACCGCATCCTGGGGAAGCTGGAGGGCTACCGCCACGCGGCAGCGCGGATGGGGGATACGCTGCGGGGGGCCGGGGGCTACGTCCGGGCGGCGGACGTGATCCTGGGGCAGTGAGGTTTAAGTTATTATTTGATATTTTATATTTGATATAAAAATGCAGTGATAGATGAGAGATCTGATAAGAATGAGAATCGGTCAATTTTCTCACATTTCTCATCGGGGAGGGCGGCCCTCACCCCAGCCCTCTCCCGAACGCGCGCTGACGCTCGCTGGGAGAGGGAGTTTCCTAGCCGTAATCACAGGGTAGCACAAAATGAGGCGGTTAGGGTGACATTTTGTCTACTTTTGCGCCATAAAATCGAAGGAAAGAACAATTCCACCGCGTGTTACCTATCTCCCCGCACACCTGTCACCTATCTCCCCAGTCCATACATCCCGACGGGAGAAGGGGGAAAACCTTCCGGGAGCGTCCCCCGCAGCCCCTTGTTTTTCTCGACGCTTTTACCGGATGCACCCATACAGAGGACGCCGAGAAAAGCGAAGGATTGAACCACAGAGGCACAAAGGACACCGAGGGATGAAATCCGGCTAGAGGAAGACCACTCCCTCCGGGGGTTCTGGAAGACCGGCGCGGGCGAGCCGGCGGGTCGCCCCTACGATGCGTCGGGGTGGGGTGGGTTTTCGCATAACGGTAGGGATTGAGGATTGGGGGTTAGGAAAGGCTCCGAGGTTCCGTAAGGGCTGCATCCTGATGCGATGGCACTCGTTCCTATGCCCGTGATGCGGTATGATCGAGGCTGCTTCTGCACATATTGATTCAGGAGCAGCTTGACCATGAAAAGATCGACCTTTTTTGCCCTTGCCTGTTTGCTCCTCGTTCTGTTCAGCACCGCCTCATCCACAGTCGCGCAGGAAACCTATACCATCACCGCGAAGTCTGCTCGTGTCCGCGCTGAGCCGGATACAAAGAGCCGGATCATCGCCACCTTGAGACGCAACACCCACATCGCGGCGCTGGAGACTGTCGAAGGCGCCAGCGTCGGTGGATCAACGCTGTGGTACAGAATCGACGTAGACGGCCAAACAGGGTACGTTCATAGTTCATTGGCTGGACGAGGCACCGTTTCCCGCAACGCAGACACGTCAGGTTCCTGTGGCGGCCGCACATGCAGCGACATGGCGAACTGCAATCAGGCGAAGGCCTGCCTTGCTGCGGGATACGATAATCTCGACCGAGACAACGATGGCGTACCGTGTGAAAGCATCTGTTCAGGCGGCTGAGCAACGCTGACTTCTTGCTGGCCTGCGCCCACGGCATCCGCTATGATCGAGCGGGTACGGGATAGCGGACTCAGGAGAAAACAGCGTGACGCTGAAAACAGGCTTTGTGTGGGCGGAGCGGTACGCCTGGTACGACACGGGCACGAGCGGGGCGTTCCTGCCCGCCGGCGAATGGCTCGAACCGGAGCCGCACATCGAAAGTCCGGCCAGCAAGCGGCGCTTCCGCAACCTGCTGGAGGTATCCGGGCTGCTCGACCAACTCCAGCTCATCACGCCGCGGATGGCCACCGAGGACGAACTGCTGCGGCTGCATACGCCGGAGTATGTGGCGCGGGTGCGCGAACTGAGCGCGGGAGAAGGCGGCGAGGCCGGCGAAGAGACTCCCTTCGGGCCGGGCGGTTATGACGTGGCACGGCTCTCAGCCGGGGGGTGCATGGCGGCGCTGGATGCGGTGGTGCGCGGCGAGGTGCGCTACGCCTATGCGCTGAACCGCCCGCCGGGGCATCATGCTGAAGCGAACCGGGGCCGGGGATTCTGCATGTTCGCCAACATTCCGCTGGCGCTGCTGCACGCCCGCGCCGTCCACGGGCTAAGGCGGGCAGCGGTGCTGGATTGGGATGTGCATCACGGCAATGGAACCGAGGATGCCTTTTACGAAGACCCCAGCGTGCTGACGATCTCGATTCATCAGGACAACAACTACCCACTCGACCGCGGGCGGATGGAAGACAACGGGCGCGGCGCGGGATTGGGCGCGAACCTGAACATCCCGCTGCCGCCCGGCTCCGGGCACGGGGCGTATCTGGCGGTCATCGAGCAGGTGGTTATTCCGGCGCTGCGGCGCTTCCGCCCGGAACTGATCGTGGTGGCGTCGGGCTTCGATGCCAGCGCGATGGATCCGCTGGGGCGGATGATGTGTACGAGCGAGACCTACCGGGAGATGACCAGGCTGCTGATGGGAGCCGCCGCGGCATTGTGCGGCGACCGTTTGCTGCTGTGCCACGAGGGCGGCTACTCGACCACGTATGTGCCCTTCTGCGGGCTGGCGGTGCTGGAACAACTCAGCGGCATCCGCACGGCGGTGGAAGACCCGTTTCTGGAAGGGTTCGCGGCTTTCGGCGGGCAGGCGCTCCAGCCGTCGCAGGCGGCGGTGATCGCGCAGGCGGCGGCGCTGGTCGAGCGGGTCCCAGCGGGGTGAGACGACTTTCATCACCGCGGCACACAGGTCATCGGGCGACGCCGAGGGACGAAATTTCCCGGCCAGGCGAAGACCCTGCCCAGAGGGCTGGCAAGCGGCGCGGATTCAAACCAGCGTTAACTATCCCGGTGAAACAATCCTTTATACAATAGAGGGCATGATTCATCTACGCCGTTCTTCCGCCCTGTTTCTGCTGGCGGCGCTGCTGATGGCGGCGGCGTGCCAGCCTGCCGCGCAGCAGGTGATCGTCGTCGAGGCGCTGCCGACGGTCGCGCCGCTGGCGCTGCCGCCCGAACTGGAAAGCGCGGCGTTGGTGGCGATCAACTTCCTCGAAAGCTGGCGGTTGGGCGACTATGCAGCCATGTACGAGCAGTTAGCCTTCGCCAGCCGCGAAGCCTATCCGGCTGATGTCTTCGCGCGCTTCTACCAATCCGCCGCCGAGACGATGACGCTGGAAAGGCTGAGCAGCACGGGCGTCACGCTCTACCGGGATCCGACGCGGGCGGATGTGGCGGTTTTCAACTACAACGTGACTTTCACCACCCGGCTGATCGGCTCCTTCGAGGACAACGGCCGGGATATGCAGTTGATTTACGATCCGGCTGCGGAAGACTGGCGGGTGGCCTGGACGCCGGCGGACATCTTCGCCGAACTGCGGGCGGGCGGGCAGCTGCGGCTGGACATGAGCATCCCCAGCCGGGCCAACATCTATGACCGCCGCGACCGGGTGCTGGCTGACCAGAGCGGGCGCATGGTGATCGTCCGCGCCATCAAGCAGGCGATCCCGGACTGGACAGCCTGCCAGAGCGTGCTGGCTTATACCACCGGGCGCGATCCGGCTGACCTGCAGGCGCTCTACGACCGTTCGTCGGCAGACTGGATGGTGGAGTGGGGCACGATTGAACCGGGGGTCTATCATGCGAATAAAGCTCAACTTAAGGCGACCAGCGCCGCCGAGTTCGGCAGCCGCCCGGTGCGGCAGTATCCCAACGGGACGATCATGCCCAACATCGTTGGTGTGGTGGGCTACCCCAACGCCGAGGAAATTCCAGACCTGGAATCGCTCGGCTTCAACGGGGATACGATCCTGGGGCAGAGCGGGATCGAGGCCAGTTGGGATGACCGGCTGCGCGGCAGTCCAGGCGGACGGCTGCTGATCGTCAGCAGCGGCGGGGGCATCCTGCGGGAGATCGCCCGCACGCCGTCGCGCCCGCCGGAGAGCGTCTGGCTGACGGTGGACATGGACTTGCAGGCGGGCATCGAACGCATCCTAGGCGACTATTACGCCAAAATGGAACTGGGCAAGCATTCAGACGGGGCGGCGGCCGTGGTGCTGGACGTGAACAGCGGCGCGATTCTGGCGCTGGTGAGCTACCCGACCTACGACATCAACGCCTTCGCGCCGTTTTCGACGCTGGGGCGGGCGCGTTCGCAGCAGTTGGTGGCCGAACTGCAAAATGATCCGCGCCGGCCCCTGCTGAACCGGGCAACGCAGGGCGTATACCCGCTCGGTTCGGTCATGAAGACGGCCTCGACCATCGCGGTGGCCGACAGCGGCGTCTATGCGCTCGACCAGCGCTATTCCTGCTCCGGCATCTGGACGCGGGATATCACCCGGTACGATTGGCTGGCGGGCGGTCATGGCACGATCACGCTGCCGCAGGCGCTGACCCGAAGCTGCAACCCGTATTACTATGAAGTGGGCTACCAGCTGAACCAATTTGATCCTAACGCGCTGCCGAATTACATCCGGCGGCTGGGGTTGGGGGTCCCGACCGGGCTGACAGATGTGGCCGAGGCGAGCGGACTGGTGCCGGATCCCGAATGGAAGCGGGTCAACACGGGCATCGAGTGGACGTTCTCGGATGCGGTCAACCTGTCGATTGGACAGGGGGAGGTGCAGGTGACGCCGCTCCAGGTGGCGCGGATGTTCGCGGCCATCGCCAACGGCGGCACGCTGTACCGGCCGCAGTTGGTGGAAAAGGTCGGCATCCTGGGGGAGACGCCCAGCTACACCTTCACGCCCGACCCGATGGCGACCATCAACATCCGCGCCGAGGTGATGGATGTCGTCCGCGAAGGGCTGTGCAACGTCACTTCGACGCAGGCGGGCACGGCGGAATACCAGTTCCGCAATGATGCGGAACTGCAAACGCTCGGCGTGTGCGGCAAGACCGGAACGGCGCAGAACCGCCCTGGGGCGGTGACGCATGCCTGGTTCGCGGCCTATGCCCCGCGAGAAGAGCCGGAGATCGCTGTGGTGGTCATCGTCGAGAACGGCGGCGAAGGTTCCGGCACGGCTGCGCCCATCGTCCGCGACATCCTGGATTTTTACTTCTTCAAGTTAGGTCGTTAGGACTCGGCAAGGATGCGCCGCTTGAATTAAGGATGCCAACACCAGGAGCCAGATGCATGACGCTGCACGATCATCCGACCGAGATTCTGTCACCCGCCCGCCCGTTGAACGTCATTCAGGGGGTCTATACGGTCATCATCCGCGCCTTCGAGGATGAGCGCGGCCGCTTCATGGAGACGTTCCGGCGGGAATGGTTCCCGTGGATTAACTGGGATCGGCTGCAATGCAACCGCTCGGATAGCAAAGCGGGGGTGCTGCGCGGGCTGCATTACCATTTCAACCAGATCGATTACTGGTATGTGCCGCGCGGGTTAGTGCGGGTCGGCATGGTCGATCTGCGGTCGTCTTCGCCGACGTTCATGGCGACGCATACGATGGAGATCGGCGAGAAGCACAACCTGGGCGTGTTCATCCCGGTAGGGGTGGCGCACGGCTTCTATGCCGTCACCGACGCGACGCTGACGTACATGGTCAACAATTACTACGACGGGGCTGATGAGCGCGGCGTGGCCTGGAACGATCCCGAAATCGGCCTCGATTGGGGCGTGAGCCATCCGCTGCTCTCCCCGCGCGACCAGAAGAACCGCTTCTGGCGCGATATCCCCGCCGAGGAACGCCCGAAGTAGCGCAAGCTGCCCCACAAAATGGATATGAAAGAACGCCTCCGTTGATCCGAGAGGCGTTTCTTGTTAATTGAAGGCCCAGATGCTTGGGGTATTCGGTCTGGTGCGCCCTACCTTTCCCAGCTTCCCCCGAAAACATTCTTGCAGGATTCTGATCGATCTCTCATGTTATTCTGACATCCACGGCGTATAGATGAAATAGGTAGTCGATCTTTGAGGAGGTACTCTATGAACAGCATCATCCGTTGGAATCCGTTCCGCGAGATGGCGACGATGCAGACCGCGATGGATCGGCTCTTCGAGGACTTCTGGCACGGCAACTGGCCGAATATCCCGGAGTTCGGACGCTGGGAGACACCCGCCCTGGACATCCATGAGTCGGATACGGCCTACACCGTCAATGTGCCCCTGCCGGGCATCCAGCCGGACCAGATCGAAGTGAAGATGCAGAACGGCATGCTGACCATCAGCGGGGAGCTGCCGCAGCCAACCGTCGAAGCCAACACGAAAGTGGTCGTCCAAGAACGCTACTATGGCAAGTTCAGCCGCAGCGTGACGCTGCCGCAGTCGGTCGATATTGATAAGGTCGAAGCCCGCTATGAGAACGGCGTGCTGACCCTGACTCTGCCCAAGCTGCCCGACGCGCAGCCGAAGCTGATCCCGATCAAGACGCCACAACTGCTGCATTCGAAGAACTAGAGTCAGCCGCTCTCACCGCGAACAAACCGGGGCGGCAGGATGATCCTGCCGCCCCGGTCGTTTAATCCGACCATTTCCCCTGACTGCCAGCCCCTATTTTCGAATCTTGCATTTCTTAAGGTTTAATTTGACATACCAAATATACACTCAAAACAGTTGGGGATGTTTCGTATCTCGACACCGCACAAACTTCGGGTCTTATTACGCTTTCATCGCCGCTGGCCCAGCATTGATATCCGCTTGAACGGGCATCCCCACCTTATTCTGAATTTATACAAGCAGAGATCAGATCTATGGCTCACAAAAAGTCCCTGCCATCGCTGATGAGCGTGATGGCACTGCTGGTACTCTTCGGCACCATCGTCATCCATTATCAGATTACCGCCGCCCAAGAAAACCCCTCTGAACCGCCTCCAGAGGAAACCTCCGAAGCGACGCCGCTGCCTTCCCCGACAGAAGCGCCCACGGAAGCAGCGACCGAAACGCCCACACCCGACGCGCCTCCGGCAGAGCCTACCCAACCGCCGGGCGAGTCCGGCTCGATCACGGTCGCCATGAGCGCCGCGCCCAGCAGCGGAGCTGCCCCACTGACCGTCACCTTCAGTGATGCCAGCAGCCCCGGCCTGACCGACTGGGCCTGGGACTTCGGCGATGGCAGCAGCGCGACCGGGCCAGGGCCGCACAGCCATACCTACGCCAATCCGGGAACCTACACCGCCAGCATGACCGCCTCCGGGAGCGGGGGCAGCGGCACGGCCAGCCAGCAGATCGTGGTCTTCCCGCCGGTCACCCCGGTGGAAGCCCGCTTTACTTATCAGCAGACCGGCGAGACGGCCGTCTGCTTCACCCAGTCCAGCACCGGCCCGGTGACGGCCTCGGCCTGGGACTTCGGCGACGGAACCACCAGCGCCGCAACCGATCCCTGCCATACGTATGCCAGCACGGGCCAATACACCGTGACGCTGACCGTCACGGGCGAGGGGGGAGCCACCTCGTCGGCGGCTCAGCGCATCAGCCTGCTGCCCCAGACGCAGCCGCCCGTCGCGGCTTTCAGCATGAGCCGTTCGACCGCCGCCCCCGGCCAGACGGTGCGCTTCACCGACCAGAGCCTCGGCCTGATCCAGACCTGGTTCTGGGACTTCGGCGATGGCACGACCAGCAGCGAACGCCAGCCCTCCAAGCAGTACAGCGCCAACGGAACCTACACGGTCAGCCTGACCGTGACCGGCCCCGGCGGCTCCGACCAGGAAACCGCCGCGATCACCATCGCGCCGGAAGCCGTCCTGACCTGTTCGTTCAGCATCCCGTCATCCGTGTTCGCGGGCGAGACAGTCACGCTGCAGAATACCTCGCGGGTATCGCCGGGCCGTTTCAGCGGCTTCACCTGGTTCGTCGATGGGACCGAAGCCGCCTCCACGACCGACCTGACGACCCGCTTCAGCCTCCCCGGCACAGCCACCGTCCGGCTGGTCGGGCTGACGGACGACGGCCGCTCGTGTGAAAGCCAGCGCAGCCTCACCATCCTGTCCGCCGAGAGCGTGGTCGCCAACTTCAGCGGCATCCGCAGCGTCATCGTGGGTGAGGAGCTGTGCCTGCGCGACCAATCGCGCGGCGCGGTGACGGCGTGGGACTGGGACTTTGGCGATGGCAGCCTCAGCACCGAGACCAACCCCTGCCACGCTTTCAGCCGCGCCGGGCGCTATGACATCCGCCTGACCGTGACCGGGGCCAGCGGCGCATCGGACAGCCGCAGCCGCGCCGTCACCGTCTATGATCCGCCCACGCTGAACGCCACGGCCAACCCAGCGACCGGGGTCGCGCCGCTGGCGGTCAGCTTCTCCGCGGAAGGCACGAACCTCACCAGCTACCAGTGGAGCTTCCCGGACGGCTCCCGCGCTTTCTCCGCGACAGCGCAGTTCGTCTTCGACCAACCCGGCGATTACACCGTCAGCGTGACCGGCAGCGGCCCGGTCGGATCGCTGACCTCCAGCCTGAACATCCGCGTCCGCGCCCCCGGCGACCTCCGCGCCGCCTTCGGCGCATCCGCCTGGAACGGCATCGCCCCGCTGGAAATCTGCTTCAGCGACCGCAGCGCCGGGGATACGATCACGGCCTGGGCGTGGAACTTTGGCTATGGAGCGACAAGCGCCGACCAGAACCCGTGCCACACCTTCGAGCGCGCCGGGGAATACCCCGTCAGCCTGACTGTCTCCAACGGCGACGGCCTGAGCGCGAGCGCCACCAGCACCGTGCGGATTTACAGCCCGGCTTCCGGCTCGGCCTCGTTCCGCATCGTCTCGGTGAATGATCTGACGGTCTGCTTTGCCAGCAGCCTCCAGGACGGCCTGGCGCTGACCCGCTGGGAGTTTGGCGACGGCAGCACCAGCACGGAGTTTGCCCCCTGCCATCCCTATCCCGCGCCAGGAGACTACGCCGTCACGCTGATCGTGACCGATCTGGGCGGCGTGGAACGCGCCCTGCGGAGCAGCGTGTCCGTCGGCGCGGGCCGCGCCGCCCCGGTCGAGGCGGCGGCTTCCAGCCCGAACAGCGAAGTCTATGATCCGGCGCTCAGCAAGATCGGCTTTTTGCCCGCGGGCAGCATCGGGCTGCCGGGGGAAGCGCTGCACTGGGTGACGACCGTGACCAATGTCAGCGGAACCCCCGAATCCAACCTGGTCATCGTCGATCAGGTGCGCCCGGAACTGCGGATCGATTCGGTCATGGTCGCCAACGGCAGCAGCTACACCGTCAACGGTCAGCGGGTCGAGGTCACTATTCCGTCTTTGCTGCCCGGTCAGAGCCAGGACTTCACCATCATCACCACGGTGCTGACCAGCCCGCTCAACGGCATCCTGGATAACACAGTCACGGACAGTCTGGGCGGCAGCGCCACGGCCTCCGTCAGCGTTCCCGCCGGCGGAATCATCGCCAACATCGCGCCGCCGCTGCCGGATGGCCCGATCCCGCTGGTCAACGGCGTGCCGGAACTGGTGGACTTCGCCGGAGAAGAGTTCTGCTTCACGCCCAATTTCACCAATGCCGGAACCCGCGAAGGCTACGGCCCCTATATCACCCTCGTGCGGGATGCCAATCTCGCGCTCAATTCGATCAGCTACCTCGGCTTCGACCTGACGGCTTCGCCGTTCCTGGTGGCCTCCGGTCTGCTGCCGGCCAATGACCCCATTGAAGGCCGCGCCATCCCCGGCGCAGCCGGGCAGGCCTGGATCACTGTGCGGCTGCCCGTCGGCTCGCTGGAGACCATCAGCCCGCCGATTCCCATCGACATCTGTATGCAAAGCCTGCCGCTGGCGGCGTTGGGCGTTCCGATGCCGATCAGCATTTATCCGGGCTACGAGTTCGGCGACACGCCCACCGGCGCGAACGGCCCGATCTCCAACCTGAACGACCAGGGGCCGATGGACAACACCGGTTCGTTCACGCCCATCCTGGTCACGTTCGCCAAATCCAACAGCCTGCCGGAAAGCGAAGTGCCGCCAAGCTGCTATCCCGCCCCGCCGGTCGGCGCGGTCGGACAGCCCGGCGCAGCCTGCGCCGCGCCGCCCGGCGTCCAGTGGCCGTATGAATACGTCCTGTCGATTGAACTGGCGGCGGGCCAGACCCTCACCGCCAACACCTTCACCGATACGCTCGATCCGGCTTTCGAGTTCTACCCGTACACGTTCCCGGTGACGACGCTGGCGGATGCCGTCATTATCGGCGGAACCTGCACCCCCAGCGGAGCCAGCGCCACCTTCAACGGCAGCCCGATCACGGCGCTGCCCGCGCTGGAACCGCCCGGCGGCGGGACGCTCGCCATCAGCTTTGCCAGTATCGCCAACCCATCGGTGGTTTCGACCTGCACGCTGACGATGCGCTATCGCGGTTTCATCAACGACATTCTCAGCGAGAGCGCCGCCCCGGAAGTCTACAGCGCGGTCAATAACGCCAGCTTCGCCTACAGCCATATCAGCGGCCCGCAGCCGGTTCTGAACGCCACCAACACGGTCGATGTCCGCAACCTGGAAATCCAGAAGGGCGCTTCGCCGGCAGACGTCACGCCGGACACGCTGGTGAACTACACGCTCTCGTTCCAGTTGAGCGAGTACGTCGGCATCCAGACGCTGACCGTCACCGACATCATCCCGGATGGCATCGATTACAACGTCGGCTCGGCGGTGGTCAACGTGCCCGGCCTGGGCAGCGCCCCCATCGTCGGAGCCAACGAGAGCATCAGCTACGGCGTGGATACGGGTACGCTGGTGTTCAATGTGACCGGGGCACTCCCCGGCCCGTATCCGAGCGCGGGCACGATCACCATCACGTACACGGGCACAGTGCGCCAGACCTACCGCGCGGGCGGCACGCTGACCGGCTACGTCAGCGCCAATGACACGCTCGCCAACACCGCCACGGCCAGCTTCACCACCACGGCCGGGCAGTCCTTCACCGATAACACCGGCGCATCAGTGCAGGTCATCCCCAACAGCCTGACCAAGACGCTGGTCAGCGCGCCGGTCGATTCGACCACGGGCTTCGTCCCTGGCGAACCGGTGACTTTCCGGCTGGTGCTGCGGATTCCCTCCGGCGACACCCGCAATCTGGTCATCGAGGACAACTTCCCGCTGCCGGTCTTCATCGTGCAGGACAGCGACTTCGGCATCGAAGCCAGCAGCTTCACGCTGCCCGATCCAACCGGACGCTCGGCGCCCTTCGATGTCACCAACACCACGGGCTACTGCGCCAGCTATCCCAACGTCAGCTTCCCGGCCTATACGCGCCCCTGCGGTCTGCGCTTCATTTATGACGCTGTGGGGACGAACGGCACGAATGTGCCTGCCGGGACGGGCGTGACCGTCACCCGCGTCGGCAACACTGTGCGCCTGAACTTCAACGCGCCCGTCGAAACCAGCGATACCAGCGAGCGGCGCATCGTCGTCGAACTGACGGCCGGGATCATCGACCGTCCGTTCGCCGATGGGCTGTTCCTCGCCAACCGCTCGCTGGCGCGATATACGAATACGGCCGGCGTTGCCGTGACGCTCAACGCCGACGATTACGTCGAGGTGGCCGCGCCCGACGTGCAGATCTGCAAGGGCATCATCGCCACCACCAACCCGGCCAGCCTGCCCATTGCCGGAAGCGCCTGCGGCGTCCCCGGCGCGCCCAACAATGACCTCACCGGTGTCGATGCCTCCGATGTGCTGACCTACCAGATCACCGCCCAGAATATCGGTGGCGCGCGCGCCTATGGCGTTCAGATCAGTGACAACGTGACGACCGTGCCGCAGTTGACCGGCTGCGCTCTGGTCAGCGTGGCGAACGGCGCGGGCGTTCCGCTGGCCTTCACCGGCACATTCCCGAACCTCACCCTGACCGATCCGCTGCCCGCCGTTCGCAGCGCCGGGGTGACGGCTGCACAGTCAACCGCCATCGTTACCTATACCTGCACGGTCGCCTCGAACCTGGCTCCGTCGCCGGCCTCTATCCTCAACCGAGCTACCGTGGTCGCCTCGACCTTCAGCGATACGCTGCCCGGCGGCGTGCATCTCAACCCGCCGACCGTACCCTTCGCGCCGCGCTCGGATGTGGCGCTGTTCACGCCGCGCCTGCCGGACCTCACCAAGACGCGCGTCCCGGCCACGGCCACCATCGGCGAACTTATCACCTACACACTGCAAGTGGATATCCCCGGCGGGACGATGAACAACGTCTCCATCGTCGATACGCTGGACGCGGGGTTGGCCTTCGTGGACTGCACCAGCGTGGTGGCCACTGCGCCGACACTGACCAGCAGCCTGGGCGCGATCAACGCGGCCAACTTCTGTAATGACGGCACGGGCGCGAACAACCCGGTCGTCAGCGGGAGCGGCGGAGTCGTCACCTGGAACTTCGGCAATCTGACATCGACCGGGACGAACCTCAGCGACGTTAACAGCATCGTTATCACCTATACGGCTGTCCTCCTCAATCAGGCGGCCAACGCGCGCGGCCAGCTCCGCAACAACAGCGCCGTGCTGGGTTGGGATAACCCTGCTGGTGGGCAGCTGACCGACTCGGCTGCCGCGCCCGATACCCGCATCATCGAGCCGACGCTGGAGGTCGATAAAACCGCCGCGCCCACTACCAATGTGGACGCGGACGATGTGATCACCTTCACGCTGGTCGTCCGCCATACGGCCGGCAGCGATGCCACCGCCTACGACGTGCAGCTCACCGACGTGATCCCTGCCGGGCTGACCTATGTGGCCGGTTCGCTCAGCAACACGGCCGGCGTCGCGCCAGCCACGCTCACCGAAAGCGGCGGCACGATCACCGCCACCTATGCCAGCCTCACCACCGCCCAGACCAGCACGCTGCGCTACCAGGCGCGTCTGGCCGCCAACGTCCAACCGGGGCAGGTCATCACCAATACCGCCCAGATCGTCTGGACGAGCGTACCGGGCAGCCCGAACTTTACGGCCTACAACCCGCTCGGCGTCGAACGCACCGGCAGCACCGCCGATCCCGGCGGGGCGGCCAACACCTATCTCGATACCGATCCGGCCAGCGTGACCATCGCCAATCCGTCGGCGGCCAAGACCATCACCGCCACCTCGGTCCCCGAAACCGGCAATGGCTCCGACGCCGACCCCGACCTGACCATCGGTGAAACCGTCACCTACCAGATCACCGTCACCTTCCGCGAAGGGCTGACCCGCGCCGCCGTCATCCGGGACAACCTCCCGACCGGGACGGCCGTACTGGGGCTGGTCAGCAGCCGCATCGTCAGCCTGGGCGCGAACCTGTCCTTCAGCAGCGCCACGCCGACGGTCGGGCAGGCCGGCACCGCCTCCGATACCAACGCCGACACGGTGCTGGATCGGGTCGAATGGACGCTGAGCGATGTCACCAACACCGCCGACAACATCGCCAGCGCCGCCGATACCATCGTGGTCGAAGTCGTCGCCCGCGTCCTGGACGTGGCCGCCAACAGTGGGCTGGCCCCGACGCAGGATTTGAACGTCACCAACACGGCCCAGATTCGCTACACCGATTTCGGCGGCACTGTCCGCGCCCAGAGCGGCACAGCGACCGTCGATCTGGTCGAGCCGCGCCTGACCATCACCAAGACCGTCTCGCCCACCAGCGCCGACGCGGGTGACACCATCACCTATACCATCGTCATCGCCAACACCGGGACGGCCCCCGCCTTCAACGTGGTCGTCACCGACCCGATGACGGCGACCGCGCCGCTGGTGGCGGGCACTGTCACCACCACCGCCGGGAGCATCATCACGGGCAACACCGCCGGCGATACGACCATCCGCGTTGACATTTCCCCGCTGGCCGCCAGCGGCTCCGCCACCATCACCTATCAGGCCGTCATCCAGCCCAGCGCCTTCCCCGGCCAGCAGATCATCAACACGGCCTCGGAGACGTTCAACAGTATGCCGGATAACAGCGGTCGCCCCGGCAGCGGCAGCGATCCGGCCACCGTGACCGTACTGACCCCCAGCCTCGTCAAGAGCATCACCGCCACTTCGGAAAGCTACACCTTCCCCGGCGCGGGCACGACCAACCGCTACACGGCCGCGCCCGACCTCACCATCGGCGAGACTGTCACCTACCAGATGCCCATCACCGTGCCCGAAGGCACGAGCAGCACGCTGCGGTTGGTCGATACGCTGCCGAGCGTGGCAGGGGGTGACCCCGGCACGCTGACTTATATCAGCAGCCGTGTTGTGAGCATCGGCAGCAGCATCAGCGGCTCGGCATTGGCCGTGGGCGCTCCTGGCAGCGTCGCCGGACAGACCATCACCTTCGATTTCACCTCTGGCGGCTCTATCACCAATACGCCCGATGGCGTCTCCAACGCCAATGACATCATCGTGGTCGAGGTCGTGGCTCGCGCCGAGAACATCGCCGCCAACGCTGCCAGCGATCTGCTGACCAACCGCGCCAGCCTGACCTATGACGGGGGCAGCACGGTCAACGCCACAGCCGCGGTCGATCTGGTCGAGCCGCAGTTGGATATCCAGAAGAGCGCCGCGCCCACCACCGACCTGAACGCCGGCGACATCGTCACCTTCACCCTGGTGGTCAACCATACCGCCGCTTCCACGGCTGATGCCTTTGACCTGCGCATCATCGATGTCATCCCAGCCGGGCTGAGCTACGTGGCCGGCTCGCTCACCAACGCCGCTGGCGTGCCCGCCACGCTGGACGCCAGCGCCGCGCCCACCCTGACCCTCACCTGGGACACGCTGGCGCTCGGACAGTCCAGCACCGTCACCTACCAGGCGCGGATCGACAATGCCATCACCCACAACGTCACCCTGACCAACACCGCCAACCTGGGCTACTCGTCGCTGGATGACGGCACGCCGGATACCAACGATCCCAACGAACGCGCTTACACCGACAGTGATCCGGCCAGCGTCACCACCAATCTGACCCCGCTCAGCTTCGCCAAGAGCGTCATCGCGACCTCGGAAGCCTATACGGCCAGCGGCCAGTTTGACGCCCCCCTGCCCGACCTCACCATCGGCGAAACCGTCACCTACGAACTCCGCGCTCGCCTGCAAGAGGGCACCACCCCCGTCATCCTGACCGACACCCTCCCCCCCGGCCTGCTCTTCCTCAGCGTCCAGCTGGCTCCCACCAACGGCGCCAACATCTCGCTCAGCGGTGCCTTCCCCGCTCCAACCCTGGTCGGGCAGGTCATGACCCTCAACCTCGGCAGCGTCGTCAATGCCGCCGACAACCTCGCCAATGCCGATGACGATCTCGTCGTCTGGATCACCGCCCGGGCGGCTGATCTGCCCGTCAACGTCGGTACGACCGGCACTGATCTGGTCAACACCGCGGTCCTCGATTGGGGCGGCGGCACGCTCACCGATACCGAGGCCGTCGAAATCGTCGAGCCGCAGCTGGATATCCAGAAGAGCGCCGCGCCCACCACCAACCTGAACGCCGGCGACATCGTCACCTTCACCCTGGTGGTCAACCATACCGCCGC
>CAZKXW010000033.1:19656-40613 GCA_964556745.1 uncultured Anaerolineaceae bacterium
CGGTACGCTCACCGACACCGAGGTCGTCGAAATCGTCGAGCCGCAGCTGGATATCACCATCACTGCCGCGCCGTCAGCCAACCTCGACGCGGGCGACATCGTCACCTATACCATCACCGTGACCCACCTGCCCACGTCCACCGCCGACGCGCTCGATGTCGCCATCGCCAACCTGATCCCGGCGGACATGACCTACCTCGGCAATCTGGGCGCTGTGACCGGGCCGCTGCCGACTGTCAGCGGAACCAATCCCAATATCACTTTCACCTGGGATACCATCCCGCTCGGCAGCACCTACACTTTCACCTTCCAGGCCGTCCTGGATAACACCGTCAGTCCGGCGCAAACCCTGACCGACACGGCCGCGCTCACCTGGAACACGCTTGATGACGACAACGACCCCAACGAGCGCAGCTACACCGACTCGGCGCAGGTCAGCGTCACCACCCGGACTCCCGCGCTGGACAAGACCATCATCGCCACCTCGCTGAGCGAGACCGGCACGGCGCAGCATGTCGCCGGCGATACCGACCTCAACATCGGCGAGACCGTCACCTACCAGATCGTCATCACCATGACAGAAGGCGATGCGCCGCTGATCCTGACCGACAACCTGCCGGATGTCATGACCGTGGTCAGCGCCACTGTCGTCCAGGTGGGCGCGAACATCACCACCACCGGGCTGGGGCTGGGCGGCAGCGCCGTCCTCACCAACAGCAACTATCCCGCCGATGGGCTGGCCGACCGCGCCGTCTTCAACTTCGGCACGGTCACCAACACCGCCGACAACGTGACCAGCCCTGCCGACGAACTGGTCGTCGAGGTCGTCGCCCGCGTGGACGAGAACGCCCTCAACGTCAACGCCGACCGCCTGACCAACGCCGCCGCGCTCGACTACGGCTCCGGCAGCCTCAGCGACAGCGTGACCATCGATGTCACCGAGCCGCTGCTCGATATCCAGAAATCGGCGCTGGTCGTGACCGGCCGTCCCGGCGACATCATCGAATACACCATCACCGTCGGCCACCTCCCCGGCTCAACCGGCCCGGCCTACGATCTGGTCATCACGGATCCGCTGCTGACCGACCTGACGCTCATTTCCGGCACAGTCACGACCACGCGCGGGACGGTCATCACTGGCAATACCGCCGGGGACACCCAGCTTCGCGTCGATGTGCCGCTGCTGAACCTCGGCGAAACCGTCACCATCACTTACCAGGGGCGCATCAGCGCCAACATCACCCCGCCCGTCAGCTTCGTCAACACCGCTGCGCTCGCTTATGACAGCGCCTCTGGGCCGGGCGGCCGTCCGCTGACCGACAGCGACACCCATACCATCCGCGTCAACGACGACATCTACCAGTACGCCAAGGCAGTCGCGGCCACCTCGGTGACGCAGACCGGCAGCGCGGCTTATACCGCCGCCCCGGATGCCACCATCGGCGAAACCGTCACCTTCGAGATCGAAGCCTATCTGCCCGAAGGCGTCACCACCCGCTTCGCCATCACCGATAACCTGCCTGACGGTCTGATCGTCGTCAGCAGCCGCGTCCTCGCCATCGGCAGCAACCTGACGGTCGGCAGCCTCACAGTCGGCGCGCCGGGAACCACCTCCAACAGCAACTATCCCGCCGACGGCCTGGATGACCGCGTGGTCTTCGACTTCGGCAGCGTCACCAACATCACCGACGGCGTCGATGATGTCCGCGACATCATCCGGGTCGAAGTCGTCGCCCGCGTGGATGACGATCAGGCCGGGCTGAACGTCGATGGCCGCGCGGCCACCAACCGCGCCCTGATCGACTACGGCCCCAACCGCCGTGAAGCCACTGCGCCCGTCGATATCGTCGAGCCGCGCCTGGCCCTGACCAAGACCTTCATCCCCCGCGTCGAAGGACGCGGCCATGAACTGCGGATGACCCTCGAACTGGTCAACACCGGCGGTTCCACCGCTTACAACGTCGGCCTGGATGACCCGCTGAACATCGGCCTGTGCCTGAACCGCGTCACTGTGGATGCATCCGCTGCCCTGGGCAGCATCGTCACGGACACTTCGACGCCCGGCTGCGGCGGCCGCGTCAACCTCGGCATCGACCAGCTTGCCCCCGGCGACCGCATCCGCGTCACCACCGAACTGCAAATCGATCCGGCGCTCACCCTGATCCCGCAGTCCATCCCCAACACTGCCGAGACGGTCTACCAGTCCATGCCCCCCGCCCATCCTGACGCCGCCCTGGGACGCCGCTACCGCGCCAGCGCGGGCGATACCCTGCTCGTCGATCAGCCAACGCTGACCCTCACCAAAGTCGCGGAACCGGCGCGCGTCCGCCCCGGCGGCCTGCTGACCTATACCCTGACCGTCACCAACACCGGCGATCCGGCCATCGACGCCTACGAAGTCCTCGTCACCGATACCCTGCCGGACACGCTCAGCCTGATCTCGGCCCAGCCCGCTCAGGGAGCCTGCTCCACCAGCGGCCAGACCCTCACCTGCGCCCTCGGTACGCTCCTGCGCGGAACCAGCGCCACCATCATCATCGAGACGCGCGTGGCAGCGACGGCCGCCCCCAACAGCCGCATTGTCAACCGCGCCCTCGTCCGCAGCCTGGAAGGATCGCAGGCCGAGGCCGAAGCCGCTGTCCTGATCCTGCCGGATGATACCTGCGAAGCCGGCTGCCCGGATGTGCAGCTGTATCACAGCGACCGCGCCGGCAATTGGGACATCTTCCGCCTGACCGCGCCCATCGTGCCCGGCACGCCCGACGCCAACCCCAACCTCACCCAGAACCCCGCCGATGATGTCGAGCCGAGCCGCTCGCCCGACGGCCGCTGGATGGCCTTCGCCAGCAATCGCGACGGCAACTGGGAAATCTACGTCGCCCCCATCGATGGCCTCCCTGAACAGGCCGTCCGCGTCACCTATAACACCATCGCCAGCGATACCGACCCCGCCTGGGGACCGAGCGATCACCTCGTTTACGAATCCAACCGCGACGGCAACTGGGAGCTGTATCTCTTCAACCTCCGCACCGGGCAGGAAACCCGCCTGACGGATAATCCCGCCGATGACCTCAACGCCTTCTGGTCGCCGGATGGAACCCGCATCCTCTTCCAGAGCCGTCGCTCGGGGCGCTGGCAGCTTTACGAACTGAACCTCGTCAGCGGCGCTCTGACCTCCCTCAGCGATGGCAGCGCCGATGAAGTCGATGCCGCCTATTCCAACAGCGGCACGCGCCTCCTCTTCCGCGCCATCACCCCCACCGGCAGCGTCATCATGACCATGAACGCCGACGGCAGCGGCCGCCAAACCATCAGCGCCCCCGACGCCCATGCCGCCAACGCCGTCTGGTCGCCGGATGACCGCCTGATCGCCTATCAGTCTGACCTGGATGGCGACCTGGACATCTATATCTACGAACCCGCCACCGGCCAGACCCGCAAGCTGACTGATAACACCATCGCCGACTACGCTCCCACCTGGCGCTGCGGAACCGAGCGCGTCCTCTTCACCTCGGAGATCACCGGCAGTCCCGAAGTCTTCGAGACCGAATCCCGCTCCCTGGACGCTCCCGCCATCGATGTTCTCGACCAGGCCGCCCAACTGACCAATCACCCCGGTCAGGACATCTACCCGCTGGGCGCTCCCGGCGAAGAGAACGCCAGCCTGGAAGGTCGCCTGCCTGCCGATCCTGCCGCCGAGACCGGCCATACAGCCATCGTCCGCCCCGACCGGACCGTCACGCCGCCCGATCTCACCGGGGTCGAGCTGCCCCCCTGGCAGCCGGTCACTACCTGCCTGCCGCTGGTGGGTGAACCCCCAGCTTACCGCCTCGACCGCTTCCCCGCCCGCTGAATCAAAAACAGCCGGACTCCTCATCGAGTCCGGCTGTTTCTCCTTGAAAATAGGCGCTCGCTTCCCTCAAACACCGTCTTCGTAGGGACGGCATTCTTTGCGTCCGGGATTACATCGCTCGGCGACGCCGCCTAATTTCATCCCTTCGTGTACTCTGAAATCCCCCACACCCTCCGTATGATCTTGGCGCTCTTGGCGTCTTGGCGGTTCAATTCGCATTGGATTTTCGTCGTTGGGTGTGATGCCATTTCGAAGGGACTTTGCGGTTAAGGTCTTTTCCGGTATCCTGCGCTTTACCGGCTGCTCGCCCGCCGTCCTGATGAGGCCGCCCCGTCATCAGCTTCTTCATCGCCCAGCAGTTCGTCCAGCGACATCCGCTGCAGGCGGTTCTCCGCTAATGCCGTCCGCAGTTCGTTGCTGATCTCGCCGTCCTCGGTTATGTGCCGCCGGATCACCCGTTCATCCGATTCCTGCCACCCAAAGCGATGCACGGCCAGCGGCATCCCGTCCGCGCTGACGCGAAGCTGCCAGTTGTCCCGCAGCGCCTGCGCGTCGTGGATCGGCAGCCGCGCCGCCGGGGTAATCAGGTTGCGTCCCCGGTCGAGTTGGTGAATCTCCTCGTGGGCGAACAGGATTTGCCCGTCGCTGTCGATCAGCTCGAATTTGATGCGCCCTCCCGCTCGCCGCGACAGCCGAAGCTGCACGAACGGTTGGATGTAATCAGCGTCGTCAGGGATGTCCCCGGTACGGTAGATCACGGGGTCCTGGTCGCTCTTGAACACCATCAGCCCGATGTCCACGGGCAGCACCTGGAGTTCGTCGGGACTCAGCCCGGCCCGTTCCACCGCCCGCAGCGCGTGAGCATAGATTTTCTCCGACCCAGCCTGCCGCGGCAGTTCGTCTTCTTCGGGATAGTCCGGCTCCTCATCCAAGACGGCGCTGGATGAACGCGGCGCGGACGAAAAGAGTCTGGCGATGTCGAAATCGGAATCCGGGTTGTACTGCCGCCAGAGCAGCGCCCCGCCCAGCAGAATCAGCATCAGCGCGGGAAAAAACTCGCTGGCGAAGGCGGCCAATCCCGCCACCAAAAAGAACAGCCCGATCAGGATTTCCCAGGTGCGGCGCGGTTGTGCATTCATAGAGTCTGTACCTCGACGAACCTCGACCTACGAACGACCTTGACGGCGGCGCTGCTCGCGCATCAGGTCTTCCAGGCTGACGGGCGAGGACTCTTCCGCCTCGTCCGCCAGCCGCGCGTTATCATCGGCCGTCAGACGGTTGAGCAGCTTTTCTCGTTCCCGCAGCGATGCCGTTGTGGTGAAGTTCAGCAGCCCCATCAGCGCCCCATCCACCGACACGCGCAGATCCCATTCCCCGGCTCCGCTCAGCCGCTCATTGCCCGAAAGCGGAAGCTGCTGATCCGGCAGGATGTTCATCTCGCCATCGCGCAGATACACCTTCATCTCGTGGACGTACTGGGCCTGCCCGTTGTGATCGATGATCTCGTACCGCACCAGCGCGTTGCGGTCGGCTTCCTCTGGCGCGACGTTCAGCGTGATGTACGGCCGCACCCCGTTGTCATCCAGCGAAATCGACCGGCTGCGCCGCAGCACTTTGCCATCCTCACCCGCGTGCAGCACAATCAAGCCCACATCCACCAGCGCCAGACCGGGGGGCATATAACTGCTGCGCCGCCGCGCCCGTTCGGTCGCTTCCCGCGCCGCCGGACTCATCCGCATCCGCGTCAGCGGCGAGGGCGGCATCGCCGCGCGCAGTTGGCGCGGCGGGAATTCGATCCACGAGGCAGCCAGCGCCGTCAGGAACAGAGCGAACAAGGCGGCGATCACCGCCGGCGGGGCCGCGTTGGCGACCACCGCCACGGCAATGAGGCCGGCCAGCGCGGCCAGCCAGAGCGTATTCCGAGGTTTGAGGCGCATGGCTCTTCCTGATCGAATCCAACAATGAGATCGGCAGTCTCACCATCAGTATACGACAAACCCGCCTGCTGGGTTGCATCCCCTCCGGGACGGGTCTGCTTCGCTCCGAAAAGAGTGACAATAATGTCACCCTAACCCGCCCATTTTGTGCTACTCTGTATCTACCGGATGGGTAGGGACGCCCTTCTGGGCGTCCGCCGCACCTTCATAACCTATGAAATGCGACTTTCGCAATCCAGTGTTGTTGCAAGAGTCACCGAATTGCAGCGGCAACAACTGCGACATTTTCAACTTTTGCAACATTTCGCCGATTTGCGTGTGCAGGATTTGCAGCAGTTCTGGCAAAACGCTGCTTACATTCAAGGGCTTTGGCACAGAATTGCCATTGTGCCATTGCCGCCATTTATGCCATTTGTGCCAATTTATCCGTCCGGCGTGGACGACATTTCGGACAATTCGCCTGCCCTTGCTAAAAGCTATCGACTAAAAGCTAAAAGCTATCAACCATAAACTATCAACTATTAACTTCTTCTCCTGTCTGGCTATCAGCTAAAAGCTATCGACTAAGAGCTCCCCATGACCAAACACCGATCCCGCCGTCTCGTCTACCCGCCCCTGATCTTCCTGATCGTCGCCCTGGCCGCCTATGGGCTGATCTCCTGCACCTTCGGCTTCGACCCCAACCAGCCCGGCAGCGGCGGGAACACCGGCGGCGACTCGCCTGAGGGCGAAACCGCTGCCGTCGTCACCGTCGTGGACGGCGATACCATCGATGTCCGCCTCGCCAGCGGTCAGGTCGTCCCCGTGCGCTACATTGGCATCAATACGCCGGAGCGCGATGAAGTCTGCTACCGTGAAGCCCGTGAAGCCAACCGCCTCCTCGTCCAGGGGCAGACGGTCACCCTGGTCAGCGATGCCGAAGACCGCGACCGCTACGACCGCCTCCTGCGCTATGTCTACGTCGGCAGCATGGATGTCAACCGGGCGCTGGTCGAACAGGGCTTCGCCGAAGTCGTCCTCTATCCGCCCAATGACGCCCACTATGACCAATACCTGAGCCTGGAACGGGAGGCCCGAGCCGCCAACCGCGGCTGCCACCCCACCGGCATCTTCAACGACGGCAGCGATACCCGCTGAACAATCATCGGACTCTAACCCGCCACTTCTTTACAGAAGCAGAATTACCCTCTAAGCTGATGATATTGTGAAAAAGAGTACAAGGTGAACCGACCATGCGCTCCCTGCATCAGCTTCGTGGCTTCGCATCACTGGATCGCGCCATCACCCGCTGGATGGCCCGGCATGGGATGACGCTGCTCCGTATCAGCATTGGCATTGTTTTCTTCTGGTTCGGCATCCTCAAGTTCGTCCCTGGCCTCAGCCCCGCCGACGAACTGGCGACCCGCACCATCAGCGCCCTCTCCTTCGGCCTCGTCCAACCAGAGCTGTCCCGCCCCATTCTGGCGCTCTGGGAGGTGGTCATCGGCCTCGGCTTCATCTCCGGGCGCTTCATGCGGGTCATCATCCCGCTGCTCTTCGCCCAGATGATCGGCACGGTCACGCCTCTCGTGTTGTTCTCCAATGAGATGTTCAGCCAGTTCCCGCTGGTTCCGACGCTGGAAGGCCAGTACATCATCAAGAACATCATCATCGTCAGCGCGGCCATCGCCGTCGGCGCGACCGTGCGCGGCGGCGATCTCGTGGCCGAGCCGGAAGCGGTCGCCCTCGCCCGCGACATCGAGTCCCAGGAACAGCGCGGGCGGCCAGTCCGATCCAACGCCGGCTGATTCACCGCTCAACGGCGGGAACGTTTTCTATTGTGAGTGAATGGAACACCCCTCTCCAGGTAATGGAGAGGGGCAGGGGATGAGGAGAAATGACCGCGATTCTAGTCCCGGCGCAGGCGGCGCAGCCCCTGATAGGCCGGGTTGCCCTGGAGGTGCTGGAAGCGTTCCAGCCCGCCGTTGGTGTGCCATTCCACGCAGAACATCCCGTTCGCGTCCGTGTAGCACAGCGCCGGACGCATCATCAGAATCTGGCGCATCACGCCGATTAGTTCTTTGACTTCCCGCCCGGCCCGCAGCGTGAACCACTGCCCCGGCTGCCACTCGAACTCTACCGGCATCCCGTTCCACAGGCCTTCCATCTTGAACGGGGCTGTATACTGCGTACAGATCATCGACAGGCCCTGGAGCCGGTTCCGCCACAGGGTATGGTTGACCCGCTCCTCAATGAAATACGGACGGGGTTCTGGGGTCGAGTAGAACCAGGTCCGCGCATCGGTTGCCATGCGGCTGCGCCTCCACTGTCTGTCGGTTCATCATGCAGGCGCTAAGTGTACACGAAAACCCGTGCCCGGTCGAGCGATCTCTCGCCCGCGCTATCCCTTCGTTGGGCGCAGCATCCCGCCGTAAATTCCCGGCGTTGAGTCTTCAATCACCTGCGCCCCGCACACCCGCTGGTAGAAATCGATTGGCCCCACCCCGCCGATGATCGCGTAGCCGTAGCCAGTGTCGCGCATGGCGTGCAGGCACACCAGCAGCAGCGCCTTGCCCACCCCGCGCCCGCGCATCGTCTCGCTCACGCCCGTCGGCCCGAAGAATCCGCGCGCCGTTGTGTCGTAGCAGGCGAAGCCGACCAGCTTCTCCTCATGAACCGCCAGCCAGATGCTCACCGGATCGCGGCTGAAGGCCACATCGCACTCGCTCCGCCAGTAGCCGCCGAAGTGCTGCTCCACCCACTCCAGCACCAGATGCTTCTCCGGGGCTAATCCCCGCCGGATGGTGATGCCCTGGGCCGTCTGACCGGCCAGCTCCGGTTCCAGCGGCGGCAGGGTATACAGCTTGACCAGCATATCCGTCATGATGACTGCTCCTTTGGATAATGCCGCGCCGATTCTATACCGAATCGATCACGCGGCGCAGCAAACCATCCGCCCCGGCCAGCAAACTCCGCGCAGTCGCGGCATCCACCCCCCGCCGCGCCATCACAATAGCGACCTTCGTCTCCTGGCCGGCCTGCGCCAGCAGTTCCGCTGCCCGCGCCGCCTCCACCTGCCCAATCTGCGCGACAATGCGTTCGGCGCGCTCGCGCAGCTTCAGGTTCTTGACCTGCACATCCACCATCAGGTTGCCGTACACCTTGCCCAAGCGGATCATGCTGGCCGTGCTGAGCATGTTGATGACCATCTTCTGCCCGGTTCCAGCCTTCATGCGCGTGCTTCCCGCGATCACCTCTGGCCCGGTCAGGATGGCGATACCGATCTCAGCCGCCGTCAGCAGCGGAGATGGCGCGTTGTTGGCGATTCCCACTGTGGCCGCGCCCACCTGCCGGGCGTAGGCCAGCGCCCCCAGCACATACGGCGTCCGCCCGCTGGCGGCGATCCCCACGACCACGTCATCCGCGCTCACCCCCCGCGCGGCCAGATCGCGTCCGCCACCCTCGTAATCATCCTCAACCGCTTCCAGCGACTGCGTGATGGCGACCTCGCCCCCCGCGATCACCCCCTGCACCTGATCCGGCGGTGAACTGTAAGTCGGCGGGCACTCCGAAGCATCCAGGATGCCCAATCGTCCGCTCGTCCCCGCGCCCACATAAAACAGCCGTCCCCCGCCCCGCAGCCGCTCGGTGATCACATCCACAGCCCGCGCGATCTCCGGCAGCGCCTGGCTCACCGCTTCAGCCACGCTGCGATCCTCCGCGTTGATGCGCGTGACGATCCCCAGCGAGTCCAGCGAGTCAATATCCCCGGTATTCGGGTTGATCTGTTCGGTCAGCATCAGCCGTCCCTCGATTCATTCAGCATCAGCCGGGCCAGCAGCGCCGCCCCGACCACCGGCGGATAGCGCGGCTGCGGGATCGCCACCAGCCCCAACCGCGCGCATAGCGCCCGGCTCAACGGGTTCTCGCCGCTGAGCAGACCGCCCGCGAAGGCCAGGCGCGGCTGCTTCATCCCTAACCGCTGTATCACTGTCTCGACCAGTCCGGCCAGCGCCTCGGCGGCCCGCGCCACAATCTCGACTGCCTGCGGATCACCATCTGCCGCTTGATCCAACACCAACCCGGCCAGCGCTGCCACCTCGCGGATCGGCGGCGGCGTCCGGTACAGCCAACCGATCACGTCCTTCGGCTGTGTCCGCTCGACTGCCGCCAGCACCCGCCCGGCCAACCCTTCGGTATAGGGCAGCCCCGCATCGGCGGCTTGCGTCACCGTCCGCAGCGCCTCGATACCCATCCAATAACCGCCGCCCTCGTCGCCCAGCAGATAGCCCCAGCCCCCCGCTTGAGCGGCTTCCCCGGCTTCGTTCACCCCGTAGGCCACGCTGCCCGTCCCGGCCAGGATCAGCACCCCGCGCCGCTCGCCGTTTGCTCCAACCAGCGCGATCTCGTGATCCATGCTGGCCGCCACCGGAACACCCGGCAGAACCGCCCCGACCGTCGCGCGCAGCCAATCCGCCGCGTGCGCCGCCGATGCCCCTGCCACCCCGATCCCGACCGCCGCGATGGGCTGCCCGCTCTGGGCGATCACCTGGCGCAGCGCCTCCTGAATCAGCGCCGCCGCGGCCTGGTGGCCTATCGCGCTGGGGTTGGCCGTCCCGCGCGTGACCTGGGCCAGCACCCGCATCTCGGCATCGACCACTGCCGCGCGGAGATTGCTCCCGCCCCCGTCAATGCCCACCGTGCAGCCGCTCATCCCCACTGTCTCCGCAGCAGCGTCGCGTAATTCGCCCCCGGCGTGATCTGCCCCAGCACCGACGCATGACGTGCCCCGGTCTGCCCCGGCAGACACCCCGGACGGTTATGCCAGGTTTCGTAGGCCAGCAGCGCGAACAGCAGCGCCTCCTTGAAGTCCCCGTCGATGCCGTGATCTTCGCTGCGGCTGACCCGCGCTGGAGCCAGCAGTTCGCTCAGGCTTTGCGCCAGCGCCGCGTTATGCCGCCCGCCGCCGCCCAGAATGCATTCCCCGATTCGTCCCGGCGCGAAATCCCGGTACGCCCGCGCGATGCTGTGGGCCGTCAGCGCCGTCAGCGTGGCGATCACGTCGGCATCGCTGAGCATCCGCGTCCGCCCGTCCGCCACCAGTTGAGCGGCGTAATCCGCCCCGAAGACCTCGCGCCCGGTTGTCTTTGGCGGGGGCAGGGCAAAATACGGATGCGCCAGCAGTTCCGCCAGCCAACCGGCATCGACCCGCCCGCCCAGCGCCATCCGTCCGCCCGCGTCGTACTGCGCCTGCCCGCCCGTCAGCAGTTCCACTGCCGAGTCGATCAGCGCGTTGCCGGGGCCAGTATCGAACGCAATCAGCGGCGCGTCGGCGGCTTCCAGCGGCGGCAGGAAGGTCACGTTGCCGATCCCACCGATGTTCTGCGCCGCCCGCCATGCCCCCGGCTGGCGCAGCAGCAGCCAGTCCAGATAACCGATCAGCGGCGCGCCCTGACCGCCCGCCGCCACATCGCGGGTACGGAAGCCGCTCACCGTCGTGATTCCGGTGCGTTCGGCAATCACGCTGGCCTCGCCGATCTGGAGCGTGGCGCTGACCTGTCCATCAGCTTCAACCTGATGCCAGAGCGTCTGCCCATGCGAGCCGATCAGATCGGCCGTTTCCCCGTCCAGCACATCCAGCGCCGCCCGCGCGAAGGCCTCGCCGATGGCGAAGTTCAGCGTGCAGATCGCTGCTGCGTCCGCCCGGCCTGGCCGCATCGCCTCCAGGATGCGTTCGCGCAGATCAGGCGTATAGGCAGCCAGCCGCGTCCGCCTGATCCGCGCCCTGAGCATCGGCGGCGCGCCGTCCAGTTCGCACAGCGCCGCGTCGATTCCGTCCGCCGATGTGCCGGAGAGCAAACCCACCACCCGCAGCATCACCGCCTCGCTTTCATACCCCGACCCCGCAGGCCGCGGCAATGGCATTGTGCGCCGCCCGCCGGAACTCATGCGTTCCGCCGTGCCACCGTCCCGGATACACGCTGTTGGTCATCAGGCTGACGACCAGTTCGGTCTCCGGGTCGATCCACAGCGTCGTCCCGGTGAAGCCCGAATGCCCATAGGCGCGCAGACTCATCCGGTCACCCGCCATCGAATCCACCGCCGCTTTGAGCGCGAAGCCTAACCCGCGCCGCGCCCCTTCGCTCTCGATCTGCTGGCGCGTCGCTTCCGCTGCCAGCGCGGACGAGATGCCGAAGACCCCCGCCCCCGCCAGCCAGGCCGTGCCCAACGCGGCCACCGCGCTGGCGCTGGCGAACAAGCCGGCGTGACCGGCCACCCCCCCCAACCCACAGGCGTTCTCGTCATGGACTTCGCCCCAGACGCGCCGCCCCCGCCAGCCGGGATCGTCCTCGGTGGGCGCAATCTGGCTCTCCCGCCAGCCGCCCTCCCGGATCGGGTTGTACACGATGTCCTGCCGCCCCAGCGGCGCGATGACCCGCTCCAGAACCGCCGCCTGCAAATCCGCGCCGTGCAGCCGCGCCACGGCTTCGCCCAGCAGCATCAGCCCGATGTCGCTGTAGCGCACTACCCCGTCCGGTGGCGCGACGAACGCATAACCGCACAGCGCCGCCAGCCCCCGCGCCCAGCGTGTCTGCCGAGGAATCGGATCGGGTTGGTCCGGCGGAGTGGGGGCTGGCCCGGCTGCGTTGAAGACATCCCGCCACGGCGGCAGCCCAGAGGTATGCGTCAGCAGATGCCGGAAGGTCACGCCCGCCGGATCGACCGTCTGCCCGGCCCGTTCCGGCGGAGTCGGCAGCGTCGCTTTGCTGTGCGGGTCCTGCCCCCCATCCACCGGCCGCGGATGGATCGCGCCGAATTCCGGCACAACGCTCACCAACGGGTCATCCAACCCGACTTTGCCCTTGGCGACCAGCGACAGAAACGCCGTCGCCGTGAACAGCTTACTGATCGACGCCAGATCGAAGAGCGTCTCCGGCCGCGCCGGGATGCGCCGCGTCTCCGGATCGACCCAGCCCCGCGCCAGATTCAGCCGCATCTTCCCGCCCTGCATCACGCAGACCGCGCAGGCCGGGAAGGTGTCGCCCAGGTGTTGAGCGATGACCGGCTCAACCGCCGCGCGCAGATCAGCCATACAGCCAGAACTCCCTCGACTGCTTCTGGAAATCCGCCGCCGCCCGATCCCATTCCGCTGCGATCGCTTCGAGCGGCTGCCCGGCCTCGATCTGGCAGCGCAGTTCGTCGCTGCCCACCAGCCTGTCGAAGAACGGGATCGTACTGCCCGGCGGCGTGACCCAGCCGAACGCCTCCAGATACAATCCGCGCACCGCTGCGACCAGGCCAGCCCAGACCAGCAGCGGACGGAAGCCATCCCCAACCAGGTGCGCCTGCACGCCATGGCAGACCTGCCCGGCATGTTTGCTGGCCGACGGTTTGAAGCTGTGCGGACGGAAGCGCACCCCCGCCCAACCCTGGCCGTTCAGGTGGTCGGCCAGCCTCCCAGAGTCGATGTATGGCGCGCCGCAGATTTCAAAGGGCAGCGCCGTGCCGCGCCCTTCCGAAAGGTTAGTTCCTTCGATCAAACACGCGCCCGGATACTGCCGCGCCGTGCTGAGGTGTGCCATCGCCGGCGAGGGCGGCACGAAGACCAGTCCGGTGCTTTCCCAGTCCTGCCCGCGCTGATAGTTCTGGCACGTTATCACCGTGATCGCCGCCGGTGTCGGATTCCAGCGCAGGTTGAACAGCCCGATCAGTTCGCCCAGCGTCAGCCCGTGCTGGATCGGCACGGCGCAGCGCCCAACCAGCGATTCATAGCCTGGCTGAAGCAGCGGTCCGTCCACCGCGCTGCCCAGCGGATTCGGCCTGTCAAGCACGATGACGGGCAAACCAACTTCGCCCGCCGCCTCGACCGCGTGGGTGATCGTCCAGGCGTAGGTATAGTAGCGCGCGCCGATGTCCTGAATATCGCAGACCAGCACATCCAACCCGGAGAGCATCTCCCGCGTCGGGCGCAGCGACTCCCCATACAGGCTGTAGATCGGCGCGCCGCTGACCGGATCGACGCTGGACGACACCTTTTCCCCGTCTGCCGCCGCCGCTGCGAAGCCATGCTCCGGGCTGAACAGCGCGGCCAGTTTGAACGCGGTCGCCCGCCGGAACACCGCGTAGGCGCTGACCAGATCACCCGTCACTGCGCTGGGGTTGGTCAGCAGCCCCACGCGCTGGCCTTTGATCGCGCTGAACCCATTGGCGATCAGCGCATCCAACCCGGTGATGACTTTCATGCCAGCCTCACTTCCACAGGCAGCCTGCCCGCCGGCCTGAAGTCGCCCAGCAGCGCGTCCGCCGCTGCCTCGACCGAGGGCGTGCTGTCCCCACAGGTGCAGACGATGCTGTCCGCGCCTGGCAGCACCCCTGCGTCATACGGATTTCGCAAACAGACCAGCACCACGCGCCGTGCCCGCTGCATCAGGCGGCGAGCCAGCATTCGCTGCGGCGGATCGATATGCGCGTTGCGGACGGCCAGCACCAGCCTATCGGCCCGCGCTGCCAGCGCCTCCGCCGCGCCGGAGTCGGCCCCGGCCTTCTGGATGACCACCTCGGCCTGGGGCAAACGCGCTTTCAAGCGCCGCCCCAGACCGGTCAGCCCGCTGCTTTCGATGATCCCGCTTTCGTGGATCGACGGGAACTCCACCACCCCGACCGCGCCGCTCAGTGGCAGCGCCTCGCCCCCGCGCAGCAGGGTGATGCTGGCGCGGGCAGCTTCCTGCGCCGCTGCCAGATGCGCCGGGGATCGCACCACGCTCAGGTCGGCACGCGGCAGGAGGTACTGCGCTTTGAACCGCGCCAGCCTGCGGTTGGCCTCTTCGATGCGCGCCAGCGGCAGCCGTCCGCTCCGCGCCGCATCCAGCAGCCCGGCATAAGCCGCTTCCTGACGGGCGCGGGTGTGCGAGAACAAGACCGCATCGATCCCGGCCAGCGCCACCAGCACAGCGGTCTCGCCCGGGCCGTAATGGTTGGTGATGGCCTGCATTTCCAGGCAGTCCGTCGAAACCACGCCATCATAAGCCAGTTCGCCGCGCAGCAGCCGCTGCGCCACCACTGGCGAAAGCGTCGCCGGATATTCCGCATCCAGCGCCGTATACATCACGTGCGTCAGCATCACCGAGGCGACCCCAGCAGCGATGGCCGCCCGGTACGGATCGAGGTCGCGTTTGAGCAGAGTCTCCACGGGCGTATCCAGCGCCGGCAGCGCCAGATGAGTATCGATGGGCGTATCGCCCAATCCAGGGAAATGCTTGGCGCTGGCTGCGATTCCCGCCGATTGAAAACCACGTACCGCCGCTGCCCCCAACCGCGCCACCCGCGCCGGGTCGCTCCCGAACGAGCGCGTTCCCACCGATGGATTCTCGGCGTTGTAGCTGATGTCCACCACCGGCGCATAGGTCCAGTGGATGCCCAGCGCCCGCAGTTCTTCCGCCAGCACGCGCGAGACCCGCTCGGTGAGCGCTTCAGCTGCTTCCGCGCAGGCCAGCGCCATCGCGCCAGGACTTTCGGTGAAGCCCTCCCGCAGCCGCGCCACCGTCCCCCCCTCCTGGTCGATGGAGATGATGACGCCGTAAGGCGCAGCCGCTTGCAGCGCATCCGTCAGCGCCGCCACCTGCGTCTTGCTCTGAACATTGCGAGCGAACAGGATCACCCCGCCGATCCGTCCCTCCCGCAGCCACTCCAGGATATAATCGGGAGCTTCCAGCCCCTCAAATCCGGCGAAGAGCATTTGACCAATCTGGGTTTCCAGGGTCGTCGGCACAGCAAGCGTCATGAGTGGTTTTCCTTGTGAGCGGCGCGATGCTTTCACAGATGCCGCAGCACCGCTTGAAACGTATACCGCGCCCCGCAGTAGCTCGACCGCACATACTCGACAGGCTGGCCGCCTTCGCTGTAGGTCACGCGGACGATTTGCAGGATCGGGTCGCCCGGCTCGATCTTCAGCAGTTGAGCTTCTTCCGGCGTGGCCTTGCGGGCATCGATGGACTGCTCAGCATGAGTCAGGTGGATTCCGTAGACGGATTGCAGCACCACATACAGCGACTCGCGGCTGAAGTCGTGTTCGTCCAGAATGCCGGGGCAGCGTGCCGCCAGCAGCCGGGAATGCTCAATTGCCATCGGCAGATGATCCGCCAGCCGCAGCCGGATCAGGAACACCAGCGGCACGCCCGGAACCGTTTGCAGCATCCGGGCTTCTTCCACCGACGCCTGGGCCTGCCCGCATTGGATCACCCGGCTCGAAGGCCGCTGCCCGCGCCGGGTCATCTCCTCGGTGAAGCTGGTCAGCGTTTCCAACTGCTGATCGACCTTGCCCCGGCTGACGTAAGTCCCCTTGCCGATCTGCACATACAGCCGCCCGGACTGCACCAGTTCGTTGATAGCCTTCTGCACCGTCAGGCGGTTGACCCCCAGCTTCTCGCTTAACGCCCGTTCGCTGGGGATGCGCTGATCCGGCCCATACACGCCGCTCTGAATGTTCTGTAGGATGTACTCTCGAATCTGTTCGTACAGGGGTTTCGACGAGGTTTGATCCAGCAACGTCACCCTCCTCTGCGCCGGAGCCGCGTCAGCAAGACCACGCCCCCGACCAATGCGCCGCCCATCATCGCGCTGCACAGACTCAGCACAAACTCAGCGCTGCCGGGCGGCTGCGCGAAGACCATCACCAACCCGGCCCCGCCGATCAGAAACCCTATACCCAGAATGCCGCGCAGCGTCTCCCTATCCAGCATGGACGGCCTCATCGTACAGCGTCAGGCCCTTACCGCTGCCCTGTGGGGTGCAGGCCACCTGCTGGCTGTATCCCGGCGCGGCGGCCAGCGGCGGCACGCCCCCGTCGCACACGCCAGGCACGAAGTACGGGCAGCGTGGATGGAAAGCGCACCCCGGCGGAATATCCGTCAGCCGAGGAATGTCGTCCGACCGCAGTTGCAGCGCGTGTTTGTGCCGCGTCAGTTCAGGGTCGGCTTCCGGCACAGCCGCTAGCAGCGCGCGGGTGTAGGGATGCGCCGGGTTGGCGATCACCTCCGGCGTGCGCCCGATCTCCACGATGCGCCCCAGGTACATCACCGCGATGCGCCCTTCCCAGGCAAAGTATTTGGCAAGCGCCAGATCATGCGTGATGAACACGATTGCCAGCCCCAACCGCTCGCGCAGACCGTGGAGCATCTTCAGCAGGCTGATGCGAATGCTCACGTCCACCATGCTGACGGCTTCGTCGGCCACGATCAGCCGCGGTTGCACGGTCAACGCGCGGGCAATGCTGACGCGCTGGCGCTGTCCCCCGCTGAGCTGGTGCGGATACTTGTTCACGATGTCGCCCGGCGGCGTCAGATCCACCATCGTCAGCAGTTCCCAGACGCGCCGCCGCAGCGCAGCGCCGTTCTCCACCATCCGGTGGCGTTTGAGCGGGAAACTGAGGATGTCGCCAATTGTATGCGCCGGGTTGAGCGACGCGAACGGATCCTGATGCACGATCTGGAGATGCCGGCGTATCAGCGACGACTCCCTGCCCGTGAAGCTGCTCATCGGGCGGCCGTCTACGAGCATCTGCCCTCGGCTCGGCTGCAGCAGCCCGGCCACAATCTTGCCCGTGGTCGTCTTGCCGCAGCCGCTCTCCCCAACCAGACACAGGATTTCATTCGGCTGCACATCCAACTGGATGTCCCGCAGCACCGGGATGACCCGGCGGTCTTTCACGAAGTCGCGGTCTACATTGATCAGTTGCACGATGGGCGGCGTCATGCTCCCACCTTTCGAGTCACTACTGCCTCGGCAAGCACCCGCTCGGTCTCGTGGCAGGCTGCCCAGCGTCCATCCTCATAATTCACCAGTGGAGGCTGCGTCGTCTTGCAGACCGCGGTGACGAAAGGACAGCGTTCATGGAACTTACAGCCCGGCGGCGGCTCGATCAGATCGGGCGGGCTGCCGGGGATACTTTCCAGCGTCTCCGCGCCCACGCTCAACCGGGGAGCCGCATTCAGCAGACTGAGCGTATAGGCATGGCGCGACCGGTAGAACACATCGTTGACCGGCCCGATCTCGACGATCTCCCCGGCGTACATCGTCGCTACCGTGTCGGCGATCTCCGCGGCCACCGCCAGATCATGGCTGATGAACATCACGCTGAAGTTGAGTTCAGCCCGGAGCTGCTTGAGCACATCCAGGATCGACCGCTGCGTCAGGATGTCCACCGCCGTCGTCGGCTCATCCATGATGACGATCTGCGGCCGCATAATCAGACTCAGCGCCAGCAGCACCCGCTGGCGCATCCCCCCGCTCAATTCATGCGGGTAGCTGCGGAAGACCCGCTCGGGGTCCAACCGCACCTGCTCGAACAGCTTCAGCGCGCGCTTGCGGGCTTCAGCCTTGCCAATCCCGTGGGCATAGGCCGTGTCGTAAACCATATCGCTGACCCGGATGACTGGATTCAGCGCGTTCAGCGCCCCCTGGAACACCATCGCGCATTCCGCCCAGAGGAAGCGGCGCATCTCGTTTTTGGAAAGTTTCAGCAGGTCGATCTGCCGCCCGTCGCGGTAGGTATAGATGATGCCGCGGCCTTCGGTCGCAGCGGTCTTGGGAAGCTGCCGGATCAGCGCCAGATTGAGCGTCGTCTTGCCGCAGCCGCTCTCGCCAATCAGCGCCAGCGTCTCGCCCGCGTGCAGATCGAACGACACCTTGCTGACCGCCTGCACCTTGCCGCGCCGGGCCAGATAATTCACCGACAGGTCGCGCACGGAGAGAACCACCTGCTTGGGATCGTAGCTCATAAACCACTCCGTAGGCGCGGATTGAAGATTTCCTCCAGCGACCGGGTGAACAGCACCAGCGAAAGCTGGAACAGCGCGATAGCGATCACCGGAGCCAGCAGCATCGCCGAAGCCTGCGGCAGGAACAACACCCCCTGCTGCCGCCCCGTGAAGATCATCACTGCCCAGTCCGGCTCCCGCAGTGGAACCAACCCCAGGAACACCAACCCGACAATCGAGTACATGGCGATGCGGATGGTGATGATCAGGTTGATGGCGATGTAGCTGACCATGGTTGGGAACACTTCCCGGCTGATGATGTGCCACAGGCCCAGGTCGAGCGCGAACGCCGCCTGCACATAATCCCGCTCGCGCAGACTCAACACCTGCGCCCGCACCGCCCGCATCAGCGTCGGCCAGTTCAGCACCGCGAACAGCGCCGCCAGCAGAAAATCGCTGTCGAAGTCCACCAGCGCCGCCAGCACGATCAGCAGGGGGAAGCCGGGTATGGTCAGGATGAAGTTCGCCGCTGCGCTGATAATCTGGTCTACCGCCCCGCCTAATAACCCCGCTGCCGACCCCAGCACCACCGCGATCATCGTCGCCAGCACTCCCGCCTGCACCGAGGTGATGATGAGCCGCTGCCCGCCGTAGACCACATGCGACAGCACATCCCGCCCCTTCCAGTCCAGCCCCAGCGGATGCTCCGCGCTTGGTGGGGCGGCCAGCACCCGCGCCCCGGGCTGCCGCCGATCCATCTGCGCCTGCCCTTCGTATTCGATGAACAGGGGCCCGAACACGCTCATCACGAAGAAGAACGCCAGCCCCAGAAATCCGACGAACCCGGCCTTGTTGCGCGTCAGCGCCCGCGCCGACGCCCGCAGCGTATTGCCGAAGTTCGCCATCCGCCGCTGAAACCGTTCCGTCCGCGTCTCCTCAAAGCTGACTTCATCCAGCGCCGCCCGCGATGTGAACGGGTCCTGCCGGTTGACGTAGGCGTAGCTGACCACCACCGCATAGGTCAGGACGATCATCGGCAGGCCGCCCAGCAGCCCGCAGCCGAAGCCGCTCAACGCGCACGCCACAAACCCGCCAATGCCCGCTCGGATGCGCTTGTAGTAAATCCCCGCGCCCAGCGGAACCAGTCCGCACACGATTCCAATGAGCAGCCCAATCGGCGAGGCGACCGTTTCTATCCCAATCATGACGACTCCCCATCGGCTCCAATACGGACGCGCGGGTCCAGCCAGCCAATCACCAGGTCAGCCAGGATGTTGGAGAACACCACCGCGATCGTGATCACCAGGAAGATGCCCTGCATCGTCGTGTAATCCCGTCCGCTGATGGCCGTGAACAGATTGCGCCCCAACCCTGGATACTGGAACATCTCCTCGATGATGACCGCGCCGCTGAAGACCAACCCGACGCTGATCGCCAGCCGTGTCACCAGCGGCAGCATAGCGTTCCGCCCCACGTACCCCGTCAGGATGCGCCGCTCAGATAACCCCCGCGCCTGCGCCACGCTGATGTAATCCTCCCCCAGCGTGCTGATGGTGCTGCTCTTCATCGCCAGAATCCACGAGCCGATGGTCGCCAGCACATAAATCAGGATCGGCAGCAGCGCGTACTGGATGATGCTGCCAATGTATTCCAGCGTCAGCCCCGGCGTGATGTTCGGATCGACCCCGCCGCGCACCGTCCCAATCTTGAACCACTGAAGCTGCACCCCAAAGATCACGATGATGAGCAGCGCGATGATGTAATCCGGCAGACCGGAGATGACCGAGGCGAAGCCCGTCATCAGGTTGTCGAACCAGCTCCCGCGCCAGTACCCCATCGCCAGACCGATCACAATCCCCAGCGTGAAGCTGACCATCAGCGCCAACCCGACGCAGAACAGCGTCCACGGCAGATACCGCAGGATGATGCTGGTGACGCTGACCCCGCCTTTAGTGATCGAATCGCCCAGGTCGCCGCGCAGCAGCCCGGTCATGAAGTCCACATACTGGAGCAGCACCGGACGGTCGGCATCAAAGTTGAACAGCGTCGCCGCCGCCCGGTAGGCTTCCTCGTAGGTCATTGCCTGCCGGGTCATCAGTTCTTCGATTTTGATCTCGACCGGGTTGCCCGGCATCTGCCGGATCAGGAAGAAGGTCAGCGTCGTCACCGCCCAGATCGTCACCAGCCCGCTCAGCAGCACGCGGAACCAGTACGACCCCAGGATGCGCCGCAGCCACCGGCGCAGCGGGATCGGTGCGGCCTGCTCACGCCCCGCCACGCCGGATGAAGCCGTTGAAGGAACTGTCGCCATAGAAAACGCCTCGCAATAAACCGATCATTTACAGTCTTTTAGGTGAGGCAGGTGTGCGGCCTGGGCCGCCCCCTGCCTCATCATACCCATCCCCGCTCAGCGCCAGGACTTAAGAACCGATT
>CAZKXW010000034.1:0-13249 GCA_964556745.1 uncultured Anaerolineaceae bacterium
TGTCCGGGGGGCGGGAGTTCAAGGTCGATCTTTCGACGTGCATCGGCAAGGGCGATGACATCGGCCGCTACGTCATCTACAAGGAACCCATCGAGTAGGGGCTGAGACGATTTGAATACACCGAGAGGCGGGATCATCCCGCCTCTTTTCATTCGTAGGGCAGGTTGGGCTTGTGGAGATGCCAGCCCGCGGCCTGCTCGTAAGCATGACCTGCGCGGAGGACGAGGCTTTCCTGCCAGGGACGACCGACGATCTGAAGGCCGATGGGGAGGTGGTCGGCGGTGAAGCCGCAGGGCAGGGAGAGGCAGGGCAGTCCGGCCATATTGAAGGGCGCGGTCAGGTGGGAGAGGGAGGCACGGGCCTGTTCGACCGCTTTGGGATCGTCGAAGCGGGGGGCGACCATGCGGGTGCAGGGGGTGATAAGCAGATCGACCTCCTGGAAGATGGCCGCGAGGCGGTGCTTGAGTTCGGTCTGGGAGCGGCGGGCGAGGGCATATTCGACTCCTGTGAAGCGCGTTCCCCCTTCGAGGCGTCCGCGCACATCGGCTCCGAAGGCGTCGGGGTGTTTAGTGAGTCGATCCTGATGGAGAGCCGCGGCATCGCAGGAGACCATCACGCGGCTGGTCTGGACGGTCTGTTGAGCGAAGCCGAGGTCAACCGGGCGCAGTTCGGCTCCCAGACGGGCGAGGAGTTCAGCGGCGGCTTCAAAAGCGGCTCCAATTTCGGGGGCGACATTACGGAAGAAATCATCGTCGGCGACTCCGATTCGCAGACCCTTTGCCCCGGCCATCAGGTTGGCTGAGCAGTCCTGGACGGGGACATCGACCGATTGGGGATCAGCGGGATCGTGGCCGGCGATGGCCTGGAGGAGCAGGGCTGCATCGGCTACGGATTTGGCCATCGGGCCAGCGTGATCCAGCGACCAACTGAGCGGCACAACTCCGCGCAGGCTGACCCGACCATAGGTCGGCTTGAGGCCGACGACTCCGCAGAGGGCGGCCGGGATGCGGATGGAGCCACGGGTATCGCTGCCGAGCGACCCGGCGCAGAGGTCAGCGGCGAGGGCCGCGGCAGATCCACCGGAGGAACCACCGGGCGAGCGGTGGATATCCCAGGGGTTCAGGCAGGAGCCGAAATGTGGGTTGTCATTGATGACGCCCAGCGCCCATTCGTGCAAGTTGAGCTTGCCGAGCAGGACGGTTCCAGCAGAGCGGAGCCGAGACATGGGGGCACTGTCCTGAGCGGGGATGAAGTCACGGCGGAAGGCAGAACCGGCGGTGGTGGGGATGTCTTGGGTTTCGTAGAGGTCTTTGACGGCGATGGGGATGCCGTGGAGGGGGCCGCGATAGGCTCCACGGGCGATTTCGGCCTCGGCTGCGCGGGCATCGGCGAGGGCGCGGTCAGCCGTTACGGTGATATAGGCGTTGAGGAGGGGGTTGAGCCGCTGTATGCGGTCGAGGTACGCCTGGGTGAGTTCAAGCGGAGAGATACTGCGGTCAGCGATGTGGGCAGCGGCTTCAGTGATTGTCCAGGCAGTGGGGCGCATAGGGTATCCTGTTAGAGGGCAGCCAGATGGAAGAAGTTAATGGTTGATAGTTTATAGTTGATAGAATAATGTGGTGATAGATGCGAAATGATAAGAATGATAAGAATGAGAATCGGTCATGCGATGAGAATCCTGAGAATCGCCGCAAATGTCGTCGTTGTCGTCAGTGTTGGACGGGCGATTGCTGCGCAATTTGGGCAATGGCGGAACGGCGATTTGGTGCATAGTTCTTACATCCAAGCGAAGATTGTTGCAGTCGGTGCAGATGCATCTGACTGATTCCTGCAATACGGGCGGGATGCAGCCTCTCCCGAACGCAGAGTACCACTGGGAGAAAGGGAAATGCGATCATCGCGTTCCGATCCGTTGTTAAGGTGCGGTTCGACGCCGGACACTCAATGGCGCATCCGGCATGTTCTGCCCTCATCCCCTAGCCGCTTCTCCCGACGGGAGAAGGGGGAAAAACCTTCGGGGGGCGTCCCCCGCAGCCCCGTGTTTTTCTCGACGATTTAGCGGATGCAGCACTCAAGTGTCCGGCTGCCGAAAAGCCATGTCCACGAAAGGGACAAAAGGCGGAACAACCACTGCCTGTGTTCTCGACAGACGCTCAGCGTGCGGCTATGGAATCCCCACGTATGTCTATGATAGCACAAAATGGAACGGAAAGGGTGACATTTTGGAAAACCATTTGGTGTCTCATGAATGCTTGCATAGCGCTTCTCTCAAGGTTGGCGGAAACAAACGGTAGGGATCGGGGGTTAGGGGGGAGAGGTTGGGGGGAAGCATCAGCGGAGGTAGGGGGAGGTGATGGCAGAGATGGGCGGCTTCTGCATGTCGTTGGGGACGGGGAGGCCAAGCAGGGTCAGCACGGTCGGGGCGATCTGCATGAGGTGCATCCCTGCGATGGGTTGGCCGCCGAGATCACGGCGGGGGTCGGCGTAGATGAGCATCCCGAACTGGGCGTGGTTGGCGTCGTCGGGGCCGGTGTCGTTGTCGAAGACATGGATGGCATTCCAGCCGACGCTGCCGATGGAGCGCCAGGCAAGATCGCCGAAGTAGACGAGCAAGTCAGGCGGAACGCCGCGCACGCGGTGGTAGAGCGATTCTGGCCTGAAGCAGCGGGTTGCGATGGACTGGCCGCGCTCGTCACCGAGGGCTTCCAGCCGGGCGGCGAGTTCGTCGCGGAGGGCGTCGTAGCTGGAGGCCGGGACGATGCCCTGGGGTTCACGGCCTTCGAGGTTGATGAAGACGCGGCCATAGTAGCCGCCATCACCCCAGGCGCGGGTGCGGCTCCAATCGACCTGCAACTGATCGAACCTGACGGGGCCGCTGGATAAATCGGGCGGTTCGGCCAGCACGAGATAGCCCTGCTGAATGAGCCATTCATTCAGACAGATGCCGCCGTCCATTTTCTTAGCGCCGTGGTCGGAGACGACGAAAATCAGGGTATTGTCATCGAAGGTTTGGAGCAGGCCGGCGATCTCCGAATCGACCATGCGATAGTAATCGAGGATGGCGTCTTTGAAGGGCGAGTCCGGGTCATGCTGGCGGTGGGCTGGGTCGAGGTCTTTCCAGAAGCCGTGGTGCATCCGATCCACGCCGATCTCGACCATGATGAAAAAGTCCCAATCGGCGGCGCGGGTGAGCTGGCGGGCGACCTGGAAGCGGGCGCGGGTCATGCGGTGAATCTGGTCACGGAGCCAGGCTTTATCGGTGGTGCGAAAGCCTTTGACATCGACCTGGTAGCTGTCAACCCAGGCGGCGATGGAGTCGCGCAGGGCAGGCGGGAAGGTGTACTCGTGGGTGGTATCTGGGGTAAGGAAGCAGCTTACCATCTGCCCTTTGAGGGGACGGGGCGGATAGGTCTGGGGGACGCCGAGGACGATGCTGCGCCTGCCGGCAGCAGAGAGGATATCCCAGAGGCGAGGTTCGCGGATGGAGAGCGAATTGGCGACAGCGAGACCGTGATAGGAATGATCCTTACGGTTGCGGAAACCATACACGCCGAGCGTGCCGGGGTCTTTGCCGGACATCATGCAGGACCAGGCCGGGACGGTGATAGCGGGGATGACGCTTTCGAGCGGCCCGTAGAGTCCACGGTGGCGGAGGCGGGTGAGGGTGGGGAGTTGATCCGGCCAGCGGTCGAAGACGAGTTCAGGGGCGGCGCAGTCGAGGCCGATGATGGCGACTCGGCGGCGGGCGGGTGGCTGGCGGCGGTTGAGGAGGCGCTGGAGGGTCATGAGGGGAGAATTCCGCCACAGAGACAGGAGGAATTGAACCACAGAGACACAGAGGGGAAATACAAAACGAACCGCCAAGACGCCAAGGACGCTAAGATCATACGGAGAGGGTGAGCAGGAAATCCTAACCACAGAGACACAGAGGAATACGGAGGGGGTGAAATGATGGTCATGGGTAGCTTGGGCTGAGGGTTATTCAAGGCTGGGTGGGAGGTGGGGTGTTGAGGCGCTTGAGGAAGCGCTCGATTTCGACGATGACGCGGGTGTGGGCGGCCTGGCCGATGCGCTGGCGTTCGTCCCAGGCTTCGATGTGAAAGTGAATCTGGCGGCCATCGACGGCGCGAACTTCGGCGCGGGCACGGACGGTCTGGCCGAGGGGAGTGGCGGCGAGATGGCTGACTTCGATGCGGGCGCCGACGGTGGTCTGGCCTGCGGGCAGGCGGCCTTCCAGGGCGGCGACGGCGGCGGCTTCCATCAAGGCGATGAGGGCGGGAGTAGCGAAGACAGGCAGGCTGCCACTGCCCATTGCCTGGGCGGTGAGCGGGTCGGTGACGGTGAGGGTGTGTTCACCGATGAGGCCGGGGATGATGGTGTCCATGCGATCCTTTTCAGGTTATGCCTGATCCTTGACCCCCGGCCCTCTCTGCGAAGGGCGGAGAGGGAAGTCAAGCCCACAGCGCAGGGGGCAAGTTCAGCACAGGTTATATCAGCCGCCGAGGGCGCGGCGGAGGAGCTGATAGAAGCCGTCCACATCGACACGGGTGACAATATCGGTGTTGGGGGCTGCATCGGTGCGGAAGCGGTAATCGACGATGGTCTGGGCGCGGGTGTGTTCACCGACGAGGGCGACGGTGACGGGACGGCGTTCCTGTTCCAGGATGAGGGCGCGATCCAGGGCGATGGCCATTGCCAGCGGGTCGGGCAGGAGATAGCCGAGGCGGTCGGAGAAGCCACGGATCAGGGAGACGATGTGGGTGCTGATGCCCTTGAAGAAGCGGCCTTCGGGCGTGGGAACAGCGGCAAGGGCGTCGTACTGCTGCCAACTCAGCGGGTGATAGAGGGTCGTTTCCCAGGAGAGCATGGTGGCCAGCGGGAAGGATTGGAGGGTGATGTAAGCGGCTTCGGGATCACCGAGGATGTTGAACTCAGCGGTGGGATTGGTGGCGTTGCCGCGGCCGGCGATGGTCCCGCCCATGAAGATGAACTCTTTGACACGCAGGGGGAACTGAGGATCGATGCGGGCAGCCAGGGCGAGGTTGGTCAGCGGCGCGAGGGCGACGATGGTCAGTTCGCCAGGATACTGACGGGTGAGGCGGAGGAGGGCATCGACGGCGTGTTCGCGTTCGGGCTGGCGGCCAGATGGCGCAGGGCGGTCAGGCCAGTCACCGAGGCCATCGCCGCCATGGACGTCTTCGGCATGGAGGTCATTGGGCATCAAGGGTTGGGCCGCGCCACGATAGACAGGGACAGATGCGCCCAGGACATCCAAGACGGTGAGGACGTTGGGGACGACCTTAGCGATATGGACGTTACCGGTGACGGTGGTGATGGCCTCGACGGTCACGCCGGGATGGCGCAGGGCGAGCATGAGGGCTTGGGCGTCGTCTACTCCGGCATCGGTGTCGATAATCAAGCGCATGAATGGATTCCTTCGCGTCAGGAATAAGGTTAATCAAGATACGCCGAAAGGCGGCGCGCCGTCAAGCTGAAAATGGCGGCAGCATCGACCAGCCCGGCGATGTCGACGTATTCATCGACGGCGTGGGCGTTTTCGCCGGTGGGGCCGAAGCCGCAGATGGTGGGGATGCCGCGCTCGATGAGCAGGTAGCCTTCGTTGGCGGGGCCAGCGACGACCCGCTCGGAGGACTTGCCTTTGACCGTTTGGAGGGATTCTTCCAGAGCGGCGACGACGGCTGCGCCCGGATCGCAGAGGGCGGCGGGAGCGTCAACGAGCAGGTCGCGCTCGAAGCGCAAGCCGGGGCGCTGCTGCTCGACGTGGGCTTGGAGGTTGTCGATCAGGCGGTCGAGATCAGCGCGATGGTATTCGGGGGTGAGGCGGATATCGACGAGCGCCTCGCAGCGATCCGGGACGATATTGATGCTGGTTCCGCCGGTGATGAGCGTGCCGGGGGTGATGACGGTGCGGAAACGCTCGAAGAAGGGGGCGTGGGAAGTTTCCAGATGGAGGGTTTCGAGGGCGACGAGGAGCCGCGCCATACCGGTGACGGCGTTGACTCCGGCGGTCTGATTCTGCCATTCCTCAGAGCCGGTATGGACGGACTGGCCGTGGCAGGTGAGGCGGTAGCGCACGAGGCCACGATGTCCTAGGGTGATCTGGTCGCCGGAGTAGGCGTAGATCGCGCCGAGGCCGGTGAGCAGGCCGCGGGAATGGAGGTATTTGATGCCGAGCGTGCCGGTCGCACCGGTTTCTTCGTCGGGGACACAGATGAGCTGGGCGCGTCCGCGGTGAAGGGCATCGGGGACAGCTTTGAGGGCAGCCAGGGCGATCAGGGCGGCGCTCATGCCGCCTTTGGTGTCGATGGCTCCACGCCCGTAGATGCGGCCCTGGGCGATGTGACCGGAGTAGGGGGGATAGGTCCAGAGGGTCTCGTCACCAGGGGGGACGGTATCAAGGTGGCCAAGGAGGAGCAGGCCGGTCGCGCCGTCTGGGGCGGTACTGACGATGAGGTTGGGGCGGTCGGGCAAGTCGCCGACGATGTGGGTGTGCAGACCCATGTGTTCGGCCTGGGCGGCGACGATCTCGGCGAGGCTGCGCTCCGGGTGAATGCCGTTGACTGAGGGGGTTTGGATGAGGCGGGCGCAGAGATCCACCAGAGCGGACTTGGACTGGCGGATGTAGTGAATGAGGGCGGTGTCGATGGCATCAGGCACGGACACACCTGAGAAGAATTGAACCGCCAAGACGCCAAGATCGGAGAAGAAAGCGACCAATGGTATGGAATGAGTGTGTCCACAGCATGACGGGCACAGGCTCCGAAGGGGTGCGGATCGTCGAGAACCGGAGCCATGATGTTAGCTTGGTTTGACGAGTTTGGCTACGGGTTCGGGTGGGCCGAGGGTGACAGGGATGGCGACGCGGATACGGGTTCCCTGGTTGGGGGCGCTTTCCAGCGTGAGGGTCGCGTTGAGGCGGGCGGCACGTTCGCGCATGGACTGCAAGCCCAGATGACCGGGGAAGCGACCAGTGGTATCGAAACCGACGCCGTTATCGGCGATGGTCAGGATAAGCTGGTCGTTTTCACAGAAGATTTCCAGACGGACTTGGGAGGCGCGGGCGTGTTTGACGGTGTTGTGGAGGGCTTCGCGGGCGATCCGGTAGATGCTCTCTTTGGTTTCCAGCGGGATGGTGGGTTCACTGCAGAATTCGGTGAGTACATTGAGTTGATAGCGGGCCTGGAGGGCGGAGGCCTGCTTTTGAAGGGCTGCGACGAGGCCGTCGTTTTCCAGGGATTCGGGGCGCAGTTCAAAGATGAGGGCGCGCATCTCGGTCAAGCCGGCGTCGGCCAGGGCGAGGATATAATCCAGCGGCTCTTGCAGGCGGGACGGATCACGGTCAAGGAGGGTGCGGGCGGTGCGCGTGCCGAGTACGATGCCGTAGAGCGCCTGCGAGACGGAATCGTGCAGTTCGCGGGCGAGGCGGTTGCGCTCTTCGAGCGAGGCCATGGACTGCGCCTGTTCCGCATAGGTTTCGGCGCGGCGGCGGGCGGCTTCCATGATGTCAACCAGACGCATCCGCTCGATGGCGGCTGCAACCAGATCGGCGATGCCGAGGGCAAGGCGCTTTTCGTGCGGGGTGAAGCCACGCGGGTGTGACTCGGTGAAAACGACGCCGCCCATCCAACGGCTGCCGATGCCGAGGCTGACGCTCAGGGTAGCGTGAATGCCGTCGTCGATGAGGCTGGCGCGGGTGTCGGCATCCAGTTCGGGAGCCTGGCGGACGTCGGTGATCGCGGAGAGGCCCGCGCGGGGGATGACGCGGGCGATGGCAGTTTGGGTCAGCGGGAGACGCTCGGTGTAGGTACAGTCCTGATCCGGCAGGAGGTTGAGCAGGTTGATTTCGGCGGCATCTTCATAGTTGTAGTTCTCGAAGATCGCCAGGGTGATGCGCGTGCGGGCAAATTCGAGCTTGGAAAGCGCCGTGCCGATCTCTGGGATCGACTGGCTGGCGTTGATGGCTTCGCTGGCGCGGTAGAGGAGTTCGGCTTCACGGCGGGCCTGACGTTCGGCATGGTAGGCGCGGCCTTTGGCGACAACGGGGGCGAGGCTCTGCAGCAGGGCCGTGTAGATATAGCGTTCGTCGGGGCTGAAGTGGTGATGCTGACTCCATTCAACCAGCAGAAGCCCTTGCCAGCGGCCTTCGCTCTGGAGGGGCAGCAGGACGAGGGAGCGGGTCAGCAGGCGAGCGATATCGCGGCGTTTATCGGCGGTCAGGCGCTCGTCGTTGAGCAGGTCTTCGATGAATACGGGGGAATCGGGGTTGGCCTGCCAGATGGGCATGAGGTTGAAGTCCGAGGCCGGTATGGGCGTCCGCATCTCCGGTTCATCCAGGTGCAGCTTCCCGTTCTCCCAATAGGCCTGAAGAGTTGCGGTCTCAGGTTCACCGCGCGCGTCGATCTCCAGGTAGTAGAGCGTGATATGACGCGGTTTCTCCTGTTCACTGTAAAGGGCAACGGCGGTGACGATCTCGGCTTCGCTGGCGGCCTGGGAAAGGGCGGTATTGATCCTGAGGAGCTGCTCAGCGCGGAGGCGGGCGGTCTCGGTCGCCATCTTGAAGCGGATGCGGTCGAGGGCAGCGACGACAAGGTCGCCGATACCCGCGACGAGGCGTCGTTCACGGGGGGTATAACTGCGCACTTTGCTATCGCGGATGCCGATGGTTCCCATCCAGTGTTTATCCAGCGAGAGTGAGATGCCCAGGACGGAACGCACGCCAGACTGCAAATAGCTGCGGCGGATGTCTTCGTCGGTATCGGGATCGTTGGCGATGTCTTCGTGGAAGAACAAGCCCTGGCGGGGCATGGTTCTGAGGGCGGGCCAGGCATTGACCGGCCAGCGCATTCCACGGGGGCCGGTGTCGCCGGAGGCGATGATTTCGACGTAGTTCGCGGTGTCGAAATCGAAGTTCTCGAAGACGTTAAGGGTGACGCCACGATTGCCGAGGTTCATGAGGGCGATGGCGACGACGATTTCTTGCAGGCTGTTGGCAGCGTTGATGGCTTCGCTAGCGCGGTAGAGCAGTTCACTCTCGCGGCGGGCGTCCTGCTCGGCGAGGTAAGCGCGGCGGCGGGCGATGACGGAGGAGGCAGTTGGCATCAGGGCGGCCAGGAGATGGCGCATATCCCGCGGGAACTGCTGGGGGTCCTTCCAGGCGAAGGTCAGAATGCCCTGAAGCTGCTCGGCGGAGAGCAGCGGAATGAGGATGGACGCGCCCCAGCCGACGACTCGCAGAAAGCTCTGCACGTCTTGATCCTGAAGACGCTGATCGGCGGCGGTGTCTTCGATGAGGATGATGCCGCTCTGCCCGGAGAGAGCAAGCCGGAGGATCGGGTAGTTCTCAATAGGAAAGGCGGCGATAGGCATCAGACTGGGCGGGAGGGGACTGCTGCCATCGCTGGACCGCAGGCCAACGATGTGGAAAGTTTCGGCTTCATCGGCATTGACGTAGGCCAGCATGGAAAGCGCCGCGCCGTAGCGTTCGGCTAGGCTGGCGACGGCGGAGAGGATGCTGTCTTCGTCGTGGGCCTGAGAGAGGGCGGCGTTGATCTTTGCCAGCCATTCGGCGCGCTGGCGGGAAGCTTCGGTTTCCATCTGGAGGCGGATGCGCTCGACAGCGGCAGCCACGAGATCGCCAATGCCATTGGCGAGGCGGATTTCACGCTGGGTGAAGCGGCGCGGGCTGCTGCTCTGGAAACTGATGATTCCAACCCAACGGTTGTTGATATTGAGCGGCATCGTGATGAAGGCGAGGATGCCCATCTTGCGGCAGTAGTCGGCAGTCACGGGGTCGATCTGAGGGTCTTTCTGGGTATTTTCGCTGACCCAGATATCGCCGGGCGGCATGTGCCGGACGGCAGGGGTGAGTTCAAGGGGTATGCGCATACCGATGGATTGAAGGTGCTGTTGTTCGCGGGTGAGGACGGCGACGACTTCGCGGTAGCTGGCATCCTCGAAGTCGTAGTCTTCCCAGATGCTCAGAATGACCGACTCAGAGTAGGCATCGATGCGGGAGACGGCCTGGATGACTTCATCAAAGGTGCGGGCGGCGTTGATTTCTTCGCCGAGCTGGTAGAGGAACTCGTTTTCGCGACGGGCTTCTTCTTCGACCAGGTAGGCGCGGCGCGAGGCAAAGACCGAGGGCAGAGTTTGCAGCAGGTTGGAGAAGATATAGCGTTCTTCATCCGAGAAGACATGCGGCTCGAACCAACCGATGGTCAGCACGCCGATACAGCGTCCGCCTGTGAAGAGGGGAAAGGTGGCCATGGCGCGCGAGGGGATGACTTCCATCATCTGGTGGCGGGTTTCAGGAGACAGGCGTTCGTCTTCAGCGAGGTTTTCGATGAGGAGCACGCGATCGGGATAGGGATACCAGAGGTCGAAGTAGCCGAAACGCTGAAGGCGGATGATGCTGTGGCGGCGGGGATCGAAGAAATCGGTTTCGCCATCTTCCCACATGGCGACTGAGCGCTGGATGGTGAAGGGTTCTTTGTCATCGGGATCGATGTAGTTGAGCATGATTCGCCGGGCGTTCAAGGGTTGAACGTACTGGCCGATGGCGGCGAGGATCTGAGGCTCATCTTTGGCTTTGGAGATGGCCTGGTTGATCTGGAGCAGGAGTTCGGCGCGGTAGGCGCGGGTGCGGTTTTCCTCGATGAGGCGGAGGGCATCGACGACCGGCGCGGTCTGCTGGATGAGGGCGCTGTAGATACGGCGGTCGCGGTCGGTGAAGCGGTAGGGCTGGCTCCAGGAGAAGGTGACGATGCCAATCCAGCGGCCCTGGTTGTTGAGAGGTAGAAGGGCAAAGCCGCGTTCCGTGTTCTGCTTCATCCGTTCGCGGACGGAAGGCGGAAGCACTTCCGACACGGTGGCATCTTCGACCAACCAGGGTTGATCGGGATAGGTCATCCAGTGGCGGGCAGCGGCGTCCTGCTCGCCGCCGTAGCCGTCGAAGAGCGTCACATGACCGTAACCTGATTTCCATTCGGCCGTCCGCTCGGCGGTGATCACGCCCTGGTAGGGTTCGGAATCGCCATAGAAATAGACCAGACGGCAGTGATCCGCGCCATGTTCACAGGCGTAGATGCTGATGACATCGAGGATTTGCTGGGGGTTAGCGGCGTGGGCGATGCGGCTGGAAACGGTGTAGAGGATGTCGATTTCTTGGCTGGCGTTCTCGAGGTCGTCGGCGCGTTTCAAGGATTGGTCCACGAGGCGGAGTGAATCGATGACGGGGGTGGCGTGCTGGATCAGGGCAGAATAGATGCGTTGGTCAGCATCATCGAAGTGCTGCGGTTGGCTCCAGGCGAGGATCAGGACGCCGATCCAGCGGCCTTTGGTTGCGAGGGGTAGGATGGCGGTGGAGTGGAAACGCTTGGCGATGAATATCTGGCGGGTGGCATCGTCCAACAGTTCGCTGGTGTGGACATCGGCGACGAAGGTGGGACTGCGCGGGGTGGACATCCAGTTCTGGATAAAGATTCGGTGGTTAGAGGCGCTGTAGCGTTCCTGGACCGGCTCAATAGGTTTGCCGGACGCGAACCATGTGCCGCCTGTTTCCAGCCACTCGACGCTGCCCTCGTTATCGAAGATAAGCCAGTACAGCACGGCGGCATCTGCGTTTCGCTGCCTGGCATAGCCGCTGACGGCCTCGACCCACTCGGTGGGGGTGGAGACCTGAGTCAGGCGGTTTGAGGTGGCTAAGATGACGTCTGTTTCGTCAGGATGGGTCGAGAACATGGCAGCACCTCAAAAGTTTCAGTCGTTCAGCTTGACCAATCCAATGCGAGCGGCGTAGAGGGCGGCCTGGGTGCGGCTGACGACATTGAGTTTACTGAGGATATTGCTGACGTGGGTTTTGACGGTTTTCTCGCCGATGACAAGCTGCTGGGCGATTTCTTTGTTGGAGAAGCCCTGGGCGAGGAAGCGGAGGACTTCAGTCTCGCGCTCGGTGAGGGGTTCGGGATTTTCGGGGGCGCGGACTTCTTTCATCAGGCGGGCAGCGGCCTTCGGTGAAAGCTGCACCTGTCCAGCCCCAGCGGCTTTGATGGCGCGGACGAGTTCATCGGCTTCGACATCCTTGAGCAGGTAGCCAATGGCTCCGGCGCGGATAGCACCGATGACGGAGTTGTCTTCGAGGACGCTGGTGACGGCGATGACTTCGGTATCGGGAAGTTCCTGGCGAATGGCAGCGGTAGCTTCGACGCCGGTCATTTCCGGCATGATGAGATCCATGAGGACGACATCGGGCTGGAGGGCGCGGGCCATCTCCAGAGCCATGCGGCCGTTTTCGGCTTCGCCAACGACTTCCAGATCAGGATCGAGCGCCAGGAACATGCGTAAGCCTTGGCGAACCACTTTGTGGTCGTCAGCGATCAGAATTCGTACCGCCATGTTGATTGATCCTTTCCCAGCCCGATGCAGGAGTATAGCGATAAGCTGATCCGTTTCGCACCAGTTTACAGCTGACCAGCCGCGCATGTCTGGATTAAAGCGCGATGGACAGCTGTTTGCATCCGACCAAAGTCGGAGATGCTGCGCAGACAGAGTAAACGAGGAGAGGGCGTACTCTCAAAGAGCCGCCCTCTCGGCTGTTAACGTATGGGGGGTGTGAACGCGGCGGTATTTGCCAGGTTCAGTCTTCCTTGGCGTTCAAGCCTTCATCGCGCAGGGCGGCATGGGCCGCGGCCAGACGCGCCACCGGGACGCGGAAGGGCGAACAGCTCACATAGTTCAGGTTGGCGCTGTGGCAGAAGTGAATGCTGCGTGGGTCGCCGCCGTGTTCGCCGCAGATGCCGACTTCCAGATCGGGACGGGTCTTGCGACCTTTTTCGACAGCGAGCTTGATGAGATAGCCGACGCCGTCCGGGTCGAGAACCTGGAAGGGGTTATCGGGCAGGAGGCCGTTCTCGACGTAGTAGAGGAGGAACTTGCCCTCGGCGTCGTCGCGGCTGATGCCGAACGTGGTCTGCGTCAAGTCGTTGGTTCCGAAGGAGAAGAACTCGGAGTATTCGGCGAACTGGTCGGCGGTGATGGCAGCGCGGGGCAGCTCGATCATGGTGCCAATCTTGTAGTCGAAGTGGACGCCGGCCTTGTCCATGGCCTCGGCAGCGACGCGCTCGATCAGTTCGCGCATGGCTTTGACTTCGCTGGCTGAGCTGGTGACGGCGATCATGATTTCAGGATGGACCTCGACGCCTTCCTGGACGAGCTGGGCAGCCGCTTCAAA
>CAZKXW010000034.1:13259-40101 GCA_964556745.1 uncultured Anaerolineaceae bacterium
ATCCTACTGATGGCCGGGCGGGTAATGCCGAGACGGACGCCGCGCAGGCCAAGCATCGGGTTGAATTCGCGGAGGCCTTCGACAGCGGCCATGAGTTCCTGGATGCGGGCGAGTTCGTTGGGACGATCCCCGATCAGGCGCAGACCGGCGGCACGGAGCGCCAGACCTTCGTGGTCGGGCATAAACTCATGCAGCGGCGGATCAAGCAGGCGGATAATGACAGGTAGGCCATCCATCGCCTTGAAGATGCCGTAGAAGTCGTCCTGCTGGAAGACCCGCAGCTTCTCAAGATGCTCGGCTTCTTCTTCGCTGTTGGGTTCGGAGAGGATCATGGCCTGGACGATGGGCAGACGTTCTTCCTGGAAGAACATGTGCTCGGTACGGCACAGGCCGACGCCTTCGGCGCCGTACTCACGGGCGCGGCGGGCATCCTTGGGATAGTCCGCGTTGGCATAGATGCCGAGGCGGCGGGCTTCGTCGGCCCAACTGAGCAGCTTGCGGAGATACTGTTCACGACCGAAGTCAGGTTCTACGCGGGTGATTTCACCGATGAAGACTTCGCCGGTGCCGCCGTCGATGGAAAGCATCTCGCCTTCATGGACGACAACATCACCGACAGTCAGCTTGCGGTTGGAGATGTCGATATCGATGGCTTCCGCGCCGCAAACGCAGGGGACACCGAACTGGCGAGCGACAACGGCGGCGTGGCTGGTCGCGCCACCACGGCTGGTGAGAATACCCTTTGAGGCGAGCATCCCGTGAACGTCATCCGGCTTGGTTTCCGGGCGTACCATGATGACGCTGCGCCCAGCCTTGCCCCACTTTTCAGCGATATCCGCGTCGAAGGCAGCGACCCCGACGGCGGCGCCGGGCGAGGCATTGACACCCTTAGCGATAAAGCGGCCAGATTTCTGGGCATCTTCCTTGCCAACGATATCGAACTGTGGGTGGAGAAGTTGGAGGACGTGGTCTGGGGTGATGCGGAGAATGGCTTCACGCTTGGTAATGAGTCCTTCGGCGACCATTTCGACGGCGATGCGGATGGCAGCGCGGGCGGTACGCTTGCCGTCGCGCGTCTGGAGCATCCACAGTTTGCCGTTCTCGATGGTGAATTCCACATCCTGCATTTCACGGTAGTGTTTTTCGAGCTTGCTGCCGATATCCATGAACTGCTGGAAGACTTTGGGGTTTTCGCTCTCCAGGTGGGCGATTGGAATGGGGGTGCGGATTCCGGCGACGACATCTTCACCCTGGGCGTTCATCAGGTAGTCGCCGAAGAGTTTGCGATCACCGGTGGAGGGGTTGCGGGTGAAGGCGACACCTGTGCCAGAGTTGGCGCCCATGTTGCCGAAGACCATGGTCTGGACGTTGACGGCAGTGCCGAGGTTGTGTGGAATCTTGGCGGCATTGCGGTAATCGACGGCGCGTTTGCCGTTCCAGGACTTGAAGACCGCTTCAATGGCCAGTTCAAGCTGACGATAGGGGTCCTGTGGGAAGTCTTCGCCGACGACATGGCGATAGCTCTTCTTGAACTGAGCCGTGACCTGCTGCCAGTCTTCGGCATTCAGTTCGGTATCCTGCTTGTAGCCCTTCTCGCGCTTGAAATCGGTGAGGTAGTCTTCGAATTCTTCATCGGTGACGCCCATGACTACCGAGCCAAACATCTGCACCAGACGGCGGTAGGAGTCAAAGACGAAGCGCGGATCGCCAGTCAGCTTGACCATGGCAGCAGCGACTTCGTCGTTCATACCCAGATTGAGGACGGTGTCCATCATGCCAGGCATGGAGAACTTCGCGCCGGAGCGAACCGAGACCAGCAGGGGGGTGGTCTTGCCACCGAACTGCTTACCGGTCTTTTCTTCGACGACCTTCAGCGCGGCCAACACCTGCTCCCACATTCCCGCCGGGAACTTGCCACCCGCATCCTGATAGGCATTGCAAGCTTCAGTGGTGACGGTGAAGCCCGGCGGAACCGGGACGTTGGCGCGGGTCATGTCGGCCAGGCCGGAACCTTTGCCGCCGAGCAAAGCGCGGACTTTGTCCCACGAGCCTAATGCCTTTTCAACTTCGTTGATGTCATCAAACAGAAAGACCCATTTCTTGGCAGTGGATTGGCGTTCCGTCTTTTTCTTGGTGTTGGCGGCTTCGGCTGCACTCATAATCGATTCCTCCCATTCCTTCCCTAGAGGGGTGGAGCATAAAAACTTCAATTGGACTGATTGTCTCACCAAACGGGGAGACAACTGTCGTGACGGTTGACAGGTCTTGGGATGATGAGTGTAATGTCCTAGGTGGAGGCCGGGATTACAGCCGGCCTCCAAATCTGTCTCAGGCGTCGGTGAGCCGATCAGATGGCGGGTTGGTAGGTGACCAGAGCGCGCATGTACTGGGCACGTTCGAAGGCGCTGGGGTCTTCAGCATTGATCTGGCTGAGGCTGCCGCGCATCTGCGTGACCGACTCATATTCGTGCGATTCCAACCACTGCGCCAGACCGTCGTTGACCACACGGAGGTGATCGATGCCGTTCTTGAGCAGCGCCGATGTCATCATGGTGACGTTGGCCCCGACCATGAGCAGTTTGATAGCATCCTCGACACTGTGGACGCCGCTGGTCGCGGCGAAGTCGACCGGGACGCGCCCAAAGAGGATGCCGATCCAGGTGAGCGGCAGGCGGAGCGCCTGGGGTGTGCTGAGGATGACATTCGGGCGGACTTCGAGGGTCTCGATGTCGATGTCGGGCTGGTAGAAACGGTTGAAGAGTACGAGGGCATTGGCCCCGGATTCGCCCAACCGTTTGGCCATGTTCGCCATGTTGCTGAAGTAGGGGCTGAGCTTGACCGCCACGGGAATCTGGACGACCTTTTTGATGGCGCGGAGGATATCCAGGTAGGTCAGCTCAACGGACTCGCCGCTGAGGTCAGGATCAGTCGGGATGTAGTAGATGTTGAGTTCGAGGGCATCCGCCCCGGCTTCTTCCAGGCGCTTGGCGTAGCGCGTCCAACCACCGAGGGATGACCCGTTGAGGCTGGCAATGATGGGGACATTGACGGCGGTTTTGGCCTTGCGGATCAAGTCGAGGTAGGTATCCGGCCCGGCATGATACTGTTCGGGTTCCGGGAAGTAAGTCAGCGCCTCGGCATAGCTTTCCGTGCCGTAGAGCATGTAGTGGTGCATCATTTCGCGTTCGCGCTGAATCTGTTCTTCGAAGAGAGAGAACAGCACAATCGCGCCGGCGCCGGCGTCTTCCATCCAGCGGATGTTATCCAATTTCTCGGAGAGGGGTGAAGCTGAGGCGACCAGCGGCGACCGCAGCTTCATCCCCAGGTAGGTCGTTGAAATGTCAACCATGATTTCCCCCTCAGTGTTGACCGTTGGCGATCTGAACAGGACGCGACGCCAGATATTCGTAGAGCGCCCAGCGGGTATTGACATCTTCCTGGGCCTGAGCGAAGAGGACTTTGGCGACTTCCGGCTTGCTGAGTTCCAGCATGCGGAAGCGGTTCTCCATCCGCAGGTATTCCTTAACGGCCATCTTTGGGGCACGCGAGTCCAGGATCATCGGGTTCTCGTTGTGCAGCGCCCGATCGGGGTTGTAGCGGTAGAGCGGCCATTGGCCGGATTCGACGGCGGCTTTCTGATTCCGCATGGCCGTGCCCATGTTGATGCCGTGAGCGATGCAATGGCTATAGGCGATGATGAGGGAGGGGCCGTCATAGGCTTCAGCTTCTAGGAAGGCTCGCAGGGTCTGCTCGTCCTTCGCGCCCATCGCCACCCGTGCCACGTAGACATTGCCGTAGCTCATGGCAATCAGACCGAGGTCTTTCTTGCCAGCGGGTTTGCCGCCGGCTGCGAATTTGGCGACGGCCGCGCGGGGTGTGGCCTTGGACATCTGCCCACCGGTATTGGAGTAGACTTCGGTGTCCATCACCATGATGTTGACGTTGCGACCGGAGGCGATCACGTGATCCAGGCCGCCGAAGCCGATATCATAGGCCCAACCGTCGCCGCCGATGATCCAGACATCCTTGCGGACGAGGTAATCGGCCAGCGCCAGAAGGCGCTGGGCTTCCGGGTCTTTGTGACCGGCGAGGTGTTCCTTGAGCTGGGCGACCCGTTCACGCTGGTCGTATATGCCAGCCTCGTCGTGCTGGTCGGCACTGAGGATAGCGGCGACCAATTCGTCACCAACCTGCGCGCCGAACTTCTGGAGCAGTTCGCGGGCGTACTCGGTCTGTTTGTCAAGGGCGACGCGGATACCCAGACCGAATTCGGCGTTGTCTTCAAAGAGCGAGTTCGACCAAGCTGGACCGCGGCCATCGCGGTTGAACGACCAAGGGGTGGTCGGCAGGTTGCCGCCGTAGATCGACGAGCAGCCGGTGGCGTTCGCCACGATGGTGCGGTCACCGAAAAGCTGGGTGATGAGCTTGATGTAGGGTGTTTCGCCGCAGCCAGCGCAAGCGCCGGAGAATTCAAAGAGAGGCTGCTGCACCTGCTGCTGGCGAATGGCTGAGACCTTGATGTGACGGCGATCCGCTTCCGGCAGATCGAGGAAGAACTGCCAGTTGACGTTCTCCTGTTGGCGGATGGGCGGCTGCGGACGCATGTTGATGGCCTTGAGGTTGGCCGCGGACTTGTTCTTGGCCGGGCAGACATCCACGCACAGGCTGCACCCGGTGCAGTCTTCGGGCGAGACCTGGATGGTGTACTTCATGCCGTGCCATTCGGTATCTTTGGCATCCATCGACAGGAAGGTGGGCGGAGCCTGTTCCAGTTCCGCCGGGTCGTAGACCTTGATGCGGATGACCGCGTGAGGGCAGACCATCGCACACTTACCGCATTGGATACAGACGTTGGGGTCCCAGACGGGGATTTCCTGCGCCAGATTGCGCTTTTCCCATTGGGTAGTCCCGCTGGGATAGGTTCCATCGACGGGCAGGGCACTGACTGGGATCATGTCTCCACGCCGAGCGGCCATCTCGCCGAGGACACTGCGAACGAATTCGGGCGCTCCGACGCTGACGGGCGGAAGCTGCTCAATGGTCGAAGTGACCTGGGCCGGGATGGGGACTTCGTAGAGGCGGTCGAGCGTGCCATCGACGGCGCGCAGGTTCATCTCGACGATTTCTTCGCCCTTCTTGCCGTAGGTCTTCTCGATGGAGTGTTTGATTTCGGCGATGGCTTCGTCACGCGGGAGGACACCGGAGACAGCGAAGAAGCAGACCTGCATGACCGTGTTGATGCGGCCTTTCATGCCGACTTCGCTCGCCACACTGTAGGCATCGATGGTATAGACCCGGAGGCGTTTCTGGATGATCTGTTCCTGCACGCGGCGCGGCAGTCGATCCCAGACCTCTTCAGGGGGGTAGGGCATACTCAGCAGGAAGGTTCCGCCATCGACGATGCCTTCGAGCATGTCATACTTTTCGAAGAAGGTGGGCTGATGGCAGGCGACGAAGTTCGAGCTCGTAATGATATACGGGGCGCGGATCGGTTCCGGGCCGAAGCGCAGGTAGGAAATAGTCATCGAGCCGGATTTCTTCGAGTCATAGAAGAAATAGCCCTGCGCGTGATTGTTGGTGCTTTCGCCGATGATCTTGATAGAGTTCTTGTTGGCGCCGACTGTGCCATCCGCGCCGAGGCCGTAGAAGACCGCGCGAACCACATTATCCGGCTCGATCTCGAAGGTGTAGTCCACATCAAGGCTGGTGTGGCTGACATCATCGATGATGCCGACAGTGAAGTGATTCTTCGGGGCGGCGGCGGCCAAGTTGTCGAAGACGGCTTTCGCCATGGCGGGGTTGAAGTCCTTGGAGGCCAGGCCGTAGCGCCCACCGTAGACGCGGGGCACATCTGAACCTGTCCATTCTTCGAAGACGGCCGTGACTGTATCCTGGTAGAGCGGTTCGCCGGCGCTGCCGGGTTCCTTGCAGCGATCCAGGACGGCGATGCGCCTGACGGTAGGCGGCAGCGCAGCGATGAAACGGCGCATATCGAAGGGACGGTAGAGCCGCACCTTGAGAACGCCGACTTTTTCGCCGTGGGCATTCAGGTACTTGGCGGTTTCTTCGCAGACTTCCGCGCCCGACCCCATGACGATCACCACGCGGTCGGCATCCGGCGCACCAACATATTCATAGAGTTGGTAGGCACGGCCGGTCAGTTCGGCGAACTGCTGCATCTTTCGTTCGACGACATCGGGGCAGGCGGCGTAGTAGGGGTTGACGGTCTCACGCGCCTGGAAATAAACGTCCGGGTTTTGCGCCGTGCCGCGAATGAAGGGACGATCCGGCGTCAGCGCCCGCGAACGGTGGGCGGCGATGAGCGCTTCGCTCATCATGGCGCGGAGCACATCTTCGTCAAGGACTTCGATCTTGTTGACCTCGTGAGAGGTGCGGAAGCCATCGAAGAAGTGCAGGAAGGGTACACGCGCTTCGAGGGTAGCCGCGTGGGCGATAAGCGCCATATCCTGGGCTTCCTGCACCGAGTTGGACGACAGCAGCGCCCAACCAGTCGAACGAGCGGCCATCACATCACTGTGATCGCCATAGATGGAAAGACCCTGCGCGGCAATAGCGCGGGCGGCGATATGGAAGACCGTCGAGGTGAGTTCACCGGCGATCTTGAACATGTTGGGGATCATCAGCAGCAAGCCCTGCGAGGCGGTGAAGGTGGTTGCCAGCGCTCCAGCCTGCAATGCGCCGTGGATGGCCCCGGCTGCGCCGCCTTCACTCTGCATTTCGATGACCTGGGGAACCGTGCCCCACAGGTTAGGCCTGCTCCCGGCTGCCCATTCGTCTGCCCATTCGCCCATCGGCGAGGCTGGGGTAATGGGGTAAATGGCAATTACCTCATTCAGTAAATAGGCAATGCGAGCAGCGGCTTCGTTCCCATCAATTGTGGTATAGACCCGCTGAGTCATATCATCACTCTCCCCCTCTTCCTTCGATGAGGCTTGAATGTGTGTGGCATATTGTTTTCAGGCCACTTGCGGCAACACGAAAACGAGTTCCACTCATCATGTATGGAATCTCCTTCAATTGACCAGTGATGGTTGTCATCTGAAATAAGTCGCGTTCATCGGGATTCGCCATTGACCCCAAGAATCGAACCAGGACTTCGCGGTAGTGCGTGAGCCGCGTTTCCAACAGAGCGGAGAGTCCATCGTGCAGATCGAAGCACGCGCCTCCGACGGAGCAGAGGTAAGCTTCCGGGGCGCGGCCATACAAAAACATTGACCAACCGAGCAGTTTATCCGGGTCGAGGTCGTGGTTGATGGCGTTGGGGATCACGGTCGGGGCGATGTGGTGGATGGTGATTTCACCTGGAGGCTGAATCTGGTCGGCGTCGATGAAGAGAACGCGATCAGCTCGGCTGATTGGCTCGGCCAGTTCGGGGGTCAACTGCTGGGTGATAATGCATTCGACCCCCTGGAAGGAGGTCGAGTCGAGAAGTTCCTGGACGAGGCGCGGCCCGATCCCGTCATCACAGCGCAGCGAATGGCCACAACCGATGACCAGGATCATGACCGCCTCACTTCATCGACGACGGCGCCGTCGGGAGCGAGAAGCTGGATTTGCAGCGGCATATGACCGACTGCATGGGTCGAGCAGCTGAGGCAGGGGTCAAAAGTGCGGATGACCGCCTCAACACGGTTGAGCATTCCTTCGGTCAGTTTGTCGCCCTTGACGAAACGCTGGGCGACTTGCAGCACGCCCTGATCCATTGCCAGGTTATTGTGACCGGTGGCGATGATGAGGTTGGCACTGGTGATGAGACCGCCGCGGTCGATGGTGTAATGGTGAATGAGCGTGCCGCGTGGGGCTTCGCTGATGCCGAAGCCCTCGCTGCTGTTGGCGTCGGCGCGGGCGCGGACATGGGTGCTGAGGATATCGGGATCGGAGAGCAACTGCTCAGTCTTCTCGAAACAGTACAGGATTTCGATCAGACGGGCATAGTGATAATGGAAGGAACTACGCCGGTCCAGCCAGCGGAAGCCAGCGTATTCGGCGTCGGCTCGCGGCGTGCCGGGCCGATCCACAATGTTCAGCCGCGCCAATGGGCCGACGCGGTAGATGCCTTTGGGATAACCCATGGGACGATAGTAGGGGGACTTGAGGTACGAGTACGGTTCGACAGCCTCACCGATGTACTGCGGATACTCGTCGGCGGCCAGATGGTCGGCGATGATCTTCCCATCCGAGTCGGTGATGCGGATCTTGCCGTCATAGAGCGCCAGGGTGGAGTCTTTGCTGACCAGTCCCATGAAGAGGGTGGGGAAGTTGGCGAAGGACTTGATCTCATCCTCGAAGGGCTTGAGGGCTTCCTTGTACCAATTCAGTGTCCGGTGTACCAGCGTCAGCCCTTCGGGGATGACTTCCAAGATGCGGTCACGCTTTTCGGGGGTGAGCGGGTCACTGACGCCGCCGGGAACTACCCAAGCGGGATGGATGCGTTTGCCGCCGAGTAGTTCGATGATCTGCTGGCCGATCTGGCGGAGGCGGACGCCATCGCGGGCAATCTGCGGGCTGCGCTCGGCCACACCGAAGAGGTTACGTTTGGCTGGGTCGGAGTCCATACCCAACAGAATATCGGGGGAGGTCAGGTAGAAGAAGCTCAGGGCGTGAGACTGGATGATCTGTGCCAGGTTGAGGATGTGGCGCAGGTTAGCCGCAGTTGGGGGGATTCGCACGGCCAGGAGGCCGTCGCAGGCTTTGGCCGAAGCGACCAGATGGCTGACCGGGCAGATGCCGCAGATCCGTGCCATCAGGGAGGGCATCTCCGGGAAGGGCCGTCCTACACAGAACTGCTCGAAGCCCCGGAATTGGGTCACATGAAAATGGGCATCTTCGACATCGCCAGCGTCGTTGAGTTGAATGGTAATGCGGCCATGGCCTTCGATCCGAGTGACAGGTTCGATGATGATTTCGCGCGACATGCTGTAGTGTATCTCCCGGCGCTAGGCGCCGAAGCGTGTTTGACCGGTCAGCACAGGGTGGTTACCGGCAATGAGTTCTGCGAGTAAGTGATAGATGACATCTGCCGCGGGAGGACATCCTGGAACGTAGATATCGACCTTGACGACCGCATGAACGGGGCGTACGCGTTCCAAGAGGCGGGGGACATGGACGGTCGGAATCTCGCGGCGGAAGAGGCTCTCATTCAGATAGACTCGTTCCAGGATGGTCTGTGTGCTGAAGGGATTACGCATGGAGGGGACATTGCCGGTGACGGCACAGTCACCCAGGGAGACCAGCAGGCGCGTCCGTTCGCGGATCAGTCTGATTTTGGTCAGATCGTCTTCGCTGCTGATCGCACCTTCAACGAGGGTGATATCGACCTGTTCGGGAAATTCCTTGAAATCGACCAGCGGGCTGTAGACCAGATCGATCTGGTCGGCAAGGTCGAGCAGGCGCTCGTCGATGTCGAGCAAGGACATGTGGCAGCCGGAACAGCTATCCAACCAGGTGGTTGCCAGACGGGTCTTGCTCATTTGGTTTTCTCCCGCATGACCATGAGGTAGGGCAGGAATTCGCGGCGCTTGACCATCTCAGTGACCGATTTTCCTTTCTCGAACAAGGCCCCGGTAGGGCAGACATGGACACATTTGCCGCAGCGCGTACAGCTTTCTGAGTCACCCCAAGGGGTGTTCAGATCGCTGATGATCCGCGATTGAATGCCGCGATCCATCACGTCCCAGGTGTGGGCGCCCTCAATTTCATCGCAGACGCGGACGCAGCGGGTACAGAGAACACAGCGGTTGTGATCGATGCCGAAGCGTTCGTGGGAGGCATCGACCTCACGGCGCGGGCTGCGGTAGGGCAGGTCAATGTGATCAACGCCGAGCCATTGGGCCAGGTATTGCAGTTCGCAGTGCCCGTTGGAGACGCACACGGCACAGACGTGATTCCCTTCGGAGAAGAGCATTTCGACAATTGTTTTGCGAATATGCTGGAGCCGCTCGGATTGGGTGGTGACTTCCATACCTTCTTGGACGTTGACGACGCAGGCGGGGACGAGTTTGGACATGCCTTTGACCTCCACCAGGCAGAGGCGGCACGCGCCAATGGTGGACAGTCCTTCGAGGTGGCACAGCGTCGGAATGCGGATACTGTGGTCACGGGCGACCTGGAGGATGGTCTCATCCTCACGCCCACTAACGTCTTGATTGTCGATCCTGAGGGTAACTACGCGCGTCATGATACGACCTCCCGCTCGTCACGGTGGAGATGATGAATGGGACAGACTCCCGCCGGGCAGACTTTATCGACGATGTGAGCGAGATATTCGCGCCGGAAGTAGCGCAGCGTACTCTGTACAGGGTTGGCAGCACCCTGGCCCAACCCGCACAGGCTGGCGGCTCGTACCACGTCGCATAATTCTTCGAGCTTATCGATGTCAGCGACTTCGGCCTCACCGCGGGAGATGCGGTCGAGGAGTTCGTACATGTGAGCAGTCCCGACGCGGCAGGGGATGCACTTGCCACAGGACTCAGTCATGCAGAATTCCATGAAGTACTTGGCGACATCGACCATGCAGGCAGTGTCATCCATGACGATCATGCCGCCGGAGCCCATGATCGAACCGACCGAGCTTAGCGACTCATAATCGACAGGCATGTCGAGGAACTGTTCCGGGATGCAGCCGCCGGATGGCCCACCGGTCTGCACTGCTTTGAAGCGGCGTCCGTTGGGAATGCCGCCACCGATGTCGTAGATGATCTCGCGCAAGGTGATGCCCATTGGCACTTCGATCAGCCCGGTGCGGTTGATGCTGCCGGTCAGCGCGAAGACCTTGGTTCCTTTGCTCTTCTCGGTTCCGATCTGGCTGAACCACTCGGCGCCTTCACGCATGATGGGTACGATGTTGGCATAGGTCTCGACGTTGTTGATGAGGGTGGGCTGCCCCCAGAGGCCCGCTTCGGCAGGGTAGGGTGGGCGCGGGCGAGGCACACCGCGCTTGCCTTCAATCGAGGCAATGAGGGCAGTTTCCTCTCCACAGACAAATGCTCCTGCGCCGAGGCGTACATCGACATTGAAGCTGAACGTTGTTCCAGCGATGCTGCTGCCGAGGAGATCATGCTTAAGGGCCTGCTTGATGGCGGCCTGGAACCGTTTGACGGCCAGCGGGTACTCGGCGCGGACATAGAGATAGCCCTGTTCGGCGCCGACGGCGTAGCCGGCGATAATCATGCCTTCCAGGACACGGTGGGGGTAGGTTTCCATGATGCTGCGATCCATGAATGCCCCAGGGTCACCTTCATCACCATTGCAGATGATGTATTTGGGCTTCTGTGGCGACTTGGCGACGGTGTTCCATTTGAGACCCGTGGGGTAGCCCGCGCCCCCGCGACCGCGCAGCCCGCTGTGGGCGATTCGTTCGCGGACTTCGTTCGGGGACATCTCGGTCAAGACCTGGAGGAGTGTGCTGTAACCGCCGAGGCTGATGTAATCCTCAATGCGTTCCGGGTCTAGCTTGCCACAGAGTTCCAGAACGATGCGCTTTTGCCGGGTGAAGAAGGGGGTATCGGTGTCGCAGCGCAGCGCCTGGACCGGCTCTTCATCGAGGTGGTCGAGGATCACTGGGGCATCGTGCGGCGTCACGCCCTGATAGAGAATATCGCCGGGATCAACGCTGACCATCGGGCCGGCGGCGCAAAGTCCCCGGCAGCCGCCGGTATGGATGGCACAGTGCTGCTGCCAGCCGCGCCGCTCGACTTCTTGTTGAAGGGATTCTTTAATCCGGTCGCTCTGGGCAGAGTGGCAGGCGGTGCCGCCACACACGAAGATGTGATGTGCGTGCTGGCTCTGTTCTTGCTGTTCGGCGTCACTGATGCGCTGGAGTTCTTCATTTAACATGATGGTCCCATTCCTCGATGCGCTTTAGAGCGCCTTCCACGCTCAGCTTGCCGACAACTTCACCATCAAAAACACCGGCGGGAGCCAGACCGCAGGCTCCCAGGCAGCGAGCCAGCAGCAGGGATACTTTGCGGTCAGGTGTGGTCTCACCGGGATTCAGGCGGGTGGCTTTCTTGATGGCTTCCAGGACACCAGGTGTGCCCTTGATATAGCAGGCGGTCCCCATACAGATAACACAGGTGTGCTCTCCCTGGGGCTTGAGCGTGAAGAAATTGTAAAAGGTGGCGACGCCGTATACGCTGCTGAAGGGCAGTCGCAAGCTGCGGGCGACGAAGCGCATAGCCTCGTCGTCGATGTAACCAAACGATTCCTGGGTGGTATGGAGCGTTTCTATAAGCGCATCAGGGCGATAGCCATAACGGCGCATGGTGGCCGTCACAATTCGCCAGCGTTTGTCATCCGAGGGCGCCTGAATCGCTGGGGCGTTTGCAGACATTAAACCTCCTCCTGAGAGGGGATCAGCATGGGGCCAAAGGCAATGTATTACACGTACCAGTACGATGATAGGAGTTTAAGTGTTGGAACGCCTGTGAGGATGGTCAGGGGTGAGATATAAGGAATGTCACTTATTGTGAAAAAAAGTGCAAGTGGGTGGGGCAATGGCTGGCGGTGATCGCATGGTGCGTTTGTCCTCATCTGACTGGTGCGCCAATTGAGGGAGAATACATAAGTTTCATGAAAAACCACTGCCTTTCAAAGAATTCCAGTATACAATGAGGCTATTAAGCCGTTCCTCAAAAACCCCGTGTTCGACGGAAGTGTATGCAGGATAATGAGTAAGGCTGGGTAGGCGGCGTTTTGTCCCAAGCCTCAGCATGAGTGTGTTTGTGCAACCGAATGACGAAGTCATGGTCGTACAGCCTGCTGTGGGAACCTCACAAGCTCGTCGGGGTGATGTCACAAACTCCATGTGCCTACTCTGCTTTTCAGGAAGGTGTAGGTCGTGAGTGATAAAGTGATTTTGATTGTTGAAGACAACCCAGACGATGAACTCCTCGTGCTTCGGGCACTGCGGCAGAACCGGTTGGCAAATGAAATTGCCGTCGCGCGTGACGGCGTGGAAGCGGTGGACTACCTCTTGGGAAGAGGAGCCTATGCTGATCGGGACACCCGGCAGATGCCTCAGCTGATCCTGCTTGACCTTAAGCTGCCGCGTGTCGATGGAGTTGAGGTGCTGCGACAGATCCGTGCCCACGAACGTACCAAACTCATTCCGGTGGTTGTTCTGACCTCCTCCGATGAAGATCGGGATGTGACCGCCAGCTACGAACTGCATGTCAACAGCTATGTTCGTAAACCGGTGGACTTCAACCAATTCGTCGAAGCGATTCGGCACATCGGTTTGTATTGGCTTGTGCTGAATCAGGCGCCGTCGTAGATATGGCGCAGATAGCGCAGGAAAACCGCGGCCCCGGTGATGTGGTCATGGTCGAAGCCGAGCAGGGGACCCATCGAGGCGCAGAGCGCGCCCAGTCAGGGCAGCATCTTGACCGTCCGGCTGCCTTGTCGTTCGCCGTGACGGCTCAGGCTCAAGCCTTATAGCCGATCTTTCGCAAGAAGGCTTTCCGCGCGGCGACATCTTCTTCGGTTTCGATGCCGTTCGAGCGCACCCCATCGATTACGCCTAAAATACCACGCCCCTGATCGTTCTCGGCAATAATGACTTCGACTGGATTGGCTGTCGCGCAGAAGATGCGGCAAACTTCCGGCACCTGTTTGACGGCGTTCAGTACATTGATCGGGAAGCAGTTCTTCAGGAAGATGATGAAACTGTGCCCGGCGGAGAGCGCGTAGGCGTTCTGCGCGGCCAGTTCGACCATATCGGGGGCGGTTCCGCTGGTTCGCACGAGGGCGGGGCCGGAGGCTTCGCAGAAAGCCAGGCCGAACTGAATGCCGGGCACGGCAGTGACGAGCGCCTCGTGCAGGTCTTCAACGGTCTTGATGAAGTGCGACTGCCCCAGGATAAAGTTCAGATCATCGGGCTTGTTGATGGCGATGGTGCTGATCTGCATGGTGGTATTCCCCTTTCTAGCGAGGTCAGGATGGCACGATTATACCGCGCCGGGCATTCTCTTTGCGGGATGCGCTGATTTGTGTTAGGGTATGGCTCTGCAGCAGCCATTTTATGGAACCCATATACCTATCGTAAACAAGGAGCAGTCGAGATGCGACGCGCAGCAGTGTTCATGACTATTCTGGTAGCCGCCGCCCTTGCCCTGATGGGCACGGTCGTGGTCGCTCAGGATGCGCCCACGATAGCGGTCATTACCCCCTATCTGGCCCAGCCCGGAACGCAGTTCCTGGTCGAAGGCTTCCAAGCTTCCGCTGCTGAGAAGGGCTGGACGGTCAACGTGATCGACACGGCCGGCGATGTGGCTGCCGTCATCAGCCGCATCGAGGATGTCGTCAACCAGGGCGTCGATGCCATCGTCATCAACGTTGATCCTGCTCAGGTCACGGCTGGACTCCAGGTTGCCGCTGATGCGGGCATTCCCGTCTTTGGCATGGACGCGGGCGCGGATGCGCTTCTGGTGACCAACGTCACCAGTAACGGCTATGCCATGGCTGCCGAGACCGCCACCTACGTGGTGGATCGCATTGCGGGCACGGGCGGTGTAGTCATGTTCGTCTTCGATCCGTATCCGCCGGTGCAGAAGCGCGGGATCATCGCCGATGCTATCTTTGCCAACAATCCCGACATCCAGATCATCGACCGCATCACGCCTGATGTGACCGACGGCGGGATTGCCGACTCGCGCGCGAAAATGGAGGCGGTGCTGGCCGCCAACCCGGAAGCGGGGAGCATCAAGGCCGTCTGGGCCGCCTGGGATCAGCCCGCGCTGGGCGCTCTTCAGGCTATCGAAGCCGCTGGTCGCCAGAATGAAGGGATCGTCATCGTCGGCATCGATGCCAACCCGCAGGCGCTGGATGCCATTGCTGCTGGCGGCAACTTTGAAGCCTCTGTCGCCCAAGATTTCGCCGGGATCGGCGCGGCCACAGCCGATGCGGTGGCTCGCCAACTGGGTGGCGAAACTATCAACCAGCGTGTGATCTATGTACCGACCACACTGGTGACGAAGGCCAACGTCGCTGACTTCCTTGGCAGCTAATCGACTGTGTTGGTGATAGGGCAGGGAAGGTGACCGCGCTTTCCCTGCCTTTCAGCCAGGTTATCCGAATGATGTCCGCGCCACTTCTTTCGATCGGCAGCGCCAGCAAAACTTATGGCAGCAGCCCCGCCCTGATCGACGCCAGTCTTGATCTGCTGCCGGGGCAGGTTCATGCTCTGATGGGCGAGAACGGCGCCGGCAAAAGCACCCTCATCAAAATCTTGGCCGGGGTCGTGACGCCCGATCACGCCGAGATCCGCCTGCGGGATCGCCCGGTCAGGATACATGACCCGCAGGATGCCTTCAACCTGGGGCTGCGTTTCATCCACCAGGAACTCAATGTTGTCTCCCAGCTTTCCGCAGCGGAGAATATCTTCGTCAGCCTGCCCTATCCGCGCCGCGCGGGCTTCCTGGTCGATTGGCGCCGGCTGCACGCGGATGCCGCTGAGGTGCTGGCGCAGTTGGGTATCCGCCACATCGATCCGCGCGAGCAGATCGCCCGGCTCAGCCCTGGCGATCAGATGCTCATCAAGATCGCCAGCGCTTTCGTCGGCGCGGATCAATCGAATGCCTCGGTCTATGTGATGGACGAACCCACCGCGGCCCTCACGGGCAATGAAACTGCCCGCCTGTTCCGTGTGATCGGCGAACTCAAGGCGAAGGGCTGCGCCGTGCTGTATGTGACTCACCGGATGGAAGAAATCTTCGAGATTGGCGATATGGTCACGGTCATGCGGGATGGCCGTGTGGTCGAGACGCGACCGATCCAGGGCACGACCCCCAGGGACCTGATCCGCCTGATGACGGGCCGCCAGCTCGAACAGACTTATCCGGCGCGGGGTGTACCCGTCGGAGAGGCTGTCACGCTCGAAGTCCGCGACCTTTCGACGCGCCAGATCAGCGGCATCCATTTCCAGCTTCGCGCTGGGGAAATCCTCGGTGTCGCGGGGCTGACCGGAGCCGGACGCAGTGAACTGCTGGCCGCGCTCATCGGCGCGGAACGGCGTCTGACGCACGATGTCCTGATGGATGGCAGGCCGCTGAGTCCGCTCAGCCCAGCCCGGGCTTGGGACGCCGGGTTTGCCTATGTGCCGGAGGAACGCCGGGCGCAGGGTTTGATGCTGTCCCGCAGCATCCGTGACAACATCACCCTGCCGCATCTTCAGCGCCTCAGCCGGGGGGGAGTCTTCCTGAACCGCTCCGCCGAACGGGCCACGTCGTCGGCGATGGGAAAGTCCGTGCAGTTGAAGGCCACTGGAACTGAACAGATTACCCGGCAGCTCAGCGGGGGCAATCAGCAGAAGGTGCTGTTTGCCCGCGCGATGGTGCAGACGCCGCGCGTCCTGCTGCTGGACGAACCCACGCGCGGTGTCGATGTCGGGGCGAAGTTCGACATCTACTCGCTGATTCGGGATTTCAGCGCCCGTGGCACGGCTATCCTGCTGGCCTCGTCCGACCTCGGCGAACTGCTCGGCCTGTGCGACCGCATCCTGGTCATGCGGAAGCGGCGCCAGGCCGCTGTGGTCGAGGCCGCTGGGCTGACCGCCCACGATCTGCTGACCCTGTGCTATGAAGCGTCTGCCTAGCCGTCGAAAGGAACGGAGACGAGTATTGTGACCACCCAAGCACGCCTGAGCCGCTGGCTGCGCCGGTCGGGGACGCTCATCGGTTTTCTTATTGTGGTTGTCTATTTCACGCTCAACATTCCCAACACGTTCCTGACTTTCCCCAACTGGCTGAATATCTCCCAGCAAGTCAGTATGCTGGCGGTTGTTGCCTTCACTATGACTATCGTGATGGTCATGGGCGACTTCGACCTGAGCGTTGGTTCAATGGCGAGCCTCTCCGGGATCATCGCGGCGCTGCTCTTCCGCGATTCGCAGCCTGTTCTGGTCGGCGTGATCGTGGCGCTGGGGGTCGGGCTGCTCGGTGGCCTGTTGAACGGCCTGCTGGTCAGCTACATTGGCATTACGCCCTTTGTGGCGACACTGGGCACGCTGACCGTCTTTAGCGGCGTTGCCTTTCTGCTCAGCGGGGGTGAAACGATCTTTGGGCGGGATATTCCGGCGGATTTCAGCGGCTTCGCGCGGGGAGGGATTCCGCTGGGCACGGTCAATGAGCGGGCGCTGCTGTTCCCTAATCTGACGATTATCGCGCTGATCGTCTTCGTGATCGTCTGGGTCGTGCTGGAACAGACCGCCTTTGGGCGGCGCTTGTACGCCATCGGCGGCAACGTCGAAGCAGCGCGATTGGGGGGCGTGCGCGTGCGCCTGCTGCGTCTGATCGCCTTCATGCTGACCGGGCTGGGCGCGGCGCTGGCCGGCCTGCTCTACGCCAGCCGGGTCGCTTCGGCTAATCCAACACAGGGGGCCGGGCTGATGCTGGATGCGATTGCGGCTGTTTTCCTAGGCATGACCATGAGCGAGGAGGGCGAACCCCATGTGGTCGGGACGCTGCTGGGCATCGCCATTCTGGGCGTGCTGGATAACGGATTGACCCAGATGCGGGTGGACAGCTACGTGCGCGAGGTGCTGATCGGAGCCATTATCATCGGCGCGGTCACGTCCAGCAGCCTGAGCCGCCGGGGACGCTGAGGGATGCACACCACCAACCCCCTCCTGAATGCCCTGCGCGACATCCGCGCCAGCCGCCGCATCGCGTTGTGCGGCTACTTCCTGGCCGGTTATCCTACGCCGGAAACCTTCTACCGCCTTGTCCGCGCCGCCAGTATGCTTGATGTGATCGAGTATGGCATCCCGGCGGACAACCCGACTCTGGATGGCCCGGTCATCGCCCAAGCCCACAGCGACGTCATACACCAGCGGGGCCTGGGCGCGGAGACAGCGCTGGCACTCATCGGCGGCCTCCAGGACATCCGCCAGCCGCGCTTCGTCATGACCTATTCGTATGTTGGGCGCGAACTGGACGGCTTCCTGCGCTTCTGCCTGACTAACGGACTGCATGGGATGCTCGCTCCCGATATGGATGAAGACGAGATGCGTTTCGTCGCTACCATCATGCGAGCGCTGAATCTGGCCGTTGTTCGCCTGATCGATGCTCAGGCCGATGAAGCTACCGTCGAGCGCAGCGTCCGCCTGGGGGACATCATCTACCTGAAAGCGGCTCCCGGTCCCAGCGGAACTTCGGCGGCGCTGGATGGCGCACTGTTCGACCGCCTGGATCAGGTTATCCACCATATTCGGGCGCTCAAGCCGGAGATGCCCATCGGCGTCGGCATCGGCATCCAGCGACCGGAGCAGGTCGCGGCGCTGGCCCGTCTCGGCGTCGATATGGCTGTCATCGGCACGCGGTTGGTGGAACAGGCTGCACTCGGCGAAGGCTCGATGGTGGCCTACCTCCAGGCGATGCGCGCCGCCGCCCAATCATCGGAGAATCCACGATGACCCTCTGGTTGGCCTTGGATATCGGCACGACCGGGACGAAAGCCGCGCTGCTGAATGACTCTGGGCAGGTGCAGCGCAGCGCTTACCGCGACTATGCTACCTATACGGCGGAAGGTGGCATTGTCGAGCAGGATGCCCGCGATTGGTGGAACGCCGCCGCCGCGGCTGCCCGTGAGCTGAATGCGATGGAGGCCGATGCCATCGCCCTTACCGGGCAGATGCAGAACACGATCCTGCTGGATGTCCAGGGCGTGCCCGCGCGCCCGGTCATCCTCTACAGCGACTCCCGCGCCCACGCGGAAGCTACTGCCCTGCACGCTGTTATTGACCAGGATGTGCTGCGCCGCCTCACCGGGAACGATCAGGAAGCGGGCAGTCTGCTCGCCAAACTGCGCTGGCTCCTCGTCCATCAACCCGCCGTGCTGGATCGCGCCGTGCGTCTGCTCGTTGGCGCCGCCGATGTGGTCGCCTTCGGGCTGACGGGCGCTGCCGCCTCAGATACCACGACCGCCTCAACCACTGGGCTGATGGACATCGCGTCGCGCGGTTGGCTGTCGTCTAGTGAGTTGGCTCGGTGTGGGATCGCCCCGGCAGAGCGGCTGTTTGCTAAGCTGTATCCCGGCGGCTCGGAGATCGGCACTGTCACACCCACTGCTGCCGCCGAGTGGCAAGTCCGCCCTGGTATCCCGGTTTATCTGGGGCCGGGCGATGCGGGCGCGGCCACTCTCGGCGCGGGCAGCGGCGTGCCTGGTCATCCCTACGCCTATATCGGCACGAGCGGTTGGGTGGCTTTCACCGCTGGGAGTCCCGGTAGGCCGGAGACGGGTGTCTTCACGCTGGCGCATCCGCAACCAGGGCAGTTCATCTGTGTCGCGCCACTGCTGACTGCCGCCGGTAATTTTGATTGGGCACGGGGTCTCTTCGGCGTGGAAACTCACGCGGCGATGATCGACTCCGCGCTGGCTCAGCCGTCGTCCCGGCTGCTATATCTACCCTATCTGAACGGCGAACGTTCCCCCTTCAGCGACCCTTTTGCCCGTGGCGCTTTCATTGGGCTGGAGCCGCGTCATACCCAGGCCGATCTCGTGCGCGCCGTCCTGGAAGGCGTCGCGCTGGCCTACCGTCACGCCCTCGACAGTCTGATTACCGCGCCGACTGCCCACCTGGTGCTGACTGGCGGTGGAACCCGTTCGCCCGGTTGGTGTCAGATGATCGCCGACATCTGCGGCGTCGAGGTGAGCATCGCCCCGGATGCGGCCAATGTCGGGCTGCGCGGCGCGGTGCTGGCTGCTCAGGTCGCCCGCGGCGAGCGGTCGGAGTACGCGCTGGCGACCGGCGCCGCTCAATCACCAATCCTGCGGCCTGATCCCGCGCTGCGTGCCCACTACGACCGCCAGTACGTCCACTTCCGCGCGGCCTATTCCGCTCTGAAACCGCTCTTCGCGGATATGGCCGTTCCGAATGGACTGCCTTGACAGGGTATCCGATTGGGTTTATCCTCTCGCTCAGGTTGTCCTAGCCGCGAGACGAAACATGCAGTCTGCTGCCCTGGTTCTGTGTTGTGTCTGTTGTATGGCGCGTCGCAGCCGGGGTTTGCGTTGCTAGGTTCAGCACTATTTCTTGAGAAATCAACACCCCGGAACCTGACCGGGGTGTTTTCTTTTCAGGCAAAGGGGATTGAACCATGACCACTCCATCCGCTGTCCAGCCATCCCCGACGGGACTGGCCCGCTGGCAGCCTTCCGAAGACTGGGTAGCGACCTTCATCGGCCTCTCCATCGTCCTCATCATCGGGGTTGGGCTGCTCGGCCCTGGCCCGCAGACCGTCAAGCTGACCGCCGCCGCCGGTAAAACCACGTCGGCTCAACTGCTGCCGCTCTCCGATTGGCGGGTGAGTGCTACCATAGGCGAAACCAGCGCCTCGGTTGAAAACAGCATCACTGCGCTGACGGCAGGCAGCACTGTCGTCATCACCTGCCGCGAGGGGATACTCAGCGCCAAGGCTGCCGATGTGCTCCCCTCCGGCATCGAGGTTCCCGTTGCTGATCGCGCTCAGATCGTTCTGGCGAATCAGTGCGCTGCCGATGTTGCGGTGTCCTATCGCACCAGCGCCGCTATTCCCTGGCCCGTCTTCAACCTGTTCAACCGCTGATCGAGAGGCCACATGACTACGCTCACCCAGACGAACACCGCGGTCACGGCCGCGGCTGACTCGAAACGCTACGGCTTCATCGCAGGCCTGATCCTGCTGATTGTCCTGACTCTGCTGGTCGCCGAGTTTGACCGTGCCATCGCCAACGCCTTCCGCGCTCAGGGCGTTGCCCAGAATCCGCTCGAATACCCACTGACCGCTGCTGTCATTGGCCTTGTCGCCAACGCCGTGCTGCGCGTCGCCGGACTCTACCAATTTGTCCGCCCGGCAATCCGCACAGAGCTGTACCTCAAGATTGGCGTCGTCATCCTCGGCGCGCGCATCAGTCTCGGTGATCTGGTCAGTGTCGGCGCAGGCGGTCTGATACAGGCGCTCATCATGGTCGCCTCGGTGTTCTTCTTCACCTGGTGGCTGGGCGGCAAACTCAGACTGCCGGAGACTCTCAAAGCGGTTATGGCCTCGGCTGTATCCATCTGTGGTGTCTCGGCGGCCATCGCCGCTGCCGGATCGGTGCAGGCGCGCAAAGAAGAGATTACTTATGTCACCACGCTGGTCATTGTCACCGCCCTGCCGCTGATGGTGCTGATGCCCATTCTTGCCAACGCGCTGGGACTTGCGCCGGATGTGGCCGGGGCCTGGTTCGGGGGCAATATCGATACCACCGCCGCCGTCGTCGGGGCGGGCACGCTCTTTGGCGAAGAATCCCAGCGCGTTGCCACTATCGTTAAAGCCTCGCAGAATGTACTGATGGGCTTTGTCGCCTTTGCGCTGGCGTTGTATTTCGTGAGCGTCGTTCAGAAAAACCAGGGCGAGCGGCCCTCGCCGCGCATCATCTGGCAGCGGTTCCCCAAGTTCGTCATCGGGTTCGTCCTGGTCTCCATCCTCACGTCATTGAACGCCTTCACCCCCTCCCTTATCCGCGAGATGAGTACCGCCTACCAGTGGGCGTTCACGCTGGCCTTTGTCTCTATTGGCCTGGATTTCTCGCTGACGGCCCTGCGTCAGGCCGGATGGAAACCCGTTATCGTCTATCTGGGAGCGACAGCGTTCAACACGATCCTGGCACTTCTGGTTTCGAGCCTTATCTTCGGATTCCTGTTCTAAACCGAGTTCTTGAAGGGAACAGCATGAAAATCGCCAACAACGTCACCGAACTGATCGGTAATACCCCGCTGGTGCGCCTCAACCGACTCACTGCCGGATTGAAGGCGCAGGTGGTCGCCAAGCTGGAATACTTCAACCCTGCTCACAGCGTCAAAGACCGCATCGGCGTTTCGATGATTGAAGCCGCCGAACGCGCCGGCAGGATCGGCCCCAACACCGTCATTGTCGAGCCGACCAGCGGCAACACCGGCATCGCCCTGGCGATGGTCTGCGCACAGCGCGGCTACAAGCTCATCCTGACCATGCCGGAAACCATGAGCAAGGAGCGCCGCAAACTGCTCCGCGCGTATGGCGCTCAGTTGGTACTGACCCCCGGACCGGAAGGCATGAGCGGAGCCATTAACAAGGCCAACGAACTGGCCGCCAATGATCCTAATGTCTTTATCCCCCAGCAGTTCGAGAATCCCGCCAACCCGGAGATTCACCGCCGCACCACCGCCGAGGAACTTTGGCGCGATACTGACGGCCAGATTGATATTCTCATTTCCGGAATCGGTACAGGCGGCACGATCACTGGGGTAGGGGAAGTCCTCAAGGCGCGCAAATCTTCCTTGCGCGTGGTCGCCGTCGAGCCGGATGCCTCGCCAGTTCTCTCCGGCGGAACTAAAGGCCCGCACGTCATCCAGGGCATCGGCGCTGGCTTCGTCCCCGGCATTCTCAATACCGCCATCTACGATGAGATCGTGCGTGTCAAGAACGATGATGCCATCCGGACTGCCCGCCGGGCTGCTGTCGAAGAGGGTCTCCTCTTTGGTATCTCCTCCGGCGCGGCCACCTGGGCCGCCCTGAGCGTCGCTGCCCGTCCAGAAAACGACGGCAAGCTGATTGTCGTCATCATCCCGTCCTTCGGCGAACGCTACCTTTCGACCGTGTTGTATGCCGATTTAGAGGAATAACATGCTCACGCGGCTCCGTGAAGATGTTCAGTCTGTCTTCGAGCGTGACCCAGCGGCCTACAGCCGCGTCCAGGTCCTCCTCTGCTATCCCGGCCTGCACGCTGTCTGGATTCACCGCCTTGCCCAGCGGCTGTGGAATGCTCATTTCAAACTGCTGGCGCATATGCTGGCGCGGTTTTCTCGCTGGCTGACCGGCATCGAAATCCACCCTGCCGCCAGGTTAGGACCGCGCCTGTTCATCGATCACGGCATGGGCGTTGTCATCGGCGAAACCGCCGAGGTCGGCGCCGACGTTACCATCTACCACGGCGTGACCCTCGGCGGGGTCAGCCTCTCGCATGGCAAGCGCCACCCCACCATAGGCGATCACGTCGTCATCGGCGCGGGCGCGAAGGTTCTGGGCGCGATCACCATCGGCCCACACACCCGCATCGGCGCCAATGCCGTCGTCGTCAAAGATGTGCCTGCCAATCAGGTTGTCGTCGGCATTCCCGGCAAGCCCGTTGCCCGCCGCGATGATCCTGCCGATGCCGGGCTTCCTGACCTCCACCATGACATCCTGCCCGACATCCTCTCGGATCGCCTGGAACGCATGACTCGCCGCCTCGATCAGATGGATCATGCGCTGCGGTTGGTCATGCGCGGCGAACCGGTCGATTCCTCTGTTCTGCCGTTGCCTGACCCCGACCCCGATTACGTGATCTGACTTACCGCCCCTCTGCCGCTGAGCCTCCCTCCGGCAGAGGGATAGGTTCTGCTTTGGAAACTTCTTCCTCTGCATTTGTCCGCGTCACTGCGGTTCAATCCGCATTTTCCCATCCGCCGTTGGTCGGAGGTCGCCGCTCATCGGGAAGCCCTACCCGCAATCCGGTCTTGGCCGGATGATTCACTGCACGGTTCCAGAGTATCTTGTGACCATGCACTCGCGCGAGCAGCCAGGCTCGCCCAAGAACCAGGAGCAGTCCTCATGCAGTACCCCAAGACTACGATCCCCACCTCGATGGATGTCCTTATCGAGGTGCTTCGCGCCCACACACAGGGTGAGGTCATCCTTCCGGGCGATGCGGCCTATGATGACGCCCGCGGCGCCTGGAACCTATCCGTCGATCAGCATCCGGCCATCATCGTCAAAGCGCGCTGCGCCGATGATGTCACCATGGCGGTGCGCTTCGCGCAGGAAGTTAGCCTGCCCGTTGCCGTGCAGTCCACGGGCCATGGTGTTGCCCGCAAAGCGGATGGCGCGGTGCTGATCGTCACCGCTGGTATGAACGACTTCAGCATCGACCCTGAATCCCGCACCGCCTGGATTCAGGCCGGGGCGCAGTGGGGGCCTGTGTTGATGAAGGCGCAGGAATTTGGTCTCGCTCCGCTGTTGGGATCATCGCCCGGCGTGGGCGCTATTGGCTACACCCTGGGCGGCGGCATGGGCTGGTTGGCCCGCAAATACGGCATGGCCGTCGACAGTGTCCTGGCCTTCGAGATCGTCACCGCCGATGGACAGCAGCTTACCGTCAGTGAAACTAACCACAGCGATCTGTTCTGGGGATTGCGCGGCAGTGGGGGCAGCCTGGCCATCGTCACCGCTATGCAGATCAGGCTGTTCCCAGTCACGACTGTCTACGGCGGAACGCTGATCTATCCCGCGTCGCAGGCCAAAGCCGCCTTCCAGATGTTTCGCGCCTGGACGAACGCCGCCTCGGATGACCTTACTGCCTCGATTGCGGTGATGAACCTTCCCCCGATCCCAGCGCTGCCCGAATTCCTGCGCGGCCAGTCCGTTGTGATGGTCAACGCCTGCTTTGCGGGCGCGGTCGAAGACGGCGCGGCCTTGATCCAGCCCTGGTTGGATTGGGCGGAACCCCTCGCTAACAGTTTCCATGCCATGCCCTTCACCGAAGTAGGCAGCATCAGCAATGATCCCATAAATCCGTCGCCGGGCAAGAGCAGCGGCGCATGGCTGGCGGAACTGAGCGATGAAGCCATCGATACTCTCCTGCAATACGCTCTGCCGTCCGGCGGCCCGCCCGCGCTGGTCAAGACCGAGGTGCGCCTGGCTGCTGGCCAGATTGCCCATGTCGCTGCTGATACCAATGCCTACAGTCACCGTGATGAAAACTATCTGGTTCAGATGATTGGGATCACCCCGACGCCGGAACTGCACCAGCATGTCACTGAACACATCCAGGCCTTCAAAGCGGCGCTGAAGCCGCATCTTTCTGGCGGCGTCTACCTGAACTTCCTCGAAGGCGACGAAAAAGCCGCCAGCTTGAATGCGGCGTTCTCAGCCGAATCAGCCGAGCAGCTGCGCGTTCTCAAGTCGCTGCACGATCCCGACAACCGCTTCAGCCACGCTGTTCACATTCCCCTCAACATGTGGCCCAACGCCAGCTAACGCTCATCCGCAGGGGGCGGTCGCCCGCCCCCTGATGGAATACAACAGCCCCGATGAGCCAATCCCACCAGCATGCTCGAGCGGTCGCCTAACTTGGTCTGATCCAGCAGCAGAATCACCCGCTGCCTGCTGAAGTGGCTCAACACGCATTCGCTCCCGGCACGGCAGCAACGCTGACTCGTATTTGGAGCGTATTTGAGCAGCGTGTCTAGGAGTTCTGCAAGGCGGCCCACACCCGTTCCGGCGTGAACGGAATCCGGTTGATCTGCACTCCCGTTGCATCCAGAATCGCATTGCGGAGTGCTGGAGCCACACCATCTTTGGGGATTTCGGCCACTGCCTTCGCCCCGAACGGCCCACTCGGTTCATTCGTTTGCACCAGGATAACTTCCAGTTCCGGCATCTCATCCGCCCGGTAAATCTTGTACGGTCCAAGCTGCGGGTTGACCATCCGCCCCTCTGCGTCGTAGGCCATCTCTTCGCAGTGCCCGTATCCGAGCGCCTGGGTCATCCCGCCTTCGACCTGCCCGCTGGCCGTGATCGGGTTGATCGCCACGCCGCAGTCTACGGCCATCACCAGCTTCTTGACCGTGACCTGCCCAGTCTGGATGTCTACCTCGACCTCGGCGAACTGCCCCGCGAACGGCGGCGGGGATTCCGCTGAGACATACGAAGCCGTCGCCATGATCTGCCGTTGATCCTGCTGGTGGAGCGCGTGTAGGGCGACAGCGTTCAGCGAAACCTGACGTCCATCCGGCGCGATGGCCTGGCGGTCGCGCAAAACGATGCTGCTCCAATCGTCCAGCTTCAACATCAATCCGGCGCGCTCTTTGATCTGTTCGCGCACCTGTTCAGCCGCGCGCATGACCGCCGTACCGGAAATATAAGTCGTGCTGGAGGCATACGCTCCCGTATCGAACGGAGTCAGATCCGTGTCCGATGAATAAACAATGATGTCCGCTACTGGAACACCCAGCACCTCTGCTGCGATCTGGGCCAATACAGTATCCGAGCCGGTTCCTAGATCGGTCGCCCCAACCAGCAGATTGAATGACCCATCATCGTTGATCTTGATGCTCGCCCCGCCCATATCCAGCCCCGGAATAGCTGTCCCATGCATACACATGGCAAACCCAAGCCCGCGCCGGATATGCGGACGAGCCGGGTCGAATTTCCAGGACGGATCGTCCCGCCGGTGCCATTGGATTGTCTGCATCCCCTGAAGGACGCACTGCTCCAGGCCGCTCGAACGGATTATGGGCACAGTCGTGACTTCGGCCTCCCCTTCTCCCAGATGCGGCGCGATGTCCAGCGGATCGCCGACATTGACCCAATTCATCCGCTTGAATTCGATGACATCCATCCCCAGATGCTGGGCCACATCTTCCATATGGGCTTCCAGCGCGAAGAGCGCCTGGGGCGCTCCGTAACCGCGATACGCGCCTGGAACCGGGATGTTGGTATAGACCACCTTGCAGTCGAAGCGCTTGTTGGGGCAGTTGTACGAACTCAGGCCACGCAGCCCGGTCACCGTCTGAACGGTCAGCCCGTGCGTGGCATACGGGCCGGTGTTGCCGATGACAATCATCTCCTGCGAGACCAACCTGCCGGATTGATCCACCCCGGTCTTGTACTGAATCGTCTGCGGGTGACGGGTGCGACTGGACATGAATTCCTGCTGCCGGGTCAGTTCGAGCCGCACAGGTCTACCTGTGGCAATGACCAGATGCCCCACGATATCCTCGATCAGCATTTCCTGCTTGGCCCCAAAGCCGCCGCCGATGCGCGGTTTGATGACCCGGATGCGC
>CAZKXW010000035.1:0-39949 GCA_964556745.1 uncultured Anaerolineaceae bacterium
TGTTGCTGCCATCCGCGAATTCTTCGGTTCGTCGCAGCTTTCGCAGTTTATGGAACAGACTAACCCGCTGGCCGAACTGACCCACAAGCGCACTCTCTCCGCGCTGGGGCCGGGCGGTCTGCGCCGTGAACGTGCCGGTTTCGATGTCCGCGACGTGCATCACAGCCACTACGGGCGCATCTGCCCGATTGAGACTCCAGAAGGCCCCAACATCGGTCTGATTGGCCGTCTGGCGACCTATGCCCGCGTCAACGAATACGGCTTTGTCGAGACCCCCTACCGCGAGGTCATCAAGTTCCTGGAACCGACCGATCCTAATCTGATTGGTCGTAAGCTGCGCGAAGATGTCGAAGACAGCCACGGCAAGATCATCGCTGAAGATGGCGACATCATTGACAAGGCGCTGGCCGAGAAGCTGCGAAAGGCGCACATCGAGAAAGTGCCGGTCATGCCCTTCGTCGGCGAAAATATCGTCTACCTGTCAGCTGATGCCGAAGACAACTACATCATCGCCCAGGCCAATTCGCCCGTGGACGAACTCAAGCAGTTCTCGAATGACCGCGTGTCGGCGCGTTACAGCCAGAAATTCATGGTCATGTCTTCGCGCCGCGTGGACTACATGGATGTCGCCCCACGCCAGATCGTCGGCATCAGCGCCGCGCTGATCCCGTTCCTGGAGCACGACGATGCCAACCGCGCCCTGATGGGTTCCAACATGCAGCGCCAGGCCGTGCCGCTGCTGCGCCCGGATGTGCCCATCGTCAGTACCGGCATGGAAAGCCAGGCCGCCTACGACAGCGGTCAGGTAATCGTTGCCGACCGCAACGGCGAAGTTACCAGCGTCCAGGGCGACCGAATCATCATTCGTACCGAGACGGGCGAAGAGCATATCTACCGCCTGCGGAAGTACAACCGCTCCAACCAATCGACCTGTATCGACCAGCGCCCGATTGTCCACAAGGGGCAGTACATCAAGAAGGGCGAGGTCATCGCTGACAGCTCCTCGACCTTCCACGGCCATCTGGCACTCGGGCACGATGTGCTGGGCGCTTTCCTTTCCTGGGATGGCGGCAACTACGAAGACGCGCTGCTCATCAGCGAAGAACTGCTGCGTCAGGACAAGTTCACCAGCATCCACATCGAGAAGCACGAGATCGAAGCCCGCGATACCAAGCTGGGGCCGGAGGAAATCACCTACGACATCCCCAATGTCGGTGAAGATGCGCTCAAGGACCTCGATGAGTTCGGCATCGTCCGCATCGGCGCGGAAGTCGGCCCGAACGACATCCTCGTCGGCAAGATCACCCCGAAGGGCGAGAAAGAACTCAGCCCGGAAGAGAAACTGCTCCGCGCCATCTTCGGCGAGCAGGCCCGCGAGGTCAAGGACTCATCGCTGCGGCTGCCGCATGGTGAGAAGGGCAAGGTTGTCGATGTCAAGACCTTCACCCGTGAAGAGCATCCCGATCTGCCTGCCGGCGTCGAAAAGATGGTGCGCGTCAGCGTCGCCCAGAAGCGCAAGCTGACTGTTGGCGACAAGATGGCCGGCCGTCACGGCAACAAGGGCGTCATCTCCAAGATCGTTCCCGTCGAAGACATGCCCTATCTGGAAGACGGCCGCTCGGTCGAGATCATCCTTAACCCGCTGGGCGTCCCCGGCCGTATGAACATCGGCCAGGTGCTGGAAATCCACCTCGGTTGGGCGGCGGATCGCCTCGGCTTCCGCGCCATCACCCCGGTGTTCGATGGGGCCAAAGAATACGAAATCCAGGCAGAACTCGGTCGCGCCTGGCTGATCGACCGCGCCTGGAATGTCATCACCGACCGCGCCTGGGAGTGGATCAAGGGCTTCGACTACAACCCCGAAGAGATCGAGGATGATAACGAAGTCCGCCGCCTGTATGTCCACAACTGGTTGGGCGAGAACGCCCGCTACGATGCCGACAAGCTGCTCTCCGACATGGGGTATGCCCGCCGGGCGGTGCTGGCCGAGTGGCTGCTCGAACGAGGGTTCAACCCTGACGAAACGCTGATCTTCGACCCCAGCGGCCTGTCCTCAACCGAGCGTCAGAAGCGCGATGCCGCGCTGCTGAATGCCTGCTTCCGCCTGTGGATCGAATGGGCGAATCCCGAATTTGTCATTCCCGATGGTCTGGAACTGGCCGAGCTTCAGCGCCTCGCTGATCAGGTGATGTTCGAGACGGGCAAGCCGCTGCCGATTTACGGCAAGCATACCCTCTACGATGGACGCACCGGCGAGAAGTTCGACCGTCCCGTGACCGTCGGCATGATCCACATGCTCAAGCTGGCCCACCTCGTCGAAGACAAGGTTCATGCCCGCTCGACCGGCCCGTACAGCCTCGTCACCCAGCAGCCGTTGGGCGGCAAGGCCCAGTTCGGCGGCCAGCGCTTCGGCGAAATGGAAGTCTGGGCGCTGGAAGCCTATGGCGCGGCCTACACGCTCCAGGAAATGCTCACCGTCAAATCCGACGATGTGCAGGGGCGCGTCAAGACCTACGAAGCCATCGTCAAGGGCGAGCCGATTGAAGAACCGGGCATCCCCACCAGCTTCCGCGTGCTGGTGAAGGAACTCCAGAGCCTTGGCCTGGCGGTCGAAGCGGTCAGCGAAAGCGGCGAGGTTATTCGCTTCGGCAAGGACGAGGAGAAGCAGCGTGCCCCCAAGATGACCACTGGCCTGCTCAGCCTGGCCGGGGACACCATCGAATAAGGCGAGTTGCATCCCTCAGGTTCACTCTACGGACGGTCGCACAGACCGTCCGTTTTGATTCCGGCGCTATAATGAAATCATGCTGTAGAGAAGGGCTGCTTATGCCGAAGTCCGATTTCAGCCTCGTTCACGAAATCCAGGTGCTGGCGACCGGCATTACCTTCGAGGACTACCTGGAGCGGTTTTCGGGGCTTCACTGCGAACTGGTCGAAGGAACAGTCATCCAGATGTCGCCTGCATCCTTCCGTCACAACGAGGTGGTTCAGTACCTCACGCTGCTGCTCCGCACCTTTTTCACCTTTCGTCCCATCGGCACGGTGATCCCACAGCCCTTCACCCAGCGGCTGCCGGGCGTCGAAAACTACCGCGAGCCGGATGTGATGGTCGTCCTCAAATCCAGCAGCAGCACCCTGCATCCGACTTATCTGGACGGCCCGGCTGATCTCTGCGTCGAGGTCGTCTCTCCCGGCACGGAAGATGCCGACCGCGGCCAGAAGTTCGTCGAGTATGAAAAAGGTGGTGTAGGCGAATACTGGATCATCGACCACCTCCGGCGCGATGCGCTGCTTTACCGTCGCGGCGCGGAGGGTTTCTTCGAGCGCCAGATGCCCGCCGCCGACGGTCTGTATCGCACACCGCTGCTGCCCGGTTTCCTGCTGGATACCGCTGTCCTCTGGCGTGAACCGCTGCCCGATCCAGTCGCCATCGTCGATGCCGTGCGCGGCTTCATCGAAGCCTAAATGCGCCTGCATTCCCGCCATGCCTGGAACCTCACGCCTGCCGAGGCCATCGCCCTGCAGAAGCAGCTTGCCGCTGAAGTGATTAGCACCCGACCCATCGATCTCGACGCGGTGCAGCTTGTGGCCGGGGTGGATGTCAGCGTCAAGAATAACATCTCGCAGGCCGCCGTCGTGGTGTGTTCATTTCCCCGCCTGGAAATCGTCGAGACTGTTCTTGCCTGCCAGCCGACTCCGTTCCCGTATATCCCCGGCCTGCTCAGCTTCCGGGAAGGTCCTGTGCTGGAAGAAGCCTTCGTTAAGCTGCAACACGAGCCGGATGCCTTCCTCTTCGACGGCATGGGCATCGCCCACCCCCGGCGGATCGGCATCGCCTCGCAGATGGGCCTATGGCTTGACAGACCGACCATCGGCTGTGGCAAAACCCACTTCGTCGGAACTTTCACCGAACCGGGGCGTGAGCAGGGGAGTTGGAGTGCGCTGGAGGATCGCGGGCAGACCATCGGCGCGGTGCTGCGGACCAAGACCGCTGTCAAGCCCGTCTATATCTCTGCCGGGCATCTGGCCGATTTACCCAGCGCCATCGCCCTGACGCTGCGCTGCGTCACCCAATACCGCCTGCCGGAGCCGATCCGCTTCGCGCACCGCGCCGCCGGGCAGCTTTAGCCGGGCGTGGGGAATCCAGGCCGTAGATCAAGCAGACATTTGGTCACGGCCGCGCTGACGGACTGCTGCGCACGACGACATGCGCCATTGTATTTGTAGGGGTATGGCTCTACCCTGATTTCACGGACAGATCGCCGCGCTCAAAAACCTGTTACGCCAATGTCAGGTTGAGCGCCAATACATCCCAGGCGGTGTGCCCACAGCGCGATCAAACCGCCCGCCAGCCACATCACCCGCGTGACCAGCGCCAGCGCGCGTTCTCGAAAACCTGTCACCGCGCTGAACGTGTGCGCGCAGTGAACTGCTGCTAGGATCACGGCGCGCTCAAAGCAATGGTCACAGCAGCGCCTGGATGCACAGGTCTGAACACGCCCAAGCAGTTGAACAGCACAGCCAGATACAGCACTGCGCTTAGCCCAAACAGCCTCATCCAGCTTCGTTGATTCGCGGGCTGTATGCGCACGTACAGCAGCGCGATTAGCGCGCCGCCGATGAGATGCGCCAGTGATGCGCCCATCAGCACAAAGCTAGATGCTGCGTCGAAGTCGATGATCACCAGATAGGGGTTGTTGACGATCCAGTCCCAGATGATGTTGGCGGTCAGTCCACCGATCAGCAGCGACCACGGCACTCGCCGTTCGCTGCGCCGCAGCAGCCACCCACCACCGATCACTGCGCCCGCCAGCAGCATGAAATTCCAACCGGCGTCCGCCGCCGTTCCCAGTCTGCTCTCCCGGTAATCATTTGACTCATGCAGCGCCAGCGGATCAGCGTCACCAGGACGCCACACCGCCCAGCGTGTGCCAATGGGCGCGATAGCTTGAGTCGCGCCTGACTCGACGTCAGCCACCCAGATGCCATCGTTAACGAAAGCGATGCGTGCGCTGTCAGGCGACCAGCTAAAAGCCGCTCGATTGATATAATCCGGATATAAGCCCGTCGCCAGTTGTCGTTGACCAGTGCCGTCAGCATTCACCACCAACAACGCGCCGCTGTTGATGAACGCCACATGCACACCATCTGGTGCGATCTGCGGCGTGACGCCCTGGGCGATAATCCGACGTTCACTGCCATCGCGCGCCGCGCGGATGATCGCGCCTGTCTGTGGGCGCTCTTCGGGGGCTTTCTCCCATATGTTAGCGGTGTACACCAGCCATGCCCCATCCGGCGACCAGAAGGGGTCGCTGCCTGCGCCTAATGTGACCACATCGCCGCCAGCGCTGCTGACCACGTTCACATTGAAATCACTGTCATAGGTGATATACGCGCTGTCTGGCGACCAGCGGATCATGCCCCCTAAACGACGATTGGAGTCGCCAATGGTCACTAAACGCTGCGACACGCTGCCATCAATGCTGTTGACCACCAGATACCCTGGCACGAACGAATGCACATGGCCATCGCCCAATGGCTGAACCACCGCTTCGTTAAAGCGGCGGTCGATAAACGCAAATCGTTCTTCATCGGGCGCCAGCGCAGCATCGCGGATATTAGCGGCGAACGAGGCGACGTTTTCACCCCGTTCAGGGTTCAACTGCCACTTTGGAATGTAGATTGGGCGATCTCCGCGTGGCGACCAGTACAGCATATAATCCTCATAGCTGCCCACACTGTGCGCAACGTCACACGGCACACGTGCCCGCTGTCAGCATCGATCAGATACAAATCGTTGGCATTAGCGCTTGCGTGAAATGTGGCGATCAGGTTCGGCGTGTCGTAACAGATGGCGGCTTGGCGCAAACCGAGTGCCAGCCCTGTGATGAGGGACAAGCTAACCAAGCTGAACAGCAAACGAAGATGCACGAACAACACCTCCTTACAGCACGGTGAAGTCAAACGTCAGCCGGGCGTCAGCACCCGCTCGTAGCACATCACGTCGTTCAGCCGCCACTGCGCCATCGAGATCGTCCCGCGCCGCGCATAGCCCAACCCATCGCAGAACTGAACCAGGGCGTGATCGGCAAAGACAATATCGAAACGGATGGCCACGTTCCCGGATTCCGCCGTCAGCCGCTCCGCCTGCGCCATTATCCAGCGTCCAATCCCCCGCCGCTGATACGGTGGCAGCACCCCAACCCCGCTGACGTAAGCGGCTTTCGCGGCTGGATCGTGCCAGAGCGAGTCGGCGTAATACGGCCTCGGCATTGGATTCAGGTTGAACGTCCCCACCAGATGATCGCCGGCATACACCGCGTAGACCTGCTCGGCATCCAACCGCTGCGACCACTGCTCATAGGTGCGGAACGGATACCAGTGTCGCAGCCCTGTCTGGCGGTAGAGATGCTCCCCGCACATCACCAGCAGCGCGTGCATCACCGGCAGATCGTTTGCCGAAGCCTTGTGGAGCCTCAGTTCCAGTTCACTCATGGGCTGCCTCCCTCTGGTGGCGTCAACGATGGACGGCCGCGTTCATAGACATCGATCATGGCGACGACCTCGGTCAGCACCTCGCGCACCGAAAGTTCATTTTCGCCAGCCGCCATCAGTGCCACGATATACTGCGCGTCGCCAACCCGGAGGATGCCAGCATCGTTCACTACCCGTCCCAGCGGCAGATTACCCGTCGGCAGGATGCCATCCTTGCCCTGATAGCCGTCCGGGTAGACTGTCTCGATGGGCGATTGGTAGCCCGGCGCGCGGATTGCCAGCAAACGCAGGGAAGCCTCCAGCGCTGCCTGCATTCGCTCCCATCGGGCAAAGTGCGGACCCCTCGCCAATACATTGTAGCCCTGTGCTAGATCATTGGCGGTGAAAGCGTTATCGACCAGATAAGCCTCCTCATCCACCGTCACCACTCGGTCAGCCGTCGGCTCAAACCGCGCATCAACGAAGCCGACCGTCGGCGCATTCGGCCAATCCCAACTGTACAGCCCGTTTGCCATCCCCACCCGCCGCCGCAGAAAGGTGTTGAACTTCTCGATGGGGTTGGCTTCCCCGGCGATCCGCTGGGCTACCTCTGACAGCACGATCCCGGTATCCACGTTGCTGCTGAAAACCACCGCGTTATAGAGCGGCGTGTCCTCGCCGTCCTCCCAGGCCTCGCGGGCGGTATTCAAGTAGTAATACAGCGGCAGCCACGCTTTGAAGCAGCTCGCCACCGGAAACAGGTCATAGGCGCGAATCTGAATGTGGAATTCTTGGTCGAAGTCCCCATTAATACGCCGGAAGTCCAGTGCCATGCGCCGTCCGGCCAGCACGGTCTCCAGGTACTCGCGGATGCTCTGCGCCAGCGGCGTCTCCTCGTCCCAATCGGTCGGGCCTTGTAGTCGCAGCGGGCCAACGATGGTGGCCAGGCCGAGCGTTTTCAGGAATTGGCGGCGTGTCCAGTGTCGTCTCATGCTGCTCATTCTAACGGCTGGCCGCGCCGGAACCAACGCCGAACTGCGGAAATCTCAGCCCCACGCAGCCAGTAGGTCCGCCAGATCGCTATAGATTCCGTCGGGGCGCACTGGGCCGTTCATTGCTTGCTCGCGCGTGGCTACCCCTGTCAGTACCAGCGCCGTTTGCATTCCCAGCGCGGCGGCTCCCCGGATGTCCGTGTCCAGGCGGTCGCCGATCATCAGCGTCTCGGCGGCGCTGCATCCCAGCACATCCAGCGCCACCTCGAACATCGGCGCGTTCGGCTTGCCCATCACAATCGGCTCCTGATCGGTTCCCGTCCGCAGCGCCGAGACCATCATGCCCGCGCCAGGGGTCAATCCCTCCGGCGTCGGCAGCGTGGCATCTTCGTTGGTGGCGATGAACGCCGCCCCCGCCCGGATCAACAGCGTTGCCCGCTTGAGCTTCTCGTAGGTCAACTGCTGATCCAGCCCGACCACCACGGCGACCGGCGCTTCATCCACGATGCGGAAGCCGCCCGCCGTCAGCACCCGGCGGACGCCGTCGCTCCCCAGGACATATACTCCCGATCCCGGAGGGTAGTGCTTGCGAAGATAATCCACCGTGGTCGTGCCCGATGTGACGATGCTGCTTTCGGCTATCCCGGTGACGCCCAGTCGTTCGAGCTTGGTGACATAATCCGACGGTGTCTTCATGCCGTTATTGGTCGCCAGCATCAGCGGAATCCCGCGCCCACGCAGGAATGCGAAGAACTCCTTGAAGCCCGGCAGCGCTTCCTCTCCGCTCCAGAGAACGCCGTCCATATCCGTGATGACCGCGCGAATCGCCTTGAAGTCCATAAGGCCTCTGCCATTTCCTGTGTTATGATCGTCCCCAGGTGATTATAGCGTCGGGAGACGAGCCAATCATGACCTTTTCAATCGTGGCTTATGATCCTGCGGAAGCGGCCTGGGGCGTTGCTGTCGCCAGCAAGTTTCTGGCTGCCGCCGCGGTGGTCAGTTGGGCGCGGGCCGGAGCCGGAGCGGTCGCTACCCAGTCGTTCGCCCGCGTCAGCTTTGGCCCGGATGGTCTGGCGCTGATGGAGTCGGGTCGCCCAGCCGCCGAGGTATTGGCGGCGCTGCTGGCCGCTGATCCCGAACAGGCGCATCGTCAGGTCGGCATAGTCGATCCACGCGGGGGCGCGGCTGCCCATACCGGCAGTGACTGCTACGACTGGGCCGGGCATTACGTCGGCGAGGGTTTCGCCTGCCAGGGCAACATCCTGGCCGGGCCGCAGGTCGTCGCGGCCATGGCGGATGCCTACCGTTCCGCCCACGGTGAACTGGCCGACCGCCTGCTGGCCGCCCTCACTGCGGGTGACAACGCTGGCGGCGACCGTCGCGGCAAGCAGTCAGCGGGCGTGCTGGTCGTCAAGGCCAACGCCGGCTACGGCGGCGATAATGACCGCTATATCGACCTCCGCGTCGATGACGACCCCGAACCCGTGCGGAAGCTGCACACCCTGGTCGCGGCGCATCACCTTTTCTTCGGCCATCCCCGCCCGGAGGATCAGATTCCCATCACCAATGACCTCGCCCGCGAAATTCAGGGCTGGCTGCGGGATCGCGGCTACCACCCCCATGAACCCACTGGCATCTGGGATGACGCCACCAAGACCGCTTTCCGCGCCCTCATTGGTAACGAAAACCTCGAAGAACGCTGGAGCCTCGACCAGCACCCTGACCAGATCGACCGCGTGGCGCTGGACTACCTGCGGGCACGCTTCCAGGCGTAAGGCGGCCGCACTATGCGCCGTTCATGGGCGCTGACCATCGCCGTGCTGCTCCTGGGAGCGGTGCTGCGCTTCCATGCGCTGGGGCAGTCCCAACGCTTCCACCCGGATGAGGCCCTGTTCGCCACCTTTGCCCGCGCTGCTGCCGTCCAGGGGGATTGGCTGCTCCTCGGTCACCTTGATAAACCCCCCCTGACCATCTACGCCAATGCCCTCGCCATGATCGCCTTCGGCGTGACCACCCTGCCTGATGGCGTCCTGACCCTGGACGCGCATCGCGGCGAGTTCGCCGTCCGCATCCTGGGCGTATTCGCCAGCCTGCTGACTCTGGCCGTCTTCCATGCCTTGGCTCGACGGCTGAAAGTCCCGGCTGATCTTGCGGCGCTGCTGTTGACACTGTCTCCGCTGGCGATTGCCTTCAGCGCCGCCGCCTTCACCGATGGCCTGATGCTGCTCTGCCTGATTCTGGCGCTCTCGTCGGTGAGCGCTGGGCATTGGGGTAAGGCAGGGGTCTGCCTCGCCCTGGGATTGGGCTGCAAGCAGCAGATGGCGCTGGCAATCCCGCTGGTCATCGGGCTGGGCTGGGCGGTCGAGTCTTGCCTCTCCTGGCGGCCTCTCCTTCGCCTGATCCCCCCCATCCTCGCCGCGATCCTCCTCCTCGCCTTGTGGGATACCGCCCGCGGACAGGCCGTCCCCTTCTGGGCACTGGCTGTCGCCAACAACGACCCCGGCCGTCTGTTCCGTCTGGATCAACTCCTGTCCCGCGCCCACGACTGGTGGAGCTACCTGCAACACTTGGCCGGATCGAGCTTGCTCACTCTCATGCTGCTCATCGCTGCGACCGCCGCACCGCTTCAGCGCCGCCCGCGCCGGATCGAGATCGTGCTGGCGCTCTACGTCGGCGCGTATCTGTTCCTCCACTGGATCATTGCCATCAACATCTACGACCGCTACCTGCTCCTCATCCTGCCGTCCATCCTGCTCCTTGCCGCCCGTGGAATTGACGGCTGGATTGCCCTCTGGCCTTCCGTCATTCATCGATCACATTTATCTGTAGGTACGGGCTTCTGCCCCTCCGCCGCTTCGGCAGCGCGAATCCTCCTTACGGCCTTCTTGCTCTTCGCCTCGTTACCCAGCGCATTCGCCGCTGCCCAAGGCCGCCTGGGGATTGGCGGCGATAACGGCCGGCACACGGGCATCGACCACCTGGCCGAATACCTGAACCGCCAGCGGTTGGGAGCCATTATTTACGATCACTGGTTAGGATGGGAATTGGGCTACTATCTGGGGCCGTGGTCAGATAAACGCCGCGTCTACTATCCCACACCGGAGGCATTGGCCCACGATGCGCTGCTCCAGCCCGACCCAGCCCCACGCTATCTGCCTGTGCCCAATTGGGCGGACGTTCAGCCCTGGTTGGATGTGCTGCGCGATGCCGGTTTTCGGATTCAGTTGGTGTACAACCAGATGCCCTTCAGAGTCTATGAGCTGGTTCCGCCCTGGTCGCCGCTGTGAGGGTCATGCCCGGTTCTTCGGTCGCCCGTTCCGCAGCAGATCGCTCACCGTGGGAATCAGGTTGTGGCTCATGGTGGGTTTGGTAATATAACGATCTGCCCCCAGGTCGAGTCCTTTGCGGATGCGTTCCGGGTCGGCCAGCGCCGAGAGAATCACGACGGGGAGGTCGTCGAAGACCGACTTTTCGCGCATCTGCCGCAGCAGTTCCAGTCCGTCGATGTCCGGCAGCATCAGATCGAGGACGACTAAATCGGGCAGCGGTTTCGCCCGCAGTACTTGAACCGCGGTCGCCACGTTCAGCGCCGGGATCGCTTCCCAGCCCATGCGTTCCAGCAGCGCCTGGGCGATCTCTTGCATCGCTGGCTCGTCATCGACGACGAGGATTCGCTTCTTGGTGTCCGAACTCACGAGTGGGAACCTCTGCCTGGAGCGTTTCGTCTTTAGGATGAAACCTGACTCTAACCCGGGCACAACGGGATTTCAAGGATTGGTCTATCCTTTTGCTGAGATTGGGTCTACAGTGTATCCTGATGGTTGAACGACGCGATTTGTCGTGGGAGTCTCGATCGACATGCGCTTACGAATTCGTAATGTTCTCTGCCTCATCCCGTTAGCCTTCCTGCTGAGTGGCTGCTTCCAGCAGGCGGGCACGGCTTTGGAACCCATCGATAACTCGTCTCTGTCCAATCTGCCCCAGGAAACGCCGGTGCTGAGTACCAGCCCGACTCCGGGCATTCAGAGCATCCCGGCCTCGCCGACCCCTGGTGTGGCGATCACTATCATTTCGCCGACGCGCCCGCTCCCAGCTACGAGTACGCCGCTTCCGCTGGACGATACCACGCCCGCCGGTCAAGCCCTGGCCGAGTCCACGCCGACCGAGGCCTTCGTCACTCCCTTCAGTCCGTTGGGTCCGGTGACGCCCATCGTTCCCACCCTTGTCCCGGCTAGCGCCCAGCCGGTCGCCAGCCCTTCGGGCTTAATTACGCCGACCGCGCTTGGCAACCCGGATGCAGCCTCAAGCTGCACCCATACCATTCAACCCGGCGAGAACCTGTACCGCATCGCCCTCAAATACGAGGTTACGCTTCAGGCGCTCCGCGATGCCAATCCCCAGGTCTCCGGTGATCTGATCCAGCCCGGCGAAGTGCTGAACATCCCCGACTGTGTGCCCGAAGGCGGCGCTCCGGCTCAGGCTGCCACACCCCTCCCGGCTGCGTCCACCCCCGTGCCGGCGGCAGAAGCGCCTGCTGAAGCAGTCACGGGAGGCACGACTTATATCGTCAAGACCGGTGATACCCTCTATACCATTGCCATCCGCTTCGGCGTCACTATCAACGACATTGTCGAGGCCAACAACCTCACCAACCCGAACCGCTTAGCCATCGGCCAGGAACTCCTCATCCCGCCGCCGGGTGGCTAGACCTCTGCCTCACGTCCCCTCTTGGCTGCCCATCCTCTTGGACGCAGCCAAGAGGAAATTTCATTTCCCAGCCCCTCCGAATTTCTCTGGGTCCTCTGTGCCTCTGTGGTTCGTATGTGTATGGGTGTTCCGCTTACCCGCTCAAGAGCGCCGCTTCCCGGATCGCCACGTCGTCGAAACGCACGGTCAGGTCTTGGCCTGCCGCCCCCAGCGCCACCCCGACCGATCCCGCCGTGAATGTCGTATCGTTGGCTTCAGCCAGGAACTGCCCGTTCGCATAAAACGCCAGATAATTCCCCGCGCAGATGGCATCGATCTGGTTCACCGTGTCGCTGGACTGCACCGCGGGATGATGCTGCCAGTCGATGATCGGCACGGGATCAGCCTGATCGGGCGTGGCTTTCAGAATTGCAAAGGCGCGGTCGCTGGAGATCATGAAATAGTAGCCGTTACCGCCTTCATCGGCGCGGCACATCACCCCGAACCCATTCCCGCGTGATCCGTCAATCTGCTGGACGGTCGCGCTGATGGCTGTGTCGTCATACCGCGCCGGGACGAGCGTCCACAGATACCCTCGATCCGCCGGAACCCAGCCAACCAGCGCCGCATCTCGCAGCTCGAATCCTGCGGTTTCCGCTTCGAGCGTGAACAGCCCCCAATCGCCCGTCGGCTCGGCGAAGTCATACGCCCGCTGCGGCGCTCCCATCCCGACCAGGCGGGTAGGGCGTTCACCTGCCCGCAGCCCACACCCGGTCAACAGACTTGCCGCTAGTCCCAGAATCAGCAGGCGCTCCCATCGCCCTGCCGCCAATCCTGTGGAACGACCCGAAGCGCCGTCCCGCTTACCGTTCAGGTGGGTCATTTGGACGTTTGTGATGACACGCGCAGCCTCTCCGATAACTTCGAGTTCACGAGCGACCGCGCTCTGAATCATCCTTCGCAGCAAAAAGGTCTTTTGGGTCATTCCGTCCGTGAAAGCGAGGATAGCCTGAGTGGACACCAACATATCGAGCAACCGCGCCTTGTCATGCCGCATAGATCACCCGCGCGGTCTCCAGAACTTTCCGGCGCAGCAGATAGTTGGGGCTGGTTTCGACCGACAGCGGAATAGGTATCGCAGCAGGTGTATTCATTGAACGACCTTCATCCCATACTTTTGAGGCTATTCTACGCCAGACTTTCCCCGAATACATGCCGCGCTTTTGCCGCCCGGTGAGACAATCACCAAACCGAAAAGCCCTCTTGTCGAGGGCATTCTGTAAGGCTTCGGTTGATAATTCGGGTCTTAGCTCTTCTTCACATTCTTTAGATCTTGAGCGACTGCCTCCGCCCAGGCTTTGACCTTCTCCCAATCGCGGAAGTCACCGTCGAAGCTGCTCGGCCAGGTTTCCCCGTCGTACCGCGCCGCCAGCGTCCAGCGTTCGTTCCAATCTACGCTTTGCAGATCGAGCTTCCCGGCCAGCGCTGTCTTGTCCCGCACATTGAGCGGCGCCAGCACCTGCGGTTCCATGTAATTCTCCATTACATGTTCCATCCCGAACCGCTCCAGTACACGGATGCAGCTCACCCAGAAATAAACCGGTTTGTCGGCCAGCGCCGGTTGGGCATGTTCCAGAAAAGTCTTCATTTCCGGCAGCCAGGTTCCTGAATGAATCGCCGTGCCTGCCACCAGGGCATCATATCCGGCCAGTCCTGTAATATTTTGAACTGCTGCGACCGTCACTTTCATGCCGTGCGCTTCGAGCACCTCTCCTATCTTCTTCGCCATATCGGCTGTTGAACCATGTACACTTGCATAGGCAACCAGCACGTTCGTCATGTTGGTACTCCTTCATGTCTGCTGGCGTCATTGTATTGCCAGTCTACCCGATTCGCCCCTGCTTACAAAAGTTACAGCCCACATGTCCTAGTCGTGACGGACAGCATTATTCTTACCATCAAGGATTTTCGACATGAGAGTTCCACCAACAGCCCGTTTGATGGTTGCTGGCGTTCATCAAGCAAGGCTATAATGGTCACAAAATAAACCAGTGCAGTTTGCGCTGAGAGGTGCGGTGAATCGCCATGATAGAAGTTGTGATTGATAGCATCCGCGTCAGCTTGATGTCGCAGCATCGTGTTGTCGTTCTTAAGGACATAAGTCGCGAGCGTTTTCTGCCCATCTGGATCGGCCCCTGTGAAGCTGATGCGATTACCGTTAAGCTCCAGGACATGCCCGCGCCGCGCCCTTTGACCCATGATCTGCTCAAATCTGCGATCCGAGAACTGGGCGGTCACATCGTCCACATCCTCATTAGCGAACTGCGGAACGAAGTTTACTACGCCCGGATCGTCGTCGAGGTCGCCGGCGATCAGATCGAGATCGACTCGCGTCCCAGCGATGCCATCGCCCTCGCTGTCCGCGCCAATTGCCCAATCTTCGTAGCCGAGTCCGTCATGGACAAGGCTGCCCGCGAACCCGACGAGGACATCGAAAAGGAAACCACCCAGGGGCCAGCCGATGGCCCGGTTGATGTGGGCCGTCTCAGCGCCTTCGCCGATTTCGTCGATACGCTCGACCTGGACGACCTGGAAGACAGCGACGACTGAAGACGTTTTCTTCCGTGATTTCAACGGTATTCAGTCAGCCAGAGCGGTGCGCCCGACGCGCCGCTTTTCATCTCTACACCCGGATGATGCCATGACGGACTTACCGAATTCGTGGGGCGCGTCGCAGGCCCCCTTCAGCCAGGAAGCCGAAGAAGCCACCCTCGGCGCAATCCTTGTCAACCCGGTTGCTTATTTTGGCGTGGCTGCCTTCCTGAAGTCTGATGACTTCTTCATCCTGCGCCATCAATACATCTGGAACGCCCTCAGCCGCCTGCATGAACGCGGCGAACCCATCGATTACCTGACTGTCCGCCAGGAACTCGCTGACATGGAAGTGCTGGCTGAAATCGGCGGCCCGGCCTTCCTCACCCAGCTCATCAACAACACCCCCACCTCCGTCCATGCCGAAGTCTACGGACGCTTGGTCGAACGCGCCGCGGTCCGCCGCCGCCTGATGACCGCCTCCGACCAGATTCGCGCGCTCGCGCTCAACGAAGAGCGCAACGTCGAAGAGGTTATCGCCGAGGCCGAAGCCCGCCTCTTTGAAGTTACTGAACGCCGTCTCAGCCGCCAGTTGATCCCGATGCGCGATGCCGTCAGCGCCTATTTCGACCGCATCGAATTCCTCATGCAAAATCGCGGCGCGGCCATGGGCATCCCCACCGGCTTCAAAGACCTCGACAAGCTCCTCGGCGGCTTCCAGAAATCCGACCTGATCATTTTTGCCGGACGCCCCGGTATGGGCAAAACCTCATTCATGCTCTCCGCCGCCATCAACATGGCCCGGCTCGGCGCCCGTATCGCCATCTTCAGCATGGAAATGGGCGTCGAGCAGATCGTCCAGCGCCTTGTCTCCATGGAAGCAGGCATCAACACGCAGAACCTCCGCCTTGGCCAGATCAACCAGCAGGAGTGGTCCCGCTTCGTTCACGCCGCTGGCAACCTCAGCAACTTCCGCCTGTTTATTGACGACACCGCCGTCCTTTCGCCGCTGGAGATGCGAACCAAGTGTATCCGCCTGGCCCGCGAACACGGCCTCGACCTCATCGTCGTCGATTACATCCAGTTGATGACCGCCGGCGGTCTCTATGAGAACAACCGCGTTCAGGAAGTCAGCTACATCAGCCGCAGCCTGAAAGAACTGGGCCGTGAACTCAACGTGCCTGTCCTCTCCGCCGCTCAGCTTTCCCGCGCTGTCGAACAGCGCCAGGACAAGCGCCCCCAGTTGAGCGACCTGCGTGAATCCGGCTCAATTGAGCAGGATGCCGATGTCGTCATGTTCCTGTACCGCGACGAAGTGTACAATGAGGCTACTGAGTTCCCGAATCAGGCCGATATTATCGTCTCCAAGCACCGTAACGGCCCGACCGGGACCATCTCGCTCTATTTTGAGAAGACTCTCACCAAGTTCTTGAACGCCGCCGAACGCAGCGTAGATTTGAGCCATATCTGATGCAGAAATTCGCAGGTTTCCCGGATGGCAGCAAACTCAGCCCGACAGCTTTCCCGGCGCTGTTCTTCACCGAACTGCTGCCGCTCATTGACAATCTGGCTGAACTCAAGGTGACCCTCTTCTGCTTCTGGGCGCTCCACCAGAAAGAAGGTCGCTTCCGCTATCTGCGCCAGTCCGAGTTTCAGAACCCCGTCCTGCTCGATGGACTCCGCGCCGCCTGCCCGGATGCCCCTATCGAGACCACCCTGGCCGACGGCCTCGCCCGCGCTATTGAACGCGGTACTCTGCTCACCGCCCAAGTCGAACTCGAAGCCGCTGCTGAGACGCTCTTCTTCGTCAATACCGCCCTGGGACGCCTGGCCGTCGCGCAGGTCGCCGCCGGCGCTTGGAAACCCGGTGGCGATTGCATCGAAATTCTGCCGGAGCGCCCCAACATCTATCGTCTCTACGAAGCCAACATCGGCATGTTGACTCCCATGATCCGCGATGCCCTCGTCGATGCCGAGAGCGAATACCCGGCGGAATGGATCGAGTCCGCCATCCGCGAAGCCGCCGAACGCAACAAACCGAGTTGGCGTTATATTCAATCGATCTTGAAACGCTGGGAACGAGAAGGACGCAGCCGTGAACCTGGGCGACCTGCTGGACAGGATGGGAAGCACTATGTTTCCGGGCAATTCGCCGACTTCATCGAACATTGAACCCGAAGACGACGGCCGCTGCCGTCTTTGCGGCAAAGAACCCATCTGCGAGAGTCTGGGCGTCATCCGCTACGATGTCCCCATCGATGACCCCCGTTTCGGCAAGCTCTTCCGCTGCCCGAATTTCCCGGTCGAGATGGATGCCGAGCGCCATGAGCGCCTCAAACGCATCAGCAATCTGGGCGCTTTCTCCGAGAAAACCTTTTACACGTTCCAGGTCGATCAGCCTGGCCTCAAGCCTAATGAAATCTCCTCTTTGCAGGTCGCGCTTAGCCTCGCCAGTCGCTTTGCCGAAGCCCCCGATGGCTGGCTCCTGCTGGAAGGAACCTATGGCTGCGGCAAAACCCATCTGGCCGCAGCTGTCGGTAATGAACGCCTTCAGCGCGGCGAAGTTGTGTTGTTCATCACCGTCCCCGACCTGCTCGATCACCTCCGCAGCACCTTTGGCCCCAATGCCGAATCCGCCTACGACGAAACCTTTGAGCGCATCCGCAGTGCCCCCCTCTTGATCCTCGATGACCTCGGCGCGGAAAGCCCCAGCCAGTGGGCGCGGGAGAAGCTCTTTCAACTGCTCAACCACCGCTACAGCCACCGCCTGCCCACCGTCGTCACGACCAACGTCGATCTGGAAACCCTCGACCCGCGCATCCGCAGCCGCCTGCTGGACAGCAGCCTCATCAAACGCGCCAAGATCACCGCGCCCGATTACCGCACTTATGCCCGCAGCCAGCAGGATCAGCTTTCCAGCCTCTCGCTCTACGGCGACATGACCTTCGACACCTTCGATACCCAGCGCAAGCTCACCCCCGACGAGCGCGTCAATCTGGAACGTGCCCTGGAAATTGCCGCCAACTATGCCCGCTCCCCCCAGGGTTGGCTCGTGCTGACCGGCAGCAGCGGCACAGGCAAAACCCATCTCGCCGCCGCCATCGCCAATGTCCAGCAGCAGATGGGCGCTGAGGTTGCCTTCGTCACCGCTACCGACCTGCTCGATTATCTGCGCGTCACCTTCAATCCCAACGCCCCGGTCAGCTTCGACCAGCGTTTCCAGATGGTGCGGAACACCCCCTTCCTCGTGCTGGATGACCTCACTACCGAAGGTTCATCCTGGGCGCGCGAGAAGCTCTTTCAGATCCTCGACTACCGCTACGTTACCCGCAAGCCGACTGTCATCACCACCTACAAACGCATTGAAGACATCGACCCGCGCATCCGCAGCCGCTTGATCGACAAGCGCCGCTGCCTGATCTTCGCCATCACCGCGCCAGATTATCCCAGCCGCATGAATCGCCGCTAACCATTAGGATCGCACATGGGCGTGTCTGCGCTGACCATCACACCCTTCCAACGCCGTCATTTGCATTCCATCCGCGAGCTGCTCTTTCACAGCAACCTCGTCCATGTTCACCTCGACTGGCAGGAGGCCGATCACTGGTTGGAGCAGGGCGAGGGCACAGTGTACCTCGCCTGGATGTGGGGCCGTTTGGCCGGACTCATTGGAACCTCGAAGCCGCTCAACGGCACAAGCTGGATTCGCCTGGCCGCCGTCCATGACCAGTTAGACCCCGATGCCGTCCTCCAATGCATCTGGCATGACCTGGCCGCCGATCTGAAAGGGCAGGGTGTCCATGCCGTTGGGCTGCTGATGATACGCGATTGGCTTCTTTCCCACATCGCCGGCCTAGGCTTCACCTACCAGGAAAACATTGTCACCCTGGCCCGCGCTGGGCACGTCCTTCCTGAATTGACGCGCGAACCGGTCATGACCCGCAGCGCCAGCCTGGATGATCTGCCCGCGCTCACACAGGTCGATCATACCGCCTTCGATCCGCCCTGGCAGATGTCCGCGCTCGAACTTCGCCTTGCCGAACGCCAATCTTCAAGCTGCACCGTCGCTCTCGTCGACAATCAGATCGTCGGCTACCAGCTTTCGACCCTCTATTTCGATGGGGCGCATCTGGCCCGGTTAGGCGTCCTGCCCTCGCTGCAAGGACAGGGCATTGGCGCGGCCCTGCTGGCCGATGCCCTGCGGCGTTTTTTCCGTCGCGGCGTCTATACCATGACAGTGAACACCCAGAGCAGCAATCAGCGTTCGCTGCGTCTCTACGAACACTACGGCTTTCAAATGAACGGCTTCGACCTGGGCTACTGGCTCGCCCAACTCTAGGAGCCTGCTTTGAATCGGTCGCCTTGATCTTCCCGCGCCATGGTTTGAACTCCCCCTCTCCATGCAATGGAGAGGGGGCCGGGGGGTGAGGATCAGGCGGGACTCTCGGTCAGCAATCAGTCAGGATACAACCATGACAGTCATTTATTACGATGAGATGGCAGACCTCGCCGCCCTGACGGGCAAGCGCGTCGGCGTGATCGGCTATGGCAGCCTCGGACGCCCTGTTGCCCTCAACCTGCGTGACAGCGGTATCCCACCGCTGGTCGCCACGCGCACGGAATCCACCCGCGACCGCATCCTCGACGACGGCATCGATGCTGCGCCCGTCGCCCTCACCGTCCAGCGCTCCGACGTGTTGATCCTGCTCCTGCCCGATGAAGAGATGCCCGCCGTCTACTTGCAGGACATCTCCCCCCATCTCCGCCGTGGACAGATGCTCCTCTTCAGCAGTGCCTACAACGTTACTTACCGTTTCATCGAACCGCCGCCCTTCGTCGATGTCGGCCTTATCGCTCCCCGAATGAGCGGCTCCGGCGTCCGCGAATCCTACGAGCGCGGCCGGGGTTTCCAGAGTTTCGTCGCCGTCGGTCAGGATGCCAGCGGGCGAGCCTGGCCTGTGCTGCTGGCTGTCGCCCGCGCCATTGGCGCCCTCCGTGCCGGGGCCATCGAATTGAGCTTCGAGCGCGAAACCGAACTCGACCTTTTCATGCAGCAGGCTGTCATGCCCGCCCTCTATCACCTGATGACCACCGCCGTCTCATTGCTCCTTGCCCGCGGCTATCCCCCCGAAGCTGCTTTCACCGAACTCTATCTCTCCGGCGAATTCGCCCACTTTTTCCAGCAGGCCGCCCAATCCGGGATGCTCAACACCCTCCGCCAGAGTCCCCTGCCGCACCAATACGGCACGATCAGCCGCATCGACCGCTTCAGCGATCTCAAGTTGGAACGCCTTATGGAAGTCACCCTCAAGGAGATCGAAAGCGGTGACTTCTCCCGCGAGTGGGCCAAAGAATACACCGACGGCCTCCGCCGCCTCAAAGCCTTCTACCGCAACCAGGACGGCCGTGACCTCTGGGAACTCGAACAACAGACCCTCGAACTCCTCGGCCGTTCCACCGACCAGCCCTGAACCCTTTCCCCTCGACGCCAGTTTTCTCGCCTCTCTATGCATTCTGGCCTCTCTATGCAATGGAGAGCGGCCAGGGGGTGAGGATCAGTGGAAAACAAAACCACCACGGGGTTCCGTGGTGGCTCTTCATTTTCGCTGTGCCCTCTGTGCCTCCGTGGTGGAATGGCGGTTTGTCTTATGCCGCCACGACCGGCTGCATCCGCCGGTGAATCTCCGGCCACAGCAGCAAACGGATCAGGCTGTTCAGCACCACGATCACCGTGCTGCCTTCATGCCCCAGCACGCCCAGCGGCAGCGGCAGATTGACCACAAATGCCCCGATAATCAGCATGATGATGACCCCGATGGCGAATGCGATGTTCTGCCACACAATCCGCCGTGCCCGGCGGCCTAACCGGATCGCTTCCGGGATCAATTCCAACCGGTCGCCCATCAGCACCACGTCCGCCGTCTCCAGCGCCACGTCGGTCCCCGCTGCGCCCATCGCAATCCCGATGCTGGCTGTGGCCAGCGCGGGCGCGTCATTTACCCCGTCACCGACCATCGCCACCGGCCCCACCTCGGCTTCCAGCGCCTTCAGCGCCTTCACCTTTTCATCCGGCAGCAGATCCGCGTACACCATATCCACGCCAGCCTTCCGCGCGATGGCGTCAGCCACCCGCTGGTTGTCCCCGGTCAGCATGGCGATCTTCACGATTCCCGCCTCCCGCAGGCTGCGGATGATCGCCGGCGCTTCCGGCCGCAGTTCGTCGGCCATCGCCACCAACCCCATCCAGTCCATCGCCTGCTGGCCTTGCTCGCACGCCCCGCAGCCCTCGCACTGACCTTCGCGCACCACGCCGATGACCGTCTTGCCCTCGGATTCGAGCCGGTAGTACGGTTCTGCCAGCCGTTCCGGCAGCGGATTACGCGCTTCCAGGTACTTGATGCTCCCCAGCCGTACCGAGCGACCATCCACCTGCGATTCGATCCCCAGCCCCGGAACCGCCTCGAAGTGTTCGACATCGCCGATCGATAGTTTGCGTTCTTCCGCCGCCCGCACGATGGCCTTCGCCAGTGGATGCTCTGACCGCGATTCGACCGCCGCCGCTACGCGCAGCAGTTCATCTTCTTTCAACTCGCAGCACGATACCACATCTGTCACTGCCGGGCGGCCCCGGGTCAGAGTCCCTGTCTTATCGAACGCCACCGCTTTGATCGCCGCCATGCCTTCCAGATACGCCCCGCCTTTGAACAGCACCCCGCTCCGCGCCCCGGCTGCAATGGCCGAGATGAACGCCGCCGGCGTGCTGATGACCAACGCGCACGGCGAGGCCACCGTCATCAGCACCATCGCCCGGTAGAAGTTCGTCTGGAAATCCACCAGCCCCAGCGCCGGCGGCACGATGATGAACAACCCCACACTCCCCAGGATGAGCAGGGCATAATACTGCTCGAACTTCTCCAGGAATCGCTCGGTCGGCGCTTTCGAGTCCTGCGCTTCTTCCACCATCTTGATGATCCGCGCCAGAGTCGTATCACTGGCCGCTTGTGTCGCCTCCACGTCCAGCACGCCCTGCCCGTTGAGCGTCCCGGCGAATACCTTGTCGCGCGCCATCTTCTCCACCGGCATCGACTCGCCCGTGATTGGCGACTGGTCTACCGAGCTGCGCCCCGATTGCACGATCCCATCTACGGGGATGCGCTCGCCCGGTTCGATCAGCACCATGTCGCCTGGTTGAATCTGGCTCAGCGTCACTGTCTCGATCCGCCCCTCGCGCCGGACACGCGCCTCAGCCGGATACAGCTTCATCAGTCCGCGGATCGCCTGGCGGCTCCGCCCAATCGCGTAATCCTGAAGCACGTTGCTCAGCGAGAACAGAAACAGCAGGATCGCGCCTTCGTGCCACTGATCCACCACTGCCGCGCCCACTGCCGCCAGGATCATCAGCATGTCCACATCGATCCGCCGTTCGCGCAGGCTTTCCAGCGCCCCCCTCAGCCCGAAGATGCCGCCCGCTACATACGATGTGATGTTCAGGATCAGAATCAACCACTCTGGCCACAGCAGCCGCTCGCCTGCCACGCTCAGGAGGATGCAGATCAGCGTAACCACCACGAAGCGCGGCTCCAGCCACGCCTGGGTGAACCATCGCGGACTCTTCGATTGAGGTTTCGATTCGGGAGTATAGGCTGCCGATACGCTCGCCATGTGTGCCTGACCTTACGCTCTGTTTTTCGGCATAGATAAAAATAGTTTAACACAAGTGTATCTTGTTTTCAATGTGATTAATCTCCCCGCATGGTGATCTTCGTCACTATCCCCAATCCCTTGCCTTCTTCCAAGTCCCTCGCTGCGAAGTGGGGACGCATTTAGGGTGCGGATGCCCTCTTCGCGGTTTTGCTCATCCTTGTATCGTGGCGTTCTTTCCGTCGGATCGATTGAATTGTATTTCGTCTTCCCTAATCCCTCGATTTCTCCCCGTCTTATGGTTAGAATGAGACCCATGCCGACACCCTTCACCCACTTGGAAACTGCCCAGCGCATGCTGCGGGATGATGCCATCCCCCAGCCGCTCCGCCATGCCCTCGCCCGGGAGTGTCCCGCCTTCCTCCTCGGCCAGATTGCCGCCGATGCCCGCACCAATGGCGACCTCCGCCGTGAAGACACCCACTTCTACAGCTATGACCACGGCATCCCCGAACCCCCTTGGCGGGTCATGATCCAGCGGAACCCCGTGCTGCTCCGTCCGCACAGCCCTGCCCAACGCGCCTTTGTGGCCGGCTACGTCGCCCACCTCACCGTCGATGAAGTCTGGTCGCTCGATATGCTGGGGCCGCACTTCGCTGGGCGGGAATGGGGGCCGCGCCCCTTCCGCTTCCTGATGCTCCACATTCTGCTGATCTATATGGACGAGCGCGATTATGCTCGCCTCGATCCCGGCCACTACGACAGCCTGACCCGCGCCCACCCCGTCGATTGGCTGCCTTTCATGTCCGACCAGACCCTCGCCGGTTGGCGCGACTTTATCGGCCAGCAAATCAAACCCGGCGGAGTCAGCCAGACGCTCGAAGTCTTCGGCTCCCGCATCGCCAAACAGCCTGCCGATCTCCGCGCCATCCTCGACGCGCCAGAAATCATGCAGCGCGACCTCTGGGCGCACATCACCCCGGATACCCTCGCCGCCGTCGAAACCACCATGTACGCCCGCGCTCGCGACGCCCTCATTACCTACTGGCACGAAAGCGCTGCCCCCTGATGGACAAATCCGTGAGAAAAAGGCTGATTTTCGTGGGACACGATTAGCGCGAAGCATGCGTGTATGTCCTTCCGCCCACGTGTGGCTAGTGATCTTCAGTGAGCCTTGGCCACTTCATGGCCGGGCGGCGCGAATCGATCCATCTCCCGTCCTGCGCGTCTTTGCAGTTAGAATTTCTTCTCCTCAATTATATGTCGCCAGAGTAGACAAAATGTCGCCCTTTCCGCTCTGTGGTGTGCTATTGTGGAAATCCGCAGAGAAACAGCCCATAAACCGTATTCCTCTATAAACGATCAACTGTGAACTATAAACTTCTACTGTTTCAGTCCTCCCCGATCCCCCACAACCACACCCTGTTATCCCCACTCCCCGAAGCCAACCGACTCCCGTCCGGGCTGAAAGCCACCGTCAGCACCGGTTTCTCATGCCCCCGCAGAACATGCAGCAGCCTCCCCTCCGGCAGCCTCCACAGCTTCACCGCCTGATCCCGCCCCCCGGTCGCCAACATCCTCCCGTCCGGGCTGAACGCGACCGCATCCGTCCCACCAGAGTGAGCCATCAGCTTTACGATCTCCCGCCCGCTCTCCACCTCCCAGACCCGTGCTGTCCCATCCCGGCTGGCCGAAGCCACCCATCCCCGCCCCTCGAACGCGACCAGATGTCGCACCCAACTGTCGTGCCCCATCGTCCGCAAACATTCCCCACACTCTGTGTCCCACACCCGAATCTGCTGATCCCAACTCCCCGTCACCACTCGTCCTGTCCCGCCGAAGATGACCGCCGTGACCTCATCCGTGTGTCCCCGCAGCAGTCCCCTCGGTTCCCCTTCCAGCGTCCATAACCGCCCCGTCTGATCCGCGCTGACTGTAGCCACCCACTGCCCGTCCGGGTTGAAAGCCACTGCGTTCACCGCGTCGCTGTGCCCCCGCAGGATCGTCTGCGCCGCTCCCGCCCGCAAATTCCACAGCCGCGCCGTGGTATCCGCCCCCGCCGAAGCAATCCATCCCCCATCTGGGCTGACCGCAATCCCTTTTACCGGCCCTTCGTGCCCCGTCAGCGCGCCCGCGACCCGCATCGTGTCCGCCTCGTGCAGTGTGATCCCGTCCGCCCCGGCTACAGCCAGCGCCCGCCCGTTCGGCGCCCAGGCGACCTCGGTGATCCACGCCCGTTTCACCCGCCCAACCTGCTTCAGTCCGGTGACGTTCTCCGCCGTGATGATCCCCACTTCGCCTCCTTTGCGGCTGCATCTTCTGGTTTCAGCCTTCGCCCGCTACAATCTTACCCCATGACGCACATCGGCTTGAACGCGCACCTGCTCTCTGGTACAGCCGGATACCGCTCGGCGGGCATCCACGGCTACATCTACCACATTCTGGCGAACCTCAAAGCCGCTGCCCCGCCTGATTGGCGCTTCACTGCCTTACTCGGTCCATCCAGCCGCGCCGCCTTCGAGGGCATCGACCTGCGCCGTTCCCGCTGGGATACCAGCCACCCCCTGCGCCGCATCCTCTGGGAGCAGTTTGCCCAACCCGGACAGCTGGGCGATTTCGACCTGATCCACGCCCTGGCCTTCGTCTCGCCCATGGTCCTCCCCCGCCCCAGCGTCGTCACGGTCTATGATCTCAGCTTCATTCATTTCCCCCAGGTCTTGCCCGCTGCCCGCCGCCTCTATCTGCGGCTCTTTACCCGCCTCTCCTGCCAGCGTGCCCGCCGCGTCATCGCCATCTCGCAAAGCACCGCCCGCGACCTCACTGCTGCCCTCGGCGTCCCGCCTGGCAAGATCGATGTTGCCCTGCCCGGCTACGACGCCCGCGCCTATCGACCGCTTCCGTCGGAGCAAATCCGCGCCTTCCGCGCGGCCAACAGCCTGCCCGACCGTTTCTGGCTGTTTCTCGGCACGCTCGAACCCCGCAAGAACCTGCCCATGCTCCTCCGCGCCTATGCCGCCCTCCCGCCCGCCGCTCGACTCCCGCTCATCCTCGTTGGCGGCAAAGGTTGGGACTACCAGTCCATCTTCGAGGCGGTCAGCCAGCTTGATCTGGAAGGGCAGGTGCGCTTTCCCGGCTACGTCCCTGTCGAAGACCTTCCGCTCTGGTACAATGGCGCCCAAGCCTTCGTCTACCCGTCGGTCTATGAAGGCTTCGGCCTGCCCGTCCTGGAAGCGATGGCCTGCGGCACGCCCGTGATCGTCTCCAACGTTTCCTCGCTGCCAGAAGTGGCCGGAACCGCCGGGCTGTGCCTCCCGCCTCAGGACGAGGCGGCCTGGACAGCCGCCCTTGCCCGCGCGGCTGCGGATGACCGCTGGCGACAGGCTGCCTGTGAAGCCGGTCTTCAGCAGGCGAGTCAGTTTCAGTGGAGCCGCGCCGCCGAATGCACGGTCGCCAGTTACCGTCAGGCCTTGATGGAGTAAAGCACTGTAGTTGGGAAACATGAACGGGACAAATCCAGACACACTGGGACGAAACCGCAAGTTCCATATGCCCAGGAATTTCTATCCGCTCCTGGACCTGCTGCTCGTCCTCGTCTCTTTTATCATTGCCTACTACGCCCGCTACGAACTTCAATTGATTCGCCCGGTCTTTGAAGTCAACCGTGCCCCCTTCGAGCCGTATCTGCCCTATGCGGGCGTCTTCACCGCGATGGTTTACCTCAACTACCGCGCCAGTGGCCTCTACAAGAGCAATCGCGGCCGCTCTTACTGGGAAGAGGTCTACGCCGTCATCAATGGCGTGACCAATTCGACCGTCGTGCTGTTCGGTCTCTACTTCATCTTCCAGCCGCTCGTCTTTAGTCGTTTGATGGTCCTATACGTCGCCGTCATCAGCATTGTCCTGCTGGCCCTGGTGCGTGCGACCCGTCGCATCGCTCAGGCCTATCTGCGCAGTAAAGGCATCGGCGTCCAGCGCGTGCTGGTGGTCGGGGCAGGGGAAGTGGCTATGGCCGTCCTGCGGACGATGATCGCCCGCAAAGAACTCGGCTATGTTCCGGTCGGCTATGTCGATGATGACCCCGAACGGGCCACCCAGGACTTGGGCCGCTTGAAAGGCTTAGGCGGCTTGAAGAACCTGCGCGAAACCCTCCGTGCTAATCAGGTCGATGCCGCCATCATCACGCTGCCCTGGAGCCAGCACGAACGCATCCTCGAACTGGTACAGATCTGCCGCAAAGCCGGCGTCGAGGTGCGTGTCGTCCCCGATGTATTTCAGCTGAACCTCCGTCAGGTGCAGATCGAAAATATCGATGGTATTCCCCTCCTGGGTGTCAGCGGCGAAGTCGAACTTCAGGGACACCAGCGGTTCGTCAAACGCGCCATCGATATTGCCATCATCGTCGTATTGGCCCCTTTTTGGCTGACCATCTTCGGGCTGGTCGCGCTGGCGATTCGCCTGGAAGGGCCGGGGCCAGTATTCTACAGCCAGAAGCGCATCGGGTTGAATGGCAGGCCTTTCAACATAGTCAAGTTCCGCAGCATGATCCCCGACGCCGACAAGTTCCGGGAGCAGTTGGTTCGCGACTCTGGTCAAGACCCCCGCCATCCCAAGATCAAGAACGACCCCCGCATCACCCGCGTCGGCCGCATTATTCGCGCCACCAGCCTGGACGAACTGCCCAACCTGTTCAATGTGCTGCGCGGCCAGATGAGTCTGGTCGGGCCGCGTCCCCCCACGCCGGATGAAGTCGCCCTCTACCAACCCTGGCACATGCAGCGGCTCCAGACCCTTCCCGGCTTGACTGGCCTCTGGCAGGTTCACGGCCGCAGCGAAGTCCCTTTCGACGAAATGTGCCTGCTGGACATCTATTACATCGAAAACTGGTCAGTCGGCCTGGACGCCCAGATTTTGATGATGACTGTCCCGCGCGTCCTCCTCCGTCACGGCGCTTATTGAGTCTGCCTTCATCGGCTGCTCATCCCGGTTCGCTATGATTGCCATCATCTCGTATCCGAATTGGAAGTGTGTCATGACCCTCACCGTGATCTACGACGGCCAGTGCGCCGTCTGCACCCAATCCAGGCGCTTCTACAGTGCCTTGGACTGGTTCGGACGCATCGAATTTCTCGACCTGCACCAACCCGAGACGCTCAGCCAGCGCTTTCCCCAGGTTTCCTATGAAGCTGCCATGGGCCAGATGCATCTCATCGCGCCTGACGGTTCCATCCTGGCCGGTTTCCCAGCCGTCAGACACATGATGAAAGTCCTCCCGCTGACTTTCCCGCTCTGGCTGCTCTTGAACCTGCCCGGAATGGATCGCCTGGGAGACCGCGTCTATCGCTTCATCGCCCGCAACCGCTACCGCTTCAACCGCTGGGTCGGCGCGCCTGTCTGCGACAGCCACAGCTGCCGGATCAGCCAAGGCTGATGCCCTTCACCTGAGCAGGGGGAGCAGCGTCTCCGCTTCCGTGCGGATCAGGTAGTCCAACAGCGCTTCGGCATCGCCAGCGCTGCCATCTTCCATCAGCGTGACCAGCTTTTCGTAAAGCAGCAGTTGGGCTTCATGGGCATGCAGGCTGCGCGGGGCGCGCATCTGCCGTACCATCTCCAGGATGTAGATTCGGTTGAGGATCGTCCGCAGAATGTCGCCGGTCTGTACCCGCCCGCACAGATCGGCCAGCAGCAGGTGAAAGCCAAAGATGGCTTCGACCGCCTCTTCGATAGCGCCAGCCAGTGTCTCTTTTCGCGCCGATTGAATCAAGCGGCGCAGTTGAGCTAGGTCTTTGCGGTTGGCCGATTCCAGCGTCCAGCGCAGTGCCAGCCGGCCAATCGCCTCCCACAGCGTGAATAGTTCTGCGGCCTGATCATGCGTGAAGGATCGCACGTACACGCCGTGCCGCGCGTGTTTAACGACCCAGCCCTCCGCTTCCAACAGCCGCAGCGCGTCGCGGATCGTGTTCTGGCTGACTTTCAGCCGCTCCGCCAGCGTCAATTCCAGCAGGCGTTCCCCGCTGACGTAGGCTCCAGCCCGGATAGCCTGTCGAATCTGCCCGGCCACAATTTCGGCGCGGGTCTGTCCGGCGCTGACCATAGCAGCCTACGATGTCCCCGGAACCCAGACCGCGCCCATCCCGCCGCCCGCTGTAAGCTGTTGTACATCCAGCCCGTCCGCGGACATCACGAAGACCTCTTCCTGCCCGGTCTCATCGGAGACGGTGGTGAAGCTGATGTACGCTCCATCCGGGCTGAAGACTGCCCCCCATTCGTAGCCAGGGCCGTCATACAGGATGCGGCCTGTATTCCCATCCTGATCCATGATGGCAATCGCCGAACTGCCCTCGGCGGCTTTACTGCCATTCCCACCCGTCAGGTACACAATCGTGCTGCCGTCCGGGCTGTATGATGCCGACCAATCCTTGAACGTATTGTTGGTCAGCCGCGTGAAGCCAGTTGTGGCAATGTTCAGCCGCCCGATTTCCCAGGTGCTGCCATCCAGCGCCCGACCCGTCGTAAACACCACATAGTTCCCGTCCGGGCTGTAACGCGGCTGGCTGCTGCGCTCGCCATCCTCGAACACGCGCCGCAGATCGCTCCCGTCTGGCCGGATCGCGTACAAGTCATTAGTGCCATCCCCCCGCACATCCGACGAGAACACGATCCACGCGCCATCGGGACTCCAATCCGGCAGTCGGTCCTCCACCCCGTTCTCCGTCAGGCGGCGCTGATTCCGCCCTTCGGTGTCCATCACGTAGATATCCGAATCGCCGTCCCGGTCGGACTGAAACGCGATCCAGCGACCATCCGGTGACACGCTCGGAAATGAGTCATTGTCAGGATCGAAGCTCAACTGCGTTTCGATCCCGCTGCTGAGATCGAGGCTGTACAGATCGGTATTGCCTTCCCGCTCCGCGAAAAAGACCAGTTTGCCCCTCAGCCCCGAACGAATCACATCTGGCGTCGCGCTGGGGCGGATGCCCACCGGCAGGAAAGTGGCTGTGGCTTCGGATTCAGCCGATTCTGAACGGGGGACCAATGTCGCCCGCGCGGCCTCGCTGGTGGGATCGAGCGTGGCGTTGCCTACCGCTGTGGTCTGCGCCGAACGCGCTGGATCAGTCACGCGCGAAGGTGTTCGGGTCGGATCAGCCGCCGTGCCTGACGCCATATTATTGACGATGATGAGCGCGACCAGCGCCACCACAGCCAGCACCCCGCACCCCAACAGCGCCCCCACTGCCGCGCTGACCCACAGGCTGGAGGGCCGTGCCGGCCGCCGTCGGTGGATAGGCTGCGAATAGCTGCTGGAAACCTGCGCTGGATTCGAAGGCAGCGCATACACCGGCTGCGCGGGCGGCGGCATCATCTGCGGCTGAGGCATCGGCGGGCGTTGAAAGCCCGGCTGAGTATCGTGTATCGTCATCACCGGCTTGTTCAGCGCCCGCTTGAGCGCGTCCACCAGCGCCACCGCGTTCGGGTAGCGCTCTTCGCGCTTTTTCCGCAGTGCCATATAAATGACCTGCTCGAAAGCGAACGAAAGCTGCGGATTGTAGGTGCGCGGCGAGGGCGGCGGAGCTGTCACCTGAAGCACGGCCACCCCATAGGGGGTGTCGCTCTCGAATGGCCGCCGTCCGGTCGCCAGTTCAAACAGCATGATGCCCAGCGCGTAGACATCGCTCCGGCCGTCCAGCGCCAGCCCCTGCGCCTGCTCTGGACTCATATAGCTCGGCGTGCCCACCACGCCCTGCGTGGTGATGCCGGAGGTCTGCTGCTCGCCCAGGACCCGGGCGATGCCGAAATCGGTCAGATACGCCCCGCCATCATCGTCCAGCAGGATGTTGCTCGGCTTCAGATCACGGTGCAGTACATTCTTGGTGTGCGCGTAATCCAGCGCCGGCGCAATCTGCTCGTAGATGTCCAGGATGCGCTCTGGCTCCAGCGGCCCGTCGTTCAGCAGATCATCGACTGACCCGCCCGCCATATACCGCATGACGATATACGGCTGGCCGTTGTATTCGCCGTAGTCATGCACCGGAACGATGCTGCGGTGTTCCAGTTTGGAGATAATGGCAACTTCCTGATTGAAGCGTTGCAGGTAGGTGTCATCGTTGAGGAACTGCACCGGCAGCACTTTAACCGCGACCGTTCGATTCATCGAGACCTGCTGTGCCCGGTAGACGGTCGCCATGCCGCCTTTCCCGACCACATCCAGGATTTGATAGCCGCCTATGGTCTTGCCGATTAGTTCGTCGGTCGTCGTCATTCCGCATCCTTGGTGCGCTGGCCGCGCCGGAATTCCCGCTCATTATACGGCATCGACCTGAGTGTAACAAACGGGCTGATTCATTCCATCTCTATCACTACAGCACTCCCAATTGAGGAAACCGCAAGGCCATCGTGAATAAGGTGTGAGCGTGAATCTGTGGAGAATCCTGTATGTCTCTTACCCCGCGTCCCCTCGTTCGGTTCATCAACACTGTCACCAATGTCTATGTTGTCCTCTTCCTCACTTACCTGTTGATGCGTACCGCGGTCGGCGACCGTCACTGGACGATCTCGCTGGTCAATACCTTTTCGCATCTGCTCTTCCTGCCCCTGACCGGCCTGCTGCCGCTGGCGCTGCTCTTGCGTGCCCGTCTGCCTGCGCTGCGCCTGCTGCCTATCGCCGCCGTGGGAGCCTTATGGTTCGGCCCCTACTTCCTGCCCAAAGCTGCTGCGGCCCGTGGTGGCCCGACCCTCTCTGTCATGACCTTCAACATCTGGGGCGGCAATCGCTATCTGGCTGACCTCGGTGACTATCTTCGCAGCGTCAGTGCCGATGTCGTCCTGCTCCAGGAGGTTCCCCTGGACTTTGCCGCACACGAACTTCCCCGTCTCAAATCGGACTATCCCTACCAGTTTGCCCCCTACGATGACCCCGGTTGGGCGGGCGTCGTCATCCTGTCGCGCTATCCCATCCGCCAAAGTCAGGTCGTCGATCTCGCCCTGGGGAAAGGCCGCCCACAAACCCGCGCCGTCCTGGATGTGCACGGGCAGCTTGTGGCCGTTTACGGCGTTCACCTCTCCTGGCCGGTGAGTGATATGCGCTTCGCCCTGCCGGGGGAAAGCTACATCCTCCGTGTCCTGTTCGGTTATGACGACCGCAAACGCAATCAGGAGATCCAAGCGCTGCTTCGCCATCTGCAATCCGAACCCTATCCCTTTGTCGTCGGCGGGGATTTCAACACCAGTGATCAATCACCGACCTACCAGCAGCTTGCTGGACAGCTCCGCGATTCGTTCCGCGAGGTTGGACGCGGCTTCGGCGCGAGCTGGCCCGTCTCTCCCGTGCGTGATCTGCTGCCCTGGCTTCCGCCCGTCATTCGCATCGATTACCTCTGGCACAGTCCATCCCTGCGTGCCTTGAGTGCCTGGCGCGGCCAGCCTGCTGGTTCCGACCACCTCCCCATGCTGGCTGTGCTGGAACTCCCGCGCCCATGAAGTGGCCCGCGAACACGGTTACGGCTTGGTCGGTTCAGGACGCTGTAGGCGGGCAGTAGAACTGCTTGACCCAGTGCCGGTAACGCCCGACCGGCCCATCGCCATCCGCCAGAATCGGCGGCGAGAAGTACACCTTGTGCTGCCAGATTTCAAAGTCCTGCTGCACGTCGTTGGCGAAGCCGTCCAGCGCCGCGCCCACCAGCACGCGGTTCAGCAGCGGAACCGTCAGCCTCCCCGGCAGCCACTTCAATGCCGGATGCACCCGCCCCGGCTCCGTGACGCTGCTTAAACTCAGCGCGATTCGCAGCGTGATCGTCTCTACATCCACCGGCGTCGCCAGCACGAACTGGCGGCTGTTCAGCCCCATCGACGAGATCTGCACATCGACATACGAGTAACCCAGCCCGTAGGCGTGAATCTCGAACTCGGACTGGATGCTCTGGATGAGACCCCCGGCCAGCGGAGCTGGTCGCCGCATCCCGTATCGCGCGTTCAGGTACGGCCCCTCGGTAACCAGTTCACCGCGCACCTGCACATCATCGTAGTGATGTACGATGCTCAGATGGCCGATGTCCACGCTGTTTTCAGTCGTCTCCTGGGGATGGCTTTGCAGCGTCCACTCACGCCACCGCAGCGGCGAGAATCCGGTCATATCCAGTTCGGGTACTTCCCAATCTGGTTGTTGTCCCTCGGCATGGAACCACACCAGGATGATCCCGTGTTTCTCCCGAACCGGCCAGGTGCGGATGACCGCTTTGGGCGGCGGTTTCGTGCCGTAGCCCGTCGAGACGCACACCCCCTGGGTATCGAAGCAGAAGTAGTGAAACGGACAGCGAATTGTCTCCTGCTCGACCGTGCTGCCGTAGCCTAGATGCGCCCCCAGGTGCGGGCAGAACGCATCGATCACGCTCAGCGCCCCGGATGGGGTGCGGAACGCCACAATCTCACGTCCCATGAACCGCCGCGACAGGATTCTGCCCGGCGGCAGTTCCGCCGAAAACGCGATGGCGTACCAGCCATTAGGGTAGGCCGGCAGCCCTTTGGAAGAAATCGGATGCAGATCGGGGTTCGCCGTGGCCGCCGGCAGCGGAATCTCCAGCATGATTACAATAAACCTTTCTAGTTCCCTTGACCTGCCAAGCATTATAGGAGTCTTTTTAGTCCAGAGGCAACGCGCCGCCAGATGACGCGCTATAATCGTCTCCTTGACTGCTGACGCACAACCGGGAGGCCGCTGGATGAAATCGACCATCTCACATGCGCTGGTGCTGCCCAACCAGGATTTCAACGAATGGCTCCGCGCCGCTGATGCCTATATCAAGGCTTTCGAGCGTGTGGCCGTCGTTCGATCCCCTGCTGGCAATGACCTCAACCGCTATCGCAATGTCACGGCGGTGCAGGCTCCCGCGGTCTGGGTCGGCAATGATGCCCTCAGCCACATCCGACGGGTCTATCCGATGGTCGTGCGCGTCGATGTGATCCGCTGTGCCACACCCAGCGATCTGAACGCCGCCCTACAGCCGCGCATCCAGTTGAAAGACCGCTATGGCGAAAAGATCACACCCGGTAACATCTTCGACCGCTTCACCCTGGAATGGCCCTCGGATGCTCGCCCAGCCCGCATCACCCGCGGCTTCAATGACCGCTCTGTCCCAGATGGCAAACCCAACGAAGGGATCGACCTCCACGCGCCGCCCGGCACGCCGATCCGCGCGGCGGCCAGCGGTGTTGTCGCTAGTGTGGTCCGCCAGCCCACCGCGCTGGGATACGGCCAGTACGTCCAGATTTCCAGTACCGTCGGCGGCCTGACCTATCTTGTCACCTATGCCCGGCTGACCAGCATTCGCGTGTCGATGGGGCAGTCGGTCAAGCTGGGTGATATCATCGGCAGTGCCGAAGCCGATGGAATCAAGCTTGTCGTGCAGCAGCCGGGGCGTGGCCTCGGCGGCTACATCCTCCCCGATGTCGTTGATCCAACCATGATGATCTATTGGCAGGATTTGCGGCTGCGGATCAACGTCAGCGGCCTGCGAATTCGTGAACGCCCCGGCACAGAATTCCGCGTGATCGGTCAGCTCACTCCCTTCGACCGCTCTGAAACGCTTGAACCCCACGGGCGCACCCTGCAAAAAGTCGGGCGCCCCGGTGAATGGCTGAAAATCCGCTCGCCACAGACCGTCGAAGGCTACTCGGCTGCCGAGTATCTGACCGCCGATGATTCCGAAGGCCTGAGTGCCTTGAACATGACTGGTGTCAATCTGGATATGCTCCATCCCCTGGGCAAACCTGCCGCGGAACGCCTCAAAGGGCTGGGCTGGGTGCGCTTCGCCTACAGCGTATCGATGGATCGCGGTTCGACCGATCTCGACGCGGCCTACAACTTCTACGCGCCTTTCATCGACCGCTACGCCAAAGCCGGCCTCAAAGTCATTCTGGTGCTCACCCACCAGACCTACGGCGAAGGGCAGGGCTATGTTTGGCCCAACATGGATTTAGGCCGCTGGCGCGAACTGACCGCGCGCTTCAGCGACTTCGCCCGTCGGATTGCCCAGCGTTTCGTCGGGCGCAGCCAGATCGCCGCCTATCAGATTTGGAATGAACAGGATACCGCCCCCCAGAATGCGCATGCCGCCGTGCCGATCCCGGCTCCCGTTTATGGCGGGCTGCTGACCGACTCGATCCGCGCCATCCGCAGCGTCGATCCGACCACCTACATTATCACCGGCGGGCATGTCGGTGGGCCAGGATTGGGTGCGGCTTACGCCCGTGAAGCCTTAGCCGCCATGCCCTCCGGCATCCGCCCAGATGCGATTGCCTGTCACTCGTATGGACGCGGGCCGGTCGGGAACAAATACAGCCCGTTCGGGAGCATTGATGAAGATGTCGACGCCTACAGCAAAGTGCTGCCCGGCGCGCCCGTCTGGATCACCGAGTGGGGGGTTCTGGATCGCCCCGATGACCCCGCCGGAGAGGTGGCCGATTACGCCGTGGCCTTCGTGCGGCGGCTCAAGACGCTCTATTCCAGCCGAGTCGCCGCTGCCGTCTGGTACGGTTGGGCCGATACCATGCACAACGGCTACGGGCTGGTCAATCGCAGTGACCAGCCCAAGCAGCCATTGTATGACCGCTTCTTGCAGGTGTAGAGCCGGTTATGAACTTTTTCGTGCGGCTGTTGGTCTCGAACCCATCGAACTGGTGCATCCGGTAAATCGTCGAGGAAAACAGAGGGCTGCGGGCATAACGTGCCGGATGAGCCGCTAACTCCCCCTCTGCTGTGAAGTGGCGGAGAGGGAGCTGGGATCGGGAAAAATCCGCGCTGGAGCGCGCAGCAGACTCCAGGTCTAAAAGAACATCTTGGCAACGCCCAGGATGCCCTGTTTCCACGGCACGCGGTGCGAAACACCGGACTGCCCCTGGAACTTCGAGACGTTATCCAGATACCACTGGTAATTGCGGATCAGCGCCTGCTTGTTGGAATACTGCGGCTTGTAACCGATGGTCTTCTCGGCCTTTTCGATGGACACGAACGAGTCCTTGCTGGCCGTCTCATAGACCCACTTGTACAGCGGCGATAGATTCAGCGCCTCCAGCACCCGCAGCGTGAAGATCGCTGGCCCCGCCGGCAGCGGGCGGATCTTCTTGCCGAAGCCCGCATAATCCAGCACCGCCTGATAATCCTCTTTCATCGTCGTGAATTCCTTCGCGCCGATGTTGAAGGTGTCGTTCACCACGTTCGGGTCGAGCGTGCAGCACAGATAAATCGCCTGGCACAGGTCTTCGACATCCAGCAGTTGGTAGCGGTTCCGCCCGCTGCCTAGCATCGGGAACCCGTGACCGTCCTTCGCCCAGTCATAAAACAGCGCGAACACCCCCAGGCGCTCCGGCCCGATGAACGACTTGGGCCGGATGACCGGCACACACATGCCCTTCTTGCGGTACTCGAAGCAGACTTCTTCCGCCTCGATTTTCGCTTTCCCATACGGCCCAACGCCATCCAGCTTATCCGTCTCCAGCAGCGGATGGTGATCGGGAATGCCGTAAACCGCCGTCGAAGACACATGCACGAACCGCTGCACCCCATGCTGCTGCGCCGAGTCGATCACCGTCCGCGTCCCCTCGATATCGGTCGAGAAGATGTCTTCCGGCTTGTACAGCGGCAGCGCCGCTGCCGTATGCACCACGATATCGATTCCCTGCATCGCCCGGTCCACAGCCGCGCGGTCCCGGATGTCGCCCTTGATTTCGGTGATCTTTGAGCGTTCGGGATAATCAAAATCGGCGATGTCCAGGCTGGTGACTTTGTGTCCCCGCGCCAATAGATATCGGGTGAGGTTGATGCCCAGGAAACCGGCTCCACCCGTAATCAGATACGACTTCGAGTCCGTCATGTGTGTCGCTCCATCCAGTGTTGAAGGTTCTGCTGCGTGTTGATTCTGTGGGCAAACCGGCCCGCAGACTGATCGAATCCGGTGAATTCAGTGTAGGCTGGGATTCAAAATGGCGTCAATGCTGGACAGGGATTTCTAGAGATGTCGATCCAAGCCTGCTGACCGACCTCTACGCTAACACGCTCAATTTGCCAAATCCTAACAGGGCGCCGATTCAAGGCGTATTGCGATGAAGGTGGGGCAAGTGGGATTCGAACCCACATGTCCGTCTGGACAGAAGTTTTTAAGACTTCCGTGTATGCCGTTCCACCATTGCCCCGAATCCCGGATTCACTTCGGGTTTCTTCATCGCGTAGTGTAGCAGTATCCACGGGGAGCGTCAATGAAGATCAGGTCATGCGATAACGGTCATGCCGCCGAGTTTAACGCCGTATCGCCCAGGTTTAACCATCCTCAAACTGTCATCAGGTCACGCGAAAACCTGGCCTTAATCGCTGGCGTAGACATCCGTGCCAAACTCCGCCATCATGGATAGACGTTAGCCACTGCCAGAGAAGGGGAAAGCATGGCGACGCTGGATGAACTCCAGCCAGGAGAAAAGGCCGTTGTTCAGCGAGTGGGAGGCGCGGGTGAACTCCGCCGTCGCTTGATGGACATGGGCATCACCCGCGGTATCGAGATCGAGGTGCTGAAAGCCGCCCCGCTCGGTGACCCGGTCGAATACCGGGTGCGCGGGTATCACCTCTCCTTACGAAAATCCGAAGCCCACCTCATCGAAATCATCACGCAGGAACAGCACTCATGAGTTCTCAATTGGTTGCCAAGATGCCGCTGAGCTTTATGTCGATTGGTGATACCGCCGAACTGGTCGAAATCCACGGCACGCCCGATTTTCGCAAACGTATGGCCGACTTGGGCCTGACCACCGGGACGCTCGTGCGCGTCGTGCAGAATGCCCCCAACGCGCCCATGATCCTGGCCTTCCGCGATGATGCCCGCTTAGCGCTGGGGCATGGCGTCTCCCATAAACTGATGGGCGTCGTGCAGCAGTAGCGCCGCGCGGGGGACATCGTGCTGACCATCGCGCTCGCAGGCAACCCCAACGCCGGCAAAAGTACCCTGTTCAATGCCCTGACCGGCTCCCGGCAGCATGTTGGGAACTGGCCCGGCAAAACCGTCGAGAAAAAAGAAGGACAGCTCGTCGTCGATGGGCAGGAGGTTGTCCTGGTCGATCTGCCAGGAACCTACAGCCTCAACGCCTATTCCCTCGAAGAAGTCATCGCCCGCAACTTCATTATTGAAGACCACCCTGATGCTGTAGTCTGCGTGGTCGATTCGGCCAACCTCGAACGCAACCTCTACCTTGTCGTCCAGATCATGGAGATCGGCGTTCCCGTCGTCCTGGCACTGAACATGCAGGATGTCGCCCACAGCCGCGGCATCTCCATCCACAAGGATCGCATTTCCCAAGGACTCGGCGGCATCCCCGTCATCGAGACCGTCGGCAATCGCGACCTGGGGCTGGACGACCTGCGTCGCGCCATTGCTCGTCTGAGCGTGGACGCGCATCGGCCCAATGCGCTCCGCGTCTCCCTGCCCGATGTCCTGGAAAGCCACATCGCCGCCCTGCGCCGACTCATCGAAACTGATCCATCGCTGCAAACCTATCCCGCCGAGTGGCTCGCCCTCAAACTGCTCGAAAACGATCCCGAACTTGTGGAACGCATCCAGCACAACTCGGCGCTGGTCTCCGCCCTCCAGCAGGCCGCCGCCCACATTTTGGAATCGACCGGCGACGATGCCGACACGCTCATTGCCGATAGCCGCTACCAGTTCATCAATGCCGTCGTGCGGACGGCCGTCCAGCGTCCCAAACAATCTGTCGTCACCCGCTCCGATCAGTTGGATCGCGTGCTGACCCACCGCCTTTGGGGTGTGCCCATCTTTCTGGCGCTGATGTGGCTGGTCTTCCAGATCACGGCCAACGTCAGCGCGCCGCTGCTCGATTTCACTGACGGCCTCGTCAACGGCACGCTTGCCCACTGGCTCACCCTGCTTCTGAATGCGCTGGGGCTGGGCGATACCTGGGTCAAGGCGCTGCTCGTGGACGGCATCATGGCTGGGGTAGGCGGGGTGCTGGTCTTTGTGCCTGTGCTGCTCTCGCTCTATCTCGCCATCGCGCTCTTGGAAGACAGCGGCTATATGGCCCGCGCCGCCTTCGTCATGGATCGCCTGATGAGCCGGATCGGCCTCCATGGTAAGAGCTTCCTGCCGCTGTTGGTCGGCTTCGGTTGCACCGTCCCGGCCATCTACGCCACCCGCACCCTGGAAAATGCCCGCGACCGCAAGCTGACCGGCTTCATCGCCACTTTCATGAGCTGCGGAGCGCGGTTGCCCGTATACGTCCTCTTCGGAGCCGCCTTCTTCGGTGCTCAGGGTGGCACGCTCGTCTTCGCCATGTACATGCTTGGCATCGGCATGGCCGTCCTGACCAGCCTGCTCTTCACCAAACTCGTCTACCGTGGCAAACCCGTCCCGCCTTTCGTGATGGAACTCCCGCCTTACCGTCTGCCCAACCTCAAGACCGTCTGGCGCAGTATGACCGAGCGCACCATTTCCTTCGTCAGAAAGGCTGGCACAGTCATCTTTGCCGCGTCGCTCGCTGTTTGGTTGCTGCTCGCCATCCCCGCCCGCGCCGATGTCGGCGGCTTCAATGAAGTCCCCCCGGCGGACAGCCTCTTCGGAACAGTCAGCCGGGCCATCGCGCCCGTCTTCGCCCCTGCTGGCTATGACACCTGGCAGGCCAGCGGTGCGTTGGTGACGGGTTTTCTGGCAAAGGAAGTCATCGTCTCCACCATGACGCAGATTTATGCCGTGGAAGCCGATGCCGTTGAACAAGCTGCCCCGACCACCTTCGTTGAGGACCTGACCGCCGCCGGCCAATCTTTCGCCGAAGCTGTCATCCTCACCGTCCAGGAATTCATCAATATCGTCCCCCGAACCCTGAACATCATCCCGCTTGTTCAGATGCCCGAAGCCGATTTCCTGGGGCGAGCCGGCCAGGAAGAAGACCTGACCGCATTGCAGCACGCTCTGACCCAGACCTTCACCCCCCTGTCGGCGTTGGCTTTCACCGTCTTCATCCTGCTCTATGTGCCCTGCATGTCCGCTACCGCTGCCATGCGCCACGAATTCGGCACACGCTGGATGCTCCTCCAGGTCGCCTACACCCTGGCGGTCGCCTGGGGATCGTCCGTGCTGGTCTATCAGGCCGGCCGCTTGTTGGGGTTCTGAACCATGCTGGCTTTGCGCGATGTCCTTGATGCCTTTGAAGCGGGCAAACCCCTCTCGCTGGCCCAGATGGCCCGACAGTTCAATGTCGAGCCGAGCGCCCTCGAAGGCATGATCGAATTCTGGGTGCGGAAAGGCAGACTGCGTGAAGCCGCCTATACCGGCTGCGCTGACTGTGGTGTCCAGCACGCCTGTCCGGTCGGCATGGTCTTTCCCCGTCGCTACGAACTTGTCACCGGCGATCCTATCCCCCAGACCATCTGCCCCAACTGCCGTTGACGCCGCTCCCAGAATCCAGTTCTCCAAAGGTGTTCACTCCAAAGACTCCTCTCTCCTCTCCTCTGAAAATCTCCCACACTCTCCGTATGATCTTGGCGTCTTGGCGGTTCAATTCGTATTGGATTTTCGTCG
>CAZKXW010000036.1:0-39529 GCA_964556745.1 uncultured Anaerolineaceae bacterium
TGATCCCATCCCCTGCGTCTCCATTCCGAACTTTTGTTTGATGTCCGGTGGCTAGTTGGTGTAAGGTGGACAACCGCGTTCTAACCGAGGTGGTACGAAAGGGCTAATGAGGGCCGGGTTCAACATTACCATTCTCTTATACCCCTGATGGGAGCGACGGTACACAATCAGGCCAAATGTGAAGAACGTAAAGGCGGCATTCTGGCCTAACGTTTCACAGCCGCGACCGAAGGCGATCAGGGAGTGTGCGATTATGGCGTTACGACGGGGTGTGTTGATTCTGGTCTTGCTGCTGCTGGCGGGGGTGGCTGCCGTCATCCGGGCTGCTCCCTCGGCGCAGCCCGCCGCGCCGAATCCGGCGGATTATGAGCTGGTGCAGGTGGCTTCTGGCTTCACGCGGCCGGTCTTTGTCACCCATGCGGGGGACGGCTCCGGTAGGCTGTTCGTGGTCGAGCAGGGCGGACTCATCCGCATCATCCAGAATGGGACGGTGCTGCCAACGCCGTTCCTGAATGTCTCCGGACTGGTCAGCACGGGGAATGAACAGGGTTTGCTGGGGCTGGCGTTCCATCCGAATTACAGCCAGAACGGGCAGTTCTTCATCAACTATACCGACCGGGCGGGCGATACCCAGGTGGTGCGCTATACGGTCTCCGCCGACCCGAACGTGGCGAACACAGCCAGCGCCACGCCGCTGCTGAGCGTAGATCAGCCGTATGCCAACCACAACGGCGGCGGGATCGCTTTCGGGCCGGATGGGTGGCTGCACATCGGCATGGGTGACGGCGGCTCCGGTGGTGATCCGCAGGGGTATGCCCAGAATATGTCGCCGCTGCCGGGCAACCGGGTGCTGCTGGGCAAGATGGTGCGGATAGATGTGAACCAGGCGACTCCCCCCGTGCAGATCACCGCTCTAGGCCTGCGTAACCCCTGGCGGTGGAGCTTCGACCGGGCGACGGGCGATCTGTACATCGGTGATGTGGGACAGGGGACGCGCGAAGAAGTCAACTTCTGGCCAGCGAACGGCGGCACGGGCGCGAATTACGGCTGGAAGGTGTACGAAGGCACGTTCCAGTATTCGGCGGGGAACATCCCCGGCGCCATCTTCCCGTTCGCGGAATACGGGCATGATGTGGGCTGCTCGGTGACGGGCGGCTACGTGTATCGCGGTTCGTTCGCCCCGGCGCTGCGCGGGGTATATTTCTTCGCGGACTTCTGCCAGGGGCAGATCTGGAGCAGCTTCCGCAATGGGAGCGGAGGCTGGCAGACGGCGCTGTTCACCGATACGGACTTCAACATTAGCTCGTTTGGCGAAGATCAGGCCGGCGAGGTCTACGTGGTGAATCATGGCGGGAGCATCCTGCGGATCGAGCCGAAGGTGAAACCGACGCCGACGCCGCTCCCGACGACGCCGACGCCGCTCCCGACGACGCCGACGCCGCTCCCGACGACGCCATCGCCGGAGCCGACCAGTGAGCCGACTCCAGCTCCAACCGAACCCACGCTGGTTGTGAGCGTGAATCCGGCGGGGGCGCGACCAGGCGAGACGGTCCAGGTGGAACTCGGCGTGGTGAATGTGAGCGGAATGTATGGTCTCCAGGTGGAGTGTGCCGTTGATCCGGCGGTACTGAGCGGAACGAGCCTGACGGAAGGATCAGCATTCACCTCGGCGGACAGCTATCTTGTCAACCAGGGCTTCCAGCCGGATGGTCATTGGCTGATCGCAGGCAGCCGTCTGCACCCAAATCCGGCAGTCGAGGGGAACGCGCTGGTGGCGATGCTGGTCTACTCGGTGGTCGGCTTCGGTGACAGCGCCGTGACGTGTGAGGCGCTGGCGGTTGATCGAGATGGGCGTGACCTGCCGCTGACGGTGGTGAACGCGACGTTCGACGGTATCGAGCCGCCGGCGGTCACTGAAGAACCAACGGTCGAACCGACCCCAACGGAGGAAGTCACGCCGGAACCGACCGCGACAGCGACTCCGACCGAAGAACCGACAGTCGTTCCGACCGAGACGCCAACTCCTGGCCTGCTGAGCGTGGTCAAGGGCGTGCTGGCCTACCAGAGCCGGACGGATCAGAGCGGGATCGTGGTGCGGCTGTTCAAGCTGGATGGTACGTTGGTGGCGGAGGTGATCACTGGAGCAGACGGAGCCTTCAGCTTCGGGAACGTGGTCATGGGCGACTACGCGGTGGTGGCTTCGGCGGCGCTGCATATCAGCGTGGCGCAGGCCGCCAGCATCACGGCGGACGGATCGCTGCTCGACCTGGGCTACGAGGTGCTGCGCGCTGGTGATACCGACGGCAACCAGGTCATCGATCTGGCGGACGCGGCGACCATCGGAGCGAACTTTGACGTAGTGGTTCCGCCCGCGCCGGCATTTGCCGATCTGAACGCGGATGGACAGGTGAACATCCGCGACCTGGTGCTGGTGGGCGCGAACTTCGGCCTGACCGGGCCGGTGATCGTGCCGTAAAACATTGGGCAAGCCGGACGGGTAGAAGTCCGTTTCTTGAGGGGGCGCGTGATACCATGCGCCCCCTTTGATTCGGGGAGGTGGTCATAGCGTCTGGCTGCCTCATGCACTATGATTGGCGGCGTTCAATCCCAGCGCGACAAGGATATATCCCTGATGACTCCACGCCCCGCTATGGTCTGGACGGATACCAGCAACGCTTTTGCCCATAACACCATGAAAGTCCGCGTCCCGGCGATCATCCGGGATGTGCAGGCGCTCAACCCAGATTATCCGCCTGCGATCCAGATGGGGCTGACCCGCCTGGCCGTCGAACTGGAGCACAACGCGCTGATTCCGCCGCTGGATCGGCTGGCTCCGGACGCCGCATTCTGGGGCAAGTTCAGCGCCGACCATGCCGGGCAGACCTGGCTGAATACCGATTGGTTCTTTGCCGAGACCTACTTCTACCGCCACCTGCTTCATGTGGTGCGCTGGTGGGAGACAGGCCGCGATCCCTTCGCGCCGCATAAGGCCGCCGAACTGCGCGGCGATATGCTCTGGAAGCTGCTCGAACGGGCGCTGAGTCTGCGGGACGATCCGCTCCCGGAACGGCTGGCCGCGCTGATCCACGCCGATGTCTGGGGCAACCGCGTTGATCTGAGTTTCGCGGCAGTGCTGGAACATGGGCATGTTGGCAGCCATGAGGATCTGCTGGTGGATGACACGGGGGAGGTGGTCGAGCGGCTGCTGGCGGGGGCGGGCCGCGAGGTGCATTTCATCGCCGATAATACCGGGACAGAACTGGCGATGGACATGGCGCTGACCGATGCGCTGCTCGATGCCCGTATCAGCCCGGTGATCTTCCATATCAAAGCCTATCCCATGTTCGTCAGCGACATCACTGTACCGGACTTTCACCACATGCTGGCGCACATGCGCGGCGGGGACTATGGCGCGGCGGCGCAGGGCCTGGGCAGCCGCCTCCAGGCCGCCTTCGACGACGGCCGCCTGATCGTCATGCCGCATCTCATCTGGAACACACCGACCGCGCTGGCCGATCTGCCAGAACCGCTGCGGAGTGTCTTCGACCGCGCTGCGCTGGTCATCAGTAAGGGTGATTTGAATTACCGCCGCATGGTTGGTGATTTGCTTTGGACAGCCGATACCCCCCTCGCCGAAGCGGTCGGTGACTTCGCCGCGCCGCTGGTCGCCCTGCGGACAATGAAGAGCGACCTGCTGGTCGGGCTGCGACCGGGGCAGGCGCAAGCACTGGACGGAATCGATCCATACTGGCGGGTCAACGGCAAACGCGCCTTGATCCAGTTGAAGCCGTGAGGGTGGCGATGTCCCCAGCATTGGAAATCGCGGCGGTCTCGGTCGAGGATGCGCGGGAGGCTCAGGCTGGCGGAGCTGACAGCCTGGAACTGCTGCGCGATCTGCCGCGCGGTGGGCTGACTCCGCCGCTGGAAGTGGTGCGGACAGTGCGCGACGCCGTGACAATCCCGATTCATGTGATGCTGCGTCCACACGATAGAGGGTTTGTGTACACCCGCCGGGAAATCGACGCGGCGCTGGCTGTGCTTGAGAACTGGAAGCCGCTGGGAATCAATGGTGTTGTGTTCGGAGCGCAGACGGCTGCTGGCCGCGTCGATGTGGCGCTGCTGCGCGAAGTGGCGGCGCTGGCCGCTCCGATACCCGTCACGCTGCACCGGGCGCTGGATTTCAGCGTGGAGCCGGAGCAGACGTTGGCGGCGCTGGCTGGGATCGTGCCGCGCGTGCTGACGGCCGGCCCAGCTCGGACGGCCTGGCAAGGCCGGTCAGTAGTGCGCCAATGGGTCGCGCAATTCGGGACGCAGTTTGAGTTCGTCAGTTCGGGTGGGTTGACGCTGGAGCAGTTGACGCGCTTCGCCGCCGAAATCGGCGCGGCCGAGGCACATGTTGGCGGGGCCGCCCGCACCCATGACGCCGTGGACAGCCTCAAGGTGCGGGCGCTGAAAGCGGCGCTAAACGCCTCTAGCCGGTGAAGGACATGGTTTGCAGCATGGCTTCGATGGCGCTGCGGGCGATAAGCCAGGTCAGCAGATTGGACACGACCGCCAGGATGATCGAGGCGATCAGGATCGACAGGCAGCCGCTCCCTACGCCAAAATCATAGGATTCGCCGATTTTCCCCGCTGTCTTGAAGAGCACGAACAGACTCGCCAGGATCATCGGCAGCATACAAATGCCGCCGATCAGCACCGCGCCGGTCGAAGCCAGTGTCATGGCGATGATCGCCCAGATGAAGAAGATGACTGTAACCATGGTGTAGAAGGGCGTGATCTGGCACATCATATAGGTGAACGTGCCTTTGCCGCCCAGCAGCCGGGTGGCGACCAGATGAATCAGGCCACCCTGGATTGCCAGCGCGATGACTGAGGCGATGGCGCTGACGACGGCGATCACCAGGAGCATCCCAATGCCAAGCTGTTGAAACGCCAGCGTCGGATCGCCCATCTCGGCCAGTATCGCCTGAGTCGAGACGTCGATGTCTTCCATCGAGGCTGCATTGGCGACCATCCGCCCCAGAAGCTGCGAGAGGATCAGCGGCGTCAGGAAGGTCAGCACGGCCAGCACGACGCCGTAGATAGTCAGGTCGAAGGCCAGCGCCGGCGTGGTGATTTCCCTGGCTTTGGAGAGGTGTTCGCTTTTGCGTTTCTCGGTCTTGACCTTCTCGGACTTCTTGATGAAGTCGCCGCGTTTTTCGCCGCTGCGGAGCATCTCGATGGCTTCTTCGCTGCCCACGCCCAGCACGCTGCCCGCCAGACTCAGGAAGTAGGGGTCAGTCTTGAGGTTGGGGTTGGCTTGCAGTGCCTTGGCAAGTTCTTTGGTGGCTTTGGCGTTTTCATTGTTGACCACCAGACTCATGGCAGTATCGACGTGACCACGCGCCCGTTCGATATCGCGCTCGGAGACGACGACGGGCGCTTCTTTCCCTGGCTTCTGCACGCGCTGGTTGAGGTAATCCAGCGCCTTGACGGCAAGCTGGCGCACTTTGGCATCGTCATCGATGCGCGAGATTTCTTCCAGCGGCGCGATGGCATCGGCGTCGCGGGTGTTCGCCAGCGCCGCAACGGCCTTCTGCCGTTCCCGCGCGTCGGGATGTTTGAGCTGCTTGAGCAGTGCCTTGTCGATGGGCATAGTTGCCTACCCTTCCCCAACCGGATAAAGCCGATCCAATCCACCTGACATTCTCATTATGGACGCGAATCGCTTGCAGCGTGCCTCAATTCATGGGGAAGTTGCTGAAATTTTCGTTATGTGAGGGCGAATTGGCCTTCAACCGTGTAGGTTGGGCCTGCTGGCGCGAGTACGCTGGAATACAGCGTGATGCGGCTGACCGGGATCGGGACGCTCTTGAAGTGGATATGCTGCCCGAAGAACTGGCGCAGACTCTCCGACGACGGCGCTTCTTTGAGCCGGGCCAGGGTGATATGCGGCGAAAACGAGCGGTCTTCCGGTTCTATGTCCAATGGGCGCAGCACCGACTCGATCTGGCCGTGAAGCCGCTGAAGGTCGGGCGGTGCTTTGACCCCCGCCCAGATCACACGCGGTGTTCCGCGCGGCGGGAACTGCCCAAGGCCCTGAAGCTGGAAGGCAAACGGCGCAGCCCGCACCTGCGCCAGGGCATCGGAGAGGGTATCCAGGAGATCGTCTTCAACATCGCCGATGAAGCGCAGCGTCAGGTGAAGCTGCTCGCGCTTCACCCAACGGACGCCGCGCAGCCCATAACACAACTCGGTGAGGTCATCCTTGACCGCATCGGGCAGATCAATGGCGACAAACAGACGCGGCATGGCTATTCCCCGGTACACCACTCGGCGGCGCAGTTCGTTGCCGAGGCGATGCTGTTCACATCCGGCAGCGCTTTGAATTCGGCTTCGGTGAAGGTCGAACCGTCCCAGTCGATGAACACCTCGAAGCCGTCGCCGCGCACCAGCATCATGCGGGAATACTGTGTATAGCTCCGGGCGACCGGTTCGATGGTCGTTCCCAGCGGAATCGAGCCGACCGGCTGCCGGGCGAAGCGATCCAGGAACGCCACGGCAAAGGGCGAGTCAATCGTGACCGTGCCGCTGGCCGCCTGGCCGCGGCCGGAGGCTGCCGCGGCCAACTGTGCCTCGACGTAGAGCGCCGCTTCCAGTTCGGCTTTCTGGCAGAAGTCCGGGTCATTGACCGAGGTGGTCAGCGTGAATCCATCTCGGTTTTCCAGCCAGTTCACCAGGGACTGTGTGGCGCGTCCGCACCGCATCAACGGATCTGACCCCGCCCATCCCGGCGGGCGGATGTTTGGTCCGTTCACCGTATCTGCCAGCAGCTCCAGGTCATGGCGGATGTCGCGGGCGATGGCGACCGGGGTGCTGCTGACCGCGCCGAACCAGCCCGCCGGGCGTTCGAGCTGGCCGATGAGCACCCCTGCCAGCAGTTCCAGGTCGAGCCGGATCAGCAGGGGCAGGTCGGGTGTGGTCACATCCAGGCTGCCGCTCCAACCAACGGGACGTTCGCCACCGAGTGTCTGGTTGACCAGCAGTTCCAGGTCGGTGCGGGCGTTGATGAGAAGCGGCAGGGCGTTGGGATCGATGGGCGAGTTAATCGCATCTTGGAGGCGGGCCGCCAGCGGCAGCGCGGCAGTCATTACGATGAGCAGCAGGAAAAAGCACAGTCGCCGCACAGAGTAGCTCCTTAGGGTCGTTAACAAACGGGTGTTCATGAAGGCCATTATAGCAGTCCTGTGAATACGCGCTGGCGAAGCCGTTCAGGTCAGTTTCTCGCCGGGAATCGGCGGCACGGGCGGGCGGCGTTTTCGCTCACCCTCGCGGTTGTCTCGCCGCACCAAGGGTGGGCGCGGAGCGGCTTCGCCATTCGCCGTCGGGAGAATCTGTTCGGTCGGATTCAGTTGGGTGGTATCAGCCTGCTGTGGAACCGGATGGTGGGTCGCTTCGGGCAGCGTGGCGGGGGGGGATGATTTGACCGGGATAAACCGCCGGCTGTCGGTGAAGATCGTCCGGTCGAATTCCGTCAGTGGAAGCTGCTGGATGGCTGTTCCCAGCATCTCCTGGAGGATAGCTGCCCCATCCCCCCGGAGCCGCTTATACGCCTCACGCGGGATGTTCCAGGCTTCCAGTTCGTCCAGCACGATATCCATCAGCCCGATCAATTCCGCCTCGGAGACGACCGGACTGAACTGTCGTTCGACGATGTAGGGAGAAATATACCCCGCCATGCGCTGAATGACCGGCGTGGCCTCGCCGCGCAGATACAGCACCAGCGGCCACTGGTTGTCGGTCGTGTGGGCGCTCAATTGAATGTAGGATGGGAAGATTTCCCGGCAGATGCGCGTGTAGAATTTCCAGTACCCATTGACCCATTCCTGCACCAGCGTTTGCGCATCGCGGGCAATGACTGCCAGGGACGGCGGCTGGTCGGCCATCAGGACGAGGATGTTGGCGTCCGCCAGGGCGCGGGCCAGCCGGGGGACGCGCTGTTCGTAACCGCCGCGTTGATCCCAGTTCTGAAGGATGTTTGGCGCGTGCTGGCGCACCAGAGAGAGGAGAATCTGCTCGACACGTTCGTCCATTGCCTGCCTCGCAGTCCTGTTCAATTATGCAATTATCATAACCGATCTGACTTAAGACTGCCTAAAGTAGATCGGGCGGTTAAGCCATCAGCCGACAACGATCTGGACATCATAGCCAGGCAGTCCATCGATGCCGATCCAATAAGCGCGCAGGAGTTGGTAATCACAGCTTCCTTCGGTGACGAAGCGCAGGACGATGATGAGGCGGCGGTTGGCATCGTCCTGCTGGTAGGCAATGAGTTCATGATGGGCCTTGCAGCCGTGACCTGCGCTCCACAAACCCGCAAGGATCTGGCCGTTCCCGAACTCGAAGGGCTGGCGGGTGATGGGGTGGCGGCACAAGCCGGATTGATCGACACGGTCGTAGAATTGAATGTGATCCTGGGCGGAGCGGAGGATGAACACCTGACTGCTGATGGCCTGGGCTGCTTCAAAACAGACGCCATCGAAGACGCGGCTGGCATCCGTCCAGGGTGGGGTGGGGGTAGACGGGGTGTCCGGCGTGGGGGACAGGGGCGTGGATTCGGGGGGGACAGATGGCGTGATAGGCTGGAGGCAGGCCGTCAGAATTGTCCCCAGGAGCAGGACAAGGGCGAATCCGAATTCTGCGTAAAGGCGTGGGCGCGTAACCAGAATCAAACTCGCAAGCCCCTCTGAAGCATGGTATGATCCACATATGTCTGTTTCAGACTCTTGCTCACGGAACGTGCCATGCGTATTCTCATCATTTCCGATATCCATGCCAACCTGACTGCTTTCCAGACTGTCCTCCAGGATGCTAAGGGGCAGTGGGAATACGTGTGGTGCCTGGGCGATGTGGTTGGCTACGGGCCGGACCCGAACGAGTGCGTCGAACTGCTGCGGACTCTGCCGCACCTGTGCCTGGCAGGCAACCATGACTGGGCGGCGCTGGGGCGGCTGGACATCCGCACATTTAACCCGGATGCGCGCATGGCCGTAAACTGGACCCGCGAGACGCTGACCAAAGACAATATCGAGTACCTGGACGCGCTGCCAACGACCTTCGTGATCGGGAATTATACGCTGGCGCACGGCAGCCCGCGCGAACCCGTCTGGGAGTATATCCTGGAGCCGCTGATTGCCACGCTGAACTTCCCACACTTCGAGACGCCGTATTGTCTGGTCGGGCATACGCACCAGCCGATCATCTATGAACTGGTGGATGCCGAAGGCGAGACGGAAGCGATCCCGCCGACCTACCGCAAGGTGCGACCGCTTAACGGCCGCCGCCAGATCATCAATCCAGGCAGCGTCGGGCAGCCGCGCGATCAAAACCCCGACGCAGCCTACGCGATTTTAGATGTGGAAACGAATGTCTGGGAACACCGCCGTATCCCCTATGACGTGGCGGCGGTGCAAAAGCGGATGCGGAGCCACGGGATGCCGGAACGGTTGGTGACGCGCCTGGAACACGGCTGGTAGTGTCATGGGCAGCGACCGCCTTCAGGAAGCCAGCCGCACGCTGCGCGAGCGGGAGTATCTGGCCGAAATCTACCGCCTCTCCGACCGGGGGAACAGTCCCGACGGCTACATCAGCACTTCGGCGCTGGCCGACCTGCTGGATGTGAGTGCCCCGGCGGTCAACCGCATGGTCACCAAGCTCAAAGAGAGTGGATTCCTCGAACACGAACCTTATCAGGGCATCCGGTTGACCGGCGAAGGACGGCGGGAAGCGTTGAAGGAACTGCGTCGGCATCGCATCGCCGAGGTGTTTCTGGTGAAGATTATGGGCTTCGGCTGGCATGAGGTTCATGCCGAAGCCAACCGCATCAGCCAGGGGCTGAGCGAAGTCGTTGCCGAACGCATGGCGGAGATGGCCGGGCATCCGGCAATCTGTCCGCACGGCGAGCCGATCCCGTCACCGGATGGGGATGTGCCGGAACTACACGATGGACTGCTGGCCGACAGCCCCGAAGGGGTTGCACTGAAGATCACGCGGGTGCGGACGCGCGAATCCGACCGTCTGGAATACCTGGCGGCGCTGGGACTGCTGCCAGGGCGGACGCTGCAGATCATCCACAAAGCGCCCTTCAGCGGCCCATTGCAGCTCAAAGTCGGCAGCGAGTACCGGATTGTCGGCCATAACCTGGCTGAACTCATCCGGGTACTGGCGGTGTAGCGCAGACGATTCCCGGCATTCATCCAGCGAGATCAGGGCGCAGTTCCACGAGCAGCCCGTCACTCCAGCCATATTTGGCGTCCATCAAGGCCGAAACCTCAGCGACCAACTTTGCGTCAGCGGCGGAGTCCAGCGGGCGGCCAATCCCGGCGTGGCTGTGGCCTTCGACCCAGAAGGTGATCCGCGGCTGGCGGCGGATGTTCCGCACCCAGTGGGCGTCCTCGCGGCCTTCGGCGCAGATATAGCAGCAGCCCTGATGAGCGACATACCAGATTTCGATCTCGTGGGGCTGACCGGACTTCCAGCCGGTCGTGGTCAGGTACAGGAATTCGGCTTTCTTCTCCATGAGGATCATCCGTGTATGCACTTCGACGAGGATCGGATTCAAGCAGAAGCCATCCCGCGCGGCGATCCGGCAGCCGTTCATTCCGCACTGGACGTTCGATCCGTCCTGCCCGGAAAAGAAACATCTCCAGGGCTGAGCCGTGGAGATGTCAGGCTGGGTCGGGGTCGCTGAGGGGTTTAGCCACGACCGGTATAGGATCCGTCGCGCGTATCGATGGTAACCGCATCCCCCGCGTTGACGAACAGCGGAACCTGGATTTGCAGGCCGGTTTCGGTGCGGGCTTTCTTCAGCACCTTGCCGGTGGTATCGCCCGCGATCTGGACATCGGCTTCGGCGACGCGCAGGACGACGGTGGTCGGCAGCTTGTAGTCGATAGCGAGGCCTTCGTGCAGGCGCAGTTCCAGCTCCAGATTCTCGGTGAGATAGAGGACATCATCGCCGAAGAGGTCCTTGGAGGCTTCGTACTGCTCGTAGGTTTCAGGGTTCATGAAGTGCAGCATGTCACCGTCGCTGTACAGGTACTGCACCTTCTCGGCATCGACGAAGATGTTCTCCAGGCGTTCTTCTGCGCCGAAAACGCGCTGGACGGTATTGCCCGTCCGCAGGTCGAGCAGCGTGGTTTGCATGGAGGCTTTGCCACGCCCCGGTTTGTTGTAGACCGTCTTGGTCACGCGATACAGGCTGTTATCCAACTTGAGTGTCACGCCCGTCTTCAGATCACCCGCTTCAATCATAGACTCTCTCCTCATCTACGGCTCTCGATCTGTTCTGTAAGCTGATTGTACCAGAGCGTCAAAACAGATTAAATCCTCGGATGGTCGAGGCTGCGCCAGACCTCGACGACCGGATTGCCGACCTGAGCCACATAGCGGCAGCCGCCCCAGTCAAGCCAGGACGCGCCATAAAGGTCAAGCCGCGCCTGAATCGCGGCGGCGCACTCGGCGATAAGGCGCTCCGCCCAGGTGTTGGCCTGGCGGAAGGTCGGCGAGAGCCAGGCGCGGAGGCGATCCCAGCCGCGCAGCGGGACGTTCAGGCTGCTGGAAGCGACTGCGCCGCCGGGGATGAACAGCGAGTAGTGCAGGGTGCGTTCAATGACGGCACGGACGCCGGCCTCATCGAAGACTGGGAGCGCCTGGCGGTAGACGGCCGGATCGCTGATCCACAGGCAGCGGACGGGCAGGTCACGCTGGCGGAGGGCGCTGTCGATTTCCAGATCGTCCTCCCACATCTGTTTGGGAGTGTGGGCGCGCAGAATCCCGCACAGGCTGAAGGGGGTCAGGCTCATCTTGCCCCAGAAGGCCTGGGTGCGATCCAGCCGGACGCGCCAGGGGAAGGTTGCGTCACGCCCGAAAGCCGTATTGAGCAGGTTGATGATCTCTGGTGGGATGTCCGCCCCAGCGACCGGGGAATGCTGGAACGGAGTGTAGGGGCTGACGGCGGCCTTGTGCCCGGCGCGGGCGTGCCGCTGGCTGAAGCGCAGCAGGCGTGGCAGCAGGCTGGCTCCCCAGACGGCATCATGGGCGGGCATGAGCAGACTGCCCGTGTCGCCAATCTGCTCGGCCACCGCCCAAGCGCAGTCGATCCGCGCCCAGCGGTCAGTCGTCTGGAGGCGCTGCCAGCGATCCGGTTCCGGCCATTCGAGGCGCTCAGGGGTGTTGGTGTTTGGGGCGGGCAGCGGGTTGGCGATCAACGCGCCGAAGCGCGGGCGCGGAAAGTCGCGCTGGAACTCTTGCAGGCTGGCGGCAGTAGAGGCGTGGTCGCAGATGAGCAGCACGGCATCTCGCGCGTCCAGGCATGAAAGCCGCGAGCGCAGCGCGGCGTCGAAAACAATGCGCTCACGTCTGGCCGCGGGGCGCGGCCGGTACATGAACTCGGCGTCGAGGAAGCGGCAGCCGGCAAACGTCTGGGCGGCCTCGGCGGAATCAGCGAAGATGGGGATGGCGCTCATACGACGGGTCAGGTGGCCGATTCCAGGCCCTTGATCGCTCCGTTCCCGACGATTTCGAGGGCGGTATCGCCGGAGGGTGGCTGCATCAACCCGGCGCGGGTATCCCGGAAGTAGCGTTCCAGCGGCAGGTCGCGGGTCAGGCTGGTTCCGCCCGCGATCTGGAGTGCCTTGTCCGTGACCTGATTGGCTGTCTCGGTGGCGAGGTGTTTGGCGGCGGCGATGCGCGGGTAGAGGCCGCGGCTGCGCTCGTCGCCCGTCCACTCTCCGGCGACTTCCAGGATCAGGGCGCGGGCGGCTTGCAGGGCGATATCGATCTCACCGATCTGCCGCTGAATCTTGGGTAGGCTGGCGATGGGCTTGCCGAGGGCAGTCGGAACCCGTTCCAGGGCAAAGCGGACAACAGTGTTGCGGGCGGCGATGGCCGTGCCGAGGTAGACGGCGGCCATCACCAGCGGGAACCAGGCATTGGGCATGCGTTCATCGCGCTTGCCCTGTTCGAGTAAGTGATCCGCCGGGACGACCACCCCGTTGAAATAAACATCGTGGCTGTCGCTGGCGCGGAGGCTGAGCGAATCGCCCCAGGTTTCGACCCACTCGATGCCGGGGGTGTTCGCTGGGACGAAGATCGCGCCCGGCTCATCGCCCAGGCTGAGCCGCACCACCAGGTGGGTGAGATGCCGCCCGCCTGTCGTCCAGGTCTTGTGGCCGTCGATGCGCCAGCCCGTCTCAATGCGCTCGGCGCGGGTGGCGAAGTAGGCCCCGCGCGAGGGACTGCCCATGGCCGGTTCGCTGGCGACTGTGTTGAACAGGCCGCCCTGAACGGCCTCCCGGCACAGCCGCTCGAAGAGCGCTTCGGGCCAGGGACGGTTTTCACGCACGTTGCCGAACAGGTGGATCTGCATCCCCGCGACCATAGCAGTCGAGGCGCTGCCCTGGGCCAGCTCAAGCTGGGCAGCCACACAGTCGCGCAGCGATAGTCCCAGCCCGCCGTATTCACGCGGCACGCTGATCGTCAGGTAGCCGGAATCGCGCAGCGCCTGGATGTCCTCCGGCGGGAGGCGAGCGGCTTTATCGGCAGCGTCGGCGCGGGCGGCGATGTCCTGCGCTAGATCGCGAGCAGTCTGGAGAATGTCTGGCAGGGTAGATGGTTTCATGAGCCTCAGTGCAGGTTCTTGACGATCTTGCCATCCTTCATCACCAGCGGGATATTGGACGGGTTTTCCAGCGAGCGGATGTTCACGATGGGATCGGTGCGGGTGACAATCAGGTCGGCCAGCTTACCCGCTTCGAGCGTGCCGAGTCGATCCTGCCAGCCGAGGCATTCGGCGGCGGTGCGGGTGGTGGCGACGATGACCTCCATCGGCGACATGCCGATGTCCAGCATCAGACCGAGTTCGCGCAGGTTGGTTCCGTGCGGCATCACGCCCGCGTCCGTGCCCATGGCAATCCTGACCCCGGCTTTGTGAGCGGCGGCGATGCTCTCACGGTGAATTTCGATAACTTCTTGCGACTTGCGGATGCCGTATTCGGGCATCGCGCCGCTCGCCTGGCCGATTTCCAGCACGGCCAGCGGAGCCAGCAGCGTCGGAACCAAAAATGTGCCGTGTTCCAGCATCAGAGCGATGGCTTCTTCATCCAGGAAGATGCCGTGTTCGATGGAATGGATGCCAGCCCGGACGGCGTTCTTGATGCCCTCCGCGCCTTGGGCGTGCGCCATCACCTTGATACCCCGGCGGTAGCGGGCCTCCTGGACGATGACGGCCAGTTCTTCCGGCGAGAACTGGGTGAATTCGGGATGGTCGGTCGGGCTGAGGACGCCACCTGTCGAACAGATTTTGATGACTTCCGCGCCTGCCCGCAGGATTTCGCGGACTTTCTTGCGGACTTCCTCGACGCCATCGCAGATGCCATCAGGATTGCCCGGATAGGCCGGGAAGATTTCAAAAGTCATGCCGGAGGGCATCCATCCATCGGTGTGCCCGCCAGTGATGCCCATTACGCTGATGCTGATCTGCATCCGCGGCCCCAGCACCAGCCCTTGATCGACAGCTTGTTTGACCCCCAGATCGGTTCCGCCCGCATCGCGCACGCTGGTGATGCCGGCTTCGATGGTGCGGCGCATGTAGCCGATAGCCTTGTAGAAGTTGAGCGAGAAGGGCGTCTGCATCATCTGGCGCTGGTCGCTGAACTCCAGCATCATGTGGACGTGCGCGTCGATCAGCCCTGGCAGGATGAAGCCGCCGTGAGCATCGATCTCGGTGATGGGCGCGTCCGGCAGGCGTACATCACCGCCGCGCCCAGCCGCGCGGATGCGGTTGTCTTCGATCAGGACGGCGGCATGGGGTATGGGTGCGCCGCCCCTGCCATCGATGAGGGTCCCGTTACGAATGAGCGTAAAAGCCATGCGGTAACCTGCCTTGTTTCAAGAAAAGTCTAGCGTTTGACGACCACCTGGACTCTGCCAGGGCCATGGACTCCGAAGATCATCTGCATCTCAATGTCGCCGGTGCGGCTGGGGCCAGAGATGAAGCACAGGTTGCCGCGATCCCGGATCGAGGCCAACCCGTTCGCCCGCTGCTGAGCGACCCAATCTTCCAGCCGGGGCACGATCTGGTCGAGGGTGACGACAGCGATATGGGTCGGAGCCAGCACCGTCGGGATGCGCCCCTTGCCCGGCCCGGTGCTGACCACCAGCGTCCCGGTGGCGGCAATGGCGGCATCGACTCCTGTCAGGCCGACCTGGGCGTGGCGGATGGTTTCAATGGTTTCGGCGCGGAATTCATCATGGGTTTCGGGATAGTGAATGGTGATGCCTGCGTCGCGGATGGCGGCTTCGAGCTTGGCGACCGGGATATAGCGGAAATCCCAGGCCAGCAGATCGGTGGTCTGCTGGGCGCGGAGCAGATCGAGGATCGTGCTGCGGGCAGCCTCGTCACCTTCGACGATGACGATTTCGCCAATCAGATTCCTGACCTCGCGCTCAAAGCGTTCCAGCAGCCCCTCGGTCGAGTGGTCGTCCAGCAGCGCGACCGGACGGTACGGCTGAGGGCGCGGCGGCGCATCCGGGAAGGGTTTGCGGGCGGCGCGGAGTTTACTGAGGATGTGATCGCGTGATGCGGACATGTTCCTGACTGCCTCGCTGGTGATATGGCTACTGCTTGCTCAAAATCCAGATGCGCGGGTGCATCCCGCCCAATCCGACACGGAAGACCTGATCGGTCGTCCACTCCGTCGATTCCTGTAGAAGCTGTTCCATCAGCCGGACTTCATGGGTGATGAACAGCGCCCGTCCGGTGGGTCTGAGCAGCCGGGCGGCTTCCCGCAGTATTGCCGGATACAGCAGGATGTTTTCCTGGTGGCTGCCGACCAACTGTCCGAAGGGCAGATCGGCCAGCAGCACATCGACGCTGCGCGCGGCCAGCGGCAGGTCGCGGGCGTCTCCCTGACGAAACTGCGCCCGTTCGCTCAATCCAGCGGCTTCGGCGTTGCGCCGGGCGCATTCGACGGCGGCCGGGTCGATGTCGTAGCCGACGGCGGACCGGGCTGGGCCGGCTAGCAGCCGCTCGATCAGCAGCGTGCCGGAGCCGCTCATCAGATTCAGCACGATGTCGTCCGGCGCGGGCTGGCTCAACAGCGCCATGGCGTGGGCAACTGGAGCATTGAGAGCACCCTCATAATTGCAGACGCGCCAGTCGCGGACGGCCAATGGTCGCGGCGACAGCCTGACCAGTGTTTCCCACCCGTTCGATCCATCGGCGGCGCGGCGCAGCCGGATGAGCAGATCGCCCTCCTGCTCATCGACGGTCAGGCCAGTGCGGGCAGCCAGTTCGGTCTTCAGCCGGGTCATCACCGAGGAATCCGATCCGGCGGCGCTGATCCGCAGCGTGCAGTAAGCGTCCGGCGGCGCGAGATCACGGGCCGTGGCGATCTGACTCAGCAGTGCCTTGAAGTGCTGGTCGCCGAGCAGCGCCTTTGGGCGCGGAACTGGATAGACCTGCACCGAGTAGATGGCCTGAACGGTGCGGAGGCCGAGCAGTTGGAAGGGATTGCCGAGGTAGCGGAAGCGGATCGCCCCAGCGCGGGCAGCGCTGCCGCTCCGTTCGATGCGGTCGCCAAAGCGCGTCTTGAGTTCGCGCCAGCCGAGGCTTTCCAGCCCTTCAGCGACTTCGGCCTCGCATTCGAGGGCAGGGACAGTTGGGACGGCCTGAGATGGTTCGGGTCGGGCGTGTGGACGCGGGGTGCGCTTCACTGGAAATACTCCCATTTGCTCCTGACCAGCGCGAACGTCAGCCCCATGAAGACCAGGCTGAACATCACCCCATTCAGCAAACCCGCGTCGATGTTGGCAGCGATGCTGTAGCCGTAGCCGAGCAGCATCCCGTAGAAGCCGACCTTGTACCACAGCCAGGTCGATATCCCGGCGGCGATGCCAAAGACTGCCCAGGCGACCGACAGGTAGTTGGCAGTCTGGAGTTCACGCACGACGGCGAAACTGTTGGCAGCCAGGAAGAAGACCAGCCACAGCGTCAGCAGTCGTCCCCGGTTCCGGGGATCGGGCGGGAGCTTCTGCGAAAGATAGTGGTCGTCGCTCATAGCGGCGCTCAATCCCCGCGATTCTGGCGCCACCAGTCATGGAAAGACTGCGGCGCGAACGGTGGAAAGTCGCGGTGATCGGTCCAACCGCTCAGCGGGTAGGGCAGGTTGTTCAACCGTTCCTGGCCGGCCGCCTGGCTGAGGGCACGAGTCGCCAGGCTGGCGAGCTTGCCACCCATTTCATACAGCAGGGGGTGGCGGTTACCGAAGTTCCAGGCTTTCATTCCGACCTGCCACATCGCTTCCTGCTCGGATTCGAGGTCATGCCGCAGCCTGAGCAGCATATCCGGAATGTTGATGTCCACCGGGCAGGCCTGTTTGCACGCGCCGCACAGACTGCTGGCGAAGGGCAGCGCCGAAGCCACGCTCTTGCCCTTGAACAGCGGCGTCAGCACCGCGCCGATGGGGCCGGAATAGACCGAGCCGTAGCTGTGCCCGCCGACGTTCTGGTAGACCGGGCAGGCGTTCAGGCAGGCTCCGCAGCGGATGCAGGCCAGCGCCTCGGTATACTGGCTGGCGTAGATGTCGCTGCGCCCGTTATCCAGCAGCACCAGATAGAACTCCTGCGGGCCATCCGGCTCGACCGTCCGCGCCGGGCCGTTGAACATGTTGACGTAGACTGTCATGCGCTGGCCCGTGCCGCTGCGCGGGAGGAGCTGCACCAGCGTAGCGAAGTCCTCCCAGGTCGGAATGACCTTCTCGATGCCGACTACGGCGATATGCACCGGTGGCATTCCGGTCGAGAGACGGCCGTTGCCTTCGTTGGTGACGATGACGACTGTGCCCGTCTCGGCGATCATGAAGTTGCCGCCGCTCATGCCGAAGTCCGCGCTCAGAAATTCCTCGCGCAGGATTTTGCGGGCGAAGGCGGTCATGTCTTCGGCGTCGTCGGTGTAGTCCATACCCAGCTTGCTCATAAAGAGGTCGCGCACCTCTTCTTTGGTCATGTGCATGACCGGCATGACAATATGGCTGGGGTGGCTGTCATTGACCTGGACGATGAACTCGCCGAGGTCGGTCTCGACCATCTTGATGCCGTGAGCTTCCAGCACGGACAGCATCCCGATTTCTTCGGTGACCATGCTCTTGCTTTTGACGCCGCGCTTGAGGTTGTGCTTGCGGCAGATGTCCAGAATGTGCTGGTTCGCTTCAGCCGCGTCCTTCGCCCAGAGGACGTGCCCGCCGCTGGCGACGACGTTGCGTTCCATCTGTTCGAGCATGTCGGGCAGTTCGGCCAGCCCGCGCAGACGTGCTCCCCGTGCCTGCGCCCGCAGGGCGGCGCTGGTATCTAGTTCGGCCATGACCTGGCGGCGGCGGCCGTCGGCATTGCCTGTGCCGCGTTCCAGCGCGGTGCGAAGCTGGATGTCCTCCAGCGCGATGACGGCGTGTTCCATGAATTGACTGGGGTTGAGTTCCATGACGGCAGTCCGTGGTCTCTGGATCGGGGCGATAGGTTGTGATGGACACTATCTTAGCGCCGGATGGCCGGGGTTGCCAACGAAAAGAGCCAGTCCACGACTGGCTCTGGATCATCTCAGATGGGCGATGAGGGGCTCGAACCCCCGACCTCACGGATGTGAACCGTGCGCTCTGACCAGCTGAGCTAATCGCCCGGTTCGGCTGGTGGCTGTGGGCAATAGAGGACTCGAACCTCTAACCCCTCCCACGTCAAAGGAGTGCTCTGCCAATTGAGCTAATTGCCCGAATGTGAAAAACAGTATAGCCGATTTTGAACTGATTGCAAGACTGATTCGTATTAGGCAGTGCGCTGGCCTTAGCGCCATGGCGCATCCGCTGCTAGGATTGAAGCAGCTTTGCATCCCATGATGAGGAGTACACCCATGACGGGCAAATACCAGGAACTGGTTGTTCATCTGCAAGAGATCACTAACCTGAACCGCGCGGGTGCGCTGCTGGGGTGGGATCAGCGGACTCAGATGCCGCCGGGCGGCGCGGCAGCCAGGGGTCGCCAACTGGCGACTCTGGCGCGGCTCAGCCATGAGATGTTCACCGACGAGAAGACTCTGCATCTCCTTGATGATGCGGCCAAAGAGATCGACGGACTGAGCTACGACTCCGACGAAGCCAGCCTGCTGCGCGTCGTTCGCCAGGATTACGAGGATTTGTTCAAACTGCCCGCCGCCTTCGTGGCCGAGATGGCTGAGGTGACCACGCTGGCGCATCCCATCTGGGCGCAGGCCCGCGCCGAAAACAACTTCGCGGTCTTTCAGCCGATGCTCGAACGGATCGTCGAGCTGGTCAAGCAGTCGGCGGAATACCTCGGCTACGCCGATCATCCCTATGATGCGCTGCTCGGCCAGTTTGAGCGCGGCATGAAAGCGGCTGAGGTCAAGACGATCTTCGATGCCCACAAACCCGCGCTGGTCGATCTGATCGCCCGCATCCGCGCCGTATCAGATCGGGTGAGCGATGCTGTGCTGCATCAGCCTTTTGAGATTGACAAACAGCGCCAGTTTGCGATGGAAGTCGTTCGGAGCTTCGGCTATGACTTCGACCGGGGGCGGCTGGATGAGACCGTGCATCCCTTTGCCACCAGCTTTTCCCGCGATGATGTCCGCATCACCACGCGCTTCCTGCCGGAGTTCCTGAACCCGGCCCTCTTCGGGACGATGCATGAGGCCGGACACGCCATGTACGAGCAGGGTATTGCCCCCGAACTCGACGCTACACCGCTCGGCGGGGGGACATCGCTGAGCGTCCACGAGTCTCAGTCGCGGATGTGGGAGAACATCGTCGGGCGCAGCAAACCGTTCTGGGCCTGGGCGCTGCCCAAACTCCAGGCAGTCTTCCCGCAGCAGTTGGGTGGTGTCGATCTGGATACCTTCTACAAGGCGATCAACATCGTCAAACCGTCCTACATCCGCGTCGAAGCCGACGAAGCCACCTACAACCTGCACATCATGCTGCGCTTTGAACTGGAGATGGAACTGGCCGCCGGAAAGGTCAAAGTGGCTGATCTGCCCCAGGAATGGAACGATCGCTTTGAAGCTTCGTTCGGCATTCGCCCGCCGACCGATGCGGTTGGCGTCCTTCAGGATATTCATTGGTCGGGCGGGATGATCGGCTACTTCCCAACCTACGCGCTCGGCAATCTGCTCTCGGCGCAGTATTACAACCAGGCCATCCGCGAAGTGTCCTCGATCCCCGACGACATTGCCTCTGGACGCTTCGATACGCTGTTGGGCTGGTTGAACGATCGCATTCACCGCCACGGGCGTAAGTTCACCGCCGATGAACTCACCCGGCGGATCACCGGCGAGGGCATCCAGTCGCGCGACTATATCGCCTATCTGGAAACGAAGTACGCTGAAGTCTACGGGCTGTAAAGTCGATAGGACGGAGGCGCAGCAGGCGCTGTGCCCCCGTATCGGATCAGTTCGCTGCCGCGCTGCTCCGCGCGGCGATCTGCTCCTGGATCACCTCGATGAACGGCATTAGGTGTTCCCCCTGGCCGGGGCCGAGGGCGCGGTGCAGCCGTTGCAAGGTGTCCAGCAGGCTTTCAAAGACGTAGGGCGAATCCTTCGGCGCGATTTCAAGCACGGTCGCTAGCACTGGCTCGGCTTCGGCGACCTTCCCGAGTGCCAGCCGCGCCACCAGCAGGTCGGCATTCGCCCAGTAGTTATCCACCTCGGCCAGCGTTTCGCCATAGGCCAACTGCTCGACGCGCTGGTAGGTCTTGAGCATCTTGTCGCGGTTTTCCCGGTGCAGGTACAGCAGCGCCAGGTTGCTGTAGGCATAAGACGACTGCGGCGTGACCTCGGCGGCGCGTTCGTAGGCGCTGATGGCTTCGTCGGTCTGGCCTCGGCGGCGGTACAGCCCGCCCAGCGACCCCCACCACGACTCATTGTCATCATCGACCAGTTTGGGTTGGAGCTTCAGGCCGCGCAGCAGCAAGCTTTCGGCCTTGTTGAGAATTTCGTCGCGGTCCACGCCCCTGGGCATCTTCTCCCCGATGCGGCGGTACACATAGCCAAGCGCGGCCAGCGCCGGGGCGAAGTCGCGTTCGATCTCCAGCGCGCGGTTGAGGTGAAACTCGGCCTGATCCAGCACGCCCGACTGCACGTAGACGTATCCCAGCCGGTAGTGGGTAATCAGGCTGTTCGGATCGAGTTCCAGGGCCCGGCGGTAGGTTTCCAGCGCCCCGGCGAAGTCCTGCGAACGGTACTGCCGTTCACCCAGCGTCAGCAGCGAGAGTGCCAGATTCGCATTGGAGGCATTCTGCCGCTGCGCCTCGGCGCTGTCGATGAGCGCCTGCCGGACTTTCTGAAGTTCGTCCTGCTTTTCGCGCATTTCTTTCTCGAAGCGTTCTTTGGCCGCAGTGAGTTCATTCTGCGCCTGGCTCAGACGGTTGATGCCCACGAACCCAGCCACGACCGCCAGCACGGGCAGCAGGATGCCGGCCACCGCCGTCACCCCCTCGAACAGACCAAACAGGTTGCCGGCCATATCCAGCATCTCTCCGGCCTGGGTGCGGGCGTCTTCGGCAGCGGTCTGTGCCTCAGCCGCCGACTTAGCAGCCTCCTGCGCCCGCAGATAGACCTGCGTGGCGAGTTCGGTGAGCGCGGCATCAGATGGAACAGGTGTGCTTTCCTGGGCGGCAGCCGCATAGACGATCCCAAACAGCAGGATCAGGGCGGCCAGCAGACTGAGGTATCGCATCGATAATCCCCTTTGAATGCAATGCTTGGATGATGTTAACGCGCAGCGGCAGCGACTGGCTTATGCGCCCTGAAGAGCGCATCTAGCTTCAGCCGCAGTTGATCCGGCCCGTCGGTGATTGAGACCATCAGCACCCGACCGCTGGCGATGATCGCCTGGAGGTCGGGTTCTTCGGCGCGCCCGGCATAAAACGCGCTTGCCAGAATGTCGGCGAAGCGGCCCGTTCCTTCGATGACCACCAGTGGGAACGAATGCTCTTTGGATGTGGTGCGGGCATGAACTTCGCTGCGGGAAATCTTGCCGCCGTTGATCAGGACGCCCAGCGCGGGCATTTGTCCATCGCCGGACAGGGCGCTGGTCATGTGCGTAATCATGGCCGACTCGTCGCCGAAGTCGTCACCGCTGGTCAGCACGAAATGCGAGTGTCCCGGATTGAGCGGGTAGCTTTCTTCAGGATTCTCGTAACCGGGGAAGTGAACCTTCTCCAGCGGCGCGATGCCGATCAGCGGGAAGCGCCCGCGCAGCTTCCGGCGAGCATCCCCCAGCAGCGTGCCCAGCCCGGCATCCGTGCCCCCATCGATGACCACGGCCTGCCGATCCTCAGCGAAGCGCACCAGCCCGCGCTCGATGATATTGCGGGTGGCCGCAATATCCTCTGGCGACATGGCCGACGCGCCGCCGGTGACGTAGATGGTTGGGCGCGGATCGCTGAAACCCAATGCGCGGGCGACGTTGTGAGCGTCGAACGTCCGCGAGACGTGAATGGCAAACGACGCCTGATTCCCCTCGAAGGGTATGACGAAGCGTTTGTTTCGGCGTATCATCTATCCCGGCTCCCCCGCTGGCAAGATAGCCCGCTCTCGTTTAACATCGATCCATCGTGGTGGATTCCCAGACAATCATATGACATTTCAGGCGACTTTGCTCGACTGGTACGACCAACATGCTGCGGACTTACCCTGGCGACGGCGGCAGGATGCCTACGCCGTCTGGCTTTCGGAGATTATGCTCCAGCAGACTCAGGTCGAGACGGTTATCCCCTACTACGAACGCTTCCTGGCCGCCTATCCCACTGTCCATGATCTGGCCGCTGCGCCCATCGCCGACGTGCTCAAACGCTGGGAAGGCCTGGGCTATTACACCCGCGCCCGCAACCTGCACCGCGCCGCTCAGAAGGTCTCGCAGACCTACCACGGCCAATTCCCAACCACGGTCGAAGCCTTGATGCACCTGCCCGGCGTGGGGCGCTACACCGCCGGAGCCATCGCCAGCATCGCTTTTGGGGTACGCGCTCCGGTGCTGGACGGCAATGTCATCCGTGTCTTTGCCCGCCTGACCGATCTGGATGCCGAGGTCAGCCAGACCGCTGTCCGCGATCAACTCTGGGAACTGGCCGAAGCCTGGCTGCCAGAGGCGCGTCCCGGCGATTACAACCAGGCGCTCATGGAACTGGGCCGGGTCATCTGCAAGCCGCGGCTGCCGCTGTGCGCTGCCTGTCCACTACAGACTCACTGCCTGGCCTTCGAGCGCGGCACGCAGACCCGCCGTCCGGTCAAGAAAGCGCGCCCCCCCCTGCCGCACGTCGATGTGACTGCCGGGCTGATCTGGAATGGAGACGGAAAGCTGCTGATTGCCCAGCGACCGATGGAGGGACTGCTCGGCGGCCTCTGGGAATTCCCAGGCGGCAAGGTCGAACCCGCCGAGACGCTCCAGGAGTGTCTGCGCCGCGAACTGCGTGAGGAACTGGCAATCGAAGTCGAAGTTGGGGAGCTTTACACCGTTGTCCAGCACAGCTTTACCCATTTCAGGATCACGCTGCACGTCTTCACCTGTCGCCATCTCGACGGCCAGCCGCAGGCTGTCGGGGTGCAGAACTGGGCCTGGGTCATGCCCGAAGAACTGCGCCAATACAGTTTCGGCAAAGCCGACCGCGATGTGATCGCCGCGCTCGACGCCCGCCGAGGGATGCTGTTTTAGTGGTGCACCCGGTAAATCGTCGAGAAAAACAGGGGGCTGCGGGGGACGCCCCCGGAAGGTTTTTCCCCCTTCTCCCGTCGGGATGTATGGACTGGGGAGAAGGGGGCGGGGGGATGAGGGCAGAACTTGCCGGATGAGCCATTTAGGGTTTCCGAATTCGCGGTTGACCCGTCTTGACCCTCTCTCCATGCAATGATTGAGCGGGCAGGGGGTGAGGATTTCCTAGCGCACCGTGAAAGTGCACGTCCCCGACTCGCTGGCGCGGTTCGTACCCGGCCCGAAGAAATCGTAGCCGTCGGTGATCTGCTGCGCCCACGATACGGTGTAGGTAATCTTGTGTTCACCTGCTGCCAGCGGGCCATACGGCACGTACCAGTAGATGTGGTAGTTGCCGTCGCCTTCCACCCGGATGCTGCTGGCGTACTGACGCCAGTTGTCCAGCGCCACGCCATCGATTCGCACATCGTAGATCACATTGTCCACATGCTGCTGGATCAGCTCGCGCGTGCTGGCGTACCATCCCCAGAAGATGTCGATGGTCGCTCCGGCCAGCAGATTGGTCGGCGCGGGACGGCCAAAATTGCGGTTATCGCAGTAGGCCAGCACATCGACCCCCTGCTGCTGGTTGGTGCTGCCTTCGCCGCCGCTGCCGGGCGCAGGCGTAAAGGTCACACCGATGAATGGCACGCTCGGGGTTGCTGAGATGGCTGGCAGGGGCGTGAAGGTCGGCGTGGCGGTCGGCAGCGCCAGACTGGTCGCCGTCAGGTTGATGGCCGTTACGTCGATGACCGGCAGGGGCGGTGAACCGCTTGTGGTCGTCACCGCGGGCGCGGCCAGAGTCGCGCCGACGGGTGATGGTGTTACTACCGAGAGCGGCGGCGTGGGCGTGACGGTTCCGCCGCCCAGCACAGCCGTGGGCAGCGGCGTGCCCAGCGCCAGCGCGGTCAGGTCCGGCGACGGGGTGGCCGTCGGAATCAGCGTCGGCGTCGGGTTCACCCGCAGCAGCGCCGCCGATATCCAGCCCTCGCGGCCGTCATCCAGTCGAATGTTGAGCCAGCGGCCATCTTCGTTCTGGCCGAGAATCATCACCCCTGTGCCGGGAGTCAGCGCGATGATCGAGTCGAATTCCGTGCCGGGGCCTTGCCGCACATTCACCGTTTGCAGCGAGGCGACGATGCCCGTGATGGGCGGCGTGGCCGTCGGCGTTGGCGTGTTGGATGGCGTTGGCGACAGCGGCGTGTTGGAAGGCGTCAGCGTGAAAGTGGGCAGCGGCGTCCGGCTGGGCACAGGCGTCGCGGTGAAGCGCGGCGTCATGCTGACGATGGGAGCCAGCGTGTCGGTGGCGATGCCCTCGATCACCTGGATGCCGCCGTCATTCCGGCAGGCAGCCACGGTCAGGCTGACGATCACAAGCGAAACCCAACGAAGGTGACGAGACAGGCTTAAGTGCCGCATAAGTCCTATCGCGGTGATTGACCGGAAAAGCGAACGATCTGTTGACTAACAGATTAACAGCAAACGGCGGCTTGTGCCAGTTGACGGGCGCTCAGCGCATGGCAATCGTCCAGTATCGGCGGATGTCGCCTTGCTCGCCGCCACCTCTCTCAGGGCGATGTAATTCTGTTCCTGGCGGCACGTCAGGGTTCGCAGGAAAAACCATCTCCTGCGCGATCTGTGCCGGGCGGAACAAGTTGAGGACGGGAATGAAGAACCTGTCCTCCCGTTCGCCTGGGTCGCGGAGCAGAAAGTCCCCTTCCGCGACGCGCACATGGTGTAGAACAAAGGTTATTGACTGGAGTTTACCGACGGCTTGAATCTGCCCCTTTGTGCATCCTGAACAACCCGGTTTGGCAGCCCTCCCGCTAGATTAATCGCCGAATCGGGTTATCATCCACCCATCAGTCACGTTCAGTTTCGATTAGGGTGAATATGCCCAAGCGCACCGACCTGCACACCATCATGGTCATCGGCTCTGGCCCCATCGTCATCGGCCAGGGCTGCGAATTCGATTATTCCGGCGTCCAGGCCTGCAAAGTCCTGCGGCGGGAAGGCTTCCGCATCGTCCTGGTCAACTCCAACCCGGCCACCATCATGACCGACCCGGAATTCGCCGACGCCACCTACATCGAACCGCTCACGCCAGAACTCTGCGAGCGCATTATCGAGCAGGAGCGCCCCGATGCCATCCTGCCGACGGTCGGCGGCCAGACCGCGCTGAACCTGGCGCTGGCGCTGCATGAACGTGGCACGCTGGATCGCTTCGGCATCGAACTCATCGGCGCAAATTTAGAGAGCATCCGCCTGGCCGAAGACCGCCAGTTGTTCAAGGACGCCATGACCGAAATCGGCCTGAAATCACCGCCCAGCCAGGTCGTCACTACCGTCGAGGACGCGCTGGCTGTCGCCGAGACGCTCGGCTATCCCGTGCTGGTGCGGCCGTCGTTCACGCTGGGCGGCTCCGGCGGCGGCGTAGCCTACAGCCAGGCCGAACTGCGCGCTATCGCTGAGCGCGGACTCAAGCTCAGCCCGGTAGGATCGGTGCTGATTGATATGAGCCTGCTCGGTTGGAAAGAGTACGAACTGGAAGTCATGCGCGATAAGCGCGGCAATTTCGTGGTGGTCTGCTCCATCGAAAACCTCGACCCGATGGGCATCCACACCGGCGACAGCATCACTGTCGCGCCCGTCCAGACGCTCACCGACAAGGAGCTTCAACGCCTCCGCAATATGGCCAAGGCCGTGCTGGATCGCGTCGGGCTGGCGACCGGCGGAGCCAACGTGCAGTTCGCGGTCAGCCCGCACGATGGCGAAGTGTACGTCATCGAGATGAACCCGCGCGTCTCCCGCTCCTCGGCGCTGGCGAGCAAAGCCACCGGCTTCCCCATCGCCAAGATCGCGGCGCTGCTGGCCGTCGGCTTCTCGCTGGATGAAATCCCCAACGACATCACCCGCGTCACCCCAGCCAGCTTCGAGCCATCGCTGGATTACGTGGTCGTCAAAATCCCGCGCTGGAACTTCGAGAAGTTCAAAGGGGTGGATCGCGTCCTCGGCCCGCAGATGAAAGCCGTTGGCGAAGTCATGGCGATTGGCCGCACCTTCCCGGAGGCGCTGCAAAAAGGCATCCGCGCTCTGGACATCGGGATGCTGGGCTTCGGCTACAAGCGCGAGGAACAGACCGATCCCGACGCGCTCAAAGTGCCGACCGCGCAGCGCCTCTTCCAGACGGCTTCGGCGCTCTTCAACGGTGTCTCCATGGAGGAGGTCAGCCGCACCACCGGCTTCGATCCCTGGTTCGTGCGCCAGATGGCCGGCATCATCGCCATTCAGCACACCATCCTCCGCAAAGGGCTGACGCTTGACCGTCTTGACCAGAAGGACTTCTGCAAGCTCAAGCGGGCGGGTTACAGCGACGCCCACATCGCCCAGCTCATCGGCGTGACCGAACAGGATGTGCGAGCCGCCCGTACTGCCCTGGGAGTCGTCCCGTCCTACTACCGCGTCGATACCTGCGCGGCGGAGTTCGAGGCGCACACCCCCTACCTGTATTCTACCTATGAGGATGACGACGAAGCTGATGTCACTGACCGTCAGAAGGTCATCATCCTGGGTGGCGGACCGAACCGCATCGGTCAGGGCATCGAGTTTGACTACTGCTGCGTCCATGCCTGTTTTGCCCTGCGCGAGCGCGGTTACGAAACCATCATGGTCAACTGCAATCCGGAGACGGTCAGCACCGATTATGACACCGCCGACCGTCTTTACTTCGAGCCGCTCACCGCCGAGGATGTCCTCAACATTATCGACCGCGAGCAGCCGGACGGCATCCTCATCCAGTTCGGCGGTCAGACCCCGCTGAACATCGCCCGCGCCCTGCATGAGGCCGGCGCGCCCATCTGGGGAACCTCCTACGAGACCATCCATCTGGCCGAAGACCGCGAACAGTTCAACCGCCTGATGCGCCAGCTTGAAATCCCCCAACCCGACGGTGGAACTGCTCTCAGCCGCGACGAGGCGCTGGCAGTCGCCAACCGCATCGGTTACCCGGTGCTGATCCGTCCCAGCTATGTGCTGGGCGGGCGTGGCATGGAGATCGTCTTTGACGACGATGCCCTCATCCACTGGCTGGATACCCACATCGAGTGGTCAGGCCACCCGGTGCTGATCGACCGCTTCCTCGATGACGCCTTTGAGGTGGATGTGGATGCGCTCTGTGATGGGCAGCAGGTCGTCATCGGCGGCATCATGGAGCAGATTGAGGAGGCCGGCATCCACAGCGGCGACTCGGCCTGTGTGCTGCCGCCCTACAAGATCACCCCCTACCACCTGGAAATCATCCGCGAGTACACCCAGCGCATCGGTCTGGCATTGGGGGTCAAGGGCTGCTTCAACATCCAGTTCGCCATCCGCGACGAGATCGTCTACGTGCTGGAAGTCAATCCCCGCGCCAGCCGCACTGTCCCCTTCGTCAGCAAAGCGACCGCCCGCCCGCTGGCCCGTTACGCCGCCGAGATCGCCGCCGGGCGCACGCTGGAGGACATTGGCTTCACCGAAGAACCGGAGGTTGATGGCTACTTCGTCAAAGAGGTAGTCCTGCCCTTCCAGAAGTTCCCCGGTGTGGATGCCCGGCTGGGGCCGGAGATGCGCTCGACGGGCGAAGTCATGGGCCACGCCGCCAGCTTCGGCCATGCCTACGTCAAGTCGCAGATGGCCGCCAACAGCCCGCTGCCGCAGACCGGGACGGTCTTCATCAGCGTCAACCCCTATGATGTCAACGCCACCGTCAAGATCGCCCACGATCTGCTCAATCTGGGCTTCACCCTCAAAGCCACCATCGGCACGGCCAACAGCCTGCGCGAAGCGGGCATCATGGTTGAGACCATCAACAAAGCCAGCGAAGGCTCGCCCAACATCATCGACGCTATTCGCGCTGGGGAGATTGACCTCATCATCAACACCCCGCGCGGCAGCCAATCTCATGCCGATGGCTACCGCATTCGTGGGGCGGCCGTGGCTTACGGTGTGCCGATGATTACCACGCTGACTGGCGCGATGGCTGCCGTTCAGGGGATACGCTCGCTGCGCCAGAAGGCGCTCAAAGTCCGCAGCCTGCAATCCCATCATCAGGTGTGAGCGCATGGGATCCCCAGGCTTACTCAATCCCCTATCGAAACAGTTCCGTTTGAGTTCGACTCCTCTTCGGAATCCTCACCGAAGCGCCGTCCATTACTCCAGCGCGTCGGGCTGTCTCTTTCTATGCTAATGAGTTAGGCGGCCAGGGCAGTCGGTCAGGACTGCCCCTTTCTCTACAACCTTATCCCGGCTTGAACTGTGTGCCCCGCAAATCCTTCCAAACGCCCCCTTTTTCGTAGCGTTCGGGATACAGCACCTTCGGGCGCGGGTCTTCTGCCTGGTCGAGCTGCAACACCATCCACTTCGGATAGGGCGTCCCCGGATCAGAGACGGCATGAAGTTCTTGGAAGTCTTGTTCCGTCAGGCTGAGATCGGCAGCCAGGATGTTGTCCTCCAAATGGGGGAGGGTGCGGGCAGCGATGATGACGCTGCTGATCGCCGGCTGCGCCATCGTCCAGGCGATGGCGACCCGCGCTGGGCTGGCGTTGTGCCGCGCGGCGACGGCTTTCAGGACATCGATGATCCGGTAGCCGCGCTCGACATCGAAAGGGACGAACTGCCCGGCTTCGGCGAAGCGCGTGTTGGCCGGGAGCGGATTGCCCCGGTCGTACTTGCCGCTCAGGAACCCGCCCGCCAGCGTACTCCACACCAGGATGCCCATGCCCGTGTATTCCGCGAATGGGAGCCAGTCATGCTCCAGGTCGCGCCCGGCCAGCCCGTAATACATCTGCGCCGTGATATAGGGCTCCAGTCCCATCTGCTGCTGCATTCCCAGCGCGATGGCGGCTTGCCAGGCGTAGTAGTTGCTCAGCCCAATGTGACGCACCTTGCCCTGCCGCACCAGGTCGTCCAGCGTGCGGAGCGTTTCCTCCAGTGGGGTATTGCTGTCCCAACCGTGAATCTGGTACAGGTCGATGTAATCCGTCTGGAGCCGTTTCAGGCTGCTTTCGACGCCGCGCAGAATATTGACCCGCGTCGCGCCGCTGCGGTTGAAGTTGGTGTCGCTCATCGGCAGACGGACTTTGGTGGCGATCACCAGCTCCTGCCGGATGCCCTTAATCGCCTCCCCGACCAGCGTTTCGCTCTCACCCCGGCTGTAGACATCGGCGGTATCGATGAAATTGATGCCCCGATCCAGCGCGAACTTGATCATCTCATTGGTGGCCTGCTGGTCGAGCCGGCCCAGGTTCATCGCCTGCCCGAACTGCATCGTACCCAGCGATAAGGCGCTGACGATCAACCCCGAATGGCCTAACCGACGGTATTTCATAGCGGATGCTCCTCAATAAGCGAAGGATATTTTGCGCTGTGGACGTGGATGACCATCCGCGAACGATCATAACCACCGTAGGGCAGGCTTTCAATTCCACCGCGAACCAGCCTCGCCCATCCGAAAACCGGAGGGACTGCGCCGCAGAGGGTGACACCTTTCATTGGAGGCGGGGCGCGCAGGTGGCATAGAATGGGAACGGCGTTCATTTCAGCCGCTCGCGCGGTTCGTGAACGTCTGCCACAGGTTTACACACGCATATGCTAGGAAGTTATTCACCATGAACGACGCCCCGGTTCGCCTTGATGCCCTGCTGCCCTCCGAGATTGCCGAACGCGCCTCCACCGTCGGGGTCAAGAAGGCCGGCATGAGCGTTATCAACACCTTCACGCTGGCGGTGCTGGCCGGTGGATTTGTTGCAGTCGGGGCGCTTTTCTCTACACTTGTCACTGCCGGAGCCGGGGGAATCTTGCCGTATGGCGTGATCCGAGTGATCTATGGATTAGCCTTCTGTCTGGGGTTGATCCTCATCGTGCTGGCTGGGGCCGAACTTTTCACCGGCAACATGTTGATTACGATGGCCTGGGCCAGCCGCAAAGTCACCACCCGCGGGCTGCTGCGGAACTGGATCATTGTTTACGCGGGCAATCTGGTCGGATCGCTGGTGACAGTCGGGCTGATCTTCATCTCTGGCGAGTACCGCTTCGGTGACGGCGCAGTCGGCCAGGCCATGCTCAACATCGCGGCCCATAAGGTCGAGTACGGATTCGTCCAGAACGTGGCGCTCGGCATTCTCTGCAATGCGCTGGTCTGCATCGCCGTCTGGCTGACGCTCGGTGCCCACACCACGACCGACAAAATTCTGGCGATCCTCTTCCCCATCACGGCCTTCGCCGCCGCCGGTTTTGAACACTCCATCGCCAACATGTACTTCATCCCCATGGGGCTGCTCATCAACCAGTTCGACCCAGCCTTCGCTGCTGCCTCTGCTGTCAACCTGGCTCACCTGACTCTCAGCGGCTTCCTGAGCAATCTCATCCCGGTGACCATCGGCAACATCATCGGCGGGGTGGTCATGGTCGGCGGCGTCTACTGGTTCCTCTATCTCCGCGAGCATCGTTAAGCCTGCCTCCGCGCCGCAGATTGGACTAAAATAGGCAGATGTAACCGTTGTCCAACGAGTCCTCTGCTGTGACACGAACTGCCCTGCTCTTGCGATTGGGATTGTTCTGCCTGGCCCTCATCCTCTGCGCCGCGCCGCTGGCCGCCCAGCAGGACCCCGGCGAAACCCCGCTGGATTTCGCCGCAACCATCACCGGGGAGATCACCAACGCCGCCCCCCTCCAGACTTACTTCTTCGAGGGGCTGCGCGGCGAAGTCATCTCCTTGCGCGTCACCGTCACCCGCGGCGACCTCGACCCCCTCCTGACCGTCGTCGATGCCAATGGTACGCTCCTCGCCAGCCGCGACGATAGCGCCGGCCGCCGCGACATCACCATCGACGCTCTGACCCTCCCGCGCAGCGCCCGCTACTACATCATCGTTGGACGCTTCGGCTACGGCCTGGGGAGCACCGTCGGTGTCTTCGAGATGAACGTCGAGCGCATCGGCGTCAGTTCCGAATCGGGCAGCGCCCTGCGCTACGGCGACTCGGTCATCAACAACATTAGCGCTATGACGCCGCAGTTGTATTACAGCTTCCGCGCCCAGAAGGGCGACATCCTCGACATCATCATGCGCCGCGCCTCTGGCGATCTCGACCCCTACTTACAGGTTGTCAACAGCCAGGCGTTCGTCATCGCCGATAACGACGACATGGTCGGTTCCGGTTCGCTTGATGCCGAGATTCGTGGTCTGGTCATCGAGGAAGCCGGAACGTACATCATCATCGCCACCCGTTATGGCCAGGCTGCCGGAACTTCGACCGGACGCTTCATTCTCACCCTGGATGAAGCCTCCAACAGCGGCTTGGGCAATGCTGCCCAGACGGCCATCGCCTTGTCGATCAACCAGACCCTCGACGACGAGATCACCAATGACAGCTTTACCCGCTACTACGCCTTTGATGCCCGCCGGGATGATCTGCTGACCGTCCGCATGAACCGCTTGAGCGGTTCGCTGGATGCCTTCCTCGTCATCACCGATTCCAACCTGCAAGAACTGGTCTCCGACGATGATGGCGGCGGCGGGCAGAACGCCCAGATTCAGAGTTTCCGCGTCCCTGAAGATGGCCGCTACTACGTCCTCGCCACCCGCCTCGACCGCGAAAACGGGACCACCGTCGGGCGCTACCGCCTCGAATTCCAGTCGCTCGGCAACGCCTTCGATGGCGTCCCGCCTGAAATCCAGCGCATCAGTTTCGGCACAACCATTACTGGTCGTATCGATGACCTCGTCCCCGAACTGCGCTTCGCCTTCTGGGGGCAGGCAGGCGAGGCGGTGACTGTCTCGCTCAATCGTGGTGACGGTGATCTTGATCCGGTCGTCAGCGTCCTCAGTGCGGATGGCCGCGTGCTGGCTCAGGACGATGACAGTGGTGGCGGCCAGAACGCGCGTATTGCCCGCTACGTTCTCCCTGCGACCAGTATTTACTACGTCCGCGCTGCCCGCTTCACCGGAACCGACGGCAACCCCAACACCCAGGGCAGCTTTGTCCTTGTCCTGGCCCGGATCATTCGCTAGAGTGGCTCAGGCTGCTTGGTTCTTGGAGTTCCCCTCTCCGTATGGCCTCTGTGTCCTCTGTGGTCGTATTGGATTTTCGTCTCGGGGATGTGGCCCGGATTATTCCCGCCGCTCCGTCCGCCATGCGGCCATCTCCCGCCGCGCCTCGACCATCGTCTCGGCGAAGCGTACTCGGCTCCGCATCTTGCCGTCTAGCCTGGCGAACGCCTCGTAAACCGACCGCACCAGCGCACTTGTTCCCACCACGATCACCGGCCCTGGCTCGTTTGTCCCCAGCGTCAGCAGCGACCGGGCATTCGCCAGCCCGTCCGCGCTGAACAGCGCTCCGGCGCTCAGGAATAATCCCTTGCGGACATCGATTAGCGCCCCAACTTCGGGGTCAGCCCCGGCGGTCAGCTTTTGAACCGTCGTCAGCGTCCGGCGCAGTTCCTCCCAGTTCCACGGTCCATTGATTTCCAGCAGGAGCACCGTCTGTGCGTCATCGTCCCAGTACAGGTCGATCCCCATTGTGGCTTTCCTCCACTCAGCAGCACGGAACAGACTACCCATATCCCCTGATCGGCACTTCAATCTCAGCTAAGAACTCGCTAAGGCCATACAAAAGTGTTCAACCTAGAAATCTTGACAAACATTCAGCCCGTGGTACTGTTACAATCTTGTGTAAAGACGTCAAGTCATCCATCGAGCGTAGCCTGATATGGAGTTTCAGTACAAAACGACCTCCTGGCGCGATTGGGCCGTGATTGGCTTACGCTGCGGCTTTCTGGTATTCGCCGCGTTGGTTCTCTTCGGTTCATCTGCCGCTCCTACCGTCGTCTACCCGCAGAACGACATCCTCGTGCTGCTCATCATTGGCGTTTTTAGTACCATCGTACTGGTCGTGCCCACCCTCTTTCCAGCGCTGCGCCGTGCCTTTGAACCTGCCCTCATCATCGGTGACTGGATCATCATGATGCTGCTGGTTTCGACCACCCGCGCCGATCCGCTTCTCATGGTCGCTGGCGGCGCGATCCTGATTGTCTCCAGCGCCTTCTGCCTGGGAACGCCCTGGGGCATTGTCCAGGTGATCGGTATCGTCACCGCTGTCTGGATCACCGGCAGTGAAGTCCTGCGCCAGCAGGGCAGCGCCGTAGGCGTCGATTGGTTGCCTATCGCCGGGCTGATCGTCATCAGCCTGACCGCGCATGTCTGGGCCTACCTCTACCAGCGCCAGTTTTCAGTCCAGGAAACTCAATTGCGCGAAGAACAAGCCGCTAAGTCGAGCCAGCTCCGCGACATGAGTGCCCGTACCCGTGCCATCTACGAGATGGCTGCCGTCCTCGGTACGACCCTCAACACCGACCGCATCCTCGAAGCGGCCATGAACGCCGGTTGGCTGGGGCTTCGCAGCCGCGCCACTGATGCCGAAGAGCGTCTGGTCAGCGCCGTGCTCCTCTTCCGCGCCGCTGATAATCAACTGGCTGTCAAGGTCAGCCGCGGCCTGACCCGCACCGATGAAGCCCGCTCGACTCCTGGAGTGAACGGCGCGATTGGCGAAGCCTTGCGCCAGTGCATCCCCATCTTCGCCGGTCATGCCCGCAAAGACCCCGAACTGAGTAACTTCGTCGCCTTCCAGAATGTCCGCTCGGTGATGTGCATTCCGCTGCGCGCTGGCTATGACAACTTCGGCGTCATGGTCTTCGGCAGTGTCCAGCCCGATGCCTTCACCGATGAGCATACCGAACTGCTCTCCTCGATTGGCACGCAGGCCACCATCGCCCTCCAGAACGCCCACCTCTATCAGAACCTCATGCAGGAACGCGACCGCCTGCTGGAAGCCGACGCGGAAGCCCGTAAGAAACTCGCCCGCGATCTGCACGATGGCCCCACCCAGGATATCGCCGCTATCGCCATGCGGATGGGTATTATCCAGAAGCTCCTCGAACGCTCGCCGCAGGAAGTCCCCGGTGAACTCAAAAAGATCGAGGAGCTGGCCCGCAAGACCACCAAAGAAATCCGCCATATGCTCTTTACCCAGCGCCCGCTGGTGCTGGAAAACCAGGGCTTGAAAGCTGCCCTCGGCCAGCTTCGCGACAAGATGAAGGAAACCTATAACCAGGCGCTCTCCGTCCGCGTCAACCCCGATGCCGAACGCGCCCTCGATACTGGTCAGCAGGGCGTCATCTTCCAGATCATCGAAGAAGCCGTCGGCAATGCCCGCAAACACGCCCAGGCCGAGTTGATCTCGATTTCGGTTAATAAGCAGGACGATATGATCTGGGTCAACATCAGCGATAACGGTGTCGGCTTCGATGCCAGAGCTGCCGAAGCCCGCTCGGTTGAACGTGGCGGACACCTCGGCATGATTAATCTGCGCGAACGCGCCGAGATGGTCGATGGCCGCCTGACCATCGAAAGCGCCCCCGGCAAAGGTACATCCATCACGCTGCTTGTACCTGTCAAAGACGGCCAGCGCGCGGCTGGGGACAAAACTCCTGTGCGCGTTTCCAGCGGCAAGACTACCAAACTCGAAGCGGCCGCGGTGGAGCGCCTGCGCCAGTCGCCCGATCACTGAGTGCCGCCCCTTGAAACACGCTGCTCTTACCCCTCAAATGCCAGACACCGGTGGGCTGGGTTTCTGCGCTGAAAACTCCCAGCTCTCTCCGAATTTTCTCTGCGTCCTCCGTCTCTCTGTGGTGGAATCGTATTGGATTTTCCTTCATGACTGAATCGATTCTCGCCGCCCAGCGCGGCATGCCCAGCCTCGTCTGGCGAGCCGGCCAGGAACGCCGCCTCAACATGATCGCCCGCTGGAGCCGCCTGCACGATGCCCGCGTCCTCATCGATGGCTGCGGCATCGGCACTTATGCCGCCCAGATTCGCCATCGCTATACCCCTCACGTCGAAGCCTTCGACATCGAAGCCGACCGCGTGCGCCAGGCCCAGCACGACACTCCCCACGCTGTCATCGCCGCCGCCGAGCATCTGCCCTACCCATCCGCTGCTTTCGATACCATTCTCTCCCACGAAGTGCTGGAACACGTCCAGGACGACCGCCTTGCTGTGCGTGAGATGGTGCGCGTTCTCAAACCCGGCGGCCGCGTGGTGATCTTCGCCCCCAATCGCGGCTATCCCTTCGAGACCCACGGCCACTACTGGCGCGGAGCCTATCACTTTGGCAACACCCCGCTCATCAATTACCTGCCCGACTCGCTGCGGAACCGCCTCGCCCCCCACGTCCGCGCTTATACCAGCCGCGGCCTGCGTGACCTCTTCGCCGGGCTGCCCGCCCGCCTCGTCCATCACAGCCGCGTCTACGGCGGCTACGACAATATCATTGCCCGCCTGGGCCCGCCCGGACGCCTCCTGCGCGATGCCCTCTATCGCCTCGAAGGAACGCCTCTGGATGCCTTTGGCCTGTCACATCTGCTCGTCATGGAGAAAACCGGGTGAGTTCCCTCAAAGACCTGTTCCTGCTCGATCCTACCGTCACCTTCCTCAACCATGGATCGTTCGGAGCCTGCCCCATCCCCGTCTTCGAGACCTACCAGCGCTGGCAGCGTGAACTCGAACGCCAGCCTGTCGAGTTTTTCCAGCACCGCGCCGATCCCCTCCTGGATGATGCCCGCGCCCGGTTGGCCGCCTGCTTCAACACCCCGCCTGATCGCCTGATCTTCGTGCCCAACGCCACCGTTGGCATCAATCAGGTCGCCCGCGCCGTCCGTCTCCAGCCCGGTGATCAAATCCTGACCACCGACCACGAATACGGCGCGATGGATTACACCTGGAACTTCATCTGCGGCAGGACCGGCGCCCGTTACATCCGCCATTCCATCCCCGTGCCCGTCACCACCCCGCAGGCCCTGGCCGACTCCTTCTGGAGCGCCGTAACCCCCGCCACCCGTGTGATCTTCCTCAGCCACATGACCTCGCCGACCGCGCTGATCTTCCCCGTCGGCGAAATCTGCCGTCGCGCCCGCGCCGCCGGCATCCTCACCATCATCGATGGCGCCCACGTTCCCGGCCACCTCCCCCTGGATTTGACCGCCCTCGACGCCGACATCTACACCGGCAACTGCCACAAATGGCTGTGCGCCCCGCGTGGTTCGGCTTTTCTCTACGCCCGCCCGGAGCATCACGCCTGGCTTGAGCCGCTGGTCATCAGTTGGGGCTGGGTCCAAGGCGCGTCCTTCGCCCAGCAGAACCAATGGCAGGGCACGCGCGACCTGGCCGCCTATCTCGCCGTGCCCGCCGCTATCGACTTCCAGGCCGAACACGACTGGCCCACCGTCCGTCAGCGCGGCCATGCCCTCGCGCGGGAGGCCCGCGCCGTCCTGACCGCCTGGAGCGGCCTCGAACCCCTCTCGCCGGATTCGCACCTCTGGTTCGCCCAGATGATCACCCTCCCGCTCCCCGCCTGCGATCCCACTGTCCTGAAAACCCGTCTCTACGACGAATTCCGCGTCGAAGCCCCCATCGTCACCTGGAACAACCGGCCCTACATTCGCCTCTCTTTCCAGGCCTATAACACCGCCGCCGACCTCGACCGCCTCATGACCGCCCTCCACTCCCTCTTCCCCTGATCTTTGCGTCTGTTCTTTAGTTTCTCCACCTGCTCCGTATGATCTTGGCGTTCTTGGCGCCTTGGCGGTTCGTTTTGTTTTTTCCTGCCGCTCCGAATTTCTCTGCATCCTCTGCGTCTCTGCGGTTCAATTCTTCGTCTTCCTCAATGCACCCGTTCCGCGCGCCCATCCAGCGCCAGATCGTGAAGCGCGATCACCGCCGGCTTCAGATTCGCCTCCGCCACCACGAACGAGATGCTGCACTCCGAGGACCCCTGCGCGATGGCGATCACATTGATCCCGTTGTCTCCCATCGTCGTAAAGATCCGTCCGGCCACGCCTGGCGTCCCGCTCATCCCCGCGCCCACCGCCGTGATGATCACCACGTCGTCGCGGATGTCCACCCGCTCGATGTCCCGGTTGGCAATCTCCGCTGCCAACTGCTGCTCAATCGATCCCTTTACATCCTTCGCCGTCAGATCCGTCACCAGGAAGCAGAAGCTCTGTTCTGAGGACGACTGCGAGATCATCAGGATGTTCGCCCCCGCATTCGCCGCCGCCAGGAACGTCCGCCCCGCGATCCCCGGCACGCCGATCATCCCTTTGCCGCTGACCGTCAGCAGACTGACGTGCCGGATGGCCGTCACTGCCTTGATGACCGTGTGGCTCGGTTCGCCCACTTCCCCGATCAGTGTCCCCGGATGCGTCGGATTGAACGTGTTCCGCACCCGGATCGGGATGCCCTTGTCCAGCACCGGCTGCACCGTCTTCGGATGCAGCACCTTCGCCCCATAAAATGCCAGTTCCCCCACTTCCTGGTACGACACATATGGCAGCACGCGGGCGCGTTTATCCACCCGTGGATCCGTCGTCATCACCCCGTCCACATCCGTCCAGATGATCAGTTCGTCGCTCTGCGTCGCCGCCGCGAAGATCGAGCCGCTGTAATCGCTGCCGCCGCGCCCCAGCGTCGTGATCGCCCCGTTCAGCGTCGCCCCGATGAACCCCGTCAGCACCGGCGTGATCCCCTTCGCCACAATCGGCATCAGCTTGCTGTCCACCCGCGCCTGCGTCTCCTCCCAAATCGGAACCGCGCTCTGGAAGCGGTCGTTGGTAATCAGGAAGTCCCCCGCGTCGAACGCCCCCGACTCGACCCCCGCCTGATTCAACGCCGCCGCCACCAGCCGGGCGCTCATCCGCTCGCCGTAGCTGACGATGGCATCCGAGATCCGCGCTGTATCTTCCCCCAGGATGCTCACCGCATTGCAGATTTCCGTGTATTCCTCCAGCAGCGCGTTGATCTGGTTGATCGCCCGTTCGCGGATCGTGTTGGCCGGCAGCAGTTGGTTGAGCGCGTCCTCGTGCCGGTCGCGCAGTTTCTCCGCCGTCGAAAGATACCCCCACTTGTTCCCGTGCGCCGCCATCTTCACCGAGGCCAGCAGCATGTCCGTCACCCCGGACATCGCCGACACCACCACCAGCACCCGATCCCCCGCCGCCCGTGCCTCCCGCACAATCTCCACCAGGTTGCGGATCGCTTCCGGGCTGCCGACCGATGTGCCTCCGAACTTCATCGTCACCGTGCTCATCTGATTTCCTCCGCTGCCTTGAGCGTACCTTGATGCGGTCATGTCCTTTTCGCGCTGGCCTTCCCCCTGCCGCCGCCTTGACTCCCCCTCTCTGCGAAGCGGAGAGGGGGCCGGGGGGTGAGGATCACCGTGAAACCCTGCGCCAAAGCGCATGACAACCTGCTGAACCTCTGTCCTGTCCGACCGGGCGACACAACAAAAAAAGCGTGTGGGGGGTTCCCACACGCTTTGGTTTCTACCTTCGCGTCCTGCCGGCCTAGGGCAAACGGAAACTCCCCCGCACCTTTCGGTGGGTCATAGTACCCATGCCCATAGTACCGGTGCCGCCCAGCGGCACAATCACCTGCGTGAACACGAAAATCTGGCTCCTTGTCGAACGGCGCATAGCGTAACCCGATCTCGCCAGCCTGTCAAGGATTCCATTTCGCCTTTTGCTTCTCCCGTAGGGACAGGCTTCTGCCTATCCGCCTGCCCAGGGCGATTGCATCAAAATCGATCTTTGGTTCTCAAGAGTTTAAGATGGATCATAAATTGGTCATTCGTAGCCACTATGATGTC